>CAWVSL010000001.1:0-135574 GCA_963933115.1 uncultured Colwellia sp.
ATTGTTATTGTTATTGTTATTGTTATTGTTATTGTTCAGTAAATATTATATTTGTTGTGACTTCATAAAAGCCATGGCTTTCATAACAAACTTCTCACCTTGTTTAGCACCGGATGCTAATGTTTTTTGACCTGTTTGGTCCGTTAATTCGTCCCAATGTGCGCGTACTGCTTCTGGATTTTGTGATGACTGAGGAATAAAGCAACCTTCAGTTTCAACTAGGCTAGCACTAGAATATCCACCCGCACCAGCACATAAAATAAACTGATTTGGCGCATCATCATCACATAAGGTTAGCATGCCAGCGGTTACAGCTTCAGGAGCAAAGGCTTTGACTATCTCTTCAGGCATTAAGTCTTCTGTCATGCGAGTGCCTGCTGTTGGAGCAAGAGCATTGACATGAATATTGTTTTTTGCTCCCTCAAGTACCAAGGTATTCATCAAACCGAGTACCGCCATCTTAGCAGCGCCATAGTTAGACTGACCAAAATTACCGTACATACCACTTGAAGATGTTGTCATGACAATACGACCATAGTTTTGTTGACGCATGATCTCCCATACCGCTTTCGTACAATTAACCGAGCCCATAACGTGAACGTCCATAACGAGTTTAAAATCATCTAATGACATTTTACTAAATGACTTATCACGCAATATGCCGGCATTATTGATCAAAATATCAACACGTCCCCACTTATCCATGGCTTTTTGAACCATGTCTTCTACTTCATCAAAATTAGCAACATTAGCGCCATGGCTGATAGCTTCGCCACCCATTTGTTCAATAAGGTTGACCACTTCTTGTGACGCTTCACTTGATGCACCACTGCCGTCACGAGCGCCACCTAAATCATTAACAACAACCTTTGCACCACGTTGAGCTAACGCAAGCGCATGTGAACGACCTAGTCCATTACCTGCCCCTGTTACAATGGCAACTTTACCTTCAAAACTTATTGTCATGTTAATCCTTCTAATATCTTAGTTATAACTGTTTAAATTTACTTAACCATTTGTACTGAAATCCACTCAGCAACAAGAGCGGGTGTATCGCAACCTTCAATTTCTACTGTAACCTCGGTAGATAAACGAAATTGGCCAGGTTTTTTTTCTTCAATAGAGAGTATTTTAGCATGCGCTCTTATACGACTATCCACAGCAACCGGTTGAAGGAACCTGACTTTATCAAAACCAGCATTTAAGCCCATATAAAAGCCATCAATAATAACACTGAAATTTTCAGCGAAATGAGACAACATCGATAATGATAAAAAACCGTGAGCGATAGTTGAGCCAAAAGGCGTAGCTTTCGCTTTCTCTTCGTCAACATGAATAAATTGATGGTCAAGGGTACAATCAGCAAATAGGTTAATTTGATCTTGGGTAATTAGATGCCAATCTGTTGGCTCTGCTTGATAGCCGATAAAACTGGCTATTTCATTACTTTTTATTAATTTAGGCATATTTCTCTTATTTTCAACAGTAACGTTAAGACGTGTAAATTTAATGTAAACAATAATCTATGCTAATAGGCGCATTATAATTAAACAAATGAATAGTTTTAATACCCAACTATCTGCCTAACGAATAGTTAAACGATAGATACCGATTTTAGCTAATAGGAAGTAAATACTTTTGTGTAATCGTTTCTTGTTGGAGTAACGATTTCATAAAACGCTTGTAATCATAAACTTGGTAACGTATTTCTATTAATTAAATCCTGACTTTAGAACTAATAAAGCGACAATTTATTTAACCTTAAACCATTTATGTAGCAAAAGTAGTAAGGTCTATTTTATAACTTATATGAGTGATCTCAACATTAAAACAATTTGTTAGCTCTAAGGTTTAAGCGGCAGATACACCGCCATCGATTGCAATACATTGACCGGTCATATAAGAATTTGCTGGTGATAACATCATCAACATCATAGCGACAATTTCTTTCGGTTCACCTAAACGTTTCATCGGTGCACCTTGGCTCATTTTAGCCTGCATGTTCTCATCAGCCATATCAGTAACCATTTGCGTTAAGGTAAAAAATGGGCAGATAGCATTAATGCGAATATTGTGACGTCCGTATTCAACCGCACCTGTTTTGGTTAAACCAATAACCGCATGTTTCGCCATAGAATAAGCGCCAACCCTTGCTGCGCCTCCAAGGCCTGCCATTGAGCTAACATTAAGAATTGCGCCTCCGTCTTGCGTAAGCATTTGCTTAATTTGATGACTCATACCAAATTGCACGCCTTTGACATTGATAGCAAACTGACTGTCCATTAACGCTTCGTCAATGTCATGTAATGGTGTGAAGTCATGAGCAACTCCCGCATTGTTTACACCGATATCAACACGGCCAAAATGTTTAATAGCAGCATCGACCATAGCTTTACAGTCTTCATTGATAGAGACATCACATTTTAAGGCAATAACTTCGGCGCCTGTTGAAGCAATATCATCAGCAACTTTAAGTACTGCCATTTCTTTAATGTCGCTTATCACTAATTTAGCACCACGTTGCGCTAGTTCCTCAGCAAGTAATTTACCAAAACCTTGAGCGGCTCCAGTGATAACAGCAACTTTGCCGGTAAAGTCTAATAATGGATCCATGGGGTGACTCCTTTAATGTTTATCATTGTTGTTTTACCTTATCGCTACGCTTTTTCTTCAGCGATAACCTGCAAGGCCATTTTTGCTAGGGGTTCAACGAAAGAACCGACTTTATTGGCATTTTTATTTGAGGCATTTCCTTGGCTAGCACGTTTAGCAACACCTTGTACGATGGCCGCTAAACGAAAAAAGCTAAACGCCAAATAAAATGTCCAGTTTTCAATCTGTTTGATACCCATACGCTGGCAGTATTGAGCAACATATTCTTCCTCAGTCGGAATACCTAAACTTGCGCGGTCAACATCTTGTAAACCATCAATACTGCCCATTCCTGATGGCATACGCAATTGCATACATTGGTAAGCTAAATCAGAATAAGGATGCCCTAAAGTAGAAAGTTCCCAATCTAGAATCGCTATAACCTCTGCTTTATCTTTATCAAACATAATGTTGTCTAAACGAAAGTCTCCATGAACGAGGCAAACCCTGCCATCATCATCAGGTAGGTTTTCTTCTAACCAGTGGCTTAATTCATCCATGGCATTAATTTTGAGTAGTTCGGTTATGCGGTATTGTGATGTCCAACGGCCTAATTGACGCTCAAAATAATTACCTGCTTTACCATAATCACTTAAACCGGCAGTATCAACGTCAACGCGATGAAGAGCCACTAAGGCTTTATTCATCACATCATACATTTGAGTTCGACGTTCATTACTTTCAATTTCAGCTAAGGAAGCACTCCAATAAACCACACCATCACAGTACTCCATGAGATAAAACATTGAACCCATAATGCTCAAGTCCTCACATAGGTGAAAAACTTCAGCGACAGGTACTTCGCTATTTCTCAGCGCATTCAGTACTTTATATTCGCGGTCAACGGCATGTGCTGATTTCAATAATTTTCCGGGGGGCTGTCTACGTAATACATAGGTTCCTGACTGCGCAGATACTTTATAGGTTGGGTTTGACTGGCCGCCAGGGAATTTATCGAGTGTTACGGGACCTTTGAAGCCTTCAATGTTTGCTTGGAGATAAGTGGTTAACTTTTCAATATCAATCGATAAAGCATCTGACATTAGGGAATACTCTTGAGGTAATGTTATTTAATTACTCGATAGGTTGAATTAGCACCCAACCTATCGATAGCGTTAACTGGTGATTTTTTTCACTAAATCACGACCTAATTGCATCATATGAACTTCATCAGGTCCATCAGCTAAGCGCAAAGTACGTTGACCGGCATAAGCATGGGCCAAAAAGGTGTCTTGGCTGACACCAACAGCACCATGACATTGAATGGCTCGGTCGATAACATCAAGCGACATATTTGGCGCGACAATTTTAATCATTGCAATTAATTCTTTAGCCGCTTTATTTCCCTCGTCATCCATTTTTTGAGCTGTTTTAAGTGTCATTAAACGGGCTTGTTCAATCTGACAAGCCGATATGGCGATAGCTTCACGTATTGATTGTTGTTTGATCATTGGACGACCAAAAACAATACGCTCATTGACACGTTTACACATTAAATCTAAGGCACGTTGGGCAATACCAATTGAACGCATGCAGTGATGAATACGTCCAGGACCTAATCGACCTTGGGCAATTTCAAAACCTTTACCTTCACCAACAATAATATTGTCAACCGGTACCCGAACGTTTTCAAAAGTAATTTCAGCATGCCCTTCAGGTGCATCATCATAGCCAAAAACTTTCATCGGTCGAACTATTGTGACACCTGGCGTATTCATCTCCACTAATACTTGAGATTGTTGGATGTAGCGATTAGTATTTTCGGGATCAGTTTTACCCATCACAATCATAATTTCACATTGTTTACGACAGGCACCACTGATATAAAACTTACGCCCGTTGATGACATATTCATCACCGTCTCGATCAATACGTAATTCAATGTTAGTCGCATCACTTGAAGCAACTTCAGGTTCAGTCATCGCAAAAGCAGAACGGATTTTTCCTTCGAGCAAAGGTTCTAACCATCGTTTTTTCTGTACTTCATTACCATACTTAGCGAGAACCTCCATGTTACCGGTATCAGGTGCTGAACAATTAAAGACCTCGGGCCCCCACATCACTTTACCCATAATTTCAGCTAAGGGTGCATATTCTAAATTGGTCAAGCCAGCGCTATATTCACCATAAGCGACTGGTAAAAAGAAATTCCATAAACCTTGATCTTTTGCTTTAGCTTTTAACGTTTCCATTAATGGCGGTGTTGACCAAGGATGTAAGGCTACCTGCTTATGCATTTCTTCTTCATTAGGATAAACATGTTCATCCATAAATGAAGTTACACGATTCATCAATTCTTTAACTTTATTACTGTATTCAAAATCCATAAGAGATCCTTAGTTAGCTGTTCTAATACTTTTTAATTTCTGTTGTTAAACTTGATTAAAAATAAATTATCATTTGCTTAATTTCATCAATGCTTCTTTATTAAATGGCGCAATTTGCTCCTCTTTTTTATCACGGATTTTATTAACCCATTGCAGATAACCTAGAAAAGCACAACCAATAGGGACAAGAGCAAATTCATCATTATCTTGGGTATTTTCAGTTGTTAGATTTGCTTGTCTTAAAATAGACGTTACAAATTTTCAACGTGCTTTATCTCAACACAGTCGCTTACTGCTAAACGGCTATCCAATCAAAAAGCCACCGTCAACATTAATAGCCGTACCTGTTGTATAACTTGACGCATTTGATACTAAATAAAGCACAGTACCAGCCATTTCATCTGGCTGAGCTACTCGTTTCATGGGAACGTGGTGCATTAATTGTTCAAGAATTTTGGGATTGTTCACTAAGGTTGAAGCAAATTTGGTATCTGTACCACCGGGTAATAAAGCGTTAACACGAATGTTAAACTGCGCACATTCTTTGGCAAAAGTTTTAGTCATGGAAATAACTGCCGCCTTGGTGATTGAATATATACCTTGATAATCGCCTGGAATGACACCATTAATAGAGGCAACATTAACAATGGCGCCACCCTCATTTTCCTTCATCAATCTAGCACCCATAGTAGACATGAAAAAATACCCTCTGATATTAACATCAACGGTTTTTTGAAAAGCGCCCAAGTCAGTGTCTAATACGTGGCCAAAATAAGGATTCGCCGCAGCATTGTTTACTAATATATCAAGCTTGCCATGCTCTGCAGAAATTTGAGCAAATATTGACTCTATCTGATTCATTTCGCCAATATGACAAGCTATTGCTTGAGCACTTCCACCAGATTCAATAATATTGTCAACAACCGCTTGGCAGCTTTCAACTTTACGACTTGAAACGATGACGTGAGCGCCATGATGAGCTAGCAGCTTAGCGATACTTTCACCAATACCACGACTTGCGCCAGTTACTAAGGCGACTTTTCCTGACAAATCAAATAAATTGTCCATACTCATATTATTTTCTACCTACATTTTGGTTAATTGTATTGACGAAGCGTTTTGTCCTGAGGTAACAGCAAGTTACCTAAACGTTATCCAGTTATCACCCGCCTGCTCTAAATGATTGTAATTATTTAAATAGTCCACACTCAACATATTTTCAGAGAAGAGGAGTTTGGTTACACTGGTATTTCTTGATTGTTGGTTAATTTGCAATGCATGATGATCGCTTAACTGTAAAATATGTTGAACAATAGCCGAAATCGTTCCACCGGAAGTAAAGACTAAAATATTCTTTGTTTTTTTAGACTCTCCTGAGTTAGTAACAGATTTACGACTACTTGCTAATTCTTGTTTAATTATATCTTGCAGTGCACGTATGCATCGTCGCTTAAATTTAGTCCAGCTTTCTTGATATTCATTATCAAAATCACCGGATACCCAGCGACTTAAAGCATTAGCAAATTCGTTTTGAAACGTTTTATTTGGGTCTTTTAACCGATTAACTTCAGCACTCATTACTGCAAAATTTTTCCACTGATGGTTATAATTAGTCAAAATATCGACATGATCAAACTCATTAAAACCTGAATGTATAATCATTGGGGTTTCTTGCCCCTGATAGCCCTCAGTAAAACCCTTAAGTGTTTGTCCGTGGCGAAGTAAGTCTCCAGAATAAAACTTGTGAGGTACAACACTTGATTGCCAATATTGACCTAAAATCACCGCTTGTTTACTACCTTTTGCTGATAATTGGTCATAATCAGCGCTGCCAAATGATGCTTGGCCATGTCGAATTAAATAAATTGCTGCCATTTTATAATTCTGACTTTAAAAATAGCTGACAAGACACCAAAGAGGATATTAAATAATCGGCTATTGTTTTTGTATTTATTATAGTTTTGATGTAGACAGTCACATTAACCCCTTTGTTCTATTGTAAATAGCAAATATAAAATATTTTTTATTCATAAACCGAAGATACTTGACTATGCTAAGCCCACCCTCTAAATTAAACAAATGAATAGTTCTAATAACCAACTATTTATTTTATAAATAGTTGGTTATTAAATAGTCGTGTTATTTCTGTCTTAATCACAAGGTAATGAGGCTAATGGAGTAAGTATGAAAATTGATTTAAATTTATTTATTGTCTTTGATGCAATCTATTGTGAAGGCAATATAACGAAAGCAGCGTCAGTGTTAAATCTATCACAACCGGCGGTTAGTCATTCGTTAGGAAAATTACGCACTTATTTTGATGACGCTTTGTTTATCAGACAAGGTAATGAAATGAGGCCAACTCCCGTGGCTAAAAATGTAATCGCTGACGTTCGAGAGGCGTTACATCAATTACAAGTTTGTTTAGTACAGTCACGTCAATTTGAACCGCTAACTTCTCGAAAAAATTTTACATTATCATTGCACGGTTCATTAGAGCCTTATTATTTACCCATACTGATGGAAAGCTTATCAAGAGAGTCCCCTTCGGTAAATTTACAAAGTAATATGAGGGTACGTCGAACCGAATTGGAAAATAAATTAGCGAGTGGTGATATTGATTTAGCAATAGATGCACTGTTTCCTGTAAGCAATAATATTCTGCATACTAAACTAGAACAAGACCAACTCGTTGTTGTTGCCAGAAATAATCATCCTAGTTTTTCTAAAAAATTAGACTTGGCAACCTACCTTAGTCTTGACCATGTATTAGTTTCATCTCGCTCTAGCGGCCCTGGCATTGAAGACTTTGAGTTATCACGGTTAGGTGTACATCGTAATATTGCTTTAAGGTGTCAACACGCATTAGCGGCATGTAGAGTGATATTGGGCAATGATATGATATTAACTCTGCCAAGAATTGCAGCGAAAATGTATAGTGAAATGCTCGACATATCTATTTTTGAAATGCCTGTTGAATTACCTGATATTGATGTTCATTTGTACTGGCATAGCAATGTAGATAAGGACCCCGCTAATAGATGGTTAAGGAATAAAATGATTATGGCGGCATCAAACACACACTTTATTAAATAAATAGTCTCTGTAACGGTGAAAAATAATAATAATATAGTCTGTTTATTTTATTATTATTGATTTATTTCTGTTTTCTTGCCCGCACAAGTAATCTAACTAGCTAATCAAACCGTATGATATAAGTAACGTACTAATTGGAGAAACTCATGTTTTCTATATTTAAATCAAATCCAACAAAAAAACTCAATAAGAGTCTTGATATTAAGCTTGAAAAAGCAATGCAGGCTCAAAGAAACGGTGACATAAAAACTTATTCTGAATTAACCTATGAAGCAGATCTCATTCAAAAAGAGATTACAGCGATAGAATCAAAGAACAAATAGAAACTATTAACGTCCCTAAACAGCTTGTAGGGCTAATAAATAGTCGACTAAAATTAAAATCGCTTTAATTAACCGACTATTTATTATCTTTATCTATTAGATGTTTTCTATTTATGGCTACCGTCACACAGGGGTTGTGAAGCCGTCAATTTACAACCACAAAAATACACTTTTTTAGACTCTGTCGCAGTATATTTTACTGGCGAAAATTCAGAACCTCGGTGGGATCCATCACAGAAAGGTTGTTTGTTGCTCTGACCACAAGAACACCAACTGTAATTCTTACCTTCTTCAACTTCGACTGCAAAAGGCGTATCAGATGCACGTAACGGTTTAGTCATAATAATTTTCCATAAGTTAATTTAACATAACAGTATATTAAGAATAAGTATCAGTAATACCCATAGCACTATACTGACTAGATTGGTGTTAATATCCCACAATAAAATAGAATTAGAAACAATGAAAATATCTTTTTGATTAATAACTCAATATTTCCAAAATTTGTCAATAACCTGATGTTCTGACAATAGATAAACTACTATATACCTCATAGACTCATCTTAATAAACTATCTATTGTCATGAGTTAATAATACGTTTTTAGGATATCGGTACTATTAAAAATAGCCATTAAATACTGCGAATAAGTAATCAAACTAAAATAATAAAATACCAAGGTAATCCTCAGTACTGAATAAAAATATCACTCGTTTATTTTTCAGCGAAACCTGAGGCCTTTTGAGTCATTAATTATAAAATCAAGCGCCAACGAACGATGACTTTATGAGTTTAGCATCCGTTTTTTTAATCTTTCTAAATCAATCGCATTCGAACGCACTGTCAGCTTAATATGGCTATATTCATATTCTTCTTTAATAACGCTCATAGTCGATCGAATTTCCCCTATAATTCCATTAGCTGTGTAGGGGATGATAATCTCATCTTCAATCATCTCGTGTTCAGCCACGTCAACGATATATTGATGTAATTTACTGATGTCAGACGGGTTGCGAGTTGAAGTCATCATCGCATCAGGAAATTCTTCCATCAAGGCTTGCTGCTGCTCAATGTTAAGTTGATCTGACTTATTCAGTACTAGTAATTTTTTACTGTCCTCGACACCGACCTCTTCTAATACTTCGTGGACTACATCGAGTTGCGAACGAAAAGAAGGATCTGAAGCATCGACCACATACAAAAGTAATGAAGCATCATGAGCTTCTGCTAAGGTTGAATGGAATGATGCAACTAAGTCATGAGGTAATTTTTTAATAAAACCTACCGTATCTGATACTAATATTCGAGGTTGGGTAATGGGATGTAACGCACGGACCGTGGTATCAAGCGTCGCAAAAAGTTTATTTTCACCATCAATATCACTACCGGTAATTGCTCGCATCATTGATGACTTGCCCGCATTAGTATAACCCACTAAAGCGACACAGAAAAGCTCAGAACGTTGGGTACGTCGTCCTTTCATTTCATGTTGAACACTGACCAACTCGCGCTTGAGTTCTGCTAATTGATCCCGTACTTTACGGCGGTTTAGCTCCAGTGTTGTTTCGCCAGCACCTTTACCCATTTGACGTTCTTTATCACCACATGAAGTCTCACGAAGTCGTGGTGCGACATAATTAAGGCGAGCAATTTCAACTTGTAATTTCGCAGTTTTAGTTCGGGCATGACGGCTAAATATTTCAATGATAACGCCAGTTCGGTCAAACACCTCTACGCCTAATTGATTCTCGACATTACGGAGCTGAGATGGGCTTAAATCACAATCAAATACCACGACATCGGCACAGCCAAACGGAAGATTGTCTGATGGAATATCTGTGGGTGTAAGGTTTAGTTCGGCTTCATCAGTTAAGCCTTCTGCTTCTTCTAAGCTTTCAACTACACCTTGGTTACCGGTAAGGTGGGCTATCTCTGCCAACTTGCCTAAACCCAACACATTAACTTTTTTAGTCGAGCTCTGTCGCTGTGACTCAGTACCAACAACTTTAAATCCTAGCGTAGTAACTAAACGTGCAAGCTCTGCAAGTGACTCTGTTGCTTCATCACCTTTAAAATCTGGCGTACAAATAGAAATAAGTAAAGCGTTAGTCAGTGATGTTTTTTCTGTTGTTTGCATAATTTTTTATGTTAAAGCACCTAAGTGCAGACCTTGATTTTTATCTAAAGTACACTGATCCTACGCTTTTGTAGGTCAGCTTTATAGGGCAATAGTGGACTAAATCGAGATATTATTTTAGCCTACGAAAAGTATCTAATATCTCAAGGGCTAAAGCGATGAATAACTGATAATATTTTGCTAATAACCCCCTAATAAAATCAGTGTCTTACGACAAGTAATTGAAAAAAGTTCTTTGATTACTGGCGTTAATAATAAGCGTTAGTACTTATATAATGAGTACGTAGAGTTAAGCCAAGCGAGTCCTCAAATGAGCTGCCAAAGTGTTCTGCTTATATAATACCTTACAAAAACATGATCTGGTCAATGGTATGACGAGGAAAAATAGTACTAAAAATTCCAGGTCAACGGATAGTTTTGGCATCAAAGTCACTAGCATCATGACGTTCATGGAGCTGCTCGTCTAATTCGCCCCAAGTACGATTGACCATAACCCCCCGCTTAACAGCTTCCCGACTGGCAATTTCTTCGGTCCAACGTAGTAAGTTTTTATACGAATGGGTTTGTAGAAATTCGGCTGCTTCATATACTTTGTTTTGCATCAAGGCACCATACCAAGGCCAGATAGCCATATCGGCAATAGTATATTGCTCACCACACATATATTGGTTGTTAGCCAAATGTCGGTCTAGCACGTCAAGTTGTCGTTTGACTTCCATAGTAAACCTGTCTATTGGGTATTGAAATTTTTCTGGCGCATAAGCATAAAAGTGTCCAAAACCACCACCTAAATAGGGTCCACAACCAACTTGCCAAAATAACCATGACAAGCATTGTGATTTAAGCAAAGGCTGTTTAGGTATAAACGCATCAAACTTCTCGGCTAAATAAAGCAGTATTGCACCAGACTCAAAAATAGGCAGTTGATTATCTTCACTATTATCCATTAAAGCGGGTATTTTAGAATTAGGGTTAATCTCAACAAAACCTGAGCTAAATTGATCTCCTGCCATAATATTAATCAAATGAGCATCATATTCAGCTGCTTTGATATTCAACGCTAATAACTCTTCTAATAAAATGGTTACCTTAACGCCATTGGGTGTGGCCAACGAATAAAGCTGTAAGGGGTGTTTACCTACGGGTAAATCCGATTGGTGAGTGTCACCTGCTATGGGGCGATTAATACTAGCAAACTTACCACCACTTTCTGTGTCCCATTGCCATATTTTGGGCGGTTCATAATTAGATTCAGACATTTTAGCTCCATAATTATTATTTTAGATTGTTGGTCAGTTATGTCGATATTTTAGTATTAAAGTAGTTATTAGCAGTTACTTTTATGAATATAGATGTTTTGAGTACTCGTCCTTTACTTTTTCATATGATGACTCATCAAAGTAAACTATCCAGTCTTATGAGATACCTTGCACACTAACAAAATCAACATCCTTTGTAATCCCTATTACGAATAACGTTAATAAAAAATAGCACGGATAATAGATATAACGCGTTTACCATGGCAAAAATAAAAGTGAATGAAAGATGAAATTTCATCATCTTAATAATGGTAATTAACGGTTTACCCTTTTTTATTTTTCATACTAACCACTTTGCGGGCTATGGCGAGTAATTCGGGTGAGATATCATCTGCGCCATTTTTTATTAATTTACTGACCTCACCAGATGAAAATAATGAACCACGTTCAGATTTTATACCTAAGGATCTAACGAAGTCTTTTGTTTTTCCGGTCGACCCCGTATCAATAAATTTAAAAATCACTTGTTCATTAAAACTCTGTGGCTTTTCTTTTAAGGTGGTTATTTCATCGGCGAGTACTTTTATTTGTGATTCTAACAATTCAATTAATTCAGCGATATTGGTATAGGATTTCATTAATTTTAAACTCTTATCAGTTGAGTGGTGTTGCCATAAAGGGCAACCGCTTAACAACAAAACTCATTTAAAACGCAACCAATAAGCTAATAATAGATACGTCAGTAATAGTCAGTGCCCTTTAAATGTTATTGTAACGTTAAAATGAATGAGTAAGTAGTTTAGCTTTAATGAAAAAGTTACCTTTGCCTTTTTATAAGGAGAAAACATGTTGTCGTAATATAGATTGTCACTATGATTTAATATCTTCATTACATTAAATGAGGCTGCACTCATACCGCCTGTCCCTGAGCCAATGATAATAACATCAAAAGTTCGATCAGTTTTTCGTTGAGCCAGCTTAATATAATTCTTATATGGTTTGTTGATCATATTATTCACCCTAACTGTGACGATTAACTTAAGTTTTTCTTCCTTGAATTTACTCTAATTAGCTATACGGTGACTGGAGTCTATATTCCGACCTTGATAATAAAACACATGGTTATCAAAATATTTAAGCTAAGGGATAAAACAATAACCTATATAAAAATCAACGCCAAATATCAAACATCGCCTATTATTAATGACAGATATTTTTTCTTTATCGAAGGATGTGAGGATAGAAGCAGGCGCTTGTATCAAATAACCAAGTTATCACTCCATACACAAGTGTAGCAGTAGAAACAAAATAAGCCGTAGAAGTCGTGCCGATTATATGTGGTATCGGAGCCAAAGGAACATAGATAATCACTAATAAAAAGACCCGTAACGCTAGGCCCACTGAGATTAATGGGCCAGGATTATCGGTAATATAAATTTAAGTTGCCACATCATATCCATTCTACTGGTGAGTCGTTTACTTATCATTGACTAAGACGGTGTCAAGATTGATTAATCACCTATAGATTGTTAAATTAGGGGTTATGATAAATATACCAACGAAAGCAAAGTATCACCATGGTGATTTAAGAACGACCTTACTCGAAGTGGCTGCAATAATGCTAACTGAAAGTGGCATAGAAGAAGTTTCATTACGCAAGTTGGCTGCTCGTGTCGGTGTATCAAGAAGCGCTCCCTACCATCACTTCAAAGATAAAAACGCTTTGCTGTGTGGCATAGCAGAAAAAGGGTTTAAACAACTCTACTTGATGAACAAAAATAGCTTTGATTTTGAAGGAAGATCAACAAAAGAGAAATTTTCGCGATATATTCACCAGTATGTGAAATTTGCTAAAAATAACCCTGAGCTTTATGAATTGATGTTTGGTCGAGCTATTTGGAAACAAGAGAATAGCACCCAAGAATTACGTGATACTGCCTATCCATGTTTTCAATACCAAGTAGAGATGACCAAAGAGTGGCAAGATTTGAAACTACTAAATCATAGTGAAGAAGATAATGCACTAAGAGCTTCACAAGTACTTTGGGGAACAGTGCATGGTATTGCTAAACTACTAATTGATGGTATTTATACTGATGTCACCCAAGTTGAAGAAATTTGTGATTGTGCTATTGATATGTTTTTAGCGCATTAAAAAAGCAGTAGTTATAAACTCCTGCTTTTTTAATTGTTTAAACACAAAATTATTAAGTTTAATGTTTAATGTTTAATGTTTAATTATGCTCGACGAGCTATTACAGCGTCACTTAATTGAGCAAGTAAGGTTTCAGTATCACTCCAACCAATACAAGCGTCAGTTAAACTTTGACCATATACTTTAGCTTCGCCATCAATCAAGTCTTGTCGACCTTCTACTAAGTTACTTTCAACCATAACACCAAAAATATTATCATTGCCCTTAGCTATTTGTTGGCTAACATCAGTAGAGACCAACATTTGATTTTCAAACTTTTTATTACTATTGGCATGGCTAAAGTCGATCATTAATTTTGTGTTTAGTGATGACTGAGTCAATTGGGCGGTAACTTTATTCACCGAGTCTGCATCAAAGTTAGTGGTTTTTCCACCACGAAGAATAATATGACAGTCTGGATTACCTGTAGTTTCAACAATGGCTGAATGCCCTAACTTAGTAACCGATAAAAAGTGGTGTGGTGCACTTGCTGCACCAATAGCATCAATAGCGACTTTTGTTGTACCATCAGTGCCATTTTTAAAACCAACCGGGCAAGAAAGACCAGAAGCTAACTCTCTATGCACTTGGCTTTCAGTCGTACGAGCACCAATTGCGCCCCAACACATAAAATCAGCCATATATTGTGGCGTGATCATATCTAAAAATTCACCAGCAGTAGGTAAACCTAGATCATTTAAATCAAGCAGTAATTTTCGGCCAATACGTAAACCATCATTAAGGTTAAAAGTATTATCCATATAAGGGTCATTAATTAAACCTTTCCAACCAACCGTTGTTCTAGGCTTTTCAAAATATACTCGCATCACTATTTCTAAGGTATTAGCGTATTTTTTTCGTAATTTAACTAAGCGATCACCATACTCAAGTGCCGCTTTAGGGTCATGAATTGAACATGGCCCAATAACCACTAATAAGCGGTCATCTTTGCCATTGAATATTTCATGAATAGCTGCCCTACCCTCAAAAACCGACTTAGAGGCTTGTTCTGTAGCAGGAAATCGCTCGAGTAGTGCAATGGGTGGCAACAACTCTTTTATTTGGTTAATTCGAACATCGTCAGTTTGGTAAAACATAGTATTTCTCATTTATTCAGTCTTTAATTTCTTTATTTACGTCTAGACACCTAGAAGCTAATGCGGCAGTCAATCTACCAATGTTATGAAGCCATTACCAATATATAATTATAAAATATTGATATATGAAATAAATTTTTAGCTATTCTTTAAATTAATAATAGGTATGAGTATAAATTAATGACAACCTTAGTGCTGTAAGATTTAACGGCTAACGTTAACAATCGACGAACTAGGCTCTGCAATAGGACGGACATTTAGGGTTTTGGCGTTTTAAAACAAGAACAACAGCAGATTACCACTTAAATTTCACGGTTTAAAAAAATAAAAAGGTCAATATAAATTGACCTTTTTATGATGATTTTATTAGTTACCACCAGGTGGCGTATAAAGCGGTAATAATAAGTATCACACCGACTGCAGCAACATTAAATGACCTTTTAGTAGCAAAGTTTACTTGGTCTAAACTTACACTGCTGTCTGTCGTATTAGGTTTACCTGCCATCGAGACTAAGTAACAAAGCACCAAACACATAATGAACACTAAGCCAACTCGATCCATAAAGGGTAACTCAGGCCAAGCAAATTTCAGTATTAAAGAAAATACTGCTGAACCCAATGCAGCGGATAAAGCGCCCATCGATGTTGCTCGTTTCCAGAACATCCCCATAACGAAGATAACAACAATGCCAGGAGTAAAGAAACCAGTAAACTCTTGGATATATTGAAATGCTTGATCAAACTTACCCAATAATGGCTGAGCAACGATTAAAGCGATACACAAAGAAACCAACGCGGCGATACGACCAATATGTACATAATGACGCTGGCTTTCATTGGGTTTGAATTGGGTATAGATATCCATAGTAAAAATGGTAGAAATACTGTTTGTCATTGATGCAAGCGATGAGACTATTGCCGCTACTAAGGCAGCAAAAACTAAACCTTTTATACCAACAGGCATTAATGCCATCATCGATGGATAGGCTTGATCGGGTGTAGTTAGTGTTGGATAAAGCACAACCGCAGCAATACCCGGGAGGACAACAATCAGTGGCATTAACAACTTAAGGTAAGCAGCAAAAGCGATACCTTTTTGTGCCTCTTTTAAGTCTTTAGCCGCTAATGCTCGTTGAATAATATACTGATTAAAACCCCAATAACTAAAGTTCATGATCCACATGCCGCCAACTAATACTGAGATACCAGGTAAACTCATGTAATGTTCATTTTCAGGACTTAAAATCATATCGAAATGTTCAGGCATTTGCTCCGTAAGTATGCCAAATCCGGCTAGCACACCTTGACCATCAGAAACGGCATCTAAAGCTAAATAACTCAGTAGCAGACCACCGAATACTAATAACACCACTTGTAATATATCAGTATAAGCGACTGCTTTTAGACCACCATATAAAGAGTAGGCAACAGAGAAAACTGCTAAAAATATCATACCGAACATCCAGTCGACGCCGGCAACCGTTTCAATGGCTAGACCACCCAACCACAAGACTGCGGTTAAGTTGACAAAGGTGTAAACCGCCAACCAAAAAACGGCTAAAGTTGTTTTAACCTTACTATCAAAGCGTTGCTCAAGGTATTGTGGCATGGTGAATATTTTATTTTCTAAGAAAATAGGTAACATATATTTTCCTACTATTATCAGGGTAATAGCTGCCATCCATTCATATGATGCAATGGCTAAGCCCATAGCATAACCCGAACCAGACATTCCAATAATTTGTTCTGCTGAAATGTTGGCGGCGATTAAAGAAGCACCGATGGCCCACCAAGGAAGGGCTTTACTGGCTAAAAAATAATCTTCAGTATTCGCACCTTCTTTTTTCTCATTCCGAGAAATCCAAAGCGCGAGGCACAATAGACCTATGACGTAGACAATAAAGATGGTGCTATCGACCGTCCCCAATTTGTTTGCAAAATCCATTATATTTTCCTTTTTGCTTTTAGTTATTATTTTTATTTTTATTTTATTGCGTTATATTTTAGCTATATATACCGTTATACGGTGTTCTAGCCTTTATACATAAATCTTTTTTATAAGGGACTCTATATTGAGTATTCAGTCCAATATTGTTTACTTGACCAAGCATAGATCACTATTAAGGCCAGTACACAGCAAACAAACCTCTTAGGGTAAAGTAAAATACTGAGCGGTCTTTCAACTTTGTTCTTTTATTAAATTGTACTTACTATTAACATAATACGATTTATCGTCTAATTAACAATAAGTAAGGCTAAATTATCAGGTATCTGTGTATCTTCAAAGGATAAATTTTGTAATTTAACGATATTACAAAGTAAATAGCGTAATAACACCCTGTGATTAAACCCTCAAAGGGGATCACCGAGTTATACCCTCATAGGTATTTTATTAAAAAGTATCCCTAGTTTTGTCACCAAGGTGACAGTAAAATTTGATAATAAGTTTAGTATAATATTATTTGGATTAGAGTATAAATTATGCCTGCACCTATCGTTAGTCGTCGAGATATTGAATTTTTCTTATATGAAATGTTCGATGTCGAATCACTTACCAGTCGTGAACGTTACAAAGATCATGACAAAGAGACCTTCAATGGTGCTCTGGATATCGCACAGGTTATTGCTGAGAAATACTTTCTCCCTATCCGACAAAAAGTTGATGCGAATGAGCCAACATTTGATGGCAAAAAAGTCCATATGATACCAGAGATAAAAGTTGCTTTAGATGCTGTCACCCATGCGGGTTTAACTTGTCCAACAACAGATTATGAAATGGGTGGCATGCAACTCCCCCTAATTGCTGCTAGTGCCGCTTTTACTTACTTATCTGCAGTAGGCAGTACAACACTGGGTTATATTTCCTTAACCCATGCCAACTGTAACCTAATTGAGTCACACGGAACCCCAGAACAAATTGAAAAGTGGGTTCGGCCGATGCGAGCAGGTCGTTTTGCCGGCACAATGGCAATGACAGAACCTGGTGCCGGTTCCGGTCTTGCTGATCTAACCACCACCGCTATTAAAGCTGAAGATGGTAATTATCGCTTAACCGGTAATAAGATTTATATCTCAGGGGGTGATCATGACCTTAATGAGAATATCATTCATTTAGTACTCGCCCGAATTAAAGGGGCACCAAAAGGCGTTAAAGGTATATCGTTGTTCATTGTGCCTAAATTTTTAGTCAATGATGATGGCAGCCTTGGCGCGCGCAATGAAGTCGCCTTGGCCGGGTTATTTCATAAAATGGGTGGCCGTGGTCAAACATCTGCCGCATTAAGTTTTGGTGAGCAAGATGGTGCAGTTGCTTATCTTGTTGGCGAAGAACATAAAGGCTTGATGTACATGTTTCATATGATGAATGAAGCCCGTATATTAGTGGGTACTGCTGCTGCGACGACCGCACTCACCGGTTTTCAATATTCTTTAGATTATGCAAAAGAACGTCCTCAAGGCCGATTATTATCGTGTAAAGACCCAGAATCACCACCAGTTAATATTATTGAACATCCGGACGTTAGGCGGATGTTATTAACACAGAAAGCTTATTCAGAAGGTGCCTATGCGCTTTGCTTATATGGCCAACAACTAGCGGATGACGAAAAAACAGCCCCAACAGAAACTGAGCGTTCACATGCCTCAATTATCTTAGACTTTCTTACCCCTATCATTAAGAGCTGGCCTTCAGAATGGGGAACGAAGTCGAATGATTTAGCCATACAAGTACTAGGTGGCCATGGTTACTGTAATGAACACCCAGTAGAATTATTCTACCGTGACAATCGTCTCAATCCGATCCACGAAGGCACTACCGGTATTCAATCACTTGATTTAATGTGTCGTAAAGTCCCAATGAAAAATTTTACTGGCTATCACACCTTTTTAAACGAAATAAGTAAGACCATTATTGAGTTAGAACAAGTACCAAGTTTGTCTAGCTATGCTGCAGAGCTAAAAGCAGCGATAGCAAATTTAAAACAAGTGACAACAGAGGTCTTAGCACAGGCAGAGCATCAACACATTGATTTGGTTTTTTCAAACTCAGTGAGTTATTTAAATATGTTTGGTCATATTACTATTGCTTGGTTATGGCTAAGACAAGCAGCTATTGCTAATCAAGGTTTAAAAGATTCACCTCATAACAGTGATGAAAAATTCTATCAGGGTAAGATTCAAGCGATGAAATACTTCTTCGCTAGTGAGTTACCCTTGAGCTATCACTGGGGAAATCTAGTGAGAAATGTTGACAGCGCCAGTTATGACACCTTACCTGATTGGTTATAGGCAACTACTGCTAAAATGATATGACTGGTATAAAATGTCGATAAGCGACAATCCAATCAATTAAATGATGATATTTGGCCTAAACATTCGAACATATTGCTTAGGCCATTAATATTATTCAACAGCAAAATCTATATCATTCAGTCGCAATGTTACTGACGGTATTCTAAAATTTTACTGGGATCAGATAATATGACAAGGCAGATAATATTTAACCGTTGTTTAACACTTTAGTAAAAGAGAATCAATATGACCGATACCCTGAATAATGTTGTGATGAATGCCAAAGGCGCTTTACCCACTATTTTTGAAGGCGAAACTATTGAAGAGATTCGCCTACATCGAAAACGAATGCTGCTGGCTGCTTTTCGATTATTTGGTAAATTTGGTTTTGACGAAGGATTAGCAGGACATATAACGGTGCGTGATCCAGAACGCTTAGATCATTTTTGGGTTAACCCCATGGGCGTTTCATTCAAACAAATAAAACTATCACAGCTGTTATTGGTAAACCATCAAGGTGATGTAGTCGAAGGAGAAGGTTTTCTTAACGGTGCCGCTTTTGCCATTCACTCTCAGATACACAGTGCCCATCCTGATGTTAATGCCGCGGCTCACGCACATTCTTTATATGGTAAAACCTGGTCAACCCTTGGAAAAACCCTTGATCCCATAACTCAAGATGCCTGTGCATTTTATAAAGATCATGTTGTATTTGACGATTTTACCGGCGTAGTACTCGATGCAAGTGAAGGTAAACGTATCGCTAAAAAGCTTGGAAAGAGTAAGGCAGCAATATTACAGAACCATGGTTTATTAACCGTAGGAAAAACAGTGGAAGCCGCTGCATGGTGGTTTATTACCATGGAACGGAGTTGCCAAGCACAGTTATTAGCCCAAGCAGCCGGTAAACCAATCCTTATTGGTGATGAAGCCGCTCAAGCGTCATATAATATAGTTGGCAGTGAACTAGCCGGTTATTTTAGTTTCATGCCCATGTGTAAGGTAATTTGTGCCGAACAACCTGAGATGTTTGATTAAAGTTACTCGCGAGGTTAGCTACTCAAAAATATTAATGAGTAAACCCTCATCGGCTTATATTTTGCTTTTCATTTACAACAGCTAAAGATTAGTTAACGGCTAATCAATCCCTTAACTATCAGAGCTGATAACCATTTTGTAATACTGAGTCAGAGAACAACACTTTATTTGTTTATTTGATTTGAACTATCGTTATTGTTATCAAAAATAAACTCAATAATATCATCAACGATTTTTGGCACCAATTCTACTGGGAAATCATGCCCCATACCCGGATAAATTTTAAGCCTAGCAAAGGGAATAGCGTTAGCCGTTGCTTTGCCCCCTTCGACATGGACAAGTCCATCACTGTCTCCATGTAATATTAAACTAGGAATATTAACTGATTTAAGTAGTGACTCTCTGTTCCTCGCTACTATAATCGCTAATATCTGACTAAGAGTGCCTCTAATAGTGATACCTCGCTTTATTAGGGCGTCTACATAATCAGTTAAATACTGCTCAGTCGCTGGATAATTCGGACTACCGATGACTCGCCAATTATTAATATGATAAGTCAAACGCTCCTGATAAACGCTTGATTTAGGGATACTAATAAGCTGTTTCCTAATATTCCAATCAATAGGGGGAATATTTTTAGTGCCGGTAGTTGACATAATCGACGTTAGTGTTTCTACTCTCTTAGGGTGATGAATCACTAATAATTGCGCAATCATTCCGCCCATTGAAGCGCCGATAAGGTGTACCTTATTTAATTGTAAATGATCTAATAATGCTATGATATCTTCCATCATATCGTTTAGCTGATAAGGTACTCGAGGTGAAAATCCCAGTTTAAATTTAATGGTTGTCCAAACAATAGTAGTCAATGACGGCTTAGCTAAAATTTTTGACTTACCTATATCTCTATTATCAAGCAGCAGGACTTGGAAGCCTTTATCAACAAACCCCTTAATCATATCAGTTGGCCAACCAGTTAATGGTGTGCCTAGGCCATGGACCAATAACACTGTTGGGTTCTTGTCCTCACCATGAAGTTGATAAGCGATATCAACACCGTTAGCAATAACACTGGCTTCAATAAAATTGGTTTCAATCATTTTAACCTACCGTTAATAGTTTACCTGCTTTAAAGTTAACAGGGTTTTGTTATTACTGAGAGCCATTGTTATAGCAGGATAGCGTTTTTTTGATTGGCGATTAACTAACTTTTTAATTAAAAAATTTACAGACTATCTTTTTATTTTAATTTCGCTTTTTAGCGCTGCCATATTTTTTACTAAATAGCGTTGTCCATTTGTTGATAAAATATCTTTTGCCTCAAATTCTTTTATTATTTTATTAATTCGCTGACGGGAGCCTAAGGTCAAATCAGCTAACTCAGATTGGCTCATTTTTTTATCAATGAACACCCCCTCATCAACATCATTACCATAGTGTTGAGCGAACCAAAATAATCGTCCTGCAAGTCTTGCCTTGAGTGGATAAAACAGCATGCCACTGAGCAGCTTACACATTTCCAATGTCCGGTCAGATTGTTCTAAAAATAAATTTTTATAGACTACAGGATACTTTTCAGCGACAGATTGAACTACCCATTTGGGTAGTTCAATGATACTAGATTTTTCAAGAACTTGTGCCTCAAACATTCGTACGGGTTGGTCAGAAAGTAAATATTCACCAAGCCATGAGTCAGTCGAAAATTCAGTAATGGCAAATTCTTGTCCTTCAATACTACTGATTTTTACCCGAACAAAGCCAGAGATAACCCCATAGACTGACTCAGTGGTATCACCTAAACGATAAAGGTATTTTTTATCGGCAAAATATTTAATACGAGCCGCTTTAATCAACTCGTGATAGGCCTCGTCAGGAACACCTTTAAACCAGTTACAGTGCCTAATCATCTGTTCTATAGTACGCAATTTTATCACCTGAAAAATAAAAGCCGTGTTCAATATTCTAAGGGACTATTTACACCTAGCTAATTAATAATGCGTCGGTGGGACCAACACATTGTCCATCATTGTTTTCTTATCACCGTTGTAACTCTTAATGATCGGCTGACCTCCTCGTGTCAAGCCATCAAAAGCACCTTGGTCAACCAAATCCCATAAAGCATATTTTGCTTCACCCTTCAGATTTATTAAGCCAAAGTGGTTTTCTGACCCTTGTTCATTGTTCTGATCTTTCCAACTTTCGTCAAACATTTCAAAATAAAAACAAGAAATGTTATTAGCATTGGACCACTCGCGCATGTGTTGGTAATAAAGACCACTCTTATATTCATCAGCAGCTTTTGAGCCATGTGCACCGTAATCCTGAACACAGACGGTAGCCCATCCAGTTTCACCAATATGTAGTGGTTTATTAGCCCCAATGCTTTGCATATAATCAGATACACCTTGGTATTGCTCAGTAACAAAATTTTTGGCACGAAGCATTGCTGAATGTATTTTTTCTTTATCTGAAAGTGCTTCTTCATCAGCAGGCACAATCCAAAATTGAGGGTTATAGTGAGAATTATGCATAGGATAGGTATGCATAGAGACATAATCCACAGCTGTGATTAGCTTCTCGAGATCTTCAGTACGGTAACTAGGATCTCCGCCGCCCCAAGATGAAAAGTCATCCGAACTGGTAATCCACAAATCGGCAGGCAAGTCCCCTGATTGTTTTAAATCTTGCAAATGGTTAACCCATTTCAAAATAACATTTGGCCTAACAAAATAACTGGTTGCCCACCTGACCATAGCTTCATTACCAACGGCGATAACTTTAACAATGTCTGGGTAGGCACAGGCTAGATCTACGGCCCGTTGAATTTCTGAGGCATTGGCCTGTGTACTCTCAACTTCGTGATTAGGGGTATTATCAGTCCAAGCATATTGACAGTCGATCCAAGCCCCTAACATGACATACATCTCGAAACTCGGCTCCTCATTTTTTAACTCTCGGATCGCTTTTAACAGGTTGGACGCATGTTGAAGCTGAACGTTATAATCACGTAAGATTTTTATGCCCATTGCTGAGAGGATCTTCATATCCTCTTTTAACTGTTCAACTGATGGCTGAATAGCACGAGTGTTTTTACGATATCCACCATAAGAGATGGCAAGATAATCGGGGTTGCCTAAAATTTCTGCTGCTGTTTTATTCATTACATATCCTGTAGATCATCGCCGCATAGCACTAACGATGCCGCTAACAAATCTAACTTCCTATAAAAATCATCCGGTAATACTGGCTAACATCAACATATCAGCACGGTATTTAGTATTATTACCCAAAGTAATCACGTCGACTTTCAAAAAGAACGAACATATGCGACTTAATTACTAGGGCATTTAAATTGATAGCTACGTTATACGGCCTTTTCATTATAAGCAAGTTTATACCTGCTAACTTTTAGACCTTTTTATATTTTTTATTGATTGATTGATTTGATAACTTGGAGCAACTGAAACTGAGTCACACGTTATCAGTTTCATCTTGAAAAACCTGAAGATTTATACTGATATCGATTTCAAGACCAGTATTAAAAACATATTAACACTGAAGAAATGGCTAAAGGTTTATACAACAGATAACTTTTATTGGCGCGGATAACAAAAAACGCTTTTTCTTATTAGAATAGGCGTCTCATTAACACTTTAATATTTTAATATTTTAATATTTTAATAATGACAAATTGCTCGCTAATCACTAAAACGATTACGATACAACTTAATTAATTCATTCGTTGAACCGTCCATATCTAATATTTCAGCAGGATCAGATATTTTAGTTAATACTTTATTACCCAATGACTTGCCTAACTCAACACCCCATTGATCAAAAGAATTTACTCGCCAAATCACCCCTTGAACAAACACTTTATGTTCATACATAGCGATTAAACTCCCAAGTACTTTAGGCGTCAATTTTTCAAATAAAATGGTATTACTTGGTTTATTACCTTCCATAACTTTATGAGTTGACAGCTTTTGAATTTCCGCAATATCACAGTTAGCTTTTTTCATCGCTGCCTTCACTTCCGTCAAGCTTTGCCCTTCCATTAATGCCTGACTTTGACCAAAACAATTAGAGGCTAACATATCGTGATGATTGCCAATTTCATGATGTGAAATTAAAGGCATTAAAAAATCAACAGGAATAGGTGTTCGACTTTGATGAATCAATTGGTGAAATGAGTGCTGTCCATTGGTACCTTCACTCCCCCAAATAATAGGACCAGTATCATAAGACAGCGATTTATTATCAAGTGAAATTGACTTACCATTACTTTCCATATCCAGTTGTTGAATATAAGCAGGTAAACCTCGTAAATAATGATAGTAGGGTAATAGGACTTGCGACTGTGCACCATGAAAATTTCGATACCAAATACCTAACAAAGCAAGAATAACTGGTAAGTTTTTTTCTAGCGGAGCTTGAGTAAAATGTTCATCCATTTTAAACGCACCTTCTAAAAAGTCCCGGTAATTATCAAAGCCTATCGCTAAGGCCAAAGGTAAACCAATAGCAGACCAAACCGAATAACGACCGCCTACCCAATCCCACATAGGAAAAATATTTTTTTTATCAATACCTAATTTTTCAGCTGCTTCAATATTAGAAGAAACACAGGCGAAATGGCAGTTAACTTTATCCGCACTGGCTGCTTCAATAAACCAATCTCGTGCGGTTAAGGTATTAGTTAATGTTTCTTGGGTCGTTAGTGTTTTAGACGATGTGATAAAGAGCGTTGTTTCAGGATTAACTTGAGCCAGTACATCATGAATATGACAACCATCAACATTAGCAATAAAATGCACTTTTAACTGAGATTGTTGATAAGGTTTTAATGCCTCTGACATTATTTTTGGGCCAAGAAAAGAACCACCAATACCGATACTGACCACGTCAGTAAAAGCTTTTCCTGTATAGCCTACTTTTTTACCTGAAGAAATATCGTTAACAAAACCTTCTAGTTTAACCAAGGTTTGCTGTATTTGCGGCATTACATCAACGCCATCAACATAAACCGGTGTATTAGAAAAATTACGTAATGCGGTATGCAGCACTGGGCGATTTTCAGTGGTGTTAATAGCTGAACCCTTAAACATTGCATCACGCTTAGTTAATAAGTCAGCTGATTGAGCTAAATTCATTAACAAGTGCATAGTTTCATCAGTAATACGGTTTTTAGAATAGTCTAGGGTAATGCCTGCATTCGTCAGAGAAAAAGTATTAAAACGTTCTTTATCTTGCGTAAATAAGTCACGCATTTGGAGCTGTATATTTTTGTCATAATGATTGACGAGTAACTGCCACTCGGGTGTACTGGGTAACATAAAAGTTATATCCTAATGCTGAAATATAAGTCGATAAAAGTGGTTAAAAAAAATAAAACTAATAATAATGATTAAATTAGAAAGGGTGTACTTCAAAAATCAGTATGTCATTTGTTTTTTACTATAAAATAAGTCTTGTCGGTTTAATGTAAACTTGGCAATAAGATTTTACCGCCGGTAAAGTTATCTTAAGAGCCTTTGGTGCCTAACGCTTCTAAAGCACGCGTAAACTTAGGTACATATTCTTAACCAATTTGAAACACTATACAACCGCTAAGGATTATAAATTGTGTAAAAAATCTAGGCATTGGATATTGTTACCACGAAAAATAACTCTTTTAGCCTTTAGGCCTAGCTGATATTGATACATAGGATCATAATATTCATTGAGCAGCGGTTTTAACCAATCAAGGTGATAATGAGTTTGCCCCTTACCCTGTTGAGTTAATGCCTCACCCTGTATTTTTGTTAACTGGATATAACGCTCTGTACCAAGGCGTTTTCTTATTTTAAATAAGCCTTGCGCCAAATACTCACTAAATAAAATAAAGCCTTGTTCAACACCATAAGTAGACTGGTATGCGTCTGACATCTTTATAATATATTCTTGATATATTTGCTCAAGACGATATTCTAAACTTTCTTCAATCACTACTATGGGTGCTAATGCCATCGCTAGTCGTAAGCTTTCAGGTAGATGGACACTGCCAATTAACCTGCCCTCATCTTCTAAAATCAAGGGGTGATCAAAAGAATAATTACCCGTAATGTACTGTTCAGCCAGTTTATTTTCAAAATTTATTTGATTGGATTGTTGAGTAACAAAACCACCAAAACTTGAACCACGGTGACCTGCAGCTCCCTCTAAATCTAAACTATTTTGACAATGAGCCAAAAAAGGCGTTTTCCCACTGCCGGTGTTACCAGCAACAATCATTAAAGGATGTGATGCTAGTTTCTCTAATTCATTAAGAAGAAATTGGCGAAGTGCTTTATATCCACCAGTAAGCAGTGGGTAATTACAGCCTGAGTCTTTTAACCAAGCTTGAACTGTTTGGGAACGTAAACCTCCCCGAAAACAATAAACATAACCCTGTGGATTTTTTTGGCTAAAGTTTTGCCATTGTGCCAGTCTCGTTGCTTTAGTTTGCCCAGTAACCAATTCATTACCCAAAGTAATGGCAGCCGCTTGTCCCTTGTTTTTATAACAGAGGCCCACCGCCGCCCTTTCATCATTATTCATTAGCGGGTAATTAACAGAATGGTTAAAAGCCCCTTTTTCAAATTCAATGGCGGCGCGCACATCCAGTAAAGGAATTTTATCCCTAATAATAGCCCGAAAGTCAGCGCTGTTTGCTCGTGATGTTGCAGAGCTCTTTATGGTCATTAAAGTAAACTCACTGTTGGTGATTTTATCGGCACTAATTCACCGATAGGCTGTAAGTTTAGATTGTTTTTTTGACATAAGGCTTCAAAAACTTGTCTGCCTTCTGGTTTTACGGCTACCAGTAAACCACCACTGGTTTGAGGGTCGCATAAAAGTGCTTTTTGTTTGGCTGTTAGTGGCCCAACCTGTTCACCATAACTGTCAAAATTTCGCTCACAGCCACCCGGTATGCACCCTTGGTCTATATAGTCATTGACAAAATCAAGAGAAGGTACTTTTTCAAAGTCAATAACCGCTCCAACACTACTGCCTTGACACATTTCCAACAGGTGCCCTAACAGTGCAAAACCTGTTACATCAGTCATAGCCGTAACCGCATCTAAGGCGGCAAATTCTTGCCCTATAGCATTTAAGGTTTTCATAACATGTGGCGCAATTTTAGCGTGCTTCGATAATAATTTCCCTTGCTTTTCTGCCGTTGTCAGAATACCGACCCCCAAAGGTTTGGTTAAATACAAAAGATTTCCAACCCCTGCGGTATTATTTCGCTTAATGTCGGCATTATTAATTAAACCAGTAACGGCTAAGCCAAAAATGGGCTCTGGCGCATCAATAGAATGACCACCTGCTAATGGAATACCCGCTTTAGCACAAATAGCTCTAGCACCATCAAGTACCTGTTGGGCAATTTCTGGCGCTAATAGCTTAACTGGCCATCCTAAAATAGCTATTGCCATTATTGGTTTTCCGCCCATGGCATAAATATCACTAATGGCATTACAAGCAGCAATTTTACCAAAATCGGTAGGATCATCGACAATAGGCATAAAAAAATCAGTAGTTGAAATCACGCCCTGACCATTACCAATATCAAAAACAGCCGCATCATCTTTGGTATTATTGCCGACTAAAAGTGCATTATTCTCAGGCAAAACAAGTGATGATTTTAACATTACATCAAGAACCGATGGTGAGATTTTACAACCACAGCCTGCGCCGTGTGAGAATTGAGTCAAACGAATTGTTGTCATAAGGCTAAATATAAAGAGTAAGTAACTGGATAATTTACAGCAATATCGCCGCTGTTACACCCGAACATTAAAAAAAATGCTGCCATTAGAATAAATCAGGCAGCATTTCAAAAGGTAAACTAATGGATTAACTCAAGTTATTATCTATCAGCATTCATGACTTTTACCCATGCGGCAACAAAATCATTCAAAAACTTCTCTTTTGACGTGTCAAACGCATAGACTTCAGAAACAGCGCGTAACTCAGAGTTTGAACCAAAGATTAAGTCAACTGACGTTGCAGTCCACTTCATCTCCCCTGTACTACGGTCAATGCCTTCATAAACACCATCTTCTGCAGACTTCTTCCAAACCGTTGACATATCTAACAAATTAACAAAGAAGTCATTGCTTAGTGTTCCCGGATTAGACGTCAATACACCATGTGAAATACCGCTATAGTTAGTATTAAGTGCTCTTAATCCACCGACTAATACTGTCATTTGAGGTACAGAAAGATCTAGCTGATCGGCTTTATCAACTAACATCTGAGTGGGTGACTTGTAACTTTCTTTTACATCAAAGTAGTTACGAAAGCCGTCAGCGCTTGGCTCTAGCAATGAAAATGAATTAACATCCGTTTGATCCTGTGTTGCATCACCACGTCCAGCAGTAAAAGGAACTTGTATGTCATATCCACCGTCTCGTGCTGCTTTTTCGATGGCAGCAGCACCACCAAGAACAATCAGGTCGGCAAGTGATACTGTATTATTAAACCAATCAACATTTACTTCACTTTGAATTTCTTTGAGAACGTTGATGACTTTCTCTACTTCAGCTGGATTGTTAACAGCCCAATCTTTTTGCGGAGCTAAAGCTAAACGAGCACCGTTTGCGCCACCACGCATGTCCGAGTCACGATAGCTTGCAGCAGAAGCCCAGGCTGTTCTGATTAATTCTTGCACAGTAAGACCTGAGTCGAGTAACTTAGATTTGAGCTTGGTAACATCATTATCATTGATTGTTGAGTAAGTATTCTTTGCAATTGGGTCTTGCCAAATTTGAATGTCTTCAGGGACTTCACTACCTAAAAAGTTTTTTCTTGGCCCCATATCTCTATGCGTTAACTTATACCAAGCTTTGGCAAAGGCGAGTTGATACTCTTTAGGATTAGCTAAAAAACGCTCAGCAATTTTTCTGTACTCAGGGTCAAACTTAAACGCTAAATCAGCAGTCGTCATTACCGGTGGATTAAATTTACCTTTGACATGAGCATCAGGTACTACTTTGAGCAAAGACTCATCGGTGGGCATCCACTGAATAGCCCCTGCTGGGCTGCGTGTTTGCTTCCATTCAAAATTCAACAAGTTACTAAGATATAATGAAGTCCAACGTGTCGGTGCCTGTGTCCAAGCACCCTCTAAACCACTGGTTACCGTGTCTTCAGAATGACCCTTACCACATTTATTTTTCCATCCTAGACCTTGCTCTTCAACACCGGTGGCTGCAGGCTCAGGGCCTAAACAATCAGCAGGTTTATGTGCCCCGTGCATCTTACCAAACGTATGCCCACCCGCAGTTAACGCCAGTGTTTCTTCATCGTTCATTGCCATACGACTAAAAGCGACCCGAATATTTTTAGCTGAAGCGATTGGATCAGGAACACCTTTTGGACCTTCAGGATTTACATAAATCAACCCCATATGAGTAGCACCTAATGGACGCTGTAATTTACCATCGCGGTCTTCACGATCACTTGCCAACATTTCTATTTCTGGACCCCAATAAACTAGATCAGGCTCCCAATCATCGGCACGTCCACCCGCAAAACCATAAGTTTCAAACCCCATATTTTCTAAAGCAACATTACCCGCTAAGACCATCAAATCAGACCAAGAAAGAGCCTCGCCGTATTTCATTTTTATTGGCCAAAGTAGCCGACGTGCTTTGTCTAGATTGCCATTGTCTGGCCAGCTATTTAAAGGTTCAAAACGTTGTTGTCCGCCTGCAGCTCCTCCACGACCGTCTAAGGTTCGATATGTACCCGTGCTATGCCATGTCATTCGTATAAAAAAAGGACCATAGTTGCCAAAGTCTGAAGGCCACCAATCTTGAGAAGTGGTTAGCAAGGTGTCGATATCTTTTTTTGCCGCTCCAAGATTTAATTCGCTAAAGGCGTCAGCATAATTAAAATTTGCACCATAGGGGTTTGACCTTGGGTCTTGGTCACGAAGAGCAGACAAATTTAATTGATCAGGCCACCAAAATTGGTTGGTCTTTGCTTGATAAGCTTGGGTAACACCGTTCCCCATTGCTCCTTTAGGTTTGCTTATTTTGGCCGCTTCAGCCAAAACAGCACCTGATATTATCAGTAGACTCATTATTCCTGTGATGTATCTAGTGGGAAATAATTTTGTTTTATTCATGTTAGGTTCCTTAATTCAACTAAAACAAGTTGCGAAGAGCATAGGGAAGAGCAGAAAACGTTACTCTTTAAGTTCTGCTAGTTCACAGCCAAGACGAATTACGTAATGGTACTTGAAGTATAGGCGCTAAATAGTGGAAACGGCGATGAATAAAAGCGATTGAAGTAATCGTAAAATTTATCATCGTTTGTTTTGCATACTTTACTAAGACTAAAGCCAACAATATTTTTCCTGTTGTTTTGTGGCTAGCTGAATTATCATTTAGAGATAAAGGCTAAAGACTAGTTAAATGGTGTAATTTTAAAAGTTTCACTTAAACTTGGTCATCAGCTTAAGGCTTAATAAACAAGTATGATTTACATTAGACCCTCTCATTTAATTGAGTCATACTGTTTCATCATATTTTCTGACTATTAAGATAAAGTACGTTACAACTTGGGATAATAAACTTTTATTTAGAGCCTTAATAAAGTTAAGCGATTGCCAATAAAATAGTTTAATAAGTCGCTGCTTATAATGGTAAGGCGTTATATACCAATCGAGTTATCAGAATTAGGAGTGCAGATCAAAGTGACTAATTTAGGAATATATTTTCTTTTACCACTGAGTGTATTAGTAGGGTTTTCACTTGCTTCTCAAGCAGGAGTTAATTCTCAACTAAGACTAGCATTGAGTAATCCAATTCAAGCTGCATTTATTTCTTTTCTTATAGGTACGATAATATTAGGGGTTATTGCATTACTGCAGGGTGACACATGGTTTAAAGCTAATAGCTCAATTTCAATACCTTGGTGGGCTTGGTTAGGAGGAGCTTTAGGTGCATTTAATATTGCTATGTCGGTATTTTTAGCTCCCAAGCTTGGTTCTATGGTATTAGCTATTTCAATTGTTGTCGGGCAAATTATCGCCTCTTTAATATTAGATCAAAATGGATGGTTGGGTTACCCCAAAATAGATATTACGCCTAATCGTATAATAGGGGCATTATTTGTTCTTATTGGTCTAATCTTAGTCGTTAAGAAATAGCCACATCATTTTAAAAAATAAGGGGATAGCAAATTATTTTTTGACTTCTACTTAACTAAATATGCTAACCAAACGAGACTTAGCTGTTATTGGCTAGTTTATATTGAGGAGTAAATATAGGGTTTATTATAGCTACCTTTGTGTGGTTATTAATTGAGTCAATTTTTGCTTTTATTTTTTACTTTACAGGTTGATGCCTGCTAAAAGTATTTACCCTGAGTTAGTTTAGAATTGAATTAAAAAGTTTTTCCTCTTATAAAGCTAATGAAGCTAATGAAGCTAAAAAAAGTCATTGAATCTATCTATGAGGTATCTCTTTTTATATAACATTTATTGTATTGGCCGCGTATTTAAATAATTAAAATAAAATAGATGTCTACCTAAAATTTTTAAGGATAAACATCGGCAAAGCTTGAATATAAAAGCTATTAATTGAAGCACTTGGTGTTTTAATACCGTTAATTACTAAGTTGATATTCCTTTAATAAAGAAGGATGTCTGAATATAGGTTCAACTAATAAACACATTAACTTGAACCGTTAAAATTTCCCTGACTTTACATAATCTTACATAATTTTTTTGTACCGTCTGGTTCCAGTAAACCCCATTACATGAACCTTATATTCTACTAAAATATACCCTTAGCTTCATATGAGTTTATGTTCACTGGCGGTCTAATTTACTTTGAAAAGAGTGCCATGTCGAAAAAGTCACTAAACTGTTGAAGCTATAAACATTAAGTGTAAGATGACTTAGTAGATCAGCAGTGCAAAAGAATTTACTACGCAAGGTAGTTGTTGATTAATTCACTTTGATTAGAGGAAAATTATGCCTAACGTAATTACAGACAAATTAATAGAAAACAATAAATTATATGCAGATGGTCAAGTAATTCATAAATCAGGTCACCCAGGTAAACAACCTATCAATCCAGCGAAACATGTAGCTGTTGTCGCTTGTATGGATGCACGTCTGGATATCGAAGACTTGCTTGGTCTGGAAACAGGTGATGCTCATATTATTCGCAACGCAGGGGGAGTTATCACTGACGATGCTATACGTTGCCTGATTATTTCGCATCATCTTCTCAATACTAATGAAATTATATTAATCCATCACACTAGGTGTGGTATGTTGGCTTTTACTGATGACCTACTTAAAGCTGGTTTGGAAGGTGATCCAGCAGCAGAGGAACTACTGGGAAAAGCGACAGGGCGCAAGTTTACAAGTTGTAACCACAGCTCTTCAACACCCGCACAGTTTCATGCTTTTCGTGGTCCACTCGAAGCGCTTGACTCGCCTGCAAATGAGCAACAAATTGAACGTTTAAGTTGGGATGTCAGACGCTCAATTTCAAGGGTTATGAATCACCCTTGGATACCGACTGAAGGACCTGATGCCTCGACAATACGAGGGTTTATTTATGATGTTGACACAGGAAAACTTGAAGAAGTAAGCTACCCAGGAGCTATGGGTACATTTGGCTAGCATTAACGGTAATAACATCAATATCCAGTTGAAAACTAAAGTGTTGTGATTTTAGCAAACTCGCTCCACTTTATTCTTCCAATAATTTTGGTTTTATTTTGTTAAAACGCATAGCTGACATTCTATTTTGGTTAATATTACTCAGTATTCATCGTGTGATGTTTGAAATAATTGGCCAGTAATCAATATTAAACTGAATTGCCCAATGAATTGCTACCCCAGATACTTTGCTATTAGCCTATCGCAATTAATTTATGCCAATTTTAAAGCAAAAGAGCCATTATAACAGTAAAAAACACCACTACTACCGCCGATAACAGTGGATATGTCCAAACCTTCGAACTGGGTTTTAAATAATTTTTGATGGCACTTAAGTTGAAGAAACCATGTATTATTACCAATATCAACACGATAAAGCCCAAAAGAAAATGTATGTCTTTCAGCTGATGCTTACGCAAGCCTAAGCTTGTCCAACCCCTTGCCTCTAATCCTTGAGGAGCAAAATATAAAATCCCCCCTATGATCGCTAATAATACCAAAGCTAGAATCATAGTTACTACGGTATAAGGTCGTAATTTATTATAGTTCATTGAACCTCCTAACAATTAACGCTTCATAACTTAGAGTAAACAGACATGATGGTGATGGCCGTCATAGATTTGGTGATAGATGCTATAAGGATAGTAGTGTTAGCTTGGTATTACGTCAAATCAACCTTATTAGGGTAACCTGACGAAATGGCATGAGATTTCTTTAGAAACCATAGTGCTGACGTAAAAATTTTACATTTAAATACATGCTATAAAATGTTACTCAATGAATGACTTCTGAAACAAGTCAAGAGCTGCACACAAGACATGAGTAATTCATTTTATTAATTTAGGTAACATACCGTTAATTTAAATCTACCGCGTACTTTTTAAGTAATGCCATTGGAATAATTTCCAGAGCTTTGATATGGGTACTTTTAAGATGTAGCCTTGGAGCCATATTATTATTAGCGGCCTCTAACCATCGAGCAGCACATACACACCAACTATCTCCAGGCTTTAATCCTTTAAAATCAAATTCTGGTACCGGAGTAGATAAGTCATTCCCTCTAGACTTTGAATATTCTAAAAACTCCTGCGAAGTTTCGATACAAACAGTATGAGAGCCAAAATCACTTTTACAGGTATTACACATATTGTCTCGGTAGAATCCTGTAATAGGGTCTGCTCCACAAATTTCTAACTTTTCACCAAATACATTAACTGATTTGTCCATTATCATTATTTTTAGCACCTTTAATTCATTAAGTTTAGTTTATCACTAAGAGAACGCTAACAGCGGTTTGATCAATCGTGGGCTACAATCGAGTGCAGATTAAAAATCTGTTCGCTATATTTTCTATTGAGGCGTGTATTAGCGACATTTGTTAAGAGTCTCTGTTTGTCTAAACACTACTTAAATAGTTCCTTGCAAGCAATATAAAAAAACTAAAAAACAGCGTTATTCTCTTTTGAAATACTTTAATAATAAATCCATTTATATATTGAATTTATTATAGATAGAACGTTAACTCATTTCACTTGAAGCCTAACTTTCATCGCAACAATACAAGGTTATTACCTTCGGCAGAAGCTAAACCAGTACTAATAGCAACATGAGTAGCAAAAATCATTAACTTATCTGAAGGTAGACCAAGTTACGTTGCCGAAAATTGGTCTACCTTTTGACTCAGTTATAATGTACCGGCCTCCTCCACAGAGATAACCTCATCTTAATTTGATTACCTAGTAAGCTAAATTGAAGCGATCGGCATTCATCACTTTTGTCCATGCTAGGACAAAGTCCTCCACAAATTTTTCTTTGTTGTCGTCCTGTGCATAGACTTCGGCATAAGCGCGCAGAATAGAGTTGGAGCCAAAAACTAGATCAACGCGTGTCGCTGTCCACTTTATTTCGTCCGTATCGCGGTTACGGATTTCGTACAAGTTATTCTCGGCTTGCCTCCACGTGTACTTCATATCTGTTAGGTTGACAAAAAAATCGTTTGTAAGAGCCCCTTCCTGTTCGGTAAAAACACCATGCTTTTCTCCGTTGTAGTTTGTACCAAGTACACGCATGCCACCAACTAATACTGTCATTTCAGGTGCAGTCAATCCCATAAGTTGCGTACGGTCAAGCATTAGCTCTTCTGCACTGACGACATAATCATGCTTCAGCCAATTACGGTAACCATCATGAAGGGGTTCTAACACGTCAAAGGTATCAATATCAGTCATCTCAACCGAAGCATCACCTCGGCCAGCCATAAAGGGAACGGTAATATCAAAACCAACGGCCTTTGCGGCTTGCTCAACACCGACATTACCGGCCAGAACGATAACATCGGCGACGCTTGCGCCACTATTAACTGCAATAGGTTCAAGAAAGGCTAAGACCTTATTCAAACGTTCGGCTTCGTTACCTTGCCAATCTTTTTGTGGAGCCAAACGAATGCGGGCACCGTTGGCGCCTCCCCGCATATCTGAACCACGGAAAGTTCTTGCACTATCCCATGCGGTGGCCACCATTTCGCTAATACTCAGCCCAGTAGCATAAATTTTATTCTTTACCAACTGAATATCATAGTCGGTACTCCCTTTAGGAACTGGATCTTGCCAAATAAGATCATCCACGGGGACATCAGGACCAATGTAACGTGCTTTTGGCCCCATATCTCGATGCGTTAGTTTGAACCATGCTTTTGCGAAGGCGTCAGAGAAATGCTCTGGATCTTTGTAATAACGCTCTGCAATTTCACGATACTCAGGATCCATCTTCATGGCCATATCGGCATCGGTCATAATAGGGTTATGACGGACTGACGGGTTTTCTACATCAACAGGTTTGTCTTCTTCTTTAATGTTGATAGGTTCCCACTGCCATGCACCAGCAGGACTTTTCTTTAATTCCCATTCGTAGTTAAGCAGTAGGTAAAAATAGCCGTTGTCCCATTGTGTAGGATGAGTTGTCCATGCGCCTTCAATACCACTAGAGACAGTATCATTGCCAATACCACGCTTAGTCTTATTGTTCCAGCCAAACCCCTGCTCTTCAATATCAGCAGCCTCTGGTTCTGAACCGAGTAAGTCGGCGTCGCCGTTTCCATGGCACTTGCCCACGGTATGGCCACCAGCGGTAAGTGCCACAGTTTCCTCGTCGTTCATCGCCATACGAGCAAAGGTAACACGTATATCTTCAGCGGTTTTCAGTGGATCGGGGGTACCATCTACGCCTTCGGGATTGACATAAATCAAGCCCATGGTCACCGCTGCCAAGGGATTATCGAGATCTCGCTCACCAGAATACCTACTATGACTGCCATCACTATCTGCGAGCCACTCTTTTTCAGGTCCCCAGTAGATATCTTTTTCCGGATGCCAGATGTCTTCTCGACCAAAGGCGAAGCCAAACGCCTTTAAGCCCATAGATTCATAGGCAATGGTTCCAGCATAGGCAATCAGATCAGCCCAGCTGAGTTTGTTACCGTACTTTTTCTTAATAGGCCAAAGTAGACGACGCGCCTTATCTAGATTGACATTATCTGGCCAGGAGTTCATCGGTGCAAAACGCTGGTTACCCGTACCAGCCCCACCACGGCCGTCGGCAATGCGATAACTACCCGCAGCATGCCATGACATACGGATCATTAGACCACCGTAGTGGCCCCAGTCTGCTGGCCACCATGCCTGACTGTCAGTCATCAGTGTGTGTAAGTCTTTCTTAAAGGCTGTAAAGTTGAGTTTATTGACCTCTTCTTGATAATTGAAGTCAGAACCCATAGGGTTGCTCTTACTATCGTGTTGGTGAAGAATATCGAGGTTAAGTGCCTTAGGCCACCATGCCATGTTCGACATACTACTCTCTGTTGCTCCACCATGCATTACCGGACATTTTTTTTGAGCCATCGATTGTCTCCTATTTTAAATAAAAATAAATATCATCAATAAAACTTTATATTGTATAACATATCACAATATCGGCCTTTGCAAACCTATTCGTGAAGTTGTTAATTACGACTTTATACTGGCTACTATCTATTGAACTCAACCAGACTAATTGTAGTAGAGCTCCTATTAATTTACTGCTAATACAGTAAATATAATAAGGAGTGATGGATAATATCGGTAGCATAAAGTGAGGGGGTTTAGGAGCAGGTAATAATTTACTGAGCTGTATAAAAGACAAAAAAACGCCAAGTATTAACTTTACTAATCGCCTAATCAGACTTCTTTAAAACACAAGAAAAAGAAACAATGGGTAACTTACAAGACTAAAGAACAGTGAGGTAATTCGTTGTTGTTATAACGTTTCTTTACCAAGGCACACACATTGAATAATAAGTAGGAGTGTTTTGTTAAATTAATTTTGATATTTTATGCGCTAATTCAAAGTCTCTAATGGATATACCACCGACTTCATGCGTTGTTAAGCTTATAATAACTTTACTATATACATTCGACCATTCTGGATGATGATTAGCCTTTTCAGCGAGTATTGCTACTTTTGTCATAAAGCCAAATGCTGAAACAAAATTAAGGAATTTAAATTCCCTATATAATTTTCCTTGCTTGATACTCCACAAATCATCCGAGTTTTCATTAAGTTCTTTGAGCGAATTATTGAGTACGTTCTGACTAAAAATTTCGACGATACAAGTCTCCAAATAACTAAAGAATTAAACTTACGCAAAATATTTTTTGCATTTCCCTTCGAAAAACACAAACATTTACATCAGACTTGATAGTGGCTTTTCTGATGACGACTAACTACTATGATGTAAATGATTAGCATTAATAACATTGTATTTAAGGTTTTTACTCAACCATAGTAATGATTAATTGTTAGCCTTTTTTTCTTTCTTCTCACTTCGTTTTTCTTTCATTGTTTTTGCAGGTTTCTTTTTATCTGCTTTTTTTGAATCTTGGCCTTTAGACATTATTTTTTCCTTTCACTTTATTAATAAGAATATTTCACACTGACTAAGCATACTTCATTTAAAACACTTCGCCCAACTAAGAGTCTGATAATTTTGATTAAAATATTGAGAAATAAAAATAGCCTCCTGTATGTTACCTTTTAATTAAACACTTATTAGGTAATAGATTTAACTAAATACCAACGTTAACGCAATGAATAACATAGTAAAACCGACAATAAATTCTAAAACTTTCCATGCATTAGGGTTTTCAAATATGGGGGCTAAAAATCGAGCACAATAACCTAAACTAAAGAAAAAAGTAAATGAAGCCGATATAGCACCCATGGTGAATTGAAATCGTTCATCTCCGTATTGAGTTGAAATACTTCCTAAAAGTACTACCGTATCTAAATAAACATGAGGATTTAACCACGTAAAAGCTAAACACATAGCTACAGTTTTTAGCGTTGAACTCTGTAATTCACTGGCTGGTTTTAATACATGATTTTGACTAAACGCTGATTTAAAACTTAAAGCGGAATAAACAATAAGAAACAGTGCACCACCATAACGAGAATAATCTTCGATAAAAGGGTGTTCAGTGACAAGTACACCAAATCCAGCAATACCAATTGTAATTAAAATAGCATCTGAAAGTGCACATATTGCACATATTAGTAAAACATGTTGTTTCTTAATACCTTGCTTTAAAACAAAAGCATTCTGAGAACCAATAGCAAGGATAAGAGAAATACTAAGCGAAAAGCCCGCTAAGAAAGTTGTCATGTATAGAAATCACTTAATATTAACAAAGACAAAAAAGATTAAGCTTTAACACTAGAACTAACGTCTAAGCACTGGCGTTATAGGTTCATTAAAATAAACTAAAAAGGAAAATAAAACAATCGAGAATGACTTGGCTTGCATAACTGGTTATATATTCATCATAAACTAAGCATAACCATTCCTGATTCATATGACTAAAATAATGGGTTAACGTTAGCTAACGATCAAAATATACTGAACGCTACCTTCTGTAAAGTTATTAGCCCAACTTATTGGGCTATATTAATTAATTTGTTATGTTTTTTTATTTGATAAATCGTCAGTATGACCTCTCAACCATTCAATACGAAAAGAATCAACAACACCTAAAACCCAGCAAATTAATAACACAAGTGATGGCATGTTAATACGCTGGTCATCCCTATCCACTATTTGCTGTAATACAATATCGCTTATTTTAGCAACATCCATGGGTATCTCACCACTTTGAATTTTCACGCTTAACTGTTGCACTAGTTCTACCGTAATAGTGAGTAAAAAGTAGAGACAAACAATTGATACAATTGAAAGAAGCAAACCCTGAACTGGCTTCTTTAATGAGAAATGCCCTACACCGGGAAAGACTAAAACTGACAAAAGAGTAGCTTTATATGATTTAAACATGAAATATACCAACACCTTAAAATTATGGAACCGTTTAAAAAGTAACACCTAGTGCAATTGCAACACATACAAGGGTTATTTTTAATGTTTTTTTATTTGTACTAATGATAACGGCCGTTTCCGTATTTACGTTAAACGACTGGTTATAAGTAAGTTAGATAGACTATCGGACTTCTTTGAACACTCAAGTGGATTATGACTTACCTAGACATTTTCAGCAAAGACTTTGTTAAAACCATTCCTAATGAAACTACTACAGTATCACCTAAAGTTATCGTAGTGCACCCTCCATTCCAGAGTTCATATCCTATGCTTATCGCCTTGATATACCCTCAAACACTCGGCCTCTTTATTGAATCCGTAGAAGCCCTATAAATACTAAGTACTGAACTATAAAGCAGTTTAGACAATACATTCCTTAAGGAAAAGCCAACAGTGATATATTTATTTATCGTTAACGTAGTTATGCTTACTTATCTTTGCTGAACATAGGTTCAACATGAATTGAAATCACTAAATCAACCGACTTTTCTGTTCCAATCCAAGGTGATCGAACTTGATTGATTTTACGAAAACCTCTGCAGTAGACTCAGCTAATCACTCCGTGGCTAAAAAAAATGAGTCCATAGGCGTTGGCATAGCCCTTTTAAATAAATCAAAGGCTAGATATACCCGCAGAAATGAAAGCTCGACTAATCATGATGTAAGAAAGAAACAGCTATGTCTCAAATTTACCATACCCATAAAGATGTTCACGCTCTGAAGGTGCACTTGATACCCTTGCAACAACCGAAGTTATTATATTATTAACAACATAGGATAATGAATGGATGATTTTTTTGATTAAAAAATTTAACTCAGTGTCTGTTTTTTTTTCACAAACTCTCTAGTAAAAACGGTAAATACCAGTGTGAAGTATTTCTTTAGGTCATTTAATTTTTTGAGCTTAACAAGATAGCTAAGACCAACTAAAAATCTAATTTTATGGATATGAAAAACATTGAATAATGGTCTACTATTTAGTCAAAGAAATTATTACAAGGTGTTAATATGGATATTCAAACTAGTGAAGCCAACAGAATAATTTACCCCTCCTTTAAAGACTTATTAGACGTTAAAAATTCCAGTGAACTACATCGTTGGTTGGTTATACATAATCCTGACGTACCGATAAACACCCTTGATCGTTTTCAGGTAAAATACATCTACGAACAGTATAAAGAAAACAACTAAAGTAAAAAGTGGTTAATAAAGGGCACCAATATTTAGCTGGTGTTTATAATTATGCAAAACCTTTTTCAGGAAGTATGAGTATCAGGTGATTGTTATTAATTAGCGTCAAGTGTTAAATAAACGAACATCACGGCGACAGCTAATTTTTAATGGCTTACAACTATATCACTTAATAATAATATTCAGTGTTATTAACCCAGACTTTAAGGTGAATCTCGTCCCTTAAAGTCTAGAAACTTAGATATTTTAATCATGGGAACTATTTTTAATATTTATTCCCATGACCAAATTCAACTCCCTAATTTATCTCTATCATTCAATTCAGCGGTTGCTATCTTATTAGCAATAGCCTGTGGTGACCCGGTATTTCGGCATAACCAATAATATGCCCCTGGCACAATAAATAAGGTAAAAACACTTGCTAAGGAAACACCTGCAAATATAACCACACCAATGACCATTCGACTTTCAGCACCCGGGCCTACCGCAAATACTAACGGAATAGCACTAGTGACTGTGGTAAACGTTGTCATCACTATAGGACGTAAGCGTTGTTGTGCAGCGCTAATTAACGCCTCTTCAAACACTATGCCCCTATCACGTAATTGATTGGCAAATTCAACAATTAAAATACCATTTTTAGCCGATAACCCTATCAGCATTACAATACCTATCTGACTATAAATATTCAAACTCATCCCCATTAATTCAAGACCCGCTAAAGCCCCCACTAAGGCTAAAGGCACCGTAAGTAATATAACAAAAGGATGAATAAAGCTTTCAAACTGCGCGGCTAATACTAGATAAGTAATTAATAACGCCAAGATAAAAACAAATAGAATGGAGTTGCCCGACTCTTTTAATAATAACGACTCACCTTTGTAATCGGTTTGTACATTTTCCGGTAGATTTGTTTTGACAATATTTTCTAAAAAGACCAACGCATCTCCTAACGCATAACCGTCCGCTAAATTTGCCGTGATAGTAATACTACGCAATCGGTTATATCGGTTTAAACGAGATGATGTTGCATTTTCACTAATATGTAGCATATTAGCCAGCGGTATCAGTTTATCTGTCGTACGGGCCCGGACATAAACATTATCGATATCCGTTGGACTCTGAAACTGCTTCTCATCTCCTTCAAGTATGACATTATACTCTTCACCACGGTCAACAAAGGTTGTCACTCGACGCTTACCCAGCATAGTTTCTAATGTTTGTGCTATATCCCCCACAGGCACACCTAAATCATAGGCTCTGTCTCGGTCAATTTGTACTAATAACTGTGGATAGGTCTCTTTATAATCACTATTGATATTAGAAAGCTGAGAGTTTTTCTGCGCTTCTTTAATCACAATATCACGCCATTTTGCTAACTCATCAAAGGTGTTGCCTTGTAAAACAAAAGATACCGGAGAACTACCACCGCCTCCACCGCCTATGCCCCTTCGCATAATAGCAAAAGCCCTAACATCCGTAACATCTTGGACATCTTTATTAATTTTATTAATAACACTAAAGGTATCAATACTTCGTGTTTTCCAATCGGGCAAACCGACAATGGCAATACCACCACTACCACCAAATCCGGGGACTCTAACGAGTACTCGGTCTAATTCTCCTTTAGCTTGATAAGCTAATAATTTTTCTTCTATGAGTTGCATGTTTTTAACATTATTGTCATAACTAGCGCCTTCAGCACCCTGCATCATCAAAAAGAAATTACCACGGTCTTCTTTTGGGGTATATTCGTTTGGTAAATCAGTGACGAGTATATACACAGCAATCAGAGATAAAATTAACACAAATACAATAAGGATAGGTTGATGAATAGCATTCTTTAATGCTCTGCCATAGCCAGCTTCAAACTTAGCAAATCCCTTATCGAGTATTTGACCAAAAGAAGAACTTCGCTGGCGGTGTTTTAACATCTTAGAGCACAGCATGGGTGTTAACGAAAGTGCGGTTACACTTGAAAAAACCACTGCTGCAGCAATCGCAATGGCAAACTCGGTAAACAAACGCCCAACATTACCTGATAAAAAAACTAAGGGCACAAATACAGCAACCAATACTAAGGTTGTGGCAATAACAGCAAAAGCGACTTCTCTTCCGCCTTCATAAGCAGCCATCAAGGGTGCTTGACCACTTTCTATGCGACGATAAATATTTTCTAAGACAACAATGGCATCATCAACAACCAAGCCTATGGCTAACACTAATGCCAATAAGGTTAATAAATTAATAGAAAAACCAAACCAAGATAGCGTCATCATGGAGCCAATTAAGGCAATAGGTACAGTGATTGCTGGGATTAACGTAGCACGGACGTTACCCAAGAAGATGAATATCACTAAAACAACCATAAACATTGCGATAATTAAAGTATTATAAACTTCATCGATAGACCCTTGAATAAACACTGAACTGTCATAACTGTTCGTAATGGTGGTGCCTATAGGCAAGCCATTACGTATATCAAACATTTCTTTTCGTGCCGACTTAACCACCTCGAGTGTATTGGCTTTAGATTGTTTAATAACACCTAAACCGACCATATTCTTACCATTGCCACGAAACATATTTTCATCGTCTTCAGCGCCAATAAAAACTTCTGCGACATCACCTAAACGAACTAAAACGTTAGACTCTGACCGAGATATCACCATATTGGCAAAGTCCTGAGCTGATAAATAACTACGTTCTACTCTAATTGAAAAATCTCGATCGATTGACTCTACTCGCCCTGCCGGTAATTCAACATTTTCTGCTCGCAATGTAGTTTCAATATCGTTAACAGTAATATTGCGGGCCGCCATAGCGATTCGGTTTAAACTAATTCTCATTGCATAAGTACGACCACCACCAAAGCGCACCCGCGCAACCCCGTCAACAACGGCAAATCTGTCGACGATATAACGATTGGCATAATCGGTTAATTGTAAAGAACTCATGGTTTCACTTTGTAAAACAAACCAAACAATAACATTTTCATCATCATTTGCTTTTGATACTTCAGGGGGTTCTGCTTGTTCGGGTAAGTTACGTAATGCCCTTGAAATTCTGTCACGGACATCATTGCTCGCCGCATCAATATCACGACTCAAATCAAACTCAATAGTAATACTGGAACGACCAACACGGCTATTGGAATTAATCGATTTAACCCCGGCAATCCCACTGATCCTATCTTCTAATACTTGTGTTATTTTGGTTTCAACAATAGCAGCAGAAGCACCCGGATATGACGTACTAATATTAACCACAGGTGGATCAATATCTGGATATTCCCGAAGTGGCAACATGATAAAAGCGACAATACCAAACGTTATAATCAGTAAATTAATAACGGTAGCAAAAACAGGTCTTTTAACGGAAAGGTCGGATAATATCACTACGTTTTACTCCCCTGAGACACACTATTTTTCATTTCAGACTTAACTACAGGCTTTTCAACTTTTTGATCAATAATAGTAACTGCCGTACCATCCCTTAATTTTAATGCGCCCTCAACCACAACAAGTTCACCTTCGATTAAGCCCGAGGATATTTCAACAAAACCTGGATGACGACGTCCAATTTCAATACGTTTACGTAACGCTTTTTCTTCATTAACAACAAAAACATAATGTTTATCTTCTATGGGAATAATTGCACTTTCAGGGAGCTGAAATATTTTTTCAATCTGAAGTAAGACGCTAATATTTAATAGCATCCCAGGGCGAAGTTTACCTGATGGATTAGCGATTATGGCACGTACTTTCATACTACGGGTTTTTGGATCTATGCGGCTGTCTATCGCAATGATTTTACCAACAAATGCTTTTTCATCATAAGCGGTATTAAAAGCAGTAATCTTCTGATCAATATTAATTTTAGTAAATAAACGCTCAGGTAAATAAAAATCTACTTTTATTTGAGATAAATCATCTAAGCTAGTAATAATAGTACCCGCGTCTATATAAGCTCCACGGCTAATTTCACGAAAACCAAGCACACCTGCAAACGGTGCTCTAATACCTGTATCATTTAATCTCGCCTGGGCACTCAGTAATTGAGCCTCTATCGCCTTAGTTTTAGCTACTTGTTGTTCAACTAAAGACATCGAGGTAGCGTTACTTAACAATAGATCTGATAGTCGCTTTAAGTGCGCTTGTGATTCCAATAGATTAGCCGATAACTCACTGACTTTTGCATGTTCTTCTTGGTTATTGAGGGTAACTAGTAGCTCGCCTTTTTTCACTTTTTCACCGTCAGAGAAATAAACTTCGTCCACTAAATCAGAGTTGATACTTGTTATTTTAACTTGCTCATTAGCACTTGCTGTTCCAACAGCCTCAACACTTTCAATGAAATCCGTTAAAATTACTGGCGTCATTTTAACGGCAACAAAACGTTTATACTGACTCTTTTCCACCTGTTTTTCTGGCCATGTTAAATAAGCAATTAGACTGATTAAAACTATAATAATAGTAAATAGGGGTAAACGGCTAACAAGTGCCTCTTTTCCTAACCAGTTATTAACTGTTTTGTTCACTACATGGGACATAAAGCGTTACTCTCATCGATAATAGGATAAAATAATGACGGGGTTACTATAACCTATAATTTATAATATAACATTTACCTTAATGTCGATTTAGCATTATATATGAACCACTTAATGCGAATATTAGTAAGCTTAAGTTAACACTACTACCTAATAACAACGACCTATTAGGTGACGCCTAAACCACAATAATTTATTACCTTATGACCTATGTTAGCTGACGACCTGATATATTTTAGCGGAATCTTATGATAGTTAACTGATCAAATTTAAATTACTGAATTTTAATAACCAGTCTAAAAGTAGTGTGATTTATCAAGCCACATCGATTGTTTCTGGAACAGTTCTTGAAAGATTAAGACAATTATATAGCTTGAACAGAGTCAAAAAAACTGACAACGATCTGTATTCAAAAATTTGGGGCTACTTAACAAAGAGAAGTATTAATGCAAAGATCATTATTAATCACGGCCACTTTACTATTAAGCGTCTTTATTACTTACACAAGTTATTCGCAAGAATTGAAAGTCGCTTCTTGGAATATAGCTTGGTTAGGTTCTCATCCCTATAACCAGCGTAAAAACATTGATTATCAGAAACTTAAAAAATATGCCAAACAACTTAATGCTGATGTTATTGCCTTACAAGAAGTTGAAGGTTCTGAATGGGCGCGTAAAGTTTTTGGTATTAATTATGATTATTATTTTTCAACAAAAGACTCGGTACAACGTGTTGGTGTTGCAGTTAAAAAGTCAACGGGTCTAACAGTTAAGGCCCAAGAATATAAAGCATTAGATGTTGATAACGTTAGACATGGTATGGACATTACGCTATCAAGAAATGGTAAAGAATTAAAATTGCTGGCTGTACATTTAAAGTCTGGGTGTTTTAATCATCCCCTTGATAACAACAGTATTAGGCTAATGGCAAATACTTCGACACAAAAAATAAAACAAAAAGAAGCATGCTCTATCTTAAGTAAACAAATTGAACCACTTAGACATTGGCTAGACAAACAAGCTAAAGAAAAAAAAGCATATATTGTGGTGGGAGATTTCAACCGTCGTTTTGTTAAAGATATATCACTTAATGACTCTGAAAAAAAAGGCCTATGGCAAGCGTTAAATGATAAAGAACAGAAGTCACTATGGACACCAACCATAACTGTTAACTCTACTTGTTGGGACGGCTATCATAAAGACTATATTGACCATATTATCTTCAATCCCAAAGCTAAGAAAATGTATCAAGCCAATTCATTTAATCAATTAGTTTTTAAGGAGAAACACACACATAAAATATCACGTTCCTTGAGTGATCATTGCCCTATTTCAGTAAAGTTAATATTTTAATAAAACAGAGATGCTCCATTTATCGGAATAAATACCTAGGTTGCCACAAGTATTATAATTGATATTATATTTTCTTGACTATAAGTACCATTGCTTACACCACAAGTACTTTTAAGTTTTGTTTGAATATTCCTGTTAGTATTAATGAATAAATTATACCGGTCATAACAAATAAACTGATACTAGAGGTATTTGATATACCCAAGAGATCAATAGGGAAGGTAATCATAGTGCTATTCGCTGAATTAAAGATAGACTTGCCCCTTCATATCACCATATAGTTTGGCTTAGCCTTTTGATTTATAATAAATAACTAATAAGAAGTAACTAATGAAAACTCTATTTGCACTAGGCCTCATCCTTGCATCAACCGCTGGTAATGCAGTTGAAAACCCTGCAACAATAAATGTTACTCAAGTAAGTAAACCTAAAAATATCATTATGGTTATTGCTGATGGTATGGGTCCTGCTTACACCACCGCTTATCGATATTTCAATGACAATCCCGCTACCGAACTTATTGAGGAAACTATCTTTGATCGTCTTTTTATTGGCACTTCAAGCACTTACCCTACAAGTACTTCAGGGTTAGTAACCGACTCTGCAGCATCAGCTACCGCACTTGCCAGTGGTGTTAAAAGTTATAATGGTGCCATTGGTTTAGACGTTAATAAAAAGCGTGTACAAACAGTTTTAGAGTTCGCAAAAATTCAAGGTAAGAAGACAGGCATTGTCGTTACCTCGCAGATAAATCATGCAACACCGGCTGCTTATTTAGCGCACAATGAAAGTCGACAAAACTATAATGCCATTGCCGATAGCTATATCGACGAAGGAATAAAAGCTGATGTCTATTTTGGTGGCGGTTGGCAGTATTTCCTTCGCGAAGACCGAAACTTAATTGATGAATTTAAAGCCTCTGGCTTTCAATATATCGATAGCTATAAGTCATTAGCCAATCTTAATGTCGACAAACCTGTTATCGGATTATTTGATCATGTTGGCCTACCATGGGCATTAGATGATAGTGACCCGCATCGTTTATCAACAATGACAAAAGCAGCAATTAAACAGCTTGAAAATGATCAAGGTTATTTCATATTAATTGAAGCTAGCCTGATAGATTGGGCAGGACATGACAATGATATTGCCGGCGCAATGGCAGAAATGACTGATTTAGCAATCACAATGCAATACTTAGAAAAATATAGCGAACAACACCCTGATACCTTAATTATCCTAACCGCTGATCACAGCACAGGTGGCCTAACTATCGGTGCTAATGGAATATATGAATGGAAGCCTGCAATTTTACGTGCAATGAACCAATCACCAGAGGCGATATCAACACTTTTGGGTAAAAGTACCATCACACAACAACATCTCTCCAAATTACTCAACTTTACCGTCACCGAAAGTGAGGTTGCGTTAATAAAAAAAGCAAAAACACATGCCATTGAACAATTAGCAAGTTACGATCAACTTGATGAAGACGACAGAGTAAAGATAACAAAGCCGAGTAAAAGTAAAATTATATCAGTCGCTATTACAAAGCTTATTGATCTTCGTACTAATACTGGCTGGACGACTGGAGGGCATACAGCAATTGACGTACCTGTTCATGCCTTGGGGAAAAATAGTAAAATGTTTGCTGGTAAAATTGATAATACCGATATTGCAAAAAATATTTTCAGTCTACTAGGGAAAAAATAAACCTCTAGATGAGTGTTCAATCTTAGGTAAACTGGTTAACAGTCTTTGCAACGACAATACCAGGGACAATACTAAGGACATTCCAGATAATATCATATCTTTTTTGCGTATAGTGCTAACCCTGTATTACTGAATAACCTTAGTCGTATAATTCAAAAAAGATTAATTACCATCTATTTAAGGCGCTAATTCTATGCCGTAATGGTTAAAGTGGTTAAAGTGGTCAGGGTAAATTTTAGTAATATAGACGCATTATTTATTAGATATTATAGGAATAAAGCCATATAAAATTAGCCTGAAATATAGTGTTGGCTTACTTAGTTTATTAATTTATTATTTGATAACATTCAAAAATTTTAAAACTAAGAATTGAATACCTCGACAAATTTGGATTTATTTTGCGCAATACAAATCCAAATGCTATAAAGGATCGTACAATATATATACACGTCATAAAATAGGTAGCTTGTCATGAAAAAATTTGCACTTCGGGTATACGATTCTTACAAATATGTTTTTGATTCTAGCAAAAATCCTCTCAGACACATCCCTGATCCAGTCAGTAGATTCTATATTATGACAATCTTAGCGCTGATGTGGAGCTTCGCTATTGCAACATACCTTGGAAGTATTATTTACTTTGGCATAAGCCTAGCAGCCCATATTATATTGTTACTGATGTTTTTCTTCACTATGGCAGTATTTTATGATGCAGAGAAAAACCAAACCTCATGGCTACTTAAATTGCGTCGGAGTAACCAATAATAATTAATTAATTTTCCACTTCAACGTTTAAGCAATATGTATTGCTCATGACATATAATATTTTTTGTATCGATATTTAAATAAATAATACGAAAAGTATTTGTGGCTGACTGCAACACTAATTAATGTTGTTTGGCTTTAATATTATGGCCCGATACATAACGCTGCAGCAAGCGGCTTAACAGTATGTTGTGATTTTTAGCATCAATAACCAATAAAATCTTTATAAGCTACCGTTGATAACCTTTTTTATTTTATTTGAATTTCATGTATTCTTAAAATAGAAAGATGTCACTAACCAAAAGCTATCCGCATGAAAACCTAAATTTTAGATAGTTATTTGTCTCCGATAAAACATGAAAAAACAATCATAACAATGGCAATAAATAAAAAATCCAACAGGTTTACCTGCACTATTTTTTTTAATCTATATAACATTGTTTTAAATAGACTTACCCTTTTTAATACTTGGTTATTTTTATATTTTATACTTTTTAAACGTTTTAATTAAAATCCAAACGAGCATTTGACAGGGTATTAAATCTCTACTTGAACTTGAATTAAAACAGACAAATCTAGAGAGAACTATTTTATGGTTTAGCAGAGCTGTTATTGTTGATATCTTACTATCTTAAAAAAACATTAGGTAAATATTCGTTTATTCTTCTTATACTTATTCCAGACCATAATAATTATTAATAACATATTGCGTAAAATTTAACTAAAGTCTAACGGACGGCTTTGTTTTATGCTTATTTTAACTGTATTAACTCTCAAATGTGCCTTCAAAAAAAATGGGCCTAATAAAGCCATATAATTTAGGAGTGTCCTATGCTTTATGGAAAAGAAACAATAAAAGCGCTAGAAAATTTTCCTATTAGCGGAATAACCATGCCAACAAACTTTATTCAAAGCTTGGCAATGATTAAAAAAGCTTGTGCCAGTGCAAACCAACAAACAGGAAAGCTTGATAGTAGAAGAGCAAAAGCAATCAATGCGGCGGCTGCTGAAATAATAAGTGGTCAACATAATCAACAGTTTGTCCTTGATATCTTTCAAACAGGCTCTGGCACTAGCACAAATATGAACATCAACGAGGTAATCACTGAGCTTTGCCGTTCTAAATATGGTGAGACAGTTCACCCTAATGATCACGTTAACATGAGCCAGAGCTCAAACGATGTTATCCCTAGCGCTATTCATCTAAGCGCTTATTTAGGACTAACCAACGACCTCATCCCCAGCCTTAATCTTCTGAGCGATGCTTTGGTAGCTCGAAGCACCTCACTTAACAAAACGATAAAAACCGGACGTACACATTTAATGGATGCCCTTCCTATGACCATGGGCCAAGAATTAGGTGGTTGGCATAAACAAATTGTTAATAATATTGAGCGAATTGAATCAAGTTATAAACGATTAAGCATGCTGGCACTTGGTGGCTCAGCTATTGGTACTGGCTTAAATTCTAGCGCTAAATTTAGCGCCTTAGTATGTGCCCAATTGAGTAAAAATACCGGTATTGAATTTGCCGCTAATGATAACTTTTTCGAAGCCATCAGTTGCCAAGATACTGCTGTAGAGGTAAGTGGACACCTCAAAACTTTAGCAACATCGCTGATGAAAATAAGTAATGACTTACGTTGGCAAAATAGCGGTCCCTTGGCAGGATTAGGCGAAATTACCTTACCTGAATTACAGGCGGGTAGTAGCATAATGCCAGGCAAAGTAAATCCGGTTATCCCTGAAGCTGTTTGTATGGCTTGCGCACAAGTTATTGGCAATGATATGACGATTACTATTGCAGGCCAAGGTGGTAATTTCCAACTTAATACTTATTTACCTGTAATAGCCTATAATTTATTGCAGAGTATTACTATTTTAGCTAATAGCGCCAGACTACTAGCCACTAAGGTGATTGTAACATTTGAAGTAAACCAAGAAAATTTAGAAAGTGTCTTGGCATTAAACCCAATTTTGGTAACAGCTTTAAACAATCTCATCGGTTATGAAAATGCGGCTGAAATAGCTAAGCAGGCCTACACAAGCAAAAGAGCTATTATCGATGTAGCAAAAGAAATGACAGACATAGACCATCAAGAACTTATTAAGCTACTGGATCCTAAAAATTTAATTTAGCCATTAATCACTAGAATAAAATTTAAAACAAAATAAGGAACCAAAGTGAAGTCATTAAATAAATATACATCCGTGCTAACCGTACAAGATAAAAATTATCAATACTTTGATTTGTCCCTGTTAGGCACGAAGATCGAACGACTGCCTCTGACGGCTAAAATTTTGTTAGAAAACTTATTGCGTCATTGTGATGAACAATATGTGAAGCCTGAGGATATTGAAATCTTAGCTAATTGGGATACAAAAACATCATCAGAAACTGAAATCGCTTTTGTACCCTCCAGAGTTATATTGCAAGATTTTACTGGGGTACCCGCTATAGTTGATTTGGCTGCCATGCGAGATGCGATGGTAGATCTAGGTGGAGATCCAAACAAGATAAACCCACTAAAACCAGTCGATTTAGTTATCGACCATTCTATTATGGTGGATGAATTTGGTCACAAAGATTCGTTTAAAAATAATACTGAAATTGAAGTTAAACGTAATAAAGAACGCTATCAATTTTTGAAATGGGGCCAAAGCGCTTTTACTAATTTTAAAGTGGTACCGCCAGGAAAAGGCATAGTCCATCAAGTAAATTTAGAATACTTGGCGCGAGTTACTTTTGTTGAAGAACACCAAAACGCTGTAGTTTTATACCCAGACACTTTAGTGGGTACCGATTCTCACACCACTATGATAAATGGTTTAGGTGTTCTCGGTTGGGGCGTAGGCGGCATTGAAGCAGAAGCAGCAATGCTTGGCCAACCGGTCACCATGTTAATACCAGAAGTTATTGGTATGCAGTTAACCGGTAAATTGCCAGCAGGTGCAACGGCAACTGATTTAGTATTAGCCGTTACCCAGCAGTTACGTGCCTTTGGTGTTGTCGGTAAGTTCGTCGAATTTTTTGGTGCTGGTATAAAACATCTAACCGTTGCGGATCGGGCAACAATAGCTAACATGTCCCCTGAATATGGCGCAACTTGTGGTCTGTTTCCCATTGATGAACAAACCATTAAATATCTGCAATTAACCGGACGCAGTCAACAGCAAATTGAAATAATAGAAGCTTATGCCAAGGCGCAAGGAATGTGGGGCAGTGAAGCTCAAGAAAAATCCCAATATCACGCGACATTGAAACTCAATTTAAATAACGTAGTCCCTGCTATTGCGGGGCCTAAAAGACCCCAAGATAGAATTAACTTAGACGACGCATCGTCGGCATTTAAAACATGGTTAACAGAGCAAAAAGAGCTAACTATTGCTCCAGACGAGGTTCAGCAGCGGCGCTCTATGAGCGAAAGTTCTCCTTTAAAAAAATCATCAAAAACTGGTGTTCCTTGTCATTTGAATGGCCAAGACTTTGAACTCGATGACGGCGCAGTGGTTATCGCAGCAATCACCAGTTGTACCAATACCTCTAATCCATCTGTGTTAGTCGCTGCGGCACTAGTCGCTAAAAAAGCTAACGAACTTGGTCTTAAGATTAAACCTTGGGTAAAAACGAGTTTCGCACCGGGATCGCAAGTAGTAACCGAATATTTAAATAAAGCAGGCTTATCTAAAGAGCTTGATACTATGGGGTTTAATTTAGTGGGTTATGGCTGTACAACTTGTATAGGTAACTCTGGTCCATTACCCGAACCGATTTCTAAAGCCATACGAGAAGGTCAATTAACGGTTACGGCCGTATTGTCAGGTAATCGCAACTTTGAGGGGCGAATACACGCAGAGGTAAAAGCGAATTACTTGGCTTCACCGCCACTAGTCGTTGCTTATGCCATTGCCGGTAATATGAATATTGATATAACTAAAGAACCGCTGGGTAAAAGTTGCGATGGCAAGCCGGTCTATCTTAGAGATTTATGGCCAAGCCAACAAACAATTCAAGGCATAGTGACTAAGGTGGTCAACAAAGCGATGTTTACTGATAAATACGGCAGTATTTATGACGGTGGTGACGTATGGCAAAATCTAAAAACGGTTGATACTGACCTTTATAACTGGCCTGACAGCACCTATGTAAAAAAGCCAAGCTTTTTTACTAATATGCCCGCTAAACCTGAAGCCGTAAAACCGATTAAAAAAGCGCGTTGTTTATTAAAACTGGCTGACAGTGTTACTACAGATCATGTCTCTCCAGCGGGTTCAATTGGTAACGATACTCCTGCTGCTGCTTACTTAAGGGCCAATCGTGTCGAACCAAAAGATTTTAACTCTTATGGATCCCGTCGGGGTAATGATCAAGTAATGATGCGCGGCACGTTTGCCAACGTAAGGCTGCGTAATGAATTAGCGCCAGGAACCGAAGGTGGTTTTACCACTAAACAACCTAGCGGTGAGCAAATGACAGTCTTTGATGCGGCTCAGCAATATATCGCTGATAATGTACCTACTATCGTTATTGCGGGTAAAGAATATGGCACGGGAAGCTCTCGAGATTGGGCTGCTAAGGGACCGCTACTACTAGGCGTAAAGGCAGTAATTGCAGAAACTTACGAACGTATTCATCGCTCTAATATGATTGGTATGGGTATTTTGCCCTTACAGTTTATATCCGGGGAAGGTGCACACACTTACAAATTAGAGGGTACCGAGCAGTTTTCAATTGAAGCCATTAAAGCGACGCAAAAACAAGTCACAGTTAAGGTGACAAACGATGATGGCAGTGAATTAAGTTTTACTACAGATATTCGTATTGATACGCCAAATGAGTTTGAATATTTCCGACATGGCGGCATTCTGCAGTACGTAATACGTTCATTGCTTTAAAATCAGCTTACATTAAAGGTCTCAAGTGGCTTATATAAAGTCACTTGAGCGCTTAAAAATGTAAATAATCCATTCAGGTAACCGGCTGACTTACTAAAATAATATACTAATGAATAACTTAACCATCAACTACTGCAAGACCAAACTCGCCATTAAAGTTATATAAACTTTCAGCTTAAGCAGCTTTAATTCAGCTTTATCAGAACGCGATTTTACGTTAAGTATTTAATCATAGCCTAATTGAATTTAGGCTAAGATAAAATGATAAAACCATTATTCTACACCGCAAGTTTCACGTGCGCCTTAGTGTGGATTTTACACCGCAATTAAAAATTAACGTCAACCTAAGTTCTTAAATTGCTAAGTTGCTAAGTGCCAGAGTTAACTCGTTTATCACTTAGCTTTTTAGCTAATAAACCCTTAGTAATGCAAAAGAATATAAATGCGCCCTAAAAATTATCGGTAATTGCACCTTCTGATGCAGAACTGACATTGGCAGCATACTTGGCTAAAACACCACGCTTATATTTTTGCTCAGGGGCTTGCCACTTTGCTTTACGCGCCGCTAATTCTTCTTCACTCACATCAACAACAAGTGATTCTGTGATGGCATCAATGGTAATGCGATCTCCGTCTTTCACTAAAGCGATGGGGCCACCAACAAAAGCCTCTGGTGTAATATGTCCAACAACAAAACCGTGAGTACCACCTGAGAAACGACCATCAGTAATCAATGCAACATCGTCACCTAAACCCTGCCCCATAATGGCACCTGTATGCGATAACATTTCTTGCATACCTGGCCCACCTCGTGGTCCCTCATTACGAATAACAACGACATCACCTTTTTTAATTTGGCGATCCATAATGTCTTTTAATGCCGCATCTGACGAATCATAAACGCGAGCTTTACCTTCAAAACGTAAGCCTTCATGACCAGAAATTTTAGCCACTGCACCCTCTGGGGCTAAGTTACCTTTGAGCATAACAAGGTGGCTATCTGCTTTAATCGGATTATCTAAGGCACGAATAATATCTTGTGACTCAGGGTAAGGTTTAACTTTAGCTAAATTCTGTTCTAATGTTTCACCCGTTACCGTTAAGCAGTCGCCGTGCAACAAACCTGCCTCTAACAACATTTTCATCAGGGGTTGAATACCACCGATTTCAATTAAATCAGCCATGCTATAACGGCCACTAGGCTTAAGATCAGCCAACATAGGAACACGTTTACCCACCCGCGTAAAATCAGCCAAGGTTAATTTAATATCAACACAATGCGCCATTGCTAATAAATGGAGAACCAAATTTGTCGAACCACCTAAAGCAATAGCGACCGTCATTGCATTTTCAAAGGCATTCTTAGTCATAATCATTTTGGGCGTAATACCCTTTTGAACCAAATTCATCACTGCAGCACCCGCAGCTTCACAATCCTTGAGTTTCTGGTCTGATATAGCCGCTTGTGCCGAGCTGTTAGACAAACTCATACCCATAGCCTCAATTGCCGAGGCCATGGTGTTAGCAGTGTACATACCACCACAAGAACCAGGGCCAGGGATTGCTTTAGTTTCAATCGCTGTAAGCTCTTTAACTGGAATAAGGTTATTCGCTTCAGCGCCAATCGCTTCAAAAACAGAGACAATATCGAGCTGTTTACCCTTATATTCACCCGGTAAAATAGTCCCACCATAAACAAATACTGCGGGACGGTCCAAACGAGCGATGGCCATTAAGCAGCCCGGCATATTTTTATCACAGCCGCCAAGAGCAACAATGCCATCAAAGCCCTGACAAGCCATAACGGTTTCGATAGAGTCGGCAATCACTTCACGAGAGACCAATGAATACTTCATGTTCTCAGTGCCCATAGAGATACCGTCAGAAATAGTGATGGTGTTAAAGATCACACCTTTGCCACCAGAGCTATCAACCCCTTTACAAGCCTCATCAGCGAGCTTATTGATATGCATATTACAAGGCGTAACCATGCTCCATGTGGAAGCAATACCTATTTGAGGTTTCTTAAAATCCTCATCCGTGAAGCCGACAGGTCTTAGCATAGCGCGACTGGCTGCACGGTCTTTACCGTCAACAATTACAGAAGAATATGCGCGTGGGTTTTTGACTTTTGTCATAATAAGGAACCTAGTGTTTGATTAATATCGATAAAATGGCTGAACATTGGCTTAGTATAACCAAAACCACGGCTTGAACAAATAACTTAACTCAAATATTGTATTAAATAAATCATCCCGGTTTTGAGTAACTACAACGTTATAAATTTTATTTAGAGGTTTTAACACATCTTTTGAAGTTTGTCTTTATTAGCTTTTTGAGTTTTTAATTAAGCACCTTAGCAGAATCAATTAGTTAGGTTACAAAAATAGGGGGTATTTATTTGAGTATCAATAATCAAATAAACAGACATCAGTACCTAGTAATTAGCGTTTATTCTGGGGTTGCAAGTGAGACTCAGGCATGAAACATTAGTGGAGAGTTAATAATGTTGATGGATAAACCTAAGCAGGGTTATGAAATTCCTTCTTGATCAAACCTTGAATTTTTTACTGGTGTGAATCATATTATATTATTAAGTTTAAACAACGGCTCTCTAGGGGTAAATAAATGTTTCTTGCGGTTGTGATTTAAAAATATCAACACAATACGGATGCCGAACAAAGTAGAAGATCGCCGATAAATATTAACCAAATTGGAGAAAATAAAATGAGTGAGATAAATATTGGTATAAGCGAAGTTAGCAGAGAAGAAATAGCCCATGGTTTAAAAAAGTTGTTGGCAGACTCATACACCTTGTACTTACAAACACATAACTTTCACTGGAATGTAACCGGTCCACAATTTCGTGAGTTACATTTGATGTTTGAAGAACATTACACCGAGCTTGCCCTAGCAGTTGACGAAATAGCCGAGCGAATTAGAACCTTAGGTTTTGCCGCACCAGCAACTTACAGAGCTTTTGCTGAGCTAAGTAGCGTAAAAGAAGTTGATGGTGTGCCTGAAGCTACTGAGATGGTTAATATTTTAATGCAGGCTCATGAGACGGTAGTGCGTACTTCAAGAGAAGTGTTGAAAATTGCTCAAGGGGTAGATGATGAATCAAGTGCATCTTTAATTGGCGATCGTTTGCGAGTGCATGAAAAAACAGCCTGGATGTTGCGCGCGACGCTTAAAAAATAAAAATCAGTTAAAAGCATAGCTCATCGTAAACGCTGGTTTAACTGATTGAATACTATCTTAAAAGATAGCTGACATGAGTAATTATTTTTATAACCCTGCGATTTGTTATCATCATTTTTATTTAGCGGACGGAGATTAATGCTTAAATTTAGTACTCATAACGGCCATTAAGGCGAAGTTTATAGTTGGCTGAAATGTTGAGGAGCAACAGCAGCCAACGTATTTTTGTCTGTTTGAACACCTTGTTAGCTTACTACACAGCCATTATATGTTTCTGTACTTAGTTCTTTAATTAATTCAACAGTTCCATCAGTATAAACTTGAATTAAATTTGTCCCCTTAGTTCCACACAAATCATCATAATCAAGGATGACTCTATAGCCACTTTCATTCTTTTCATAATATTTTGGAGATGTATCGCCTAACGAAGAGCTTATAGATAACCACGAAGACAGCTCAGCAGTTGTATCAATACCATCAAAAAAATAAATCATATCACTTTGAGATTCAATAATAAAAACAGAATCGTTTAATAATGCAACACCATATATAGGACAAAAAGCGGGACGACATTGAACGTCAAAACCATTATTTGTATCAGCTGAGGATAATAAATCACGTTGAGTTTCGGTTAAGGTTGTTAGAATGCTTTCATCGAATTGTGCTATTACGGCATCTTCAAAGTATTCTTCATCAGGCAGGTTACCACGCCTAACTTCCCAATAAATATATTCATCATTTAAACTAAAATCTGAAAATACAGTTATCTCAGGAAATTCATTATTAGGTAGGCTTTCTTCATTATCAGAATTACAGGCAGATATAGATATTGTTAATAAGATTACAATTATGTGCTTAATAATCATACTTCCTTGTTTAATTAAATTATTTACTACTCAAAGATCTAATAGACAAAGAGTAAAACTATCAGCTTATTATGGAGACTTCTCAGTCATGTCCGTTCCATAAGTTAATTAGCTTTCATTAATGTTACATAATTTAAGGGCCTTATAAAGCAAAAATTTATAATTTTCACCAAACCCAGGGTATTACTAATACCACAAAACAGACCTTAGCTTTTAAAGACAATACTACTTCAGATTGGATTTTGTATCGATAACGCCTATTTAAAGGGCTGATTAATAGTTGGCTAAAATGTGAAGCGGAGCGAACCTAGCAAACGGTTAGCCGTCGCGCTTTAAAATTTTATTATATGTTTTTTGCCTATTTAACGCTCAGAATTAGAGCTACTTCCCTTGCTGTGTTGATCTAAAATTTGGGATGTTTTTTGTTTTTCCCATTCTTCACCAAATGGTTGAAACACATGAAAAGCGAGGCCAATAATAAGCGCACTAAAAGATAAGAATACGACAATCAATGGACCTAAATTTTCTCCACCATTGTAGTTAGGCAGCATGAAAAGAATAAAGACTGCCATTAAAAATACAGAGAAGGCATAAAAAGATTTTATAGATTTAACCTTCTCTTTGGCTTTGTTTTGCTGAGAATCATCTTTAATCATATTTACGTCCTCTTCTGTTTGGAGGCTTCTTTCATTATCTATAGCATTTTTAAGCTCGTCAGTTGAGATTTCAAAAACAGCAGCCAAAGACTTCAAGGTTTCGGTTCCAACGTTTTCTCCTTTTTCTACTCTTTGAATTGTGCGCACATTTAAATCACTTAGTTGCGCTAATTGTTCTTGGGACCAGTATTTTTCAAGTCTTAATGATTTCACCGTTAACTCCATTTCTTGTTGAATGCTGATGCAGTATATACCAAGACTATCCTGTCAGTAATGACAAACGGCCGACAAGTAGCTGACAAATAACCGACAGTCATATAATTTACGCTTGGCATATAACGCCACTCAGAGGCTAAAAAGTTGGTTACAATCTCAAGGAACACCCGTTAGCTAACTGTTTAGGCTCCGTTTGAGTAACTTGTTAGCTGCTTACACCGTATAGTCAAATACAATGAGATCCTCAAGTATCGGTCTAAATAGTTTTTTCAATTCGCCGTGCTCAGGGTGTGGTAAATAATTATATCTGCCAGCATCATCAACAAAGTTCATCAATACTACGTGAGTGTAATCTTTGTTTTTCCCCTCGGGACTATCATTAAGTCCCCATTCAACGGAATGCACACCGCCTACTTTTAAGGGCATAGACTCAAAACTAGCTTTGAGCTCATTAATTTCATTTGTTTTTGTAGTCGCTTTAAACTTAATTAAGATAATGTGTCTAATCATTTTTATTTACCGATGAACCTTGGAATCGAATGGCAACTAACGCACCCATAACAGGCAAATGACAGTTGGCTAAAATGTGTATTGAGTGGAACTAGCCAACTGTTATTTGCCCCGCTTGAACAGCTTGTTAGGTTATTATTAATCATAACATTGTATTTTACCGACACTAACAAAGCGGCTTGGTTTTAACATTAATATCCCTACTTTAGGCTCACCTATTATGTATCCAGGTTCGTTAGTTTCAAGCTCAGTAAGATTATTGTGCCTTGACTTTAAAAAAGTCATTTTTTTGAAAGTATTATTTGCTGTCACCACCAAAGTATCTTTATCGCAACTCATACTCGCAGTTGAAATATGAATATCTAAAACTTTAAATTCGCTGTCTAAAATTAACCTGATAGGAAAGCTCTCCTTTGTGTATGTTACAGAATATACTCCGCAATGCTCACCTACCTGTGAGGGAGAATCAAATTTATAGTAGTCGCTAGGTAAAAGTTTCATCCCTAAATATATCGGTTCAAAGCCAATTCTCTCATTATTTTGATACATCAAATCTAAAACTGGGCAACTACTTTGAGAAAAGGATAAATTAGAAAAAAGCAATATTGATAAGAATAATAATAGTTTCATATACTTCCTGCTGATTGAATAGCCTAACGCCCCATTAAGAGGCTTTAATTGTTGGTTATAATGTGTAGCAAAGCGGAACCTAACCAACTGTTAAAAGTCCTGCTTGAATGGCTTGTTATAGCGATTTTTCCTCTAGAATAATCGACCGAGCAAAAGAAGCAATTAAGATACCTACCACTAGCCCTAAACCATTTGTGCCTAAATCGAGCCATTCACCATAGCGATTAACATATGGTTGAATTAACTCAATAATGCCACTGTAGACTAAAAATCCTACTATAAAGAACAGCCACTTATCTGGTCTCGCGAGCGCAATTGGAAATGCCAAAGCTCCATAAGCAATAAAATGGTGAGTTTTATCAGTACCAGGAACTGAAGGAAGACTATCCACAGGGAATAGGGACAAAACAGTAATTGGCAGGATTATTACAATTGTGAATAGCAACCAGTGAGATTTAACTAAATTTAGCAAGAGTTTCAAGATACACTCCGAATCGCTATAACAGCTTATTATGTAGATGTCGCAGTAATAACACCTAATTTAAAGTTTAATAATCTAACAGGAAACAATTTAAATTCAATCTGTTAAACGTATATTTATATAAAACTTCTTAACTTTAACTGTCATTACTGAGAAGTTTCACTAATTATATTCAGTCAGAGACACACGTAGCCCTTTATTATCAGTTAATTACACTTATTTTATTGCTGGGTCTACGTATTACTGAGACTTATCAGGAATAATTAATTATAAAATAATGAGGGGGATTTTTAGTTAATTTCAGCTAAGCGTAAAAAGTTAGCATTAGCAGTTTTGATTAATGTCCGCTGTCGTCTCTTTATCGCCAGTTGAGATGATAATAAATCAGGGAGTTCTCAGCTGCACCTATAAGGCCGGGACAGTCTATGATTTCTGATCTATAAACGTTAAATTTTAGCCACAAGATTATCACGCCTAGTAACCAATATTGATTTAAACCTATTGTGCAATGTGACAGTATAAAAAAGTGAACAGCTTTTAAATCAAATTCAAGATTTTTAAACGGAAGCTTTGACAGTCTGCCGCTAATCTATTTTCTAGTGCTGATGTCTGTCGACTGTTCATCCTATTTAATGCTACATATAAGGAGAACATCGTGCCGGAAAAAAATCAGACAAGAACGTCTCTAAACTTTAAAAAAGTCAATGGTCAGCTTATTTCGATAAAGGAGCAAGAACCGACTAAAGCTTTAACAGAAGCAGAACTATCAAGAATGTATATAACTAGCCGTAAAATCACTGAATCAAAGTCTCAATGGTTAACTAAAATCATTAACGGCTTAGGTTTTTTGCTTAATAAGTTCAGACCATAATATGAGCTCTACTTTACCGTGAACTCTTTACCCTAAATTAGACTGACTAAAAGACTTAAGGGGCTCTCTAGGGCATCCCAAAAGCACTAAAGAATAAGAATAAGAATAAAATTACAAAAAAATAATTCAACCTACTGATCTTTAATTGTTATTTAATTTAAAAAATAAAAATCAGAAGAGAGTTAACCGCTTTCATTAGAAACAAAAATAAATGACCTTTTTAAAGTAAGGTGTTTATTATACGTGGATTATTGACCACATTGGTCATACGTTACTAATGTTAATCAGCTGTGGACATTAAAATGCAATATATTAAGACGCCAACTTTTAAGAGCAAAATTATTATTTTTTTTTTGCTACTTCCCGCATTTTTTGTTGAGGCAAAAAAAGCTCAGTCACCACTTCCTTTTTTTGCTAATTTAACCCCGTCAAAGGTTTTTTTCCAACAAGAAAACGTAAGCGTAAAATTAGATACCAGTAAACGCATAATATTAAATTTACCAAACGTAATATCGCCTTTGTCAGAACCCTCAATTGAACTTGAAAGTGTTCAATATATTAATGAAAATTATCAGGTTGTTTTTCAAACTATTCTTTTAAATGGCCACACATACGTACTACATCACTCTCAAGGAAAGTCGTCAGCTATTGGCGAGCTTATTGGTAATTCAGAGCACTGGTATTATCAATCTACCCCAGATGGCACTTGGATTACTGACATAAATTCGCTTAAGCTGACGCCAAGTCAATATAAAAATGATACAAAAGGTAAATCCCACCTTGATCATTCCTTCGCCCGCACGACCAAGAAAACTGCAAAGGTTGGGCGTTCATCAACTAATAGTAATAATATGTCGAACAATGAGTATATAACTGTTGATGTAATGCTGTTGTTTACGCCAAACATTATCACTCAATTTCCCGGTGAACTTAGCGATATATTATTGAATCATTTGATAGCAAAAACCAATCAAGCTTTTGTAAATAGTAATATAAATGTGCAACTTCGCTTAGTACGCAGTGATTTTGTTGACTATAAAAAAGAGTCTAATATTGACGCTATTAATGATCTTGAATTTGCCCTGGGAGCTGATTTTAGTGGTGATTTTGAACCGAGTTTACAATATGTTAGGAGTTGGCGAGACGCTTCTGGTGCTGATATTGTCGCCATGATCCGAACGCATGATCTGAATGAACGAGTTATCTGTGGTGCTGCCACGTTCCCAAATAGCGAGTCTGACATTTTAGCTAATATAAGCAATGTCGGCATTAGCGGTGGTTCAAATTGTTCCAACACCTTTACTCACGAAATAGGGCATAATTTTGGTGCAGGTCACCAAGCAATGGATGGCCAAAGTCAAGGTGCCTTATCAAACTCAGGTGCATTGATAGTGAGAGATAAATTCAATACGGTGATGTCCTCAATTGGCACGGGTGACGATAATCGGAATTTTAAACTCAATGTATTTTCAAATCTAGACAACCAGTGTGGGGGTATTAATTGTGGTAATGTCGCCGCTGCTAATAATGCCGCTACCATTGAAGCGTTTGCACTACAAAATGCGGCTTTACGCGAACCTGTGATACCTATTGATGATGCTTTCACGCTGATAAAGACCTTCCCTGATAATGACGGCGATGGCAGCGCTAACAACATTGATGCATTTCCATTTGATGCAAGTGAACAGCTCGACTCCGATAACGATAGTGTGGGTGACTTACTAGATACCTTCCCTTTAGATTCATCAGAAACCATCGATACCGACAACGATGGTATTGGCAATAATGAAGATACTGATGACGATAACGATGGTATTGATGATAACGTTGACGCACTGCCATTAAACCGCCTGGAAACAATTGATAATGACGGTGATGGCGTAGGGGCAAATGTCGATGCGCTTGATTCTGACTTTCAAGAAACTGATGACTTTGATTTAGACGGTATAGGTAACCTGCAAGACCTCGACGACGACAATGATGGCGTTAATGACTATTTTAAGGTTGATAATTTGCAACAGACAAACATGCTTGTTGTTAGTGCAAACAGCAACCAAGTATTAGAATATGACGCTACTACCGGGGACTTCATCAGTGTAGCTTTTAGCTTAGAGGAAGGTAGTTTGAGTTATCGCAGTGATATCGAAATTTCACTCAGTGGGCAAGTTTATTTTATTGCACAAAGCGATGTTTACCGCTTTGACCGACAGTCAAAAAATATTACCGAAATAATAAATCGGAGCGAATTATCATCTAACTTTCCTGCACATCTAACAGCGCTTCCGTACGGTTCACTTTTAGTCAGTAGTAGTGTTGGGTTTTCAGTTATTCAATGGTTTGATTTGACCCCTGTTGGATACACCTTAACTTTTAAAGTTTCCGATGGTCCAGTTTACCGAGATACCATGGTTATTAGTAACAATCGTTTACTGGTTGCGGTTAGAGATGAAAATGTTATAAAAGTCCTCGACCTAAATGACCTAAATTCCCCCTCAACTAATTTCATTGATACTGGTTTAAATAAGCCCGAACAGTTAGCGCTTGACACTTCAGGCAACATTTATGTTACTAATGCGGGAAGTGCTTCAATTACAAAGTACGACGCCAATGGGCGCTTTATAACAACGTTAATATCTAGCGGTGAATTTGATTTAGGTAGACCAAGTTGTATAGCCATAGGACCAGACGGTTTCCTTTATGTCTGTAGTGCTGACACCAACGAGGTATTTCAGTTTGACACTGATTCAGGAGCGTTTATATCAAAGATAATTACTGCCCAAAGCGGCGGTTTAGATCGCCCTCTCGGTATTGCTTTTGTTGGTAAACCCCTTGATGCAGCGGCTTTTGATCCGAATAACGACTCTGATAATGACGGCACCGGTAATCAAAGTGATGCGTTTCCCCTCGATTTTACAGAAGACCTTGACACCGATAATGATGGCATTGGTAATAATGCTGACACCGATGATGACAACGACAAAATGCCAGACATTTATGAGATCCAATTTACTTTAGATCCACTTAACGCAGTTGACGCTAACCAAGACAATGACGGTGATGGGGCCTCTAACCTCGCTGAATTCTTAGCCGATACAAATCCTTTAGTTTCTGATTTAGAGCAGCCTATGACAGATGAAGGCGGCGGCGGAAGCATGAATTACATGCTGATATTACTACTGCTAACAATTACGTTTAAACCGAGGCGCTACTTTCATTAAGGGAAGTCTCCTCTTAAATTTGGAGTTGATATTAGAAGCGTACAAGTATTACTTGGCTATAATGCGTTGAGACTACTCAAATTTATACTCATGTCATTGGTTAAGATTCAATAGAAACGCTGAGCCCCAATATTAGATAGCTACATTATTGGAGAAAGTGTTTTTATTTTGTTGATGTTTTGTTAACCCCAAAGTTGCTATTATTTTTAGCTGTTTTTGAAGATCCGTAGAGAATAGAAAATTCTAACTCATGTGACTTAGTTAGAATTTTATCATTGAGAGGTGGCAATAAATCATCAGCTTTTTTAGTATTAAATAAAGGCTAAATGACACCTCGTTCCATTTGATTTATTTCAATAGACTTAAATAAAGCGGTAAAGTTACCTTCACCAAAACCTTTGTCATCTTCTCGCTGAATCATTTCAATAAAAATAGGACCAAATATATTTTTAGTAAAAATTTGTAATAAATAAGCGTTTTCTTTTTGACTGTCTACTAAAATTTGATGGTCTTGAATGCGTTTATGATCTTCCTTAATCCAAGGAATGCGTTTAAATACATCGTCATAATACTCAGGAACAATATCTAAAGTGTCAATGATATCTTTATTGAGCTTATCTAAAGAACCCACTAAATCGTCGGTGATAAAAGCTAAATGTTGAACACCAGGACCATTGTATTCATCCAAGTACTCGTCAATTTGGTTATTACTGCTGCCCTTACCTTCATTGATTGGAATACTGAAGAGACCACAAGGCGACTGTAAAGCAAAAGAGATTAACGCCGTTTTTTCGCCTTTAATATCAAAGTAGCGTACTTCGGTAAAACCAAAAATATTTTTATAAAAGTCAGCCCACTTATGCATAGTGCCTTGATAAACATTATTGGTTAAATGGTCAACCCGCAAAAATCCCTTCTCTTCAACTAATACCGGTGACGATAAGTTTTCAAAATCATCTTCATATATCGAGCCTGCATTATTTTTTGAGCCCACAAATTTATCAACAAAATAAATTAAACTATCGCCAATACCAAATATAGCTGGGTACGGTAATTTGCTGTCAACATGTTGCGCTGATTTAGCACCACGTCTTAATGCCTCATCAAAAGCAAACGCAGCATCTTGTACTCGCCACCCCATTGAACAAATAGCTGGGCCATGACTTTTAGCAAACTCTTTAGAAAATCCCGCTTTTTCGTTATTTATTAAAAAATGAATATCATTTTGGTTAAAGTAATCAATATCACGACCTTTAAATTTTTTCATTTTTGAAAAACCAAAACCATAAAAGGCCTTTTCCATAAAGTCGCTATCAGGTGTTGCGTATTCAGTAAATTCTATACCACATAAGTTTAACGGGTTATTAGTATCAGTCATTTAGATTGCTCTCATTATTAGACAGGTATCGCTTCAATGAAATCATTATCTAGGTCTTTGTCACTGAGGAAAAGCTTCAGACTACTACCGACAAATAATGCCTTGTACAGGAAAATTTACGAGGATAAAAATACAAAGCTTGATGGTAGCGAACGAGAGTATATAAGTACTAGCATGTGGATGTACCGATTTATATACACAGATAGCTGTAGTGATAGTATTAGATAAAATACTGGTGGAAGTAACCCATAATACGGCTTAGCCAATAACACTTTATTGTTATGTTAATACGATAATACGGACTTATACTTTTATTGAACAAAAACGAGCGGCACAATTTTGTGTTAAAAAAAAAGACGCTAAGTAGCGTCTTTTATATCAAATTAATGTGAGTAATTAATTTTGACGGTCTGTACGTTTACGTTGACTTTCAACCGGTGCGTCTGAAATTGAAATAGACAATGGTTGACGACGAACGCGAACACCTTTAAGTTGATTAAATGATGCGGTTGGAATACCTTTAGGCAATTGAACAAAACTATGTTTTTCATGCAAGTTAATTGCGCCGATGTAACTACTATCAAGTGAGATTTCATTGGCAATAGCACCAACAATATCACCAGGACGAGCTCCATGGTCTTTACCAACTTCTAGGCGGAAAGTTTGCCAGTCGATATCATTACGAACTGTCTTAGGTTTACGCGCTGGTCTTTCAGTACGATCATCTCTACCACCACGTGAATCTGAACGTGAGTCTGAGCGTGAGTCTGAACGTGCATCACGACGACCACGGCCAGCATCTCTGCTACCACTGTCTTTGCTACCACGATCATTACGGTCAGTACGTTCACGAGCATCGCGACGCGGTTTTGGATCTTCTTTTGGTTGTAATGGCTGATTAAGTTGCTTATTAAATAACAAAGCAGCGGCGAGATCAGTCATCGACATTTCTGAGTCATTAGACATAGCTTCAACAATTTCACGCATTGCAACTAAATCTTTTTCACTGACAATTTTAGCCATTTCATTACGAGTACGCTCAATACGTTTTTTACCAATTTCTTGAATATTTGGTAATTCGTAAGTGTTAACAACACCTGAGGTTAAACGCTCGTAGTGACGTAATGAATACATTTCACGAGGTCGAACAAATGATATTGCTGTACCTTCACGACCTGCTCTACCTGTACGACCAATACGGTGAACATAAGCTTCATTATCACCCGGTAAGTCGTAGTTAACAACTAATGAAATACGAGGAATATCTAAACCACGTGCAACAACGTCAGTCGCTATTAAAATTGATGATTTACCCGACTTCATTTGATCAATACAACGTTCACGCTGTGCTTGGTTCAAGTCACCATTTAAGGCAAGTGCTGGGTAGCCAGCTTTTTCTAATTGCTCAGCAACTTCTACCGTATCACTACGGGTGCGAACAAAAACGATCATCGCGTCAAAATCAACAATTTCAGCAATACGTTCTAATGCCGTAATTTTTCTAATACCACTCACTTTCCAAGCATATTGGGTGATGTTAGCTTTTGATTCTTTAACACCAGCAACTTTAATATGCTCAGGAGATTTTAAGAAACGGTTAGCAATTTTACGAATACCTGCTGGCATAGTTGCTGAGAATAAACACATTTGTGTTGTATCCGGCACATGGTCAAGTGTCCAAGTAATATCTTCTAAAAAGCCCATGTTTAACATTTCATCAGCTTCATCAAGTACACATACTTTTAATTCATCAAGCTTGAGACTTTTCCGGCGTAAATGATCCATTAAACGACCCGGTGTACCAACAACAACTTGAGCACCACGCTCTAATTGTTGAAATTGTGGACCATAAGATTGACCACCATATAAAGTAGCAACACGTAAACCTTTCATATTTTTACCAAAGGTTTCAATTGCTTCAGCAACTTGCATTGCTAATTCACGTGTTGGTGCTAACACCATTAATTGTGGTTTTTTAAGATTTGTATCAATTTTAGATAATGCAGGTAAGCCAAAAGCAGCGGTTTTACCGGTACCTGTTTGCGCTTCACCTAATACATCTTTACCTTCAAGTAAAAGAGGAATAGTTTTCGCTTGAATAGGTGTAGAAGCAGTAAAACCTAAAGCGGTTACTGCAGTTAATAAATTTTCAGGTAAGCCTAAAACGTCAAAGCCGATTGCGGCGTTGGTTTGATCAGTCATAATTAATTTCGTCTTCTCAAGGCAGGTGTCAGCGACAATACTAGAGATAAATATTTCTTGATTAAGAAATAAATAATTTAGAAAAGCCAACCTGTAACCCGCGTACAAATACGAGGAAACCACCAGGAAGACTCAAAGCGTATTCTTACGCTACATTCTGCTAACATATAGGAAATATTAGCTTGGGAAAGTCTATTGGGCGGTATATACCCCACTCATTAAAATAAAGACTTGTTTGACAAGCTCTTTATTAAGCCGCGCATTATACCGAGATTAATTAATTATGCAAGATATGTCGTGTTATTTAACGACATTAACTTGTTTTTGTATGGAAAACACAAAAAAAAATTATATTAGACGACAGGCTAAATAATTTTTTTGTAGCGCTTATATAATTAAATTAAACTGAATACATAAGGTTAGCTTAATATTATTTGATTAATTATCGATCGCAAGCTCACCGTTTATGTTTTTAATACGTAGATCACCAGAGCCCGTTTCAAGTATGTTTAAACCACCCGTATCTTGTACATCGATATCACCAGAGCCATCAACTACGGTTACCATGCCACTAACATGTGATACGGTTAAATCACCTGAGCCATCGTCTAAACTGATATTACCGTTTACATTCATGGCATGAATTGAACCCGAACTATCTTCAATCTCAATATGACCTTCGATATCTGATAATCTCATTTCACCTGAACCATCCTCAATATCAATGGAACCTTTAATATCTGATAACTTCATTTCACCTGAACCATCAACAATTTTAACTCTACCCATCACTTCAGAAACCTCAATACGACCAGAGCCATCATCAATAGCTAGATCACCATTAACGTTGTCAACAATCAGATCCCCTGAGCTGTCTTTAATTTTGACCATGTTAGTCATATCTTTAACTAAAAGATCACCTGAGCCATCATTTATATCCAACAGCATCCTTGGTGGCACCAGCACGGTAAGATCAATTTGTGGTGAGTCTGTATTAGCAGACCAATGACTAGAATCGCCCTTATATTTGGCCACTAAGTAAGCGGTTGAACCCGAATTTGTCAACGTTAACTGATAATGATCATTATCTTCAGATGAGGTCGATATTTCTGCTTTAACTCGAATATCGGTTAAACCTTCTTGGCCCTTAATCGACAATGAACCAGCACCTGCTTCCACCGCTAATTCATTAAGAGATTCAGCGTCTAAGTTAAGTTCTTTTGTTAAATTAAAACTGTGATGTGAAGGCGATGCAATAACAATGCAACCATTAAGTATAACGAGGGTCGATAAGGCGACAATTGATGTAGTGAAATTCATTTTTTTCTCAATATTGTATTTTATGTTAATTATTTGTATCAATTATCAAGCCATATTTTTTATACTTATTTATCAATCACTTACTATTAAATAAAAATCACATTTAAATACATATAATAATATTTAGTCAGTTTGGCTAAATATTATGTAAATTACATCACCACAAGTTCGCTAATAACATCAGGGAATAAACCAAAAAACACCCCTGTGATCATCAGGGTAAAGACCAATAATTGAGTGGGTATGGTTAATTTGACTTGTTGATAAAAGTCTTCTTTTTGACTAACTAAAACACTGTCATCAGCAAATAAAATAAATAGCAGGCGTAAATAATAAAATAGACCAATACCACTACCGATAATAAGAGCACCGATTAACCACCAAAGATGGCCTTGAGTGGCAAAGGTTAACAAATAAAACTTACCAATAAACCCCATGGTTAAGGGGATCCCCGCCAAACTTAAAATAGCGGTAATAACTAGCATCGCCATTGGTTTATTATGCCAAAACATCCCCTTCCAGCTAGCTAATACGATTTCTTTATTGGGCGTATAAATAATTAACACCGTAAAGATGGAAAGATTAGCAACGACATAAGCCGCTAAATAAAACAAGGCACTCTGCCAAGCAAAATCGATATCTTTTATTGTCGTTATTTGCAAAATAATCAGCAAGTAACCCATATGGGCAATAGAAGAATATCCTAATAAGCGTTTAATATTCGTTTGAAATAATGCCAAGGCATTACCGGCTATCATAGATAAAACAGCAACGATTGATATTAACTGAGATAAATACTCATGTTCAATAGTCCCTGATATACCCAGAGTAAACCATGACTTCATTAACACCACAAACATAGCGACTTTTGACACGGTTGCCATTAATAAGGTAATAGAGGTTGGCGAACCTTGATAAACATCAGGTGTCCAAGAGTGAAACGGAAATAGTGACAGTTTAAAAGCCACGCCAGCAAAGAATAACAGCATACCAATACTGTATAAGGTGTTATTGACAATAATATCACTGTTCGGGGTTGTCGATACTGAAGTGAAATTTAATTGGCCGGTCTGACTATAGATAAAAGCGATACCTAATAACATAAAACTTGACGCTGTCGCACTTAGAATTAAGTACTTAAAACCTGTTTCAACCGCTAGTTCGCTGGTTCGCACATAACCAACTAAACCAACAAGGGCGATACTGAGTAGCTCGAAACCAAGAAATAAACTGGCATAATGATCACTCACAGTTAATATTGAAGCCCCTAATGTTACCAGTAACACCAGTAAATAATATTCATCATGAACCTCAGTAGTTATCGTCAATAACTGACGACTTAAACTGACAACAACTAATGATGAAATAATAATTAGCATCAAAGCAAAGGCACTATAGTGATCAACCTTTAGTAAAGGAGTCACTTGCATTGTTTCATCAGTCAATAATGGAATATTTAACACCAAGGCCGCAATTAAAATAGCTTGGCTAAGTAATTGGATGTTTAATTGGCTTCGTTGCCAAGCAATCAACAGTAAGCCAAGAACAAGGCCAAAAGAGATCGTCAGTTGAGGGGCAATAGCTAAAAGCATGTCAGGTGTCATATTAGAGAGCTCCTAATGGGATAAAGTAGGATAATAATAAGTTAGGGTAGAGGCCAAAAATTATTAGTAGGGTAAGTAAACTCGCTGAAATAACTAACTCTCTAGCTGATAAGTCAGCGATATCTTCTGATGCGGGTCCTTGAAAACATCGTTGAAATAACACCATGCCATAGATTGCCGAGCCAACCAGACCAAAAGAGGCAATGATAACAGTTACAGGAAACACCTGATAAGCGCCAACTAGCGATAAAAATTCACCAACAAAATTGGCTAAACCCGGTAAACCAAATGCTGCGGCAGCAAAGGCTAAGGCAAAGCCTCCCATTCGAGGGGCACTACTCCACAACCCCCCCATTTGATTTAAGTCTCGCGTATGTAAGCGCGAATAAATCATTCCTGCCATTGAAAAAAGAGCCGCACTACTTAAACCATGCGCCACTAGCGTTATGATAGCGCCTTGATAAGCGATGGTAGTAAAGGAGAATAACGCCAACATCACAAAACCCATATGGCTAATACTGCTATAAGCAACTAAACGTTTAAAGTCTGTTTGGGCAAATGCCATTTTTGCACCATATAAAATACTGATAACACCAAGTAAGGAAGCTATAGGGGCAAACTCAGCAGCGGCTTGCGGAAATAAAAAAATAACAAAGCGAATTAAGCCGTAGGCTCCAGTTTTAAGTAGCACACCAGCTAATAAAACACTGCCGGCAGTCGGCGCCTGTGTGTGGGCATCAGGTAACCAAGAGTGAACAGGAAATGAGGGTAATTTTACCGCAAAGGCAATAAAGAAACCCAGCATGATATAACGTGAAATTTCTATTGGTACATTAAGACTTAACCAGTCTTGATAGAAGAAACTAACCTCTCCCATTTGGCTATAATGAAAATACGCCATAGCAATAATCGCTACTAGCATTAATAAACTACTAACTTGCGTAAATATAAAAAATTTAATCGCGGCAAAATAACGATTTTCATGCCCCCAAATCGCAATCAATGCGGTCATAGGTAATAACATGACTTCCCAAAAAAAGAAAAATAAAAACAAGTCGGTAGCAGAAAAAACGCCGATAATGCCAGCAAAAGTTGCTAATAAATTAAAATAATAAAAACCTTTCTTATCAGTAATTTCTTGCCACGAGACGAGTATACAAATCATAGCTAAAAAAAATGTCAGGAATATCAATGTAATACTTAAATAATCAAGCGATATGGCATATTCAATATGAAAACTATCAATCCATGGCAACCTTGTTAAGAGGGTTAGTTCATTAAAATTTAACGGGGAAGATATAATGGAGGTAACAAAAAACACAAAGAAACCAAAGACGGCATAAATTGCAATCCAACGCGCACTGTTAGCTTTTATCCCTTCAAAAAACCAAGCCAGTGAACCTGAAATGAGTAGTCCAATGATGCTGATAGTAATTATCATTAGCTATTACCTCCTAGTAAAATCCCTGCTAAACAGACCACACCTAAACCAAGTGTTGCGGCATACCATCGCAGTTTACCATTTTGCAGAGCAGACAAAACATCATGCCAAAGGTTTATATACCAGGCATTGAGCATGATGATTTGATCAATAATATCTAAACGATTAACCTTTGCTAACCAACAATAGGGTTTAACAAGACATGAATTGTAGAGGCTATCAAAACCTAAACCATTACGGCAAAACTGGACAAGCGCGGTTTGGCTTTCAACAATAGGTCTACCGGTATTTTTTCGATAATGCTTAAAATAAACCCAAGAAAATGCGACACCAATAAAAGGCGTGATGATGGCTACAGGGTGAAGCCAATTAGGCTCTGCGCTATGTTCAATTAGACTAGTGTTAGCTATAAAAACTGAGGACAGATCAAGAGAAATCAAACCTCCAAATAGAGACAATAACGCTAAGATGATTAAGGGTAATCTTAAACGACTTAACTCATCACTGACGTTATCATTGTGATGAACGTCTTCTCGAGGTTGGCCAAGAAAGGCTAGAAAAAATAAACGGCAACTATAGATACTGGTCAGTAGAGCGCCGATGATGGCACACCACCATAAACTAGCCCCTGCAGTTGGCGACGACCAAAGCTCCGCGATAATCGCTTCTTTTGAAAAGAAACCTGAGGTCCCAGGTAAGGCGACTAAACAAATTAAGCCAATAAAAAACAAGGTGGCTTCAATGGGAAACTTTTTAAATAAACCACCCATTTTAAATAAATTTTGTTGATGATGCAGTGCTAATATTACTGACCCTGCCGTTAAAAATAACAAGGCTTTGAAAAAAGCGTGGGTCATCAAATGAAAAACCCCCGCTGACCAAGCTCCTGCGCCAAGAGCTAACATCATATAACCAATTTGACTCATGGTAGAGTATGCCAATACGCGTTTGATATCAGTTTGTACTAATGCGGCAATACCGGCTAATAAAAGTGTGAATGCCCCCAACCATGCGACATATTGCATGACCTCCGGAGCCAATAGGAAGATGCCGTTCATCCGCGCAATTAAATATACACCCGCGGTAACCATAGTGGCCGCATGTATTAATGCACTGACTGGCGTTGGACCTGCCATGGCATCTGGCAACCATGTTTGTAATGGTAGTTGTGCTGACTTACCTACCGCGCCACCCAGAAGTAACAACGCAATCCAGTACGCACTTTCATTACCTAACTGCCAACTGGTTTGAGCCGTTTGATTTACATCCACGATATTAAGAACACCAAGGGCATTGAACAACATAAATAAGCCTATCGCCATGGCTGTATCACCAATGCGAGTGACAATAAAAGCTTTTCTAGCCGCCAGTACATTAGCTTTTTCTTGATACCAAAAACCAATCAATAAAAAACTACAAAGGCCAACACCTTCCCAGCCTAAATACAATAAGACTAAATTATCGGCTAATACTAAGATCAACATAGCAACGATAAATAAATTCATATAAGCCATAAAACGGCTAAAGTTTTTATCCTTTTTCATATAAGCCGCTGCGTAAATATGAATTAATAAACCAACGCCAGAAACCACCATAATCATTACAGATGAAAGTGCGTCAAGATAAAAACCTACATTAACTTCTGCGTTACCGACACTAAACCATGACCATAACTTGACAGTGATGAGTTGAAACGCTTGAGAATGCAACTGATACACTAGTACAAAACTACTTAATGCGCTTAATCCAATCGCACCAATACTCAGGTATGAAGCTTGTGCCCAAGACAATCGTTTAGCAAAAATAATTAACAGTAAGAAGCTTAATAAGGGATAAAAAGGTAATAGCGCAAGAATTGGTGACTCAGAAATATTAGATAAAGTGATCATTGCTAACCTCTCATTCTATTGAGTTTATCAATATTAAGTGACTTGAACCGGTGATGCATTTGAATTAATAATGCCAAGCCAACAGCTACTTCGGCAGCTGCTAAAGTTAAAATAAGAATAAACATCACTTGCCCATCGGCTTGTTGCCAAGCACTGCCAGCGCCAATAAAAGCGACACCTACAGAGTTAAGCATCACTTCAAGACTCATCAACATAAATAAGGTGTTTTTTCGAACAATGACACCAATAAAACCAATAGAAAATAAAATACTGGCAAAAATAAGTACATGTTCAAGGGGGATTTCGCTCATAGATGCCCTCCGTATTCTTCTGGTTTAGCATAATGGTAGCCCGCTAATAAACCGGCAAGTAATAAGAATGAAGCAATCTCAACCGCCAGTAGATAAGGTCCATAAAGTAATATGCCGACTTGTTTGGCATCAACGACATCTATGCTCAATTGCTTTTGTAAACCGGAATGACTGATGATGTAAATAAGCTCAACAAGTAAGGCGGTTGCAAGCAATATCGGGCCAGTCCAAATACTTAAACCCCCTACTTGTGGGGCATTTAGTGTATCGTCTGTCCCCAAGCCGAACATCATTACAGCAAAAACAAACAGTACAACAATAGCACCCGCATAAACGATCACTTCAAGGCCTGCAGCAAATGGTGCACCCATCAAATAAAAGCAAACCGCAACAGCAAGCAAAGAGACCACTAAATATAATAAAGCGTGTACGGTATTATCGGTACTGATCACCTTAATGCTGGCAATAATGGCCATCAGGGCTGATAAATAGAAAAAAGCTTCAATGTTGATCATGGCATCAGTCCCTTAATATCAATTGGTGGTTTTTCTTGATCACCATCACCTTTTCCTTTGCCTGCAACAGCAATACCCGATTGATGATAAAAATTGTATTCAGGATATTTACCTGTACCAGCAATGAGCAGGTGCTCTTTTTCATAAATCAAATTGTGTCGTTCGTACTCAGCAAGCTCGACATCAGGGGTTAACTGAATGGCAAAAGTAGGACAAGCTTCTTCACAAAAGCCACATAAGATACAACGAGAAAAGTTTATTCTAAAAAAATCAGCCCGCTTTCTTCCATCATCATCAATGGTTTGTTGCAGTGAAATACAATCAACCGGACAAGCTACCGCACATAAATTACAAGCAACACAGCGCTCTTCACCGTCAGGGTCTCGCGTCAGAACAATGCGACCTCGGTACCTAGGGGCTAGATAAGGTTTCTGCTCTGGGTATTGAACGGTATCGGCTTTGGTAAAGGTATGTTTTAGTACTAAAAACATTGTTCGTAATTGGCTGTAGGTACCACTTATTAAATTGTTCAACATCATATACCCTCCCTAGGTTTGTTCATTAGGTCTTTCATATCAAACCTCCTAATCTTAGAGCGGCAGTAACAACTAGGTTAACTAATGCCAGCGGTAACATCACCTTCCAACCAAAAGCTAATAATTGATCAAAACGAGGACGAGGTAATGATGTTCTTAATAAAATAAAGAACATCACGAAAGAAAAAACTTTGAGGATAAACCACATCAAAGGTGGTAGCCAAGTATCAAGAGGAGCAGGCATTAGCCAGCCACCAAAAAATAGCACCACAGACATAGCCGAAATCAAAGTAACACTTAAATATTCACCTAAAAAAAATAAAGCAAACTTGAGTCCTGAGTACTCTGTGTGAAAGCCTGCCGTTAATTCAGTTTCCGCTTCAGGTAAATCAAAAGGCAGTCGGTGACTCTCTGCAATGCCAGCGATTAGAAAGACGACAAACCCTATAAATTGTGTTTGTATTAGCCAACCATCTGTTTGTGCAAGAACGATTTCTCTCAGATTAAAGCTGCCCGTTAGTAATACAACACCCATCATTGACAGCCCCATAAACACTTCATAACTGACCATTTGAGCCGCAGCTCGCATACTACCTAAAAGTGCATATTTAGAATTAGATGCCCAACCTGCAAGCACTACGCTATAAACCGAGAGTGATGCCATGGCTAAAAAAAATAGTAATCCTATATTCAGGTTTGAAATGCCAATATCGGGAGCAAACGGGATAACGGTAAAGCTCAAGAGCACACAGGTCGCACCAATTAAAGGGGCAAGCATAAAGATAAATTTTTCACTAAAGGCCGGCACCCAATCTTCTTTACCTAGAATTTTTAATAAATCCGCTAACGACTGCAGTATTCCCATGGGACCAACACGATTAGGCCCTAACCTATCTTGCCAAATTCCGATCATACGTCGTTCAACCCAGACCAACATTGCACCAATGGGAATGAGTAATACTAAAATAATAATGATTTCGACAAACTTCCAGACAACATTAATTTCTGCGGGAGTAAAATCAAACATCATCTAATCCTCCTGAAACTAGACGAATAGGAATACATTGATCGTTTATTTTTAATTGCTTAAGGAGCTTGTCTTTATCAACGGTTGCTTGTTCAAGTCGCGCCAACTCTTTTTGTTGATGTTGAACAATTAAGGCGTTACTGGGTAGAGTAACGTTTAAGTTAAGGTTTGTTTGCTTGGCGGACAATTCAAAAATTTGAGCAAAGGCTAAACCTTTTGGCATATTATCAACAGATTTAAGAATCGCTAAGGTAGAAAGAATATCATCGGATAATTCAAAAGAAAGCGCTAAATATTGACCTTCTTGCCAACCTTGCTCATCAAGGTGTTGCTTGGACAATGATAGAGTATTAACTTTGTGTAATTGTGTAAATTCAGGAACGGTATGTGTTTGCCAATCACCCTGATGCCAGGAGGTTTGGTTAACAAAGATAAACGCATTCCCCTGATTTTCATCCTCTTTAATTGCTCCTTCAATTAGCTGTTCACTGGAATTAAATGGTTCAACGTTAGTGGCACTAACCGACCATTTATCGATTAATGTTTCACTAGCGTTAACCGACAGTCTTAACTCCTCCATACCATTTAATAAAGTACCGCCCACTTCACTTTGATATTGATTAATGGACTGATTCGAGTTCCAGCCCGGAGCCCAAGTAAATGGCATTTCATGAGTGCTAGACGGACCACTGGCTAACCCTTCCATAGAAAAATTAAAGCGGTCAAATGCGCTTTGTGTTGTTTTACTTTCGTGAACACTGATGTTGGCCATTTGTGCTGTTCGGCCACTAGCTCGGTGAGTTTGACGGGCAACGCCTTTATTTTTCATACCGTTTAATGGGTCAATATTTTGTTCGTTAATTGGCCAATCATCAAACTCATGATTTAAATAGTCATTAAGCTCCTTTAACGAATGGTGATGTAGATTTTCTTTATTCGTTTTATTAGGGCTAAAAATACAATTAGCTAAAGAATCAAGCCAACGCCAACTGTCTTGTATAGGTAATATTGGCGGATGTACTTGATGATACCGTTGAACTACCCCCTGATAATTAACATAGTGACCATCACCCTCACTAACGGCAGCGACTGGCAAAATAATATCAGCCAATTCACTTATACTACTCTGACTATGATCCAACACTATGAGGGTTTTTGCATGCCTTCGAAGTGTTTTTATTTGACCTTCAGTCAAACTACCCAACTCTTGCTCGAGCAATACGACACCGTCTATCTTGTCTATAATCGAGCTATTAGTAAAATCCTTAGCTAAAGTGTCAAGCAGATCATCAAGAGATGCGGTCTTATAATCGATCATTGATAACAAGCCAATACTATTACATTCCCTTGGTAAAACAGCTAAATTGACTTTATTAGCCACTTTATTTTGTCGGCAGAAGGCCTCGCTATGCAAAGTGGTCATACATTGATTGATTTGTTCAAACAACTGGGCTGATTGTAAACTCCATCCGGTGATAATTAGTGGTTTTTTCGCCACTAATAAAGCACTGACTAATGACTTTACAAAGGCTAAATTTTCTTTCGCTAATAAACTATGAATACTCAGGTCGATAGCTTTGCCATTAATTAAATGCATAAGCATTTCGTTAAGAACAGCTAAGCAATTTGAAATAGTATCCGGAGGTAAGATGAGACATTGCTTACTGACACCATCAAGCTTGGTTGTCATGCTATTGATAGAAAATAATGGACTAAGTTGTTCTCCGCCGATAGTTCGGACAGCGGCATCTTGCCATGAAGGGATCCCCATCGCACTGGCAAGTTCAACGCTTTTATTTCGAAGGGCTTGTCTGACTGATAGCGCCATTCGAGGTGATGTTTGTGTGATATCTTCACCAATAATGATCACTAAATCACTTTGCTCTACCTGAGCTAAACTGGGTGCTTGATAGTTTTGAATGAGCTGTTGATGCTGAGCAGCAAGCGCCATTTCTTTATTTGACAGCCCTGCACAGAAGTGACTACTGCCAACAAGCTGTTTCAAATAAAAATTGGCTTCAAGTGACGCTCGCTCTGAGCCTACACCGATAAATTTTTGACCACGAAAGTGAACTAATGACTTAGCTAAGTCTAAATTAGTGAGCTGTGCGCCTTTAAAGTCAATACCTTTGGTTTGCCGAATGCGTTTATCACTATTGACGAATCCAATACCAAACCGACCACGGTCACACAAAAAATACCCATTGATGTCATGGTTGAAGCGATTAACAACTCGCCTAACACTGCCGTATCGCTCGCCAATACTGGTATTACAACCAATAGAGCAATGAGCACAAACAGACGGTGCAGATTGTAAATCCCATTTTCGAGTATAGTGTGCTGAAAATAATTTATTAGTAAAAACGCCCGTAGGACAAACCTCTACTAAGTTACCACTAAATTCACTCTCCAATTCACCATCAGATTGACGGCCAAAGTAGACATGATTGGCAGAGCCGTACACACCAAAATCATCACCTCCAGCATAATCTTTATAAAACCGCTCGCAACGATAACAAGTGATACAGCGGTTCATTTCATGACCGACCAGTTCACCTAAATACTGATTAGTAAAAGTACGTTTACTCCCCTGATATTTTCGTGTGGTATGCCCTGTCATTACCGTCATATCTTGTAAATGACATTCACCACCTTCTGCGCATACTGGACAATCATGAGGATGATTTGTCATCATAGCGCCAATGACTTGCTCTCTAAATTTTTCTGAGCTGTTATCTTTTAAACTAATACGCATGCCTTCAGTTACTGGTGTCATACACGACATCACCAAACGGCCACGGCTATCATTTTTATCTTGAAATTGTGTCACTGCACATTGGCGACAAGCTCCCACTGAACCCATGGAGGGGTGCCAGCAAAAATAAGGTAAGTTAATTTTTTCTGATAATACCCCTGCAAGTAAGTTATTATCTGGGTTGACTTGGTGAGCAACATCATCAATATAAATAGTCACTTGCTTACTTTTTAGCTTAAGGATGTCTTGGTTGACATTATCATCACTCATACTAAAGTCTCCCTTGCTTAACAACACCGTTAGTATAACTCGCGACATTTTTTGAGCCTGCGCGTGTGTGATCAGAAGAGTAAGGGCAACAACCATGATCTATGTGCTGTTCAAATTCATCATGAAAATACCTTAAGGCACTTTTTAAAGGCTCAACTGCACCAGGGGCAAGAGCACAATGTGTTTTACCTAACCACATAAAATCACACAAATTGGCTAGAGTATCTAGGTCATCAACGCTCCCTTTACCGTTTTCAATCCGCGTTAATACTTCAACCGCCCAGGGTGTACCATCACGACATGGTGTGCACCAACCACATGACTCTTGTGCAAAAAATCGCAATATATTGAGTACCATAGCCACCGGACAGTTTTGATCATCAAGGACGATTAGACCACCAGTACCTAATCGACTACCCGCTTTAGCGATAGAATCAAAATCCATTGGCGTATCTAAGTGTTCAGGCAGTAAAAAATCGGTTGAAGCGCCACCAGGTAATAAACCTTTTAGTTTTAAACCATCGGCCATACCGCCAGCATGGCTGTATAAAACTTCACGAATGGTTGTCCCCATAGGTAATTCCCAAACACCTGCTGACTTAACTCGTCCACAGGCAGCATAAAGTTTTGTTCCAGGGTCACTAAGGGGTGATAACGCTTTAAACCAGTCAGCACCATTTTTGATAATGTGAGGTAAGTTACTCAAGGTTTCAACATTATTAACCACGGTAGGTTTACCGAATAGGCCACTAAATTGTGGAAAAGGCGGTTTTGCTCTGGGGATAGCCCGCTTTCCTTCTAAAGCGTTAATTAATGCCGTTTCTTCACCACAAATATATCGACCTGCACTGCTGTGTATATATAAATCAAGGCAAAAATTGGTTCCTTGAATATTTTTTCCTAACCAGTTATTTTCATATGCCTCATCAATAGCCTGTTGTAATCTTTTTGCCGCCAGGTGATATTCGCCACGAATAAATATATACGAGCGATTCGCTTCAATGGTGTATGAAGCGATAATCATTGCTTCGATGAGTTGATGTGGGTTTCCTTCTAGCAAGTACCTATCTTTAAAGGTACCTGGCTCCATTTCATCTGCGTTACAGACAAGGTATTTAAATTCGGGAGCGTTGTCTTTTTTGCTGCCATCCTCATTAGTAAACATTGGCACACAGCTCCACTTCATACCGGTGGGAAACCCTGCTCCCCCTCGACCTTTTAAACCAGAGTCGCTTACCATATTAAGCACTTGCGATGGCGTTAAGTCTTTTAAGGCGATACTTGCCCCTTGATAGCCGCCATTATTAATATACTCTGCGATGGATAACGGTTGATTGAGGTTAATTAATTGAGTAAGAGGTTTGTGATGTGTTGTCATCATTTATCCTCCTGCACTAAAGTTCTATTTTTTGATATCAGTGTCTTTTGGCTCAGTTCATTAAGGATGGCAATAGCTTTATCTGGTGTTAACTGCTCATAATGTTTATCTGCGATCATCATCACAGGTGCTTTATCACAGCCACCTAAGCAAACATTTGACAACAAAGTAAACATTCCATCAGCGGTGGTTTGTCCATAATCGATCACTAGATGAGACCTAATGGCTTCAAGTACCTCTGCATAACCTAATAAATGACAACTGACACTGTCACATATATGAATAACGTTATGACCGACGGGTTGGCGATAAATTAAATTATAAAAGGTAGCGACACCTTCAAGTTGCGCAGTGGATATTTTTAGTAATTGTGAAATAGCTAATAAACTGTCATCACTGACCCAGCCACGACCAGCTTGGATAATTTTTAGCGCCTCAATCCCTGCCGCCTCTTTGGTTTCCATAATGCTAACTTCGTGTTCAATTTCTCTCACTTCATCAGGTGTTAAATATTGACGATAATCTAAGTTAACCGATCTAATGATTTGAACATGTTGTTCTTGTGTCACTTGAGTCATATCTTCTATTTCTCCAGAGCTCATTAATGTGGAACATTCTTATTTTCTTATCTATCAACATCAGCCATAACGTAATCAACACTACCCAAGGTTGCTATTAGATCCGCGACCATTTGGCCTTTACAGATAGCTGGCAACATTTGTAAATGAGGAAAACTAGGGGTTCGAATACGAGTACGGTAACTCATTGTGCTGCCATCGCTTATGAGGTGATAACCCATGATGCCTTTAGTCGCTTCAACAAACATGGATACTTCGCCAGCAGGGATAACCGGACCCCAAGAGACATTGACAAAATGTGGGATAAGGGTATCGATATCGGTCATCGTTCTAGATTTATCTGGTGGTGTCGTTTGAGGATGATCCGCCTTATATGGACCCTCTGGCATATTATTAAGGCACTGCTCAATAATACGAATACTTTGACGCATTTCTTCTACGCGAACGCGACAACGATCATAACAATCACCTTTATGACCAAGCGGCACTTCAAAATCAAATTGATCATAACCGCTATAAGGTCGTTGTTTCCTTAAATCCCAAGAATAACCCGTTGCCCGTAAGCCTGGTCCAGTAACGCCCCAGTCTATGGCTTCTTGAGTAGAGTAACTGCCAACATCTACCGTTCTTTGTTTTAAAATCGAGTTTTGCATGACCATTTTTTCATATTCATCTAATCGTTTTGGCAAGTAGTTAACATATTCTCGTACTAACTTATCCCAACCAATAGGCAAATCTTGAGCAATACCACCAATTCGAAACCAACTGGGGTGCATGCGGGCACCTGTGAACGCTTCGATAATGGCAAAGAGCTTTTCTCGGTCGATAAACATATAGAATATTGGTGATAATGCTCCTATATCTTGGGCAAATGTGCCATAAAAGAGTAAATGACTTAAAATACGAAACATCTCAGAGGTCATAATTCTTATTACTTTAGCTCGATCCGGTACCGTTATCCCGGCAAGCTTTTCCACTGCCATTACATAGGGAAAATTGTTCATCACACCGCCGAGGTAATCTATGCGGTCAGTATATGGAATATAGCTGTGCCAAGACTGTCTCTCACCCATTTTTTCGGCGCCACGGTGGTGGTAACCAATATCTGGTACACAATCGATAATCTCTTCGCCATCCATTTGTAAAACAATACGAAAGGCACCATGGACACTTGGGTGGTTGGGGCCAAGATTAAGAAACATAAAGTCATCATCTTTATTTTTACGTTTCATCCCCCAAGCCTCAGGGTTGAACTTTAATGCTTGTTGTTCTTTATCTTGCTGATCAGGGGTTAACGTAAAAGGCTCCATTTCAGTGGCGCGCGCAGGATGAGTTTTAAGCAGTGGGTGACCTTGCCAAGTATTGGGCATTAATATCCGTGTTAAATAAGGGTGGTCCTCAAAAACAATGCCAAACATATCCCAAATTTCACGTTCATACCAATTAGCATTTTTCCAATACTGGCAGACACTTGCTAAGATTTTATCAGATGACGTTAGGGCAACCTTTATCCGTATATCTTGATTACGGCCATGCGAGCGAAGATGATAACTAATAGTAAAGTCACGTAAATGGGCTGCTTTATGTTGACGTTCGGTTTCATCAATCGCCGCGAGATCAAAGCACATGGTAAAAGGGTCATAAAGCTCAAATCGAACAAGTTGCATTAATACTGATAATTGATTCTTATTGACCCAAAAGCTGGGTATATCATCAACAATGTTTTCAATAGCGGTAACAGGCGTTAGCTCTAAATCAGAGTTAACACTTATTATTTCATCAATTATTGAGCCAGCAAATGTCATCTGCCAATCAATACTCTTGCTAAAATCAATTTGTCTATTAACCTTGCTCATCAATGATCCTTAGCAGTTATCCGGTGAGTCTAAATTAGTGACTTGCATTCGATGTTCTTGCTTAATATCTCTTAAAGAGGGCTTAGCTATTGGTTTAATCGTTTGCTGACCTACCGTCCAACTTAAAGGCCTTGGTTGATGTGCTATGGTATTTTGTAAAAGTAATAAGCCTTCAAGTAACGCTTCAGGACGAGGCGGACAGCCAGGCACGTAAACATCAACAGGAATAAATTTATCCACCCCCTGCACGACACTATAAATATCATACATGCCGCCAGAATTAGCACATGAGCCCATCGAAATCACCCAGCGTGGTTCTAATAACTGTTCATATAAATGCTGTATCACTGGTGCCATTTTTCTAAAACAAGTACCTGAAATCACCATTAAATCAGCCTGACGAGGAGTTGCTCTGATAACCTCAGCACCGAAACGGGCAATATCATGTCGAGAGGTAAAACTTGTTGCCATTTCAACGTAACAACAACTTAAACCAAAGTTAAAAGGCCAAATAGAGTTTTTTCGCCCCCAATTGATCATGTCATCTAACTTGGCTACAAAGACACTGCGTTCAAGTTCTTTTTCTAACTCGGCTTTTTCAAAGCCCATTTGCTCATCAAGTTTAGCTTTTGTTAATGACCATTCCATTATGAGCTCCCTTTTTTCGTACGCTGATGATTAGGATTTTTATCTTTAAAAGGTAAGTGACGATGTTTAAGCTCTAACGCACCAATTCGCCACAAATAAATTAATGCCACCAATAAAATAACAATAAAGATAGTGGCTTCAATAAATCCCGGCCAACCTACTTCATCAAAGGCGATAACCCAGGAAAACAAAAAAATAGTTTCTAAATCAAAAATAACAAAGAAAATGGCGTAAAGAAAAAAATGATTAGTAAAGCGGGTATGGTTATCTGTATTTTTTTCTGAATGATTACCTGTGTGGTTTAAATTTTCAATTACAGGGTCAACGTCGGAGCTTACTGCAATAATGCCTGATTCATAAGGGGTGTTTTTAGCTCGGCTTTGTGTTTTAGGTCCTATAACATAAGACAAAGCCATCATACCGACTAGCATAATGACTAATATGATAAAAAACGCCACAATCGGCCATAACTCGGCTATTTGGCTAGACATCTGCACTCCCCCTAAGGCTTTTGATTATTTATATTATTATTTTATACAAACGCTTACTAATCACCCTAACAAACAATAATTAAAAATACAATTACTTATTAAAATCAGATACTTACATAACTCTTAGCACGATAGAACTCCTGTCAACATAGGAGTATCAACAAAAGAAGGGGCCGCTCAAGGAGCTTATATATCATGGGTTATATTAGTGTTGTTTTTATTTTGGGTGACTATCTACCTCTTTGGTGCAATTTAGCACCATCATTTATTATTATTTTTTGGGTGAATACTCACAGGTTGCTGGTTATTTAATAATTTAAAGCAATCAAAAGTATTAACCGTATAAATAAATTATAGAAAAGATTTTATTTTTTGCATGATTAAATGTAAAAATTATAAAATTATAATGATTTTCTTATAGTTAACTGATGTGGCATGAGGTTTAAAGATGAAAATTATAATGACAAAAGTCTAAAATAATTACCCTTTATTATTGATTTGTACTACTAATGGATCTTTTTGAATAGGCTACAGCTAATTAACTATGCAGCCATTTTTGATCATGGGGTGTTGAATATTTTCGAATACTATTTTAGACAATCTGTATAATATATCTGCAGATTAAAGGACCTTGTAAATAACTTTCTAAAAGTGCTTAGACAATTATTTACAAGGTGTTATGGGCTAAGTGTCAAGATAAACTGAATACGCTACTTATAATAAAATTTTTACTCGTCAGTGCCACTTAATAATTCAGAAAACTTGCCTAACTTATCTAGAACCATGCCATGAATAGATTTTATTGGATAACGTCCGGTGCGGCTAATTTTACCGGCAGGTGTCGCCATCAAGATTTCTAACGCCTGATCAATGTCTTCAACAGCATAAATTGAGAACTGACCCTCTTCTACTGCATTGATCACTTCTTGTGATAACATTAAATTGATCATATTGGTCATGGGCACAATAACGCCTTGTGAACCGTTTAAACCAGTATCTTTACAAAGCTGATAAAAGCCTTCTATTTTTTCATTAACACCACCGATAGATTGCACTTCACCGTGTTGATTGATAGAGCCGGTAATCGCTAAACTTTGATCTATAGGCAAATGTGTTATAGCAGAGATAAGGGCACAAAGCTCGGCCATAGAGGCACTATCACCGTCGATATGCCCATAAGATTGTTCAATCGCAATATTGGCAGAAATAGCAACAGGGAAACCTTGACCATATTTATGTCCCAAATAGCCAGTGAGTAAGAGTACACCTTTTGAGTGAATAGATTTACCTAAATCAACCTCTCGCTCAATATCTGTGACCCCTTCACTGCCGGCATAAACAGTAGCCGTAATTCTAGCGGGAGTGCCGAAAACACTATCACCAATTTCTAAAACAGTTAAGCCATTAACTTTGCCTATTTTTTGACCTCGCGTATTGATTAATACTTGGCGTTCTTTGATTTCACTAAGCCAGGTCTCGCTCATTCGTCCGGTACGTCTTTGTTTAGCTTTGAGTGCCCAATTGATATGCTCGGCAGTGATCTCACTATCAACGCCTTGCTTAGCCCATAAGTAATTGGCTTCGTCGAGTAGATCATTAACCTGAACAATATTTGAAGAAATTTTATCCTGATGTTCAGAACGCCTTAATGCATAACGCACTAACTCAACGAGCGCATCGTTAGCAACATATGGATAGCCATGTTTGTGGGCACGCTGCCTAATTAAATTGGCGTAAGCAATTAAATTATCGTCATTTTTAACTAAGTGGCGATCAAAATCAGCGAGTACTCGAAATAATTCAGTAAACTCTTGATCATACTCTTGTAAGGTATAGTAAATTTCGGGGTCACCCAGCAAAACGATCTTTACTTGCAGCGATATTTTTTCAGGTTGTAGACTGTAAGCCCCTGGCTGGCTAAATTCAGAATATGGGTTTTCAATGCTAATTTGCTGGGTTTTTAATGCCAGTTTTAACTTGGCCCATACCAATGGCTGGTTTAATAGTTTCTCAGCATCTAATAATAAATAACCCCCATTAGCTTTATGAAGTGCTCCTGGTCGAATTAATCGGTAACTGGTATAAGTGGCCCCTTGAAAGCTAGCAAAGTCAACTTGGCCAAATAAATTTTGATACGTCGGGTTTTGCTCATAAACAACGGGAGCACCTTCTTCTGGTTCACGAGCAACCAATAAATTGGGTAAAAACTGCTCAACCATTAATTTACGGTTATCTTTATCATTAGGATTTTCGTTACTTTCATCCGCTAAAATTTCTAAAACAGCGTCAACAACATGTTCTTTTACTTTAGATAAATATTTGAGAACACCGATATTACTAGCAAATTCGTGTTCTAGCTCTTTTAATAATGGCCGAATACCCTGCTCGGCTGTTTCATGTTTAAGTTTACGTAATTTATCCGACGAAACACGTTTCCATAGAGGGAGTTCAAGTAATTGTTCAGAGAGTAAGTCTTCTAGAATCGCTAATCGTTTATAAAAATCAGTACGTTGCTCTTCTTTGAGATTTGCAAATTCTTTATCATCTAATGCCTTACCATTAACTAACATTGAAAAGCCAATTTCACCATCTTCTTCAAATAAAATGACACTTTGTTTTAATGCGGTTTCTTCAACAACAGAGATTGCCTCATCATATTTTTGATTAAATTCACGGTCTACTGCCGCTTTTTTTCGTTGATAACCAGGATTATCGAATATCTCGGGAAATAAATCGATTAACTCATCAATAAAAGTATTTATACGGGCAAGTAGTTGTTTACCATCACCAGGAGAAACATATAGCTTAAATGGCGCATGATTATCATCAAAATTATTGATATAGCACCACTCTGGCGGTGTTTTTTGATCAGCAGCCAAACGACTCAACATTTGTTTTATTAAAGTTAATCGCCCTGTACCGTGTTCTCCCATAGCAAAGACATTAAAACCGACCGCACTCATAGATAGGCCAAAATCTAAGGCTTCTTTTGCCCGTTCATGACCAATAAAACTTTGCTCTGTTTGAGAAGCTTTAGGTGAGTGTGAAAAAAGTTGTTCGGTTAAATTGGCTGTTAATTGACTTGGAGTAAGGCGTAATTGGTCAACAGTTTTGCTCATGCAGAGTCTCAGTATGTATGATTAACTGTATTATTATTAATTAAACAGTTAATAATACATACAGTTAATGATTTAATTTGATAATACCCTTAAGTGTACGCTAGCCATATCTATTATCAAAGGATCTTTAAGGTTTCATCGGATGTCGGATAAATTTTTGACCGTGACATTCAATACAGCTACTGACCATACTTAAGTGAGTAATTGATAAGTTTTGATGGCATTTTTGGCATTCTAATTCACCAAAACCGATATAATCACCAACACGATAGATGCCGTGATGTTCAAAGTCTTCTATTAATTCAGACCACTCAACTTGCGATTTATCTGTCATGCTGGCTAGTAATTGCCAAAAACGTTCATTCATTAAACTTAGATAAAGTGAGTTGTTTGCTTGCCTTTGATTTTGGCGATAAAATTCATTTAAGTCGTAAATAAAACTATCAATAAATTGTTTTACTTCTCTTTCTGGAATAGCTTCTGCGGCAATTAAATAAGCCTTAGCTTGCTCGACCACATCAACTATATTGGTGAGCTCATTATCCTTTGTATCTTCAATCCATTGTGATATTTTTTGATATAACTCCACAATAACATTATTTTTGTTAGCCATATTTAGATTCCCTATTACCCTTGAATTAAGATAACTTAAGTATAGACAGCTTTTTGTAGCTCTTAGCATCAATATCAGCTATTAAGCTTAGTTAAGATAAGGTATTCTATGTGACAAATTTTAATAGGCTCATGGGTTTTAGCTTTAACTACTAATAAAACTTCATGTAGCACCCATCTACAGTGTTTGAGAATCGTTAATGGAATCCACTTACAATCCCCAGTCAATTGAAAAAGAAGTTCAACAATTTTGGGTTGATAACAATACTTTTGCTGCTACCGAGCAACCTGATAAAGAAAAGTTTTATTGCCTCGCTATGTTCCCTTACCCAAGTGGTCGTTTACATATGGGTCATGTACGCAACTATAGCTTAGGCGATGTAATTTCACGTTATCAACGTATGCAAGGCAAAAATGTCATGCAGCCTATGGGATGGGACGCTTTTGGTTTACCTGCTGAAAACGCAGCAATTAAAAATAACTCAGCGCCTGCGAAGTGGACCTATGAAAATATTGATTATATGCGAAATCAACTAAAATCATTAGGTTTTGGTTATGACTGGGGCCGCGAACTAGCCACTTGTAAAAAAGATTATTACCGATGGGAACAGTGGTTTTTCACCCAACTTTTTGAAAAAGGCTTAGTTTATAAAAAAAATGCTACCGTTAATTGGGATCCCGTTGATCAAACGGTACTAGCAAACGAACAAGTCATTGATGGCAGAGGCTGGCGTTCTGGTGCTATAGTTGAGCGCAAAGAAATTCCGCAGTGGTTTATCAAAATCACTGATTATGCGGAGGAGTTATTAAACGATCTTGACCAACTAACTGATTGGCCTGAACAAGTTAAAACCATGCAACGCAATTGGATTGGTCGTTCTGAAGGTGTTGAAATGACCTTTAAACTATCAAACTCTACTGAAGAATTTGATATTTACACTACTCGTCCTGATACGCTTTTAGGCGTTACTTATGTCGCTTTAGCCGCACAACACCCACTCGCCTTAGCCGCTGCTGAAACCAACAAACCATTGCGTGATTTTATTGCTGAATGCAAAAATAGTAAAACCACTGAAGCTGATATGGCAGCAATGGAGAAAAAAGGCGTCGATACCGGTTTAAAAGCTATTCACCCGATCAGTGGCAAACTTGTGCCTGTCTGGGCGGCAAACTTTGTCTTAATGGATTACGGCTCTGGTGCGGTAATGTCAGTTCCTGGTCATGATCAACGAGATTGGGAGTTTGCTACTAAATATGGTTTAGAGATCACTCAAGTAGTATCAGGTCAAGAAGGTGACGATATTACTAATGCCGCCATTATAGAAAAAGGCACTTTAATTAATTCGGGTGAATTTGATGGCTTAGCGTTTGAGCAGGCATTTAAAGTCATATCGGATAGATTAATCAGCGATGGTAACGGAAAGATTAAAGTTAACTACCGACTCCGTGACTGGGGTGTCTCCCGTCAACGTTATTGGGGTACGCCTATTCCAATGATCAATCTAGCCAATGGTGAGTCAGTTGCAGTACCTGTGGATCAATTACCCATAGAACTACCTGAAGATGTGGTGATGGATGGCGTTAACTCACCAATAAAAAGTGATTTACAATGGGCTAAGACGACCTTTAACGGTGAAGATGCCTTACGTGAAACGGACACCTTTGACACCTTTATGGAGTCCTCATGGTATTACGCCCGTTACTGTTCACCATCAGACGATACCCAAATGCTTGATCCCGCAAAAGCGAACTACTGGTTACCTGTAGATCAATACATTGGCGGAATTGAACATGCTATTTTACATCTACTTTATGCTCGTTTTTTCCATAAACTATTACGTGATTTTGGTTTGGTCAAATGTGATGAACCTTTTAAGAGTCTATTGTGTCAAGGTATGGTCTTGGCTGAAACCTTCTATCGAGAAGCAGATAATGGTGCACCTGACTGGATTGCACCGATTGATGTTGAGGTAGAGCGGGATGTTAAAGGTAATATACTCAAAGCGGTAAGTAAGCTAGATGGTGAACCTGTCATCTCTGCTGGCATGAGTAAAATGTCAAAATCTAAAAATAATGGTATTAATCCGCAGGAAGTTATTGAAAAATACGGCGCTGATACTGTGCGTTTATTTATTATGTTTACTTCACCACCAGAACAAACATTAGAATGGTCTGATACTGGTGTGGAAGGCGCTCATCGTTTTTTGAAACGTGTCTGGAAGTTAGCCTATGATTTTAGTATTAATGAGCTAGAAATTATCTCGGTTAAAAAATTAACGCTTAATAACAACCAAAAATCATTACGCCGACAATTACATAAAACCATCATCAAAGTCACTGATGATATTGGTCGTCGTAATACCTTTAATACCGCTATTGCTGCCATTATGGAGTTAATGAACCATCTTTCAAAAGCCCCATTAGATAGCATTGAAGATAAAGCGGTAATGAATGAGGCCATACAAGCAGTTGTTTTAATGTTAACGCCCATTGTTCCTCACATAACCCATCATTTATGGTCTTTAGTGGGCGATATCACTAATGGATTAACAGTAGAAGAAGCTTCATGGCCTAAAGCAGATGAAAGTGCGTTAATTGAAGATGAAAAGCTAATTATTGTCCAAGTCAACGGTAAAGTAAGGACTAAAATAACGATTGCAGCCGATGCAGATCAAGCAAGCATTGAAAAACTAGCTTTTGCTCAAGAACAAGTTAGCAAGTTTACTGAAGAGAAAACAGTGCGCAAAATTATATACGTGGCGGGTAAGCTGTTGAACATTGTAGCTAACTAGATTATCTTATTGTTGTGTCGGTTGGTTTTATACCAACTGACAAAATAATAATTGAATAAAACATAACTAAAAAGGTCACCCGTTAAAGTGATTAAAATTAAGTTAACAAAAAAGACCGCTGTTAAGTTACAGCGCTTTTTAAGCCTATTTATTATCTTATCGTTGTTAAGCTCATGTGGTTTTAGGCTTCGAGGGGATTATCTATTACCAACTGAATTGCAAACCCTTTATGTCAGCTCTGTCGATACCTATGGTGAACTCTCACGGATACTAAAGAGGCATTTAAAACTTAACAAAGTCACTGTTGTTAGCTCATTCACAAATGAATACCCAGAATTACATTTACTTAATGACAATTTATCTCGACGTAACTTATCTGTTTTTCCCAATGGTCAGATCGCCGAATATGAATTAATTTATTCAGTGAACTACCAGTTACGTTTCCCCAACCAAGACCCTCAAAACTTTAATTTTGAACTTTACCGCGATTATCAAGATGATCCTAATATTGCTTTAGCAAAAAGTCGTGAATTAACCCTATTATTAAGTGAAATGCGTCAACAAGCTGCAGATAAGATATTAAGAGCGATGGCCAGTATAACTATTAAAAAATAACCAAATTAAGTAAGCTAGGACAAAATGCGAATTTATCATAATCAATTAAATGCTACTCTCAATAAAGGATTGAAACCAATTTGGTTAATTTTTGGTGATGAACCGTGGCAAAAGAATGATAGTTTACAAACCATTAAAACTCATGCTCAACAGCAAGGTTTCAGTGAATTAATTCGCTTTAGCGCTGATGATAAATTTGATTGGCAATTGTTGCTCGGTGAATACCAAGCATTGAGCTTATTTGCCAGTCAACGCATCATAGAAATTGAACTTGTCACCGGTAAAATTGGTGATAGTGGCGCTAAAGCTATTAGCGCCTTGATTGAGATGCTTCATCACGATGTACAATTGATTTTTCATGGTCCTAAATTAGATGCGCCAACAGCCAATCGAAAATGGTTTAAAAGCCTATCTGAACATGGCTGTTACCTGCCACTCTATGATATTGAAACCAAAGCTCTAGGTCCTTGGCTGCAACGCCAAGCAAATACACTCAATGTTAATTTATCTTCTGATGTTATTCCTTTATTAATTGAACTGTTCGAGGGTAACTTATTAGCCTTAGAGCAAGAGTTACAAAAACTGGCGATATTATTTGGCAACCAAGTGATCACACTTGAAGATGCTGAACAATTAGTAATCAATCAAGCAAAGTTTAATCCATTTCAATTAATTGACTGTTTATTACTAGGTAACTTAAATAAATGCATTACCATCTTAAATCAACTTCAGCAAGAAGGTACGGCTATCGGCCAACTCATTTGGTTTGTTCATAAAGAAATAAAACAACTACATGATATGTTGGAAAAAAGGGAAGAAGGTATTAGTGTAAATGAAATATTTAAAAGTTATCGTATTTGGGATAAACGAAAACCGTTATATCAACATGCTATTAATCATATCGTACTTCCTAATATCAGATATTCAATGGCACGAATTGCCCAGCTTGATTTAATCAGTAAGTCGAGTAGTGACTTTAACCCTTATATATTACTTAGTGATGTTTGTTTAAGCCTTTATCATGGCGACCAGATGGTGAAATATCCTCTTGATTATGAGTATGCCTAAAATCATTGCTATTTTAGGGGGGACTTTTGACCCCATTCATAATGGCCATATTCTACCGGCAATCCATGTTGCAAAATGGCTGGGCGTTAGCCAAGTAAATTTAATACCGGCTCATCTCCCTCCCCATAAAAGCAACGTAAATGCTTCTCCACAACAACGCGCAGATATGGTTAAATTAGTTTGTGATAGTGAACCGCTTTTTGTCTACGATCAACGTGAACTTAAGCGAAAAACACTTTCTTATACGGTCGATACCTTAAAAGAAATCAAACAAGAGTCACCTCAAACAACCTTATTTTTTATCATAGGTATGGACTCATTACTCACTTTTAAACGATGGCATCGCTGGCAGGAAATTTTAACTTTATGCCATTTAGTGGTGAACTGTCGGCCAAATTATCCTTTTGATAATTTGCCCGCTAGCACCCAATTATTATTAAAAAGTCATCAAATAGATAAAAATATAACTCCACAATTAATAAATAAAAAAGCGGGTTATATTCTTTTTCCTCCCGAAATTTCTTGTAACGTCTCATCGACATTAATTAGAAGTAAGATTAAACAACAGCAAAGCTGTGATAACCTGATGCCTGCTAGCGTATTAAATTACATCAACAAACATCAACTTTATGGCTGATTTATCTAGCCCCATTTAAGGTCTAATCTTCATTTCAAAGTAGCTTGCCTATTTAATTAATGATATTATGCGCCAACTGTAAAAAATTCTAGGAATAACCTCTTGCAAAGCAAAGCACTAAAGAAATTTGTTATTGAAAAAATCGAAGACATAAAAGGCAGAGATATCATTACATTAGATATCACAGGCAAAGCTAATTTTGCTGACTATATGATCGTTTGTTCAGGAAACTCTAACCGTCACGTAAAATCTATAGCCCAATCAGTTGGTGCCGAATGTCGTACTGAAGGGATTTTACCCTTAGGCATTGAAGGTAATGATGTTGGCGAATGGGCGTTAGTTGATCTTGGTGATATTATTGTCCATGTAATGACGGATCAACAACGAGATAAGTACCAACTTGAAGAGCTTTGGTCTTAGAGCCTTTAAACAATATTTACCTGAAGAAAGACACATCAAATGCGCATAACTATTTACGCTGTTGGTAATAAAATGCCTGCTTGGGTTAATGAAGGATTTCAAGAATACAGCCGCCGTTTCCCTCGCGATATGTCATTTCATCTGATAGAGGTATCACCAGGTAAACGTGGTAAAAATGCTGATATAGCACGTATTTTAGAAAAAGAAGGTGAACAACTCCTTGCCGCAATTCCCAAAGGGAACCGCATTGTCACTTTAGAAGTTGAAGGTAAACCTTGGACCACACCTGAACTTGCATCTCAGCTTGAACGATGGCAATTTGATTCTAGAGATGTCGCTTTATTGGTTGGAGGTCCAGAGGGTTTGGCGCCGGCTTGTATTAAAGCATCAGAACAAAAATGGTCGCTGTCACCACTCACCTTACCCCACCCCATGGTCAGGGTACTTATTGCCGAGAGCTTATACCGAGCTTGGAGTATCAATAACAACCATCCTTACCATAGAGAATAGCTATGGCATCACCTAGACGCGACACCATAAGAAATAAAACCGCAGAAGCAAATTTATTTGCCCGCCGAACTTTTATCACTTTTATTGGCGTTCTTACCATTGTCTTAATTTTATTTAGTAATATTTATGACCTAGAAGTCAACTCTTTTAACAAATACCAAACCCAGTCTAATAGTAATCGCATTAAATTATTACCTGTTGCGCCAAACAGAGGATTAATTTACGACAGAAATGGGATATTGCTTGCTGATAATAAAGCTATTTTTAGTTTGGAAGTCATCCCTGAAGATGTAAAAGATATTACAAAAACAATAACTGGCGTTAGTGAACTACTTGGTATTAGCAACGAACGTCAAACAAAGTTTTTTAAACGTATCCGTGGTAAACGTCGCTTTAAACCCGTTGAATTACAATCGAGATTAAGTGATCAACAAGTCGCCTTATTTTCAGTAAATCAGCACAAATACCCTGGTGTCTATATTGATGCCAGACTGAAACGATATTATCCCTTTGCCGAATTGACCACACATAATATTGGTTATGTTGCTCGTATCAACCCAAAAGATCTTAAAAAATTAAATCGTGATAATAAATCAGAGAATTACGCTGCTACTCGTGAAATAGGTAAACTAGGTATTGAACGATATTATCAGGATATTTTACACGGTACTATTGGTCATCAAGAAGTAGAAATAAATACGCAAGGACGTATTATTCGCACCTTAGACTTTAGTCCTCCGATACCAGGTAAAGATTTAACGCTTACTTTAGACATTGAATTACAAATGATTGCCAAGAGAGCCTTGTCAGGAAAGCGAGGTGCAATAGTGGCACTTGATCCTCGCGATGGCGGGATTCTCGCGATGTACTCTAACCCAAGCTATGATGGTAATCTATTTGTTCATGGTATTAGTAGTAATAACTACAATAAATTATTAAAATCTAAAGACTTACCATTAATTAACCGTTCAGTTCAAGGCTACCCGCCAGCATCGACTGTCAAACCTTTTTATGCGCTACTCGGTTTAGAAGAACAAGTAGTCACTGCCAATGACAAAATTTGGGATCCTGGCTGGTACCAACTTGAAGGTATTAAAAATAAATCTCGAGACTGGAAACCTTGGGGCCATGGTTGGGTTAACTTGACGAAAGCAATTGAAGAGTCATGTAATACCTATTTTTATGATCTTGCCTTTAAGCTTGGTATTACTAAAATGAGTAATATATTAGAACAGTTTGGTTTTGGTGATTATACCGGTATTGATATCCACGAGGAAAGTCGAGCGATAGTACCTAGTATAGGTTGGAAAAGAGCTCGTTATAACAAGCCTTGGTATACCGGCGAAACGCTTTCTGTTGGTATTGGCCAAAGCTATTTAACCGCAACACCACTCCAGTTAGCTCAAGCCACATCGATCTTAGTGAACAAAGGCAAAATCAAACCTCCGCGTTTGCTAAAGAAAACATCGCAAACTCAATTAATTGCAGTAGAGTCAACAAATAAGTTTAAAAGGGAAGTCACGATAGAAGAAGTATCTGTTGATGAAAAAGCACCTATTATTCTAAAACAAAATAAGCATTGGGACATAGTGCTTGATGCAATGCATAAAACAGCCCAAGACCCGGGTGCTACTGCCTTCACTCCGTTTGAGGGGACAAAGTACGATGTTGCTGGTAAGACAGGGTCTGCACAAGTTGTTAGTATTAAACAAGAAGAAACCTATGATGTAGAAAACATCAAAGAAAGTAAGCGAGATAATGCGATGTTTATTTCTTTTGCACCCTATGAAAATCCAGAAATTGTTGTGGTTGTTGCCATAGAAAATGTTGCTAAGGGCGGAGGGGCTAGTAATGCTGCTCCTGTTGCCAGACAAGTTATGGATCAATATTTTGGTGATAGAGTGATTGAAAGTACTAATCATTCTCGCCATCCTAATCACATAAAGCCTTATATTCAAAAAAATAGGCACTAAATCATGAATTTGAATACTTGTGAGGAAAAATAATGCGTAGCACTGGGCAGGAACATCAAAAACAACGGACGATCTGGCAAAGTTTACACATTGATTTACCATTATTAATAGGCCTGTTATTGCTCATAACCTTAGGCTTATTTATTGTTTATAGTGCGGGGGGCCAAGAAATGGGTATTGTCATAAGACAAGCTATTCATTCGGGTATCGCCTTGATTGCAATGCTCGCTGTCGCTCAAATACAACCCCTTATTTATAAAAAACTTGCCGTACCTATGTTTGTTGTTGGCCTAATAATGCTCATTGCTGTGTTGATATTTGGCCATGTGGGTAAAGGGGCACAACGATGGCTAGATTTAGGGTTTACTAAATTTCAACCATCAGAAATAATGAAACTTATTGTACCCATTATGATTGCTTGGTTTATTAGTCGATATGATCTGCCTGCAAAAATTTCAAATATAATTATTGCGTTTATTTTAGTCTTAATTCCAACATTACTCATAGCAAAACAACCTGACTTAGGCACTTCATTACTCATTGCAAGTTCTGGTATTTTTGTTTTATTTCTTGCCGGTGCTAGCTGGAAGCTTATTGCTACTTGTTTAGGATTAGCTTCCGCTTTTGTACCCGTTTTGTGGATGTTTTTGATGAAAGATTATCAGAAGCAACGTGTTCTTACCTTCTTAAATCCTGAACAAGATCCCCTTGGCTCTGGGTATCAAATAATTCAGTCTAAAATAGCCATTGGCTCTGGTGGAATAAATGGGAAAGGTTTTCTGCAAGGTACTCAATCTCAACTAGAATTTTTACCTGAGCGACATACTGATTTTATTTTTGCCGTCTTTAGTGAAGAGTTTGGCTTAATTGGTGTTTCTATTTTATTATTAATATATTTAGCCATTGTTGCTCGTGGCTTATGGATTGCGGTCAATGCCCAACAGGCTTTTACCAAATTATTAGCTGGTAGCATAACACTAACCTTTTTTGTTTACGTATTTGTTAACATTGGCATGGTTTCAGGGCTGTTACCGGTTGTCGGTGTTCCTTTACCTTTAGTCAGCTATGGTGGTACTTCTAAGGTAACCTTACTCGTTGGCTTTGGTATTTTAATGGCCATTAGCACGCATAGACGATTTCATGCTTAAGTTGGAGTATTCATGATAAAACAGACCCTTTTTTTTTGCATTATAATAGCTATCAGTGCATGCAGTGTTAATCATGGTCGCTATCAACAAAAAAATGATAGTAAACCAACCAGAGAACCTAGCGGTGCTGAATTATCTAATGCCATACCCAGAGAAGAAGCGCACAGTAGAGGTGGAAACAAAAATTATCAAATTAGAGGTATAAACTATACCGTTTTATCAAGTGCCAAAAGCTTTAAAGAAACTGGAATAGCCTCTTGGTATGGACAAAAATTTCATGGCCATTTGACCTCAAATGGTGAAATTTATGATATGTATGGTATGACTGCTGCTCATAAAAATTTACCTTTACCCACTTATTTAAAAGTGACTAATACTGATAATAATAAATCGGTTACTGTTAGAGTAAATGACCGGGGGCCTTTTCATCCCAACCGTATTATTGACCTTTCATACAGTGCTGCTTATCAACTTGATATGTTAGAAACTGGTACTGCAAAAGTTGAAATTAGAGCCATTACCAATTTTAGTCAATCAATCAAAAAATCAAATACCCTACCCTCTGAGCTAAATAAACAGTACATTCAAGTATTGGCAACACGAAATAGTGACTTAGCCAAAAACACAGCCAATCAGTTAACAGAACAATACCAACAACAGGTTATTTGGCCAGATAACAAGGGTGTTTTTCGAGTACAAATAGGTCCAATTGATAACGTGAAAGAGTTAGCAAAAATATTAGTTTCATTAAGGAGTTCTGGCTATCCCAAAGCCTATATACGTGAGTTATTAAAATAAAAAGCATTAAACACAATTTTTACTTTTAATGGCCGTAGTATCTATAGGCAAAAGTGATATACTATTTTGTAAATCTCACTGTTTTTTATTTTGACAAGCGTCAATTTAATCGTTTACTTCTAAAAATTCTCAAAGGAAACCAATGGCCACTAAAAAGCCGAACACAAAAAATAAATTAATTATTATCATGGGTGCATTAACTCTCAGCTTATCATCAATAACCCATGCTATTTCTTTTATACCTGATGCACCATCAATTAATGCCAAAGGTTATATTTTACTCGACTACAGCACAGGTAAAGTTATCTCTGAAGGTAACGCAGATATGCAATTAGCGCCGGCAAGCTTAACCAAAATGATGACAAGCTATATCATTGGTAAAGAAATACAAAGTGGTGAACTCAACGATAACGATAAGGTCATGATCAGTGAGAATGCTTGGGCAAAAAACTTCCCTGACTCATCAAAAATGTTTATTGAAGTAGGTACTGAGGTAAGTGTTGCTGACCTTAACCAAGGTATTATTGTTGCTTCCGGTAATGATGCCTGTGTCGCAATGGCAGAACATATCGCAGGTAGTGAAAGCGCCTTTGCAGATTTAATGAATGCTTATGCTGAACAACTAGGAATGAGCAGCAGCTACTTTGAAAATAGTCATGGTTTGGACAGTAGTGAACATTTTACTAGCCCAAGGGATATGGCAACCTTAGCGGTAGCTATTATTAAAGATGTTCCTAAAGAGTATGAGATTTATAAACAAAAGTCATTCACTTATAACAACATCAAACAATATAATCGCAATAGTTTGTTATGGGACAAAAGCTTAAATGTAGATGGTATGAAAACTGGGCACACATCACAAGCTGGCTATAGTTTAGTTACATCAGCAACAAAAGGTGATATGCGTTTAGTGACTGTTGTTATGGGTACAGAAAGCGAAAGGTCACGTAAAGTAGAAAGTAAAAAACTTCTTAACTATGGTTTTAGATTTTTTGAAACGATTACACCATATAAAGCCGGTGAAAAATTTCTAAGCAACCGTGTATGGATGGGTGATAAGAAACAGGTAGATTTAGGTATTTCATTAGATACCCACATTACTATTCCTAGAGGTCAGCAAAAGAATTTAAAAGCAAACTTTGAGTTAGACCGCCAGTTAGAAGCACCGTTAGCAAAAGGTACAATTGTTGGCAAAGTTTTTTTACAGCTTGACGGTGAAGATATTGCACAATACCCACTAGTTACCTTAGAAGAGATTAATAAAGGTAGTATCCTTAGTCAACTGCTTGATTATATCAAACAGCAATTTGCTAAATAAAGGCTAATTTACAAAGATTTGCTACAAAACAAACTCGATCCCTGATCGAGTTTTTCGTTTTTTAGCGCTCATAGTTCAAAGGCATAAATTATTGAGTGATAACGACTATTGAATTATCGACAACCGACATCATAATATTGATATTACCCCCAAGGGTTGTTTTAATGATAAAATAAATATATTAGCAAACTAGCTAATAATTAATGCCCAAAACCTTGTTGTAAATGTTAGTGAGAAACCAAATGAAAACCCATTTTGACGAATTACTTGACTTCCCTACCGTATTAAATTTTAAAATTATGGGGGTTGCCTGTATAGAGTTACCAGACTTAATCATTGCTGAATTACAAAAGCATACACCTGATGATTATTCACCAAAGATAAAAGCAAGTTCAAAAGGTAATTATCATTCGGTTTCTATTGCAGTAAAGGTTACCAGCAAAGATCATATAGAAACTATTTATAAAACCTTAAACGCTATTGAAGAAGTTCGTTACGTATTGTAACTCTTTAGTCATAATAGATACCCATACAGACTATAGGGTGTATGGGTGTGTATTATTTGGTATAATAAACTCAAGCCAAATTAAGTAAGAGACAGCATTGAAAAATTCGTTAATTATTCGAAAGCTAAACACTATGAATTATATAGATGTATGGCAGGCGATGAAAAAATTTACTGATGATCGTAATGATGACACTCTAGACGAATTATGGCTAGTAGAGCACCCTCCAGTATTTACCCAAGGTCAAGCAGGTAAAGAAGAGCATTTATTAATGCCAGGTGATATCGAAGTGTTAAAAGTTGACCGTGGTGGTCAAGTAACTTATCACGGCCCTGGTCAGCAAGTTATTTACTTTATGATTAATCTACGCCGTAAAAAAATTGGTGTACGTCAACTCGTCACCTTAATCGAAAAAAGTATTGTCGCAGCCCTCAAAGATTATGATATCAACGCTTATGCTAAAGCTGACGCACCGGGTGTTTATGTCGACGAAAAGAAAGTCGCTTCATTGGGTTTGCGCGTAAGAAAAAGCTGTTCATTTCATGGTTTAGCACTAAATGTTAATATGGATTTATCACCATTTTTACGCATTAACCCTTGTGGTTATGCTGGCCTTGAAATGGTGCAAACTGCAGATATGAATGGCCCAAAAGACGTCGAAAGTGCAGGTAATGCACTTGTTAAACACTTAATACCATTATTAAAAGCGACCGATGTTCGCCTTTACACAGGATTTGACAACTAATGACAACTAAATCTACACGTGTTGCTCCCGGCACTAAAATGCGCGACGCCGATAAAATGGCGCATATCCCAATTAAAGTTGTTGAGTCAACGCGTGAAAGTATATTACGGAAACCAGACTGGCTTAGAATAAAGCTACCACGTAGTTCAGAAAAAATTGATAAAATAAAGGCGGCATTGCGTAAACATGACTTGCACTCGGTTTGTGAAGAAGCGTCATGTCCAAATTTATCTGAATGCTTTAATCACGGTACCGCTACCTTTATGATTTTGGGTGATATCTGTACGCGACGTTGCCCTTTTTGTGATGTTGGTCACGGTCGTCCATTAGCAACTAACCCGGATGAACCAAAGAAATTAGCCTTAACCCTTAAAGATATGGGGTTAAAGTATGTGGTTATCACTTCTGTAGACCGTGATGATTTACGAGATGGTGGCGCACAACAATTTGTCGACTGTATCAAAGAAATTAGCATACATGCACCAAATACCAAGGTTGAAATTTTAGTCCCTGACTTTCGAGGCCGTATGGACAGAGCCCTTGATATATTGAACCAAATGCCCCCTACCGTTTTTAACCATAATTTGGAAACTGCGCCACGGTTGTATACTAAAGCCCGCCCAGGTGCCAACTATCAGTGGTCTTTAGATTTATTGAAAAAGTTTGGTGAAAGTAATCCAACAGTACCGACAAAATCGGGTTTAATGGTTGGGTTAGGAGAAACTGATGAAGAAATTTTACAAGTTATGCGGGACCTACGTGCTCATGGCGTAACTATGTTAACTATTGGCCAATACTTACAACCAAGTAAGCACCATCTCCCTGTTGAACGTTATGTGCACCCGGACATATTCGATATGTATCAAAAAGAAGCCGTTAAAATGGGCTTTGAGCATGCCGCTTGTGGTCCTTTAGTACGTTCTTCGTATCACGCTGATAAACAAGCTGCTGGTGAAGAGATTAAATAAATAAAACTCAGTATTTAATCGAGCGTTGGGTTAGTTTTAACTAATCTAGCGCTTTAATTTATCTAATATTGAATTTTTCCTGTAAAGGAATAAATAAAGCGAAAACTGCACCTATTAGCACAATTACCGCAGCAAGATTAAATGATGTTTGCGCCCCTGCACCATCAAGCCATAATAAACCTGCAAAATAAGCCCCTATCGCACCACCAAGCCCATAAACACCACCAACATATAGTGCTTGCCCGCGGCTCTGCTGATTGATATCAAAATGCTGGCTAATAAATAGTATTGAAGCGCTGTGGTACAAGCCAAAACTAGCAGCATGCATTAGCTGACTAAAGACTAATACCCAAAAAACATTACCGAACTGTGCCAATAGTGCCCATCGGATGCTGGTGATAAATAAACTAAAAATCAGAAGCGTTTTAATAGTGAAAAATTTGAATAATTGGCCAGCATAAATAAATATAATGATTTCAGCAATGACCGCTAAGCCAATCATTAATCCGATAACAATGCCAGAGTATTCTAAGTCACGTAAAAAAAGTGCAAAAAAGCTATAATACGGTCCAAAACTAATCTGAAGCATTAAGCCAGCAAGAAAAAAAACAATAAAAGAAAAATCGAACACTTTACTTTTTATTGTTGACGTTGCAATGATATGGGATAGATAGATTTTAGGTTGCTTTAATAGCAATGTTGATAAATATAACCCTAATAGAACAATCAAACCTAAAACAGTAAAGGCATCATGAGAATAACGTTCAATGCCCACCCCCGCTAAAACTGCCATGACAATAAAACCAATACTACCCCACAAACGAATACGAGCATAAATTTTAGGACTTTGTCTAATAGAGTTTAATGTCATAACTTCTAATTGAGGCAAAATTGCTGTCCAAAACAAACTAAATATTGCCAAACAAAAAGTGATTGGCCAATAACTATTTAACCAAAAAAGAAAAGAAAAACAGCAAGAAGCAAGTAATGCTCCAATGCGAATAATGGTCAATTGCTGACCAGTTTTATCAGCCAAGACGGCCCATAATGATGGACCAATAATTTTACTTGCGGTAATAATGGCAACAATTTCGCCAATGTCACTTGATGAGAAGCCTTTACCATCAAGAAAAACCCCGACAAAGGGTACAACTAAACCAAGAATACTAAAATAAAAAAAGTAACTCGCCGAGAGCTGTGTAAACAGTGACAATATTAGCCCTTAATGAGTTTAGTTATGCGTGTAAACTATCAACTTAACTGATTTAATAAATTATTTTTCTGTAATAATAGGGGTAATACATACTACATCGGCGTTTTGGGCTCGATGACGAAGAAAATGATCCATGAGAGTCAGTGCCATCATAGCTTCAGCAATCGGAACAGCGCGTATACCTACACAGGGATCATGTCGTCCTTTAGTAATAATATCAGTCGCCTCACCTTGTAAGTTAACCGTTTTACCACTCACACCAATACTCGACGTTGGCTTTAAGGCTAAGTGAGCTATAATTGCTTGCCCTGATGAAATGCCACCTAAAATACCACCCGAATGATTCGTTAAAAAACCAGTTGGCGTTAATTCATCCCTATGCTCAGAACCTTTTTGATTAACAACGGCAAAGCCATCACCAATTTCAACACCCTTAACAGCATTAATACCCATCATGCCATGCGCTATTTCGGCATCTAGGCGATCAAATATAGGTTCGCCTAAACCCACAGGTACATTAGTAGCAACTATTGTAATTTTGGCGCCAATAGAGTCTTTTTTCCGGATAATGCCGCGAAGTAATTCATCTAATTGATCTAACTTACTTGAGTCAGCAAAGAAAAATGGATTTTCCTCAACTTTACGCCAATCAAGCTTAGCAAAGTCAATATTATCAGCTGTCACATCACCAATTTGAGTGACACAACCTTGAATTATCATACCAAATTTTTGTTGAAGATATTTTTTTGCTACCGCACCAGCGGCAACGCGCATTGCCGTTTCACGAGCTGAAGAACGGCCACCACCTCGATAATCACGTAAACCATATTTTTGCCAGTAGGTATAATCTGCATGACCGGGGCGAAAATTTTGGGCAATATCACCATAATCTTTAGAACGTTGGTCGGTATTTTCAATGATCAAACCTATAGGTGTGCCTGTAGTTTTTCCTTCAAAGACACCTGACATTATTTTAACTTGATCTGGCTCTCGTCGTGCTGTGGTATATCTGTTTTTGCCTGGACGTCTTCGGTCTAAGTCAAGTTGTAAATCTGCTTCACAAAGTTCAATTCCAGGGGGACAACCATCAATAATAGCCCCCAACCCTAAACCGTGACTTTCACCAAAAGATGTGACTGTGAATAATTTACCAAATGTATTGCCAGACATTGTAATTTTTACCTTTAATTAAACTGATGAAATAACAACAATTAGTTAGACTAATTGTTGTTGAAAAGTTGATGAAAACTCTTCTAGTTGTGCCTTAGTCAATATAAATACTCCATGACCGCCATGCTCAAAGTTAATCCACACAAAAGGAACTTCCGGATATAAGGCCTCAACATGTATTTGAGAATTACCTACTTCGCATATTAATATACCACTATCATTGAGATGAAGAGCACTTTGTGCCAATATTTTTCTAACAATATCCAAACCATCCTCACCACTACCCAAACCCATTTTAGGTTCATGGGTGTACTCTACTGGTAATGAATCAACATCTTCTTGATCGACGTAAGGAGGATTACTCACTATTAAATCATAAGTTAAGCCTTCAACCCCACTAAAAACGTCAGATTGAATTGGAATAACTTGTTCACTTAACCCATGATTTTCAATATTAATTTGTGCAACATTCAGTGCACCGATACTTAAATCTACAGCATCAACCTCTGAATATGGAAACTCAACAGCACAGGCAATCGCAATACAACCACTACCGGTGCATAAATCAAGAATACGTGATGGTGGAAATTTGTCATCAATATAGGGGGCGAATTGTTTTTTAATCAGCTCAGCAATTGGCGAACGGGGCACTAACACTCTCTCATCAACATAAAATGGTAGGTCAGCAAAGTAAGCTTGGTTGGTAATATAAGCAGCAGGAATACCTTCGTTGATTCGCTGCTCAATTAACGCGACAATTGCTTTTTTTTCTTGTTCAACTAATTGATAAGGCAATACCCGAAGGCTAATACTTACAGGTAAATGTATGGCAAACATAACAAGAGTTAGTGCTTCATCCCAAGCATTATCACTTCCATGACCAAAAAACAAATCAGCCTGGTTAAACTGACTACTTGCAAATCTAACATAATCACCAATAGTATGAAGTTGTTGATTGACTGAGGTTAAATTTTTTGTGTCCAAATTGTTCTCCTAATAAAAAACTTCTTTACTTAGCACAGTTAACAAATGATAAACTATACAAATGAAAATAAAAGACCTACTCACCAATCAAGAAAAAATGCTATTTATGGAAGCTGTTGGTAAGGTGAAACCTATGGTGCAGGACACCATATACGCAGTATATAGGAGCATCAAGCAGAAACCAAAGACTGCAAAAGAAAAAAACGCCAAACAAATCGCTGAATTCCACTTTTCAGATGAATTTGAACCTGACCTTGCTAGCAAAGGCCCGATGAAGTACGTTCGATTTGATGTTGATAGCTTTGAAGTGAAGAATTTACGTCGTGGTCGATATACACCTGACTTAATTCTAGATTTACATGGTTTAGATAAAAATCAAGCTAAGCAAGAAATAGCCGCTTTATTATATGCTTGTCAAAAAGAACATGCACAATGTGTCTGTATTGTTCATGGGATAGGCGCAAAGGTCCTCAAAAACAAAGTTCCACATTGGCTAGTTCAACACCCCGACGTGATGGCATTTCATCAAGCGCCACTTGAGTGGGGGGGTAATGGCGCACTTTTAGTATTAATCGAATTGAAAGATAAATTCACGCTAAAATAACCAATATACACGCGCTAGCCATGATCTGGTGGTGAAACTAGTCTAATCAACTTACCATTCATATTGTTTTTATCATAATCAATCTGTGCAATTGCTGCTGTTTGAAATATAGGGGATTGTTGATCTACTGTTAACTCTGCCACTAAATAACTGACTAAAGGCATATGCGTGATAATGAGTAAATGCTGACAATGATTTGTTTCAATAAAACCATCTATGTAGTCATGAACTTGTGCGGCATTACCTGATGGAGTAATAATATTAATCGTTTCGCACTTAGGTTTATACCCAAGCTCAGCTAGTAACTCTGATGATGTCTGTTGAGCGCGTAAATAAGGACTAATAAGAAGATGTTCAATATTTACATTTAAACTTTTCAACCATTTACCCATCAAGCGTGATTCAGCTATACCCTGCCCCGTTAAAGGTCTTTGCGCATCAGTTTGAGCTATCATGCTTGCATCACCATGACGCATAATAAAAAGTTGCATATATTATCCCAAAAATAGAAATGCGTGGTATAAATAAAATTTCACTTATAATAATAATAGAATACGAGACAAGTTAAAACAGTTTAAGTTAATAATAATCAATAATTAAAGGACTTCCTTACCAAAATTATAATGACTCAAGTCAATATAATCGCTTAGATAATTCAATAGCTATATTAAAAAATACTTTCAGTAACGTATTAGTTTCAAGTGTCATTTCCATGGATACATAATTGCCACAAAATAGCTGAAAGGTTTTCGTATTGAAATAAAGTCACAATGATCAAAAATACAGTTATTGATCTTATGTTGTATTACGTTAAAACGCTTTAGTATTAAATTTCTTATCCCCCCCCAACAAATACTCCCCGTTTATTTAACTCATTTGATAGACAGATTCATTGGCACAGCCATGACTATGCTGATCCGATAACATGAGGAATGGAGAGATTCACAAGGCGGGTTGAATAGTCAATCACAAGAAAAGAACCGTTTTTTTATAAATAAAAAGTTGATTTTTGGACTTCACTTTGTAACAACTCCATCAACTTTAACAATAAAGAACAATTAATTGACTCAAAACTGTCAATAAAACCGACTAAAATGAAATATTTATAACTGAGCCTTTAGTTATATAATTTAAGCCTAACTGTTTATTCTTCTTGTCAAACCTAGATAAAATCATTACCTCAACAACAAAAGCAAAGCAGCCATTAATAATTTCAATGATTTTTATTAAAAATGTCAAAGAAAATTTTAAAATGGCCGATAACTTGCATATTGTAGAGAATAAATATTAAAAACTATAAGTATTATTATTAACTTCTATACCAGTTAATCAAAGCTAAGAATTTTTAATAGTATAGGCTTGATTAATTTACCTAGATATTTTCCTGAGAACAAGAGGTTATTTTGCTGTTATCTTTCTTACTATTCATTGCGTTAATATACAAGCAAGTAGCTTTGTCACTTAGTGCTTTAGCAACTTTTGTTTATCAATTGGCTTTTTTATTTTTAGTCACGACTTTGGTGTTAACTTCTGCATCGGCTGATGAGACCGGCAATAATAAACCTTTTACTGCCGCCCCACTAAAATTTAATCATTTATCTACGGCTGAAGGTTTGGCTCAAAGTCATGTTTCTAGTATTACTCAAGATGACGAAGGCTTTATTTGGGTTGCAACCCAAGATGGACTTGATAGATACGACGGAAATGTCTTTATTCATTATCGTCACAAGACCAATGATAAAAAATCTTTAGCTAATAATAACGTTAGAAAAGTCTTTCTTGATAATGAAAATATCATTTGGGTCGCCACTGAAAATGGACTGAGCAAATATAATAAAGCGTTAGATAATTTTGACAATTTCGCATATACCCCTAACAATATAAATTCATTGAGAGATAATAAAATATGGGATATTTACCAAGATAACTTTAATAAAATATGGGTGGCAACCTCTCAAGGCCTACATATATATGACCCATTAAATAACCACTTCAACCAGATTAGTATTCAAGACTTTGAAGATAATTTCAAAGAAGTAATAACCATTTTTCAAGATAAAAATAACAATTATTGGATGGGAACACATCAGAAAGGTATATTTATAATTAATGATAAATTATCTTATGCTTTTTCCCTACAAGAAAAGAACAAATGGGATATTAATATTCCAGCGGTGAGTTTGAATGACATAAAAATTATTGAGGGTGATTATTGGTTAGCTACAGATAATGGCGTATTTATTGTTTCAGATAGCTATAAAATAACAAAACACTTACCAAAAAAAAATAAAGTGATTGGCCTTTTATCAAATAAAATATCGGCTATTGAGCAAACAGGTGATGATAAAGTATGGCTTGCAGGTGAAAATGGTCTAAATCGCGTTAATCTTTTAGATTACTCAATTGAAGAATTTCAAAAAAATGCTTACCCGAGCTCTTTATCTGAAAATTGGTTGAATGATATTTATAAAGATTCATCTGGAAGACTCTGGTTAGGAACTTATAGTAATGGTTTAAATATTTATAATCCATCACCTCAAGTTTTTCATCATACCTATAAAAATAACTTTACTGTAGAGTCTTTTGCAGAAACAAACTCAGGTTCAATTTGGTTATCCACTCAGCAAGATAGGCTTTATAAATTTACAAATAATATAATCACTGAAGAATTCATCCCTCAAATTAATACCGGGATTTTACAACTGTTTTCTAATAATTCTAATCTGTTGTGGATAATAACAAATGATAACGAGTTATATTCTTATGACAACAAACTTGAAATAACCATTCAGTACCCCGAATGGTTTAAGAGCGTAAATACAAAAGAAAATAGTTCATACACGTTAGCAGATAATAAAATTTGGTTTGTTGATAGTAAAGGTTCTCTACAAAGCTTTGATTTAGAATCAAAAGAATTAAAAAACTATCCCATTAATCCAACTATTTTCACTTCATTAACTTTTGATAAATCAACAGACAGTCAAATATTGTTAGCAACAGAGTCTACAATCAATCCAACTATCTTCACCTCATTAACTGTTGATCCATCAACAAAAAGTCAACTATTGCTAGTAACAGAGTCAAACCAAATCTTTCAATTTGACATCAAAAAAGATAATTACATAAATATATCACCTGAAAAAATAAAGCACTTTGGTAATAAAGAAATCAGAAATATTACTGCATCTCTCAATTGGATATGGCTTGGGTCACACTCAGACGGAATTCTGTTAATCAATAGAATTAATAATGACGTAACCTATTACAACGATAATAATTTATTAAATAATAATTTTATTGCAGATATTCTCATTGATAAAAATGAAAATGCTTGGGTAGTAACAAAGAGAGGAATCTCTGTGATAACACCATCTTCGGGAAAAGTAAAAATTTTTACTGAAGACTTTTTAATTTCGGATCATGATTTTTTATCATTTCCGACCTTATTAACCTCAGACAAGACAATGTTGTTTGCGGGTTCTAACGGTTTTTATCATTTTGACCCCATGGCAGCTTTTCAAATATCTCAACAAATATACAAACCGATATTTATCAATATTTATATTGCTAATAAAAAGATAGCTGTTATTGATAATAAATCAATCAACAAGTCCACGTTAAATCAACAAGTCAATTATCTTGATGAAGTGATAGTAGACTACAACCAATCACCACTCAGTATTGAGTTTATTGCACCAAACTCAAAGCTTCTGAGTCAAGTAAGATATAAGTATCGTCTTTTAGGCTCAAACGAACAGTGGATTGAAGCAGACCCCTCCTATCTCAGAGCAACATATACCAATTTAACTCCTGGTGATTATAACTTTGAAGTCCAAGTTTATGACTTATATAACCCTGAATTAATAAAATCAAATAATATCAAAATTCATATTATGTCACCTTGGTGGTTCTCTAAATCAATATTGCTTATATACGCCCTAATAATATTGATCCTCTTGATTTATATTACTCAAAAAATGTATCGCAAAAGTCAATATCACCAGCAAATACAAAAAAGTGAAGAACGTTTAAAATTATCTCTTTGGGGTAGCGGCGATGAAATGTGGGATTGGAACATTAACACTGGTCGGATATTTCAGTCGAATGTTTCTGGCGCTTTAGAACTGCCTCAAGACGGTGCTCATAGCAAAGATGAATATAAAACTCAATTGCATCAGAGTGATATCCCAAGAGTTAAAAAGGCTTTAGATGATCACTTTGAGGGTAAAACAGAATTTTTTGAAGTTACTTATAGGCTAAAAGATAACAATAACAAGTGGATTTGGGTATTAGAACGAGGGAAAATAGTTGCTAGAGATGAAAACGATAAACCTACTCGGATGACAGGAACCCTCAAAGATATTAGTAAAATAAAAGAAACTGAAGAACGACTTAAAATATATGCAAAATGTTTTGAAAATATTTCTGATGGTCTAATTATTTTTAATGAAAAATTTATTGCTGTAGATATTAATGAAGCTTATCAGCGTATTACGGGTATAACTAAAAATAAAATACTTGGAAAACCCTTACAATTTAAGCAATACCCAGAGATTTTGTGTGAAAAAATAAAAGACCAACTGATTAATAATGGTTGTTGGCAGGGTGAAATAAAAAGTGTCCGAGAAAATGGTGACCTCTATTTAATCGATTTAAATATTAATGTTATTCGTGATGAAAATCGTAAAATATCACACTTCTTTGGCGTTTTTTCTGATATTACAAAGCGCAAAAGAACTGAACAAAAACTTAGAACACAGGCAAATAATGATAAATTAACGGGCTTACCTAACCGATCATACTTTCAAAAATATCAAGTTAAACTCGTTGAAAATAAAATTCAACATGCCATTTTAGTTTTTGGTTTAGATAACTTCAAAAAAATCAATGACTCTCTTGGTCATCAGTTAGGTGACGTGTTGTTATGCCAAGTTACCCAGCGTCTTTTAAAAATAGTGAGTCGTCAAGACTCTATCTATCGCCTTGGAGGTGATGAGTTTAGTATTATCATTGAAAATACTGATAATATTTACGCTATCACTTCATTAGTAAAAAAGATCTTAATAACTATAGCTCAACCACTAAAACTTAGAAGTAAAGAAATTGTTCTTACCGGTAGTATTGGTATTGTTATTTATCCTGAGGATGAAGTTTTACCTCATAAGTTATTAAAAAATGCCTATACGGCTATGTATTATGGAAAAAATTTGGGTGGTAATACATATCAATTTTTTAATGAGTCTATGAATAAGAAAGCGGTAAAGCGCCTACAAATTGAAAGTTTGATCCTTCGTGGCCTTAAAGACGATCTGTTCTCTGTTTATTACCAACCTAAAATAGAAACCGCCACAGGTAAAGTATCAGGAATAGAAGCACTGGTTCGATATATAACACCGAATAAAAGTTTAATTAGACCTATTGCTTTTATTCCAACCGCTGAGGAGACGGGCCAAATAATTGACATAGGTGAAGTCGTCTTAAGAAAGTCCTGCTTTGCTACTAAAAAATGGGTAGACGCAGGCTTATTTGGCGGAAGAATTGCAGTAAACCTGTCTGCTCTTCAATTTTACCAACCTAACCTAGTTGACGTTATCGCCTCAATACTCATTGAAACAAATCTTCCAGCAAAATACTTAGAGCTTGAAATAACTGAAGATACGGTGATGGAATCACCTCAAATAGCAATAGATATTATGTTAAAAATTAGAAGAATGGGTATTTATCTTTCTTTAGATGATTTTGGTACCGGTTACTCATCTTTAGTACACTTAAAGAAATTCCCATTTAATACATTAAAAATTGATAAAGCTTTTATTGACGATATTGAATATTGTGAACAAGGGAGGGAGATGGTTGAAACCATCATTTCTATAGGTCATAACCTTGATATGCTTGTTATTGCAGAGGGAGTAGAAACTAGCAAACAACTGAGCATTCTTTTAGGCCTAAAATGTGAACAAATTCAAGGCTATTTATATAGTAAACCATTAAACGAACAGGATATGAACAATTTCCTCTTTACTCATCAAATTACTGATAAATCAACGTCGTTTATTAACCGGTAAGGATATTAAAACTTCAATAGGTTGGCCGCAGACGTGGTTAAAGAATTTAGGTGCAGCCAACTGGTGGTCATAAAAACCACCTGAATTAACGCAGTAATACATATTCATATTACCGGTAAACTAAACAGCAGGGCTAATTAAAAGTTATGCCCTAAAAATCAAATAATCGAAACCAAATAACCGATTAAGCTTCATACGTTTTTCCATACAAAACATTGGCCAAATTAAAGGTCCAAACAATAAACCAGCAATTGCCCATCTCTTTAATCCAAGGGTGCCAGTAAAAGCTTGGCAATAGAAAAAAACAGAAGATAAAACGCCCATCACACTAAGAAGTAACAACACAATATTTAGACCTCAACATAAGCTCTCAAGCCACTTACAAAAGCTATTTTTAAATAGCCTACCAAAATCCTAACTAATATAACGAAATTAGAGTATTTATTCAATAAATTTTGACCGATATATAACATTTATTGAATAAATTTTAGTTTTATATAATTAATTTAAATAAGGTCAGAAAAAGATGGTTATAACCGACCTCTGTAGAAGCAGGATATTGCCAGTTCTAGGGCAATATCAATCCTCAGTTAATAATAACGCTGGTCTTGCTCTGCCATCTTAATTAAAGCATCACACGGTTCATAACGTTGACCATGCTCACTTGCCCACTGTGTCAGTTGTGCAACAATACTTTTAGCACCTACTGTATCAATATATCTAAAAGGGCCTCCTAGAAATGGTGGAAAGCCAATACCAAAGATGGTCCCTACATCGCCATCTCGTGCGTTTCGAATGATACCTTCGTCTAAACAACGAGCAGCTTCATTTAACATCATATAAACGCAACGCTGTGTAATAGCATTATCAGAAAGCTTTCCCACTGGTTTTATCGCTAATAAGGTATAAATACTTTCATCGACTTGCTTAATATTCTTCTTAGCTTTTTTGCCATAGAGATAAAAACCTTTATTCGATTTTTTACCTAAACGACCGTCATTGAGTAGTTTTTCAAAGGCTTGAGGGCCAGCAAAACGTTGACCTAACTCGGCTTGTAATATGGGACCTATTTTGGCACCAATATCAATACCAACTTCATCGAGTAGTTGCATGGGACCCACAGGAAAACCAAAATTAACTAACGCTTTATCAATTTTATCAATAGGCTCACCACTGAGTAATAACATCGCTGCTTCATTCATATAAGGCGCTAAAATACGGTTAATGTAAAAACCGGCTTTGTCTTTGACAACTATCGGTGTTTTCCCTTGTTTTTTGGCAAAGGCAACCGTTGTTGAAATCGTTTGATCAGATGTTTTTTCATGAGCAATTATTTCAACCAAAGGCATTTTATCAACAGGAGAAAAATAGTGTAGACCGATGACATTTTCTGGTCGCTTAGCATTAGCGGCTATTTGCCCGATAGGTAAGCTAGAAGTATTACTGGCAAATATTGTTTGTTCATTACAATTTTCTTCAATATCACTGACCATTTTTTGTTTTAATGATAAGTCTTCAAATACGGCTTCAACCACAATATCAATATCATTAAAACCTTGATAATTAACTGTGCCGCTGATCATTGAAAGTTGTTGCTGCATCTCGCTATGACCGATAAAACGGTGTTTAACTTTTTTATTTAGTCTTTCAAAACTATATTTAAAAGCATGACTTAGTCCTTGCTGCGAAATATCTTTGATACGTGCAGGGGTTTTAGCTTTCGTTGCCGTAACAAAGGCAATTCCTCCCCCCATCAAACCACCACCTAATATTCCAACATTATTGATTTTCAATGGTTCTATACCGTCAACACCCTGCTCTTTTTTCATTTGTGTGGTTGCAAAAAATAAGGTTCTTAATTGAACTGATACCTGGCTCATTGCCAATTCGCCAAAATGATTTGCTTCGGTTTGATAGCCTTTTGCCGATGTTTGCTCTACTCCCACTCGAACACAATCAATAATTTTTAATGGTGCAGGATAATGACCTTTAGTTTTAGACAATACAGACTTTGTTGCCTGGAAATAGACAAGTTTTCGACCAACACTATTGTTTTCCAAGATTTTATCGATAAAAGACTGTTGACGTTTTTTTGTCTTTACCTTTCCAGAACCAATATTAGCCAGTGCTAATTCCTCTGCTGTTGCAATTAAAATACTACGGGGAACCACATCATTAACTAAGCCAGCTTTTAATGCTTGCTTCGCTCTGAGCTGTTTACCTGTCAGCATCATGTCTAACGCTTTTTGAACGCCCACTAATTTTGGTAAACGCTGTGTCCCTCCTCCTCCAGGTAATAATCCTAACTGTACTTCCGGCACACCTAAAGCAGTTTTCACACTGTCGGAACAAACACGACCATGACAAGCTAATGCTAGCTCCAAGCCGCCACCTAAACAAGGTCCATTGATTGCGGCAACAACAGGCATATTCATATTTTCTAGTTGATTAAATATCATTTGCCCTTGGCGAGATAATACCGTTGCTTCTTCTGCTGTGGTGCAGTTGCCAATCATATTAATATCAGCACCTGCAACAAATGAATCTTTCTTACCACTGAGCAGAACTAAACCTACAATAGTTTTATCATCACTGATTTCTTTTAGCATCTGTGATATTTGCTCACCAAATTCAGCTTTTAAGGTATTCATACTTTCGCCAACTACATCCATAACTAAATGGGCAATCCCATTTTTCTGACGAATTAACGTAAACGTATTTTTTTGCTCTATCACTACATTAGTATCATTAGTCATTAGTCTGTCTCCACAATCATTGCTGCACCAAGCCCACCGGCAGCACAAGCGGTAGTTAAGCCAACGCCACCACCTCGACGATTTAATTCATTAAGGGTTTGAGTAATCAAGCGAGCCCCTGTTGCAGCAAAAGGATGTCCGTAAGCTAAGGAGCCGCCCATTACATTAAATTTGGTCATATCTATTTCACCAATAGCTTTATTTCGACCTAAATGTTGCTGGGCAAAATGTTGACTAGCAAACATCTGCATATTTGCTAATGCCTGAGCAGCAAAAGCTTCATGCATTTCAATTAAGTCTAAGTCAGCTAACTCCATACCAGCTCGCTTCAGCGCGATAGGTGTGGCATAACTTGGTCCCATTAACATATCTTGCCAAACATCAATGGCGGCAAAGCCATAGCTTCTTATATAACCTAACGGTTTATAGCCAAGTTCTTTTGCTTTACCTTCACGCATTAATAATATTGCCGCACCGCCATCAGTTAATGGCGTACTTGTTGCTGCGGTAACTGTCCCGTGTTTACGATCAAATACCGGCCGAAGTTTGGCGTAGCTTGCTAATACCGAATTTTCACGAATACAGTTATCTTTTTCAATAAATGATTGATACGGTTCCGGGTGAGCGGTCATAACTTCCCCAGCTAATTTACCTTGTTGCCAGCTTTTTGCTGCCAGGGTATGAGAACGATGAGCCAGTGCGTCCTGATCTTGACGAGATATATTATAAGTTTTTGCCATCTGCTCAGCAGTTTGTCCCATTGAGATTCCCGTTGAATACTCAGCAACACCAGGAGCAACAGGAATTAAGTCTCTCAAACCTAACTTACGAATTAACGCAATTTTTTGTCCTAATGTTTTAGTTTTACTAATATCTAGTAAGGTTCTAGCTAGCTTTTTAGAAACACCGACCGGAGCCACAGAAGTAGAGTCGGCGCCACCAGCAATACCAACATCAACCAAACCTGACATAATTGATTCAGTGATGTTAACCGTCGATTGAAAACTAGTCGCACAAGCACGAGAAACACTGTAAGCATCGGTATTAACATTCATACCAGTTCCTAGCACAATTTCACGGGCAATATTTGGTGCTTCAGGCATTTGAACCACTTGGCCAAAAACAAGTTGATCAATAATAGTGGGATCAACATTGTGTTTTTTTAGCAATTCATTAACGACCATTTTACCTAAATCTACAGCAGGCACGCCATGAAAGGCTGTCGCTTGTTTAGCAAACGGAGTACGTAAGCCTGCAACAATGGCAATACGTTCGCCTTTTGCTGTTGTTAAAGATTGTGCTTTTGTCATTTTATTCTCCGCTATTGTCTTTTATTCAGCACCACATAAGAGGTCGGACCTCTAAGGTTAATGATTTATTCTAACGATAATTCAAATTATATCAATGATTAAAAATTAGATAAAAACATAAATTGATACGACAAGTTAAAATAAAGGCAAGTGATTGAGTTTATTTAAGTTAACTATTGATAATATTTCTTACAATTTCCACTACCTAGAGTTGTTTTATTCCCTAAGGAACCTTATATAATATGTGAGGTCTGTATAGACTGAAATGCAAAAAAACTATTACATTATCTTAAAATAAGAATTAACAAAGACGCTACCTATGGCCATTGAACATTTTTCAACATTAAAACAACATTTATCAACACAAATTATTGGCCAGCCGGCTTTTGTTGAGAATTTACTTATTGCCCTACTTGCCAACGGTCATTTGATCGTAGAAGGTCCCCCCGGCCTTGCAAAAACTCGGGCGATAAATGCCTTAGCCCAAGGTTTAGAAGCGGATTTTCATCGAGTACAATTTACCCCTGATCTACTTCCCGCTGATTTAACCGGTACTGATATTTATCGCCCAGAAGATGGCAGTTTTTCTTTTCAACCGGGACCATTATTTAGAAATTTAGTTTTAGCCGATGAAATTAACCGAGCACCAGCAAAGGTTCAGTCAGCTCTTTTAGAGGCGATGGGTGAAGGACAGATTACTGTTGGCCGCAAAACTTATCCATTACCTGAACTTTTTTTGGTTATGGCAACTCAAAATCCGATTGAACAAGAAGGTACCTACCCTCTACCAGAAGCACAGCTCGACCGTTTTCTAATGCATGTAGAAATAGATTATCCAGATGCGGCCAGCGAGCTAGATATCTTAAAACTAAATCGAGGTGAAGCATTAAGTCATACTAAAGATGAAACAAAGCTGCCATTAAAAAAACTATCACAAGCAGATATTTTCACCGCTCGTGACGATATCCTCAATATACACATGGCACCCGCGATTGAAAACTACATCATTGATTTGATCATGGCGACACGCCAACCAGAGAAGTATGATGACCAACTTAAAAAGTGGCTTGCTTATGGTGCTAGCCCACGAGCAACAATTGCCCTTGACCGATGTGCTCGTGCTCGTGCATGGTTAAATGATCGTGATTTTGTTAGTCCTGAAGATGTCCAAGCCGTTTTTCATAACGTTTTACGTCACCGTATACTACTGACCTATCAAGCTGAAGCTGAAGGGATCAGTGCTAATCAATTACTTGACCACTTATTAAGCTTGGTTGCCATTGCCTAATGTGGTTTAAACAAGCAGTACAAGGTTTAGACCACAAAAAAATCACTCAACTACTATCAGATCTTAAGAGTAACGGTATAGATTTGTCTATTGAAGAGTTGATCCCCTATCAAACTAAAACTTCACTAATTGATCTGGCAGCAACTAAAAATTTACATAATAAATTATCCGGTAATTATTTAAGCCGAATGAAAGGTAGAGGCATGGAGTTTGATGAAGTTCGCCATTATCAAATGGGGGATGATATTCGGGCGATAGATTGGCGAGTAACTGCTCGGACAGGTAAAACCCATACTAAAATTTTTCGCGAAGAAGTTGAACGTCCCGTACTAATAGCAACAGACTTAACCCCCAGTATGAAGTTTGGCAGCCAGTTATTATTTAAATCGGTGCAAGCAGCTCATATTGCCTCGTTAGTTGCTTGGCATGTTAAATCTCGGGGTGATCGTATTGGCGGTATCGTTTTTAATCAAACCAATCACTGTGAATTAAAACCTAGAAGCAGAAAAGAAGGCGTATTACATTATTTGCACGCCTTATGCGAAATACACAAGAAGACGAATACGTTAGCTGATGATCAAACCAATGAAAAACAAAATAGTTTAAAAGCTATTAATAACCATGCTTTTGAAGACAACTGTGCCCGACTACGTCAATTGGCACGCCCCGGCTCACTAGTTTATTTGATTACCGACGGACAACAATTATCTAAAGATGCGCTAAGGCACCTAAGTGAAATAAGTCGTCATTGTGAATTAGTCGTTTGCTTAGTCTCCGATCCCCTAGAGCATCAATTACCCCAAAGCCAAAGTAAACTCAATGTTGCCCTTACTGATGGCGAACAAAGATTACAGCTTACGCTGGGAGATAAAAGCACTATTGATGACTATCAACAAAGAGCCTCAAATTGGTTTAATCAGCGGGAAGAAGAATTAAATCACACGGGTGCTCGAGTAGTGGAATTTTGTGCGGGACAATCAATTGAAAACCAATTAAAAAATGGAGTTAATTCGTGGAGTCGTTAACACAAAAAACCTCATCACCAACAACGCCGCAGCAAATACCTCAAGGTATGCCAACAAATACCGGTATTGATCTCAAAGACATTCATTTACCAGAACAAATCAATGATTTCCCAATGGCCATGGGATGGTGGTTTTTAGCAGCAATGATGATATTGACTATGATTTGTTTCATAATCAAATACCGTAGCTATGGTAAATTAAGAGTCAATCAAAAAAAAGCGATAGCTAAAATCTTATTACGACCAAGTATTGATGAGTCGATCAATATATTAAAATGGGCAGCCATACAGTATTTTCCTCGACAAGAAATAGCTAATTTGTACGGTGATAAATTCCAACAATATTTATCAATGCATTTAACATCTAATAAGCAAAAGCAATTCAACTTATTGTCTTCACCCGCTTTTGACAATTTATATACTTCCCCCAAAAAAAATGAACAAGATATTAATAAGCAACTCAATCAAGCCGCTATATTATGGCTAAAGAACGCTTTACCACCGAAAAAATCGTTAACGAATAAAAATAAGGAGCTAACCAATGATTAATTTTGATTTACCTTGGTTAATTCTAGTCCTGCCGTTACCTTTATTGGTTTATTGGTTGCCAACGAAAAGTAATAGCTCAGTAACAGCACTCAAAATCCCTCAATTAATCACAGGTATTAATAGCCCTGAACAAGTCACTAAAAAAAGTAAATTCCCACTCATGATCTTGTCACTCGTTTGGTTATTATTGGTGGCATCTGCCTCCCAACCTCAATGGTTAGGTGATGCGGTTGACATCCCTACTGAAGGTCGTGAGATGATGATAGCTGTTGATTTATCAGGCAGTATGCAAATAGAAGATATGATAATCAATGGCCAAAGTGCAGACCGACTTGACATGTTAAAGGTGGTGTTGGGCGGTTTTATTGAGCGTCGAGTTGGTGACCGACTTGGTTTAATTCTCTTTGCTGACGATGCCTACATGCAAACACCTATGACTTACGATAGAAAAACCGTTAAACAGATGTTAGACGAGTCAGTATTAGGTTTAGTAGGGACAAAAACCGCTATTGGCGATGCAATTGCTCTTGCAGCCAAACGCTTTGATAACAAAAAAGACTCTAATCGAGTATTACTACTGTTAACTGATGGTCAAAATACTGCAGGAAAAATAACCCCGGAAGAAGCATTAGAGCTAGCAGTAGCTAAGAAGATGACCATTTACACGATAGGTATTGGGGCAGACTCGATGATTCAACAATCGCTTTTTGGTAACAGAAGGGTAAACCCTTCAAGTGAGCTAGATGAGTCAAGTTTACAAAAAATTGCCAATGACACTAATGGCAAATATTTCCGCGCAAGAGACAGTCAAAGTATGGACGATATATATCAACTATTAGATCTGCTTGAGCCGGTAGAACAGGACCAACAGCAAATGAGACCATTAACCGCTCTATTTCAATGGCCACTTGCGGCAGCCTTTATACTCAGTATTCTTTATCTGTTGTGGTTAACTAAACCAAATTTGCCATTGAGCTTAACTCATAAATTATCGAAGGCAAATAACAATGACTGACTTTCATTTTATCCGCCCTTTATGGTTAATAGCGATTGTAATCGTTTTTTTCGCCCTTTATTTACTTAAAAGATTTCGGCTTTCACAGTCCGGTTGGCAGCAATTTTTACCACGTCATTTGGCTACGGCTTTACTTGAGGGCGATAATGGCAATAGCCAAGTAAAAACAAACAAACCTCGGTCTTTAGTTATTCCCTTACTCATTGGTTTACTGACCATTATTGCCCTTGCTGGTCCTACTTGGAATAAACTACCTCAACCAGTTTACCAAACAGAGCGTGGCTCTGTTTTAATTATGGATATGTCTTATTCAATGTATGCCACTGATTTAACACCTAACCGATTAACTCGTGCTAGGTATAAGGCAATCGACCTTTTAGAGCAGTTAAGTGATGGTGAGATTGGTTTGATAGCCTATGCTGGTGATGCTTTTATTATTAGCCCGTTAACTGAAGATGTGAATAATATCAAATTATTATTACCGGCACTAAGTCCCGATATTATGCCTGAACTTGGTAGTAATCCAATATCAGCGTTAATGCTTGCTGATAAAATGTTAAAAAATTCGGGACATGTTAAAGGCGATATATACTGGTTAACCGATGGTATTGATAGTGAGGATATTCAAGATATCACTGAGTGGTCAAGGGCGGTACCTCACCAACTCAATATTCTAGGTATTGGTACAAAAACTGGTGCGCCAATAAAACTCACTAGCGGTGAACTACTCAAAGATCGCTCGGGTGCGATTGTTATTCCCAAATTGTATAAAAATCACCTTAAAGGCGTTGCATCACGAACGAATGGGACTTATCACACGATATCAAACGATTTATCTGACATAACCGCTTTAGTCAATAATTTACCTGAAGATAATGACATCGTAGATAAAAAGACCAATACCTTTGAAGAAGGAGATCAGTGGCAAGAAATGGGACCATATGTCGTATTACTTATTTTACCTCTTGTTATTGGCTATTTTCGCCGTGGTATTAGCTTAGCAATTTTACCCCTTAGTCTATTTCTTTTACCTGTAGATTCTACTTATGCTTCGGTTTGGTCTGATTTGTGGCAAACAAGTGATCAACAGGCTAAAAATAAATTCAATAATAAAGAATATCTCAGTGCGGCAGAGCAATTTGAACATAGTAATTGGCAAGGTAGTGCATATTATAAGGCCAAAGCATTTGAAAAAGCACTCTCAGCCTTTGAAAAAGATAACTCGGCGAATGGACTATACAATCAAGGTAATACCTTAGCCCAATTAAAAAAAATTGATGAAGCGATAGCCGCTTACCAAAAAGCACTAGATCTTGACCCTAACTTATTGGATGCTAGAGAAAATAAGGAAAAACTTGAAGCGCTCAAAAAACAGCAACAAGAACAAGAACAGCAACAAGATGGTGATGAACAACAAAAACAAGATGAAAATAGTGAACAGCAAGAAAGTGACGCTAAAAACGACGAGCAACAAAACCAAGATAAAAAAGATAATGAACAAAAAAATCAAGATCAACGAAGTGACAATGAGCCGCAGGACTCAAATCAACAAGAACAATCAAATAAAGATAAAGATCAACAGCAAGACTTAGATAAAGAAAAGAAACAAGAGAATAAAGAGCAAAAACAAGAACAGCAAGACAAGCAAAACCAATCAGCTGAACAAGAAGGTCAAGCAAAGCAATTATCACCAGAAGAGCTGGAAAAAATTGACCAAGAGCTTGAAGAAAAGCATCTGCAATTACTAAATAAAGTGACTGATGATCCGTATCTGTTGCTGCGAAATAAAATGCAGCTTGAATATAAAAAACGTCGTCAGGAAGGTTATCGTTCAGGAGTAAACAAACAGTGGTAGTAAATCAATTGATAAAACACTTAACAACAGTTGTTGTTGGTTTGGCTTTATTATTTAGTCAACACGCTTTGGCATTGACGACAGTAACGGCCAGTGTAGATAAAAATCCCGTGATATTAACCGAGTCTTTAGTGCTAACCATTATCGCTGATGATGATGTTAATGCTAACGCCTTTGATACTTCGGCTTTACTTGATAACTTTAATGTTGGTCGTACTTCGGTCAGTACTCAAACAAGTATGGTTAACTTTAAAACTTCACGAGTTACTCGCTGGAGTACAGTCCTTGTTGCAAGAGAAATCGGCAAGGTGACCATTCCATCATTTACCATAGAAAATAAAAAAACTACGCCTATTGAAATCACTATTTTAGCTGCCGCTGATAACAACGGAGTAAAGAAACAAGATGTTTTTATCACTAATGAAATCTCTAGCAGCAATATCTATGTCCAACAATCACTCACTTTAACCGTCAAATTACATTTTTCTACAGAACTAAAGCGTGGCAACTTATCTGAACCAACACTTATTGGCGCAAACATCGCACAAGTAGGTAAAGATCAAGAAAGTGAACAATTGATTAATGGAAAACGCTTCAGAATAATAGAGCGAACGTATACTATTAATCCACAAGAAAGCGGAGAGTTTACTATCCAATCACCACGTTTTTCTGGTGAAATAATGATGCAGTCAACTCGTCGGTCTAACTTTTTAAATTATGCAGAAACAAAACCTGTTAGTGTTGTTGGTAATGATATTCCCTTAATTGTGCGTCCTATACCTGTTAATTATCAGGGAAAATGGCTGCCAAGTGAAATTTTAACACTTCATCAAGAATGGCAACCTAGTATCGATAACTTTAAGGTTGGCGAGCCTATTACTCGTTCAATTACGTTAACAGTAGCCGGCTTATCAAAAGAACAATTACCAAAATTAGTAGTCAATGTTCCTAAAGGATTAAAAGTCTATCCTGATCAAGCTGAACTGCATTCAAGCCTAACTAAGGAACGATTAGTGTCTCAACAAGTGCAAAACTTTGCAATTGTTGCTAGCCGACCAGGTTCATATGATTTACCCGCTATTACCATTCCTTGGTTTAATACCGTGACTAATAAAATTGAACAAGCACAATTGCCCGCACAAAAAATCATTGTAAATCCTAACGCAGATTTTCCCGAAGAGTCGACCACCATTAATAATAATGATGTCACCCCTGCTCCTATAGAGCAGGATAATATTAATCGAATAGCGAATACCCCAGACGGTCAAAGCGATTTGCTTCAATGGTTATTTTTAGCCTTATGGTTAATAACAACTCTCGCATGGATTAGCAGTTCATTGTTAAGACGAAAGAGTAATCCTTTAAATTTGCCACCTAAGTCTTACGGGGTAGTTAATCAGAGTAAAACCACTGATGATTATGACACCTTAACAAGTGCTTGTAAAAATAATCAAGCTGAACAAGTATTAGCGAATATCGTCCCTTGGGTAAATAATTTAGCTGGAAAGAAACAATCAATATCTAATCTAGACGAGGCAATAAAGAAAATAAATAACAAGGACTTAATTAATGAAATTCAGTTATTGCAGCAATCACTTTATGGTAAAACAACTAGTGATAAACAATCTATTTGGCAAGGTAATACCATGCTTTTATTGATTAAAAAAATTAATCAAAAAGGAGTGACAACGAGTTATCAAGGGAAACTCAATATTAACCCTTAAACAATGGTTATGCGGTAGATTCGATAATGATAGGTTTTTTATAAGGGCTAATGTTTCATGGCCCCCTTATTTAATGCTTAATAGCAATATTAACAGTCTCAAATATCTACCGTGTCGATAATAATAAAGTAATTCGAAATAAAGCTAACACAAATCAGGTCTCTACCTACATGATAACGAAACAAGTTAGATACGAAGCGCTAGTTCGTGCCTTGCACACTGATTTATTCCGATACGCTTATTGGTTATGTCATGAAAAGCAAGTTGCCGAAGACTTAGTCCAAGAAACGTTTTTACGTGCTTGGCGCGTACTTGACTCATTAAAAGATGAAAAAGCTGCAAAGTCTTGGCTTATTACTATATTAAAGCGAGAAAATGCCCGACGTTTTGAACGCAAACAATTTAAAATGTCAGAATATGAAGAAATGTCAATTGCTGATAATAGTGCGATTACCAATGAGCAACAAATAGAAAATAATTGGTTAAGAGAAAAAATAGCGCTCTTACCAGAAGAATATAGAGAGCCATTAGTGTTACAAATCATTGGCGGTTTTAGTGGTGAAGAAATTTCTAAGATGTTAGAACTCAATAAAAACACGGTAATGACCAGGTTATTTAGAGCACGTAATCAATTAAAAGACGCTTTTGAAAAAGAACCAGTTATGCGAGGTCAGTACAATGGATGATTTGCAATTTAGACGGGGTATATATTCAGATCCACACAATAAAGACAATACCTTTTCGGATGAGGTTTTAGCAGAGATCAATTCTAATCCTGCAAAAAAACAACTCAGTAACGATATCAAACAACTTGATAATAAAATTGCAAAAGCGATGAATGTTGAGGTACCTGAAAATTTAGTTGATAAATTAATTCTTCGTCAAACATTGGCTAACCATCAGCAACAAAAAAGAAAAAGTAAAATCTATTTAGCTCTAGCTGCATCAGTCGTTTTTGCCATAGGATTAACCTTTAACTTGATGCAATCCTCGAATGCTTATGACTCATTAGGTGATTACGCTTTGGCCCATGTGCATTACGAGAAGACTCGTTTTAATAATAATATGGACGCTAAAATTTCACTCGCTTCGCTAAATAAAAAAATGGCCTCTTTTGATGGCAGTTTTTTATCTTCTGTTGGTCAATTAATATCAGCTGAATATTGCCGATTTGATGGAATGAAAAGCCTCCACTTAGTTTTTCAAGGAAAAACAGACATAGTCACAATATTTGTTGTACCTAAAAACGTTAACTTATCTTTTGATGATAAATTTACAGACGAAAAATTAAAGGGTACGAGCCAACGTTTTGAAAATGGCAACATCATTATTGTCGCTAATCTAAATGAGTCACTAAATAAATGGCAAAATACCATTAATGACAATATACAATGGAGTATTTAATAGATGACTCTACTACCCTGTTATTGAGCAATCCCCGATTAAAGTGTTAAAAAGCTTTAGTGAGTACAATTATTGATAAAGCCTTTAATACTAGAGTGACCAATAAGCGCAGCTAAAAATAATAAGGGTAGAGTATATTCTATTCTACCCTCTCAGCTTAAGTGTAGTTAAAACGACCCCATGATCTGTGCTCTCGCCATCACGATCAAAAATAGGGTTTATCAGGTGGCGATCATAAACCTGATAAGAAGATAGCTCGAAAATACTCCCTTGGTAACACGCATCAAACTCACAAGATAATAAAATATAATCAAGTACAGAACCTTTTCCACCATAATAATGAGTTGATACCCTTTGCTCATTATTATGGCCAATATCGAGTGGCGTTGAAGATTGAAGATTTAATTGATTGAAATTGAGATAGAGCTGCCAAGAGTCTTGCAAACAATAGTAATGATTAAATAGATGACTATTGTGTTTTTTTAACTCATATAAATCGTGAGTCAACAGGTGGTTCAGCACACCATCAGATAAAGAGGTATTAAAGTCCCCCATTAATACCATAGGGAAGCCTTTCTCTTCTCTTCGGCTAAACATACTCGTTAACATTAAAGCCGCCTCACTACCTCGCTGAATGCTTGATGCCCAACGTCCAGCAATTTGGGACTTTAGCTGTTCAGTATATTGAGCTTCAATAGAATTTTCTCTATTAGTCTCTGCCTCTATCATCGAGCGTTTAGACTTAAAATGTACAACATAGCAATCAGTAAAACCAAGGTGAGGAATATCGATAGTGGCACGTAAAACATTTCTGCTAAAAGAAAAATCTTCAGATAGACCCATAGCAACCGCCAAATTGGCATCGACACTCACAGTTTGCGTATCAACTATCGGATAGCGCGAAGCAATCGCAACGACAGGATGACTATAAATAAAGTCACTTTCTATTTGAGGTTCTTCAACCACTTGAAAATATTGATAACCTTGATGATTGACTAATTCCCTTAATGATTCACTACTAAAAACCTCCTGAAATCCAATAATATCAGGCTTGAATTCGCTCAAATAATCAGTGATCCATTGTTGTTTTTTAGTCCATTGTTCAATGCTATAAATACGTTCAAACTCATAAAACGCATTGGGAGGTTCGAGGTAGTTAAATAAATTAAATGTCGCTATTTTAACTTTGGAGTTATCGATAGATCCCTCTTCTGACAGCAATGACTCAGTCTGTTTACAAATTGACAATACATATCCTTTTATCGATTAATATTCTTGGCATCGAGTTTATAACGATTATAACTGATCAATCGATATATCCTATGACAATAAAACTTTATGTTTGCTGATCCGTATCCAACAAAACACTAAAATGTGCAGTGTCTTCTACCTGTTACTTACTAAATAGATAAAGCAGTCAATATCATCGGGTAGATTAAATTAACTGTTCTTTTAACAGCATGTTGATTAAGTGATATTAAATGGATTTTAACGAAGAAGACAATCTTTAAGATAGACAATACCAAGATAATATTTAGTACCGTTGCTAATAAAAAAGCGAGTTATCCCATTCGGTAATAACTCGCTCTTTTATTAGGTAGTCAACGTACCCGAGATAAACAACAATTTAACTATGTATATCTTCAACCTGCTCAAAAACTTTTTCTATCTCTTTATCAGCACCACCAGTTGCTTTACTAACAAAAACAACCGCTAAAGTACAAGCAATGAAGCCAGGGACTATTTCATACATCAATGAACTAAGGCTTTGACCATTGATGGTAATAGGCGCATAAATCCAAATTAACACAGTAATCGCTCCAGCTAAAACACCGGCTAAAGCACCATTTCGATTCATACCTTTCCAATGTAAGCTTAAAATAACTACAGGTCCAAAGGCAGCACCAAATCCAGCCCAAGCATTACTCACTAGACTCAAAATAGAATTAGTGCGGTCATAGGCTAAATAAATAGCAACTAGAGCCACCATAAACACAGATAATCGGCCTATCTGTACTAATTTTTTCTCACTCGCTTCTTTATTTAAGAATGCTTGATAAAAATCGCCAGTAAGTGAACTAGAAGTCACTAAGAGCTGTGAAGAAATTGTACTCATAATCGCCGCTAAAATCGCAGCTAATAAAAAACCTGCAATTAATGGGCTAAATAACACTTGAGACAATACTATAAAAATAGTTTCAGGGTCATCTAATGCAATACCTGTCTTAGCAACATAAGCAATACCTGAAAAGCCCGTAGCCATAGCACCAATAATAGCAACTATCATCCATGTCATTCCTATTCTTCGTGCTTTAGGTAAATCATCAACACTCCGTATAGCCATAAACCTGACAATAATATGAGGTTGTCCAAAATAGCCTAAGCCCCATGCCAGCGCTGACATAATTCCTAATGCACTGACGCCACTGAATAAGTTTAATAAATTAGGATTAATGCTTTCGACGCTATTATTAATTTGCTCAATACCGCCAACATCATTTATGGCAACAATGGGGACCAAAACCAAAGCAACAAACATAATACAACCTTGAACAAAGTCAGTTAAGCTTACTGCTAAAAATCCACCAAATAGCGTGTACATAACGACAACGCCCGCAGTGATATACAGACCTGCTTCATAATCCAAACCAAAAGAGCTTTCAAAGAGCTTTCCACCGGCAGCAATACCAGACGAAGTATATAAAGTGAAAAAGATAATAATAACTAAAGAGGATACTAATCTGAGAATTCTTGTTTGATCATTAAAGCGATTCTCAAAGAAATCAGGTAGGGTAATCGAATCATTGGCAAGCTCGGTATAAGTACGCAGCCTAGGAGCAACAACGAGATAATTCAGAAAAGCACCGATAACTAAACCAAGCGCAATCCAAAGACTGCTGACGCCAGTAATATACATAGCACCAGGAAGACCCATTAACATCCAGCCACTCATATCAGAAGCTCCCGCTGATAATGCAGTCACCGAAGGACTTAAATTACGTCCACCTAGCATATAGCCAGATATATCACTGGTGGATTTTTTATAGGCATAAAAACCGATGCCTAACATAACGATAAAATATACCGTTAATGAAATAATGGTACCTATTTCCAAAGTGTACTCCAAAATAATTTATTGTTTTTATAAGTATGAAAAGCTATTTTTACACATCCGATAAATTTTTGTTATCAATAAGGTAGGAAAAGTGAAAAATAAAATTAAACGGTAATATGAGTATATTTAATAGGGTTATTACCGACTTCACCGATGATAAACCTGTTTTAAAAAACTTCCCCCCTAAAAAAATCAAGCGAGATTATCCGAAAAGGCTTAGTGAAGGCTGACATGAAGAAGGATCTAGTTTAGCCCTAGGTGATTATAAACTTCTCCGGCTGATAATATTAAAAAACAGAGCGACAGGCTCTGTTTTTGTTAGACAACAATTGATTTACGGATTACTCAAAATGAGTAGAGTCAAAGCCATTAGGGTTTTGAGACTGCCAACGCCAAGTATCTTCAATCATCATGGTTAAGTTACGAGTGGCTTGCCACTGCAGTATATCATTGGCAACACTGGCATCGGCAAATACGGTTGCAATATCACCGGCACGTCTTGGTACAATTTGATAAGGAATATCTTGGCCACTAACCGCTTTAAAAGTATTAACAATTTCTAGCACCGATGTCCCCTTTCCTGTTCCTAAATTAATAGCTTGGCAGCCGTCAATTTCAGATAGTTTGTCAAGGGCTTTTACATGCCCTAAGGCTAAGTCAACAACGTGAATATAATCTCTAACCCCAGTACCATCGACCGTATCATAATCATCACCAAACACTTGTAACTGAGCTAAACGCCCTACGGCTACCTGAGCGACGTAAGGTAGTAAATTATTAGGCACGCCATTAGGGTTTTCACCAATCAATCCTGACTCATGAGCACCAATAGGGTTAAAGTAACGTAAACAGGCAATAGACCACTCACTGTCACTTTTAGCGAGATCAAACAAGATATGCTCAATCATTAACTTAGTTTGACCATAAGGGTTGGTCGCAGAAGTGGGCATACCTTCATCTAATGGCGACGGATTATTTTCACCATAAACCGTTGCTGACGAACTAAACACCAAATTTTTAACTTGGTGCTTATCCATAATCTTCAACAAGGATATTGTCCCTGTGACATTATTATGATAATAATTTAACGGTATCTGGCTAGACTCACCCACAGCTTTTAAACCGGCAAAATGTATCACGGCTTCAATATGGTGCTCACTGAATATATGATCTATTGCCGACTCATCGCAAATATCAGCCTCAATGAAAGTAATAGTTTTGCCGGTAATCGTTTTGATCCGGTCGAGTACTTTAGTTGATGAATTAGCTAAATTATCAACTACAATGATATTTTTGTTTAACTTTAGTAATTCGACAACAGTGTGACTGCCGATATAACCCGTGCCACCGGTGATCAGTATACTCATATTATTCCTTTAAATTGATAGACAAAAAAGTGTTATGAACTAATTTGGTAGTATTGTGTCATTGTTTGAATAAAAGTCTCAAGCATTTCTTTAGGTAAGTTATTTATTCCTGCCGCTCCTGCTCTACCCCCACCGGTAGGGAATTGAATACATATTTCATCTGCACCCTGCTTATTGGTCAATGGCGCTCTTATACTTACCGTATAAGTGTCATCAGCATTTAAACTCAATACTGCATGGGCTTTGCTTGGCGAGTTATTAGCAAGCTCATTACCAAAAACCCCACTGACTCTTCTAGCCCATGATTCATCATCGAGCATTACCACTTTGCAAACCTCAGTATCTGTTATTACCTGAGCCGATTGTGCTTTTGCCATATCTTCGCGATAGGCTGAAGCTAGGGTTGAAAATATCCCATCCTTTTCATTAATTAGAATTAATGGATCGGGGTAATTTAATAATAAGTTAAATAATTGAGTGGGCTTAAAGTGCAAGTCATCAATGCTACGACCGTAGCCATTATAATTAATATATACGCCAAGCTCTGCAAGTTGATTTATTTGAGATAAACTTAAACCCTGTTCTTTAGCTAACTTTTGGGCGGCTTTTTCCATATTGTCACCAAAAGCGGCAGCAATGGCCCAATGAACAAATTTTCCTTTTAAAAAATCATTCACTAATAGGCTAGTACAAATATTGGCATCAGTATTAATAAGCGTGGTTAAATATTGTGACTGAGGGATATCACCGCTTCGGTGATGGTCAACGTAAAAAATATCCACTTGATTAGCCAGTAATATGTTTAACGCTACAATATTTTTTTCAAGCGATATATCAAGCACTGTTACTGAACTAACGCCCTGCTCAGGCACTTGCTTCAGTAGACTAATGTCTCGTTTAACACCCGAAATTAATATTGACTCTTTGGGCTCAGCCAAGCGTAATTGCAACAGGGCAATAATGCCATCAGCATCACCATTAAAAACATCATAATGCATCAAAAATAACCTTATATTTTACTGGGTATGAAACCTTGCTCAATTAAAAAATCGATAATTTGTACGGCACATTGCCCAATTGATTTTTCATCAGTTTTAACATGTATCGTAGGGGATGTCGGTATGTCATAAGTGGAGTCAATGCCGGTAAAGTCTTTAATTTCACCTGCACGCGCTTTTTTATAAAGACCTTTTGGATCTCTTTGCTCACAAACATTAATAGGTGTATCAATATACACTTCAATAAACTCGCCTTCTTTGAGTAGTTTTGAAGCCATCATACGGTCTGTTGCAAACGGAGAGATAAAAGCGGTTGAGACAATTAAACCGGAATCAATAAAAAGCTTGGCCACTTCACTAATACGTCTAATGTTTTCAATTCTGTCATCATCACTAAAACCTAAATCACCATTTAAACCATGGCGTACATTATCACCATCAAGTAAATAGCTATGGCAACCTCGCTCAAATAACATCGCATCAACGGCGTTAGCAACAGTCGATTTACCTGAACCACTTAATCCGGTATACCACAACAGGCAAGGTTGTTGATTTTTTAAATTTGCACGATCAGCTTTACTAATATTTTGCTCATGCCACACAGTGTTTTCTGTTTTCATTTTTTTACTCATAATAAAGTCTAAAATCAAGGTCTAAAATACTTATTCACAATACGATTAAAAAGGAAAAACCACGGGGATCATTAATAAAACCACGATAGAATAAGTCAGTGATACTGGCCAGCCAAACTTTATAAAGTCTGATAATTTATAATTACCGGCATTGTACACCATAACGTTCGTTTGGTAGCCATAGGGACTAATAAAGCTGCCACTTGCCCCGAATGCAACCGCCATGACAAAGGGCAGCGGATTGATACCTAAACCTAAAGCTAAATTATAAGCGATGGGGAAAATTAAGGCCGCGGCAGCGCTATTAGTAACAAGTTCAGTCATCACTAACGTCACTAAAAAAACACCGATTAATGCCATATAAGCACTTTGACCGTTTAATATTGAATGTAAAAAATCAGCAAACAAACTAGCAACACCACTAGTTTCAAGTCCTTTCGCTAAAGTAAGGGCGCCAAGCACTATCATCCATATTTCTAATGGAAAACGTCTTTTAATCTCGTTTACTGTTAGGCAGCCCGTAAACAATAAGAGTGAAATATAAAAAATCAAACATTTAAGTAAAGAGATGTCGCTAATAACCGAGACAGTAATTGCAGTAATAAAACCAAAAACAGTTAACTTATCTCGCCAGCCAACCAACATATTGTCAGGCTGGTGACCCGACAGTATAAAAAAGTTTTTCGATAAGTTAGTTCTAGAAGAAAAATCTTGGCCAACAGCCAAAACGAGGAAGTCTCCCGATTGAATAACAATTTCACCTAACTTACCCGATAAAACACCACCATCACGACGTATTGCAACGACTGCTGCATCAAACCGTGCTCTAAATCCCGCTGTTTTTAAACTTTTTCCAATAACTGCAGAGTCAGGTTTAATTAATACTTCGGTTAGGTTATCCCTTAACAAACCATCTTGTTCAGCAAAAAGTGTTAGCCCATCAAATTGCTGTAAGGTTAATACCTTGGAAATATCACCATTAAAGATGAGCTTGTCACCTGGTTGAATACCTTCATCAGGAGCAACGGGAGAAATTAATCTTCCCGCTCTTATGATTTCTATAAGAAAGAGTGAATCAAGATTACGTAAACCATTTTCTTCAACCGTTAAACCAATCAATCTTGATGACAAACCGACTTCAGCCTCAACAAAATAATCGGTATTATTTATATTGGTTAGTGTCATGTCTGGCAATGAATTTATACGAATAAAGACCACCAACAAACACGTCACCAATGCGACAATACCCACTAAAGTAAAGTCAAAAAAAGCTAACGATTGTTGACCTTGCTCCAGCCACATACTATTCACAATTAAATTAGTTGACGTACCAACGAGTGTTAAAGTGCCACCGAGAATGGCGGCAAATGATAGAGGAATAAGGAGTTTCCCTGGATTGATTAAGGTGTTTTTTTTAATTGAACCGATAAGCGTTGCGACCACTGCGGTATTACTCATTAATGCAGAAGCAAAAGCAGCGTAAGATAAAGTCCTTAACGTTGATTGATTTTTTGAACCCTTAATCATTTTACCTGATATACGCCTTAACACACTTGTTCTTTCAAACGAGAAAGAACACAGTACAAGGAATATTAGCGTGACTAAACCAGGGTTAATTGCGTTAACAAGGATATCTTCAGAATTAACGAAGGTTCCTGCTAAACAAGCCAAGGTTGCACCAGCAAAAACCCGTTCAGGCACTTGTTGAAATTTTAACAAACCGACAAAAGTTAACAGAAAAATAGCCAGCATCATAAACTGCATAACTGTCATTGACATAAATCCTTAATAAAAATATCTATCGATAAATTGCTAAAACTTTACCGATAGTTGACAGCTATAAACTGAATAACTTCCTTCAGACCTATTGAACTCTTAAATTCATCAATCCTTATCAGTAATGCTAACCTTTAAATAAATCTCTAGCACCCCAATGTGGGTAGTGTTTACGAACAAGTGCATTAAACTCAAGTTCAAAAGGTGAAAATTCATCGTTGACTGTTTTCTCAATCGCTTGATTAATCATACCCGCACCCACAGTAATATTACTTAAACGGTCAATAATGATAAAAGCACCTGTTGACTTGTTCAAGTTGTAACTATCAAAATGTAAGGTTTCAGCTACTTCAAAGTCTACTAAACCAATTTCATTCAACGCTAATTGAGATGCATCAATGTTTTCCATAGTATTAACATCAATACGATGGTTGATTTTTATTGCATGGCCGGTAGTTAACTTAGAACCATGTTTAATATAGTATTCACGACCCGCTTCAAGCTCACTTTCGTGCATCCAAACGACCGTGGCATTAAATTCTTTTGAAGAGGTGGGTAAATTACCTTTCTTAACAATGGTTTCACCACGGCTAATATCTATTTCATCTGATAATGTTAGCGTTACTGCCATACCTTTATCGGCACGTTCGATTTCCCCTTCATAGGTAACAATCGACTTTACTGTACTTTCTTTACCCGAGGGCAAAGCGACAATACTATCACCCACACGAACATGACCAGCAGAAACCGTACCGGCAAAGCCTCTGAAATCAAGGTTAGGACGATTGACATACTGAACTTGATACCTAAGGTTAGTAAAGGAGTCATCACCTTCAACTTTGATGGTGTTAAGCAACTTCATTAACGTAGCCCCAGGATACCAAGGCATATTTTGACTTTCTTCGACCACATTATCGCCTTTTAAAGCGGATAACGGAATAAATCTAACATCGTTAAAGTTAAGATCCTCAGCAAAGTCACGGTATTCTTTCTTGATTTCTTGATAACGTTCTTGGCTAAAATCAACTAAATCCATTTTATTAACCGCTACTAGCACATGTTTAATACCCAGCAATGAACAAATAAATGAGTGACGACGAGTTTGGACTTGCACGCCATAACGCGCATCGATCAAAATAATAGCGAGATCACAAGTTGAAGCACCGGTGGCCATATTTCGAGTATATTGTTCATGACCAGGCGTATCAGCAATAATAAACTTACGGGTATCAGTAGCAAAATAACGATAAGCAACATCAATGGTAATGCCTTGCTCACGTTCAGACTGAAGACCATCAACTAAAAGAGCTAAATCAATTTCTTCACCTGTGGTGCCTGATTTTTTACTGTCTTGAGTAATCGCAGCAAGTTGATCTTCAAAAATCATTTTTGAGTCATGAAGTAATCGGCCAATTAAGGTACTTTTGCCATCATCAACACTTCCGCAGGTAAAAAAACGGATCATTTCTTTGTTTTCATGTTGTTTTAAATAAGCTTGAATATCTTGTTCAATTAAGTCGTCTTGTTGACTCATTTTCTTTCCTTTCATAAAGCGTTAATTGTGCTTTAGATAAATATTAAATGGTTATATCTCAGTCAATATTTCTATTGAACTAAATAGAGGTAATTAATGCTGACTGGGTCGTTCTAAAAATAACCTTCCATTTTCTTCTTTTCCATCGAGCCTGATGAGTCATTATCAATCACTCGACCTTGACGTTCAGAGGTTTTTGTTAATAACATCTCTTGGATAATTTCAGGTAATGTCGTCGCAGTTGACTCAACCGCTCCGGTTAATGGGTAACAGCCTAAGGTGCGGAAACGAACACTTTTCATCATCACCTCTTCATTCTCTTCAATCGGCATACGGTCATCATCTACCATGATCATCACACCATCACGTTCAACCACGGGACGTTCTTTGGCTAAATAAAGAGGAACAATATCAATACCTTCAAGATATATGTATTGCCAAATGTCTAGCTCAGTCCAGTTTGATAGAGGAAAAACACGAATACTTTCACCTTTATTGACTTTACCATTATAAATATTCCAAAGTTCAGGACGTTGAGACTTAGGATCCCAGCGGTGATTTTTATCACGGAAAGAATAGACTCGCTCTTTGGCTCTAGATTTTTCTTCATCACGGCGAGCACCACCAAAAGCAGCATCAAAGCCGTAATGATCAAGTGCTTGTTTTAAGGCTTGGGTTTTCATTATGTCTGTATGTTTAGCACTTCCATGAACAAAGGGACTAATACCCATCGCCATGCCTTCAAGATTTTTATGAACAAGTAACTCAAAACCATATTTTTCGGCCATTTGGTCACGAAAAACAATCATCTCTTTAAATTTCCAGTCAGTATCAACATGAAGTAACGGAAAAGGAATTTTTCCTGGCGCAAAAGCTTTACGAGCAAGATGTAATAAAACAGCAGAATCTTTACCGACAGAGTAAAGCATGGCGGGGTTATCAAATTCAGCGGCGACTTCACGAATAATGTGAATCGATTCAGCTTCAAGCTTTTGTAAATGGGTTAAATTCATTGGATATATTACTGACTCTAGTGAAGATTAATTAGTATTATAATGACATAAACTGATTATAACTGTTAGTTAACATCAGCATTTCATATAACAAATACATATAACAAA
>CAWVSL010000002.1:0-128235 GCA_963933115.1 uncultured Colwellia sp.
TTATTACCCCCGCTTCTTAGCCCTCTGAATCGTACTTACCCCAAGGCTTAACTTAGCCGCAACATGACGAATAGACATGCCGCTATCTAATAACGCCAATATTTCATCGTTATCAATAGAGGCTTTACGTCCTTTATATTCTCCCTCAGCCTTGGCTATGATAATATTTTCAAGTTTTCCATCAAGCTGACGTTCTAACATTAGCTCACGTTCAAACTCACATAAAGAACTGAGCATATTGAGCAATCGTTTATTTACATCGTCTGAGCTGTTGCTAAATGTAAGTTTTTCCTTATGAAAATTAACAGTAACGCCCTTATTTATCATCGTATCTATTAACTCTCGCAGCTCCTTTAAATTTCGCCCTAAGCGAGACAGATCATGGACATGAACGACATCACCCTCTCGCAGAAATTTAATCATCGCATTTAAAGCAGGACGGTCACTGTCTTTGTCTCTAACGCTGTCCTCGAATGCCTGATCAAACGCAACTCCTCGTAACTGAGGGATTGTGTTTTGGCCTGAGGTATTAACTCTAATATATGCTATGTTTTTCATTTTGGCTCTTTCTGTGTATTCATTTGAGTCTTGTATGACTAGATCGTAGTGTATTCATAACGGACAAGCAACGATAAAAAGATGATTAATGGTGATACACGAATCATTTTAGCTGTATTTCGATAGTGATGTAATGTTATAGACGGATTTCATAGGTGTATTCATATGAATGAATTAGCACAAGTGTGTTCTTGTGGGTGTGTTCTTATCAGTGTGTTCTTACGGCTGTATTTTTATGGATGTATTCTTAATGGTGTATTCTTATAGGTAGACTATATTACTGAACACTCAGCCATGTTGTCGATACCATTCAGCTTCACTGATCAAATCTTTGGTTGATATAACTCGGTCAACAAAAGTAAGGCCATCCAAATGATCCAGTTCATGTTGAAAAACTCTGGCAATAAAGTCAGTATAATTAACATAAAGCTTTAGACCCTTTCGATCAAAATAGCTTATTTCAATCTCAGTATACCTGGGAACAAATCCTCTTAAACTAGGGACACTTAAACACCCTTCCCAGCCTTTTTCTTGCTCTTTACCATGGGAAATAATTTCAGGATTGATCATTGCCGTGGGAGGCATTACAGGGGCTTTTGGATAGCGCTTATTAGGTTTTGAGCACAAAATAAACAAACGCTTATTTTGATGTATTTGCGGCGCTGCTATACCAACCCCGCCAGCATTTTCTACTGTTTGCATCATATCATCGATAAGCAGCTGAACCTCAGAGGACAATATGTCGTCAATAGGTTTAGCTATGGCTCTTAATATAGGATGACCAAGTTGCGCAATAGGATGTGTGGTTGGCATAGCGTTCAAATAGTAATGCTGAATATAATTATATTATATCAAGCGTTGATATTAATTTAAAACACATTAATCAATACAATTATCCCAACCGACTAATCAAAGAATAAATTGAAATCGGCAATCCTTGTATTGTACGTAACCAGGGTGATTAGCTGCTGTAATGAATGGGGAAATAACGGCTGAGTTCAATTGAATTGCTTTAAAACGATTAAACCACAATAAACATTACTTAAACCACACCTTGCCACCTATCATTTTAAGTGCGGGAGTCCCTCGAATAACAGTTTCTCGAGCGAAAACTTTGTCACAAGTAGGACAGGTACATAAGGCAGTCGTGTAATCTTGGCTAATGCGCTCTTTGAAGCATTTTATTAAAGCCCCTTTACCTGCTTTTTGATATTTAAAAAGTTGACTATTGCAACGCTTACAATATATATCAACAGTCTTATTTGGGGCTTTTTTATTGGGCTTTGCCATTCTTGTCTGACGTTAGGTTACTTTATCAATAGCCAGTAATTCAAGTTGCTTAACAATATCTTCAGCGGCTGTTTTAGGTGAGATATTGTCATCAATATGTAAAATTGTTCCTTCTTTTGATATATAAAAAGTCACTCGGTTAGCAACTTTAAAAAGACCTAATACATCATAAGCTTTTGCTGCTTGCTTACTTGGGTCACTCAACATTGGAAAGTCCGCTCCCGTGTTTTTAGCAAAATCAATATTATCTGCTAATGGGTCAACACTGGCCATGACATAACTGACATTATATTTTCTAATTAAATGGCCTTTTTCTACAAGTGACTTACACTCAAAAGTACATCCTCGGGTATTAGCCATTGGATACCAAGCAAGTACTACGGTTTGTTTGCCTAAGTAATTACTAAGTTTATAAAACTTACCATCGGTGGCCTGTAAATTAAAATCAGGGGCCTTATCTCCTACGTTTAGCTCTGTAGCAGAGACCGTTGAACATAAAGTTGCTAAGGTAATAATTAAAAATTTTTTAAAGTTATTCATATAATTTGTGCCTTTAAGAGTAATTTCACTAGTGTAATACGTATCGTTATACAATAAAGTTAAATAAATTTTAGTTAATGTCATCAAAATTTGGTTTTTATCACAATTACTGAAGCAATAAGATTTTAAATACCAATAAAATCAGTAAGATGCATATCTGGCATTACACTTGCAAAATTTAAAAAAATTAAATTAACTGATTTACTTATTAAAACATTAAAGGAGAACAATTATGAATGAAGAAAAGATAATTAATAACAAGGCTTGGCAAAATACTAATGTGTGGAAACGAGGTTTAGCTATGTTGTTGTTTGGCTTTATCGCCGGTTTTGTTCGTTTCATTATCACTATGATTTCATTGTTTCAATTTATCTCATTATTATTTACCGAAAAACCGAACTTTCCTTTAGTGAAATTTGGACAATCCTTGAATAATTACCTTTATCAGATTAATCAATTTTTAACGATAAATTCTGAAATATACCCCTTCCCTTTTGCTGATTGGCCACCTACAACTGCAGAGGTAAATCTCGATATTGATGATGAGGCTAACTCAGATATTAATAACACTGATGACAAAATATAAATATTAATAGTTATATGCTGATCGATTTAGCGACCACAAAGGACTGCCTTTGTAGTCGCTTTTTTCTATTGTTAATAACATTTGTCACTCTCTCCACCCTAAATTTGTTGCTCAATAAATCCCTAAACTTGACTGTATATCGTTACTAAATGTAATTAGTTAGCACAGAATTATCCGCTCACTAAAACCTTAATAAAATTCTCTTATCTATTACCTCCATTATTAATATTGACTTAACTAGTTGGTAAGTATTCACACCTATAATCAATTGGGGTTGCCGGAGTTATTAAAGCCCCTATTGCAAGGGTTGCCAGGGTTACTTAGGCATTGCAGTGCAGGGTTATTAGGGTTACAGTATTGTAATCACTCATTAGAAAGTAATCGCAATGAAATACCCCATCGCAATAACACCCTTAACGGATGGTGTTAAGTATAAAGTTTTAGTGCCCGATCTACCGGGCTGTCAAACAGAGTCAATATCAATTGACTCTGCTTTAGAAAAAATAAATCAAACAATTAAAGAACATTTAACTATTCTCACTGAGTACTCAGAAGCGATTCCAAATGCAACAGCAATAGCGACTCATCAAAAAAATTATCCCAATGTAATTTGGGCGGTGGTTGATATTGATATAACGCCTTACTTAGGTAAAAGTCATAAAATAAATGTCACCCTGCCTGAGTTGTTAATTAAACAAATTGATGACAAGGTTAATAAATCGGAGTTCTATAAAACACGCTCTGGTTTTATTGCACAGGCCTGTATGATTGAGTTAAGTAAATAGCAGGACTTAACGATTATTTTTAACGATTAAGTTGGTAAGAGTAAGTAATGCTTCATACCTTAAATATAAATAAGATGATTAACTTTTAATGCAATAACAGGTGAAGAATGAACAACAAAAATTTATTATTACTCAGTAGTTCTATGGTCAAAGATACTCAATTTTTAACTCACGCCCTACCAATGATTAAAAGCCACTTAACGGATATTACTGAGTTATTGTTTATTCCATATGCTGGAGTGACAATCAATTATGATGATTATACTGCGAAGGTTCAAAAGGCCTTGGAGCCCTTAAGAATTAAAGTGACGGGTATACACCAATGCGTAGATAAGATTGCCGCCATTAAGTCAGCAAAATCAATTGCCGTAGGTGGTGGAAATACTTTTCACTTGTTACATCAGCTTTATGAAAACAACTTAGTAACGGCTATTACATCGGCGGTAGAAAATGGAACGCCTTATATTGGTTGGAGTGCGGGTTCAAACGTTGCAGGCGATTCTATTCGGACAACTAATGATATGCCGATCATAGAACCCAAAAGTTTTGATGCGCTAAAGCTAGTTAACTTTCAATTAAACCCACATTACACAGACTATAATCCAGAGGGTTACAACGGAGAAACCCGCGCTCAACGTTTAGCTGAATTTATGGTGTTAAATCAAAACATACCTATTGTTGCTATCGTTGAGGGTACTGGATTGAAGGTAAGCAACGAAAATGGTCAACAACGTTTACGTTTAATGGGGTCTGATGAGGGTTATATTTTTATAGCAGGGGAAAAACATATCATCAATAGCCAATCAAATTTAGATTATCTTTTAGAATAAAATATGAGTAAAACTAACTTATCTAACGGTTTCTAAAAGTGAAAGATTAAAGTTATTGGCGGCTTTGGTTAAATTATTACTATGAGATAAAGTAGCAAGCAGTGGTATCGGTAGTAGTTTTGTGAGTTCACTAATATTTTCTGTTAGATAAGGCATCTCTGTTGGGCAGTTTGCCACCCAAGCGACACAAGATAAACCATCGTTAATGATACTTTCATAGGTCAATATTGCATGGTTTAAACAACCTAATTTCATATTAACCACTAATATCACGTTGAGGTTAGCTTGCATTACAAAGTCAGATAAATAATGCCCCCCGCCTAAGGGAAGTCGCCATCCACCAGCGCCTTCAACAATATTAATATCCGCATTTATACTTAATACCTTTTTAAAACCTTGATCAATTTTTGATAAACTAATTGAATTTTGTGTTTTATTGGCAGCAATATGAGGAGCAATGGCCTCTTTAAAGGCAATAGGATTTATATTCGTTATGCTTTGAAGACAATTAGCTTCTAAGGATAATAGTTTTGCATCTTCATTAACTAACTGACCGTTTTCAAGTTGACAACCCGCTGATATAGGTTTGTATACGGTTACTTTATATGATCTTTTAACTAATGCCCTAACTAATGCACAAGCAACATAGGTTTTTCCCGCATCCGTATCTGTCGCGGTAATAAAATAATTAAACATCGAGTTTTACCACTTTAGCGGAGTAAACACGATAAGTGGCAGGGTAAATACCACTGGGTTCAAGAAACTCTCGATAAGCGTCTGTCATTTTTAACCATTTATCTTTACCGGCAAGACCTCTATTTTTCTGACTAGGGACGATATTAGCCCCTAAGCCCTTTAATTCTCTGGCTAGGTGTGTAACATTTTCATATTCAAGGACAATATCTTGGCATTTATGTTCTAGCATTTCACACTTTGGCGAGTTAAATAATTTATTTAATTCTGACTCAGTCATAAAATCAATGACATGCACATCATTATCTACCTTACCCCAAGATGACTTTAACTCATGTAAAGTGCCATCAACCAGTGTGGTGAAAATAAATAAACCACCCGGTTTTAAAACCCGACAGACTTCTTTAATCACAAGATTTAAGGGATCACACCATTGGATGACTAAATTAGAGTAGATAAAATCTATACTTTCATCTTGCAGGGGTAATTTATGTGCATCGCCCTTAAGCCAGGTAATATTGGCTGATTTTTTTTCTTTGGCGTAATTTAACATCTTAATTGAGATGTCTAAACCAATAACCGTTTGGTAATGACCGCTGAGTAAATCAGTGAAAAAACCGGTTCCACACCCTAAATCTAGAACGGTTAAGTTGTCCTGTTCAGGTAACCATGGCATTAATTTTTTACCACTAAAACGCTGTAATCTAGCCGATGTATCGTAAGAATGACTGGCGGATCCAAATGATTTAGCAATTTTTTTTCTGGTGGTTTCTAAATTTTCTATTGATAACTTCAAGACAAAGTCTCATTAATTGTTTTCGCTAAATATATGATATCATTTGTATTATGGCTTGCGCAAATGGTAACACGTAACCTAGAGCTGTTGACAGGAACCGTTGGTGGCCTTATAGCTGTCACCCATAGCCCTTTCTCTTTTAATTTTCTACTGGCTAATAATGTTTTTTCTTCATTACCCATAATTAAGCCATGAATAGATGACTGTGTTGGGGTCAATTCTATACTTGGAGATAACAACTTACAAAATTGATCACTTAGTTCAGCAATCTTTTCTCGTCGCCAATGCTCAGTTTGAATCAACTGGATACTTTTATTTGTTGCCCAAGCAAGTGCAGGTGATATTGCGGTTGAATAAATATAGTGTTTAGAAAAGTTAACTAAATATTCAAAAACATCTTCTTCACAAGCAACGAAAGCACCACTGCTTGCGATAGCCTTACCAAAAGTTGCCATAACAATATCAATATCTGCCAAAGAGCTACTCCCTTCACCGTGTTTACCAATGACACCAATACTATGGGCATCGTCAATAAATAATTTAGCATCATTGTGAGCAGCTACCCTAGATAATTGATCTAATGGCGCCTGATCACCATCCATACTAAAAACGCCCTCCGAGACTATAATGTGATCCCTAGGATTAATATCGGCAGTTAATCTAGTATGTGTTTCATTTTTGAGAGCATCCATTAAAACATTAAGGTGTTTAATATTATTATGTTTAAAACGTTTAACTTGAGCTTTACTAGAAAAAGCCCCCTCAATTAACGAAGCATGACTGAGCTTATCTAACAAAATTGTCGTTGAAGGTTGACCTAATGCTTGCAAAACACCTGAATTGGCGGAAAACCCACTGCTGAATAATAAACAACGAGGCTTGTTTAGCCATTGGCAAATTTGATTTTCTAACGTTTGATGAGCATAACTAAAACCAGTGACTAAATTAGATGCACTGGCACTTAAACCAAATTTGTCTATACCTTCTTGCATCGCTTTATTAATTAGCGGGTGCTTATTTAACCCCAGATAGTCGTTTGATGAAAAATTAAGGTATTCTTTGCCATCAATTAAAATTTTATGGCCATTCGAATGCCCCGCTTGTCCTTGATGACAAATACGTTGTCGAAAACGTAATTGTTCATGCTGTTGTCTAAGTTGCTGAGGTATAAATTCGAATGACATATAAATAGTTATTTTATCTTTTAAGGGAATTAAACATTGGCATCGTAAAATAAGTCTTTGTTTTCTTCATTAATCAGTGCGGTACGAATAGTATTAGACTCTTTGTGCTCGTCAGGTGAGTCTATCGTTTCAGTATTAATACCAAGTTTTTTAAATAGAGCGATATCTTGATTGGTTTCTGGATTCTCAGCAGTCAATAATTTACAGCCATAAAAGATAGAGTTGGCGCCTGCTAAAAAACACATGGCCTGCATTTGCTCATTCATTGCTGAGCGACCTGCTGATAAGCGAACGTGGCTTTTTGGCATCATTAATCGAGCAACAGCGATACACCGAATAAAATCAAAACTCTCTAAATCATCAACATCTGATAGTGGAGTCCCTTCTATTTTAACCAGCATATTAATTGGTACGCTTTCTGGTTGTGGCGATAAGTTAGCAAGTTGGGCTAAAAGTGATGCCCTATCTTTAGACTGTTCACCAAGACCGACAATACCGCCACTACAAACTTTCATCCCTGAACTGCGAACATTCCCTATGGTATCTAAACGGTCTTGATAGGTACGAGTTGTAATAATTTGATTGTAATGCTCAGGTGAGGTATCCAGGTTATGGTTATAGTAATCTAAACCTGCACTTTGCAATTCGACTGCTTGGTCCGCCGACAACATACCTAAAGTCATACAAGTTTCTAAACCCAACGCTTTTACACCCTTAACCATTTCAACAACATATGGCATATCACGTGCCTTTGGGTTACGCCATGCGGCTCCCATACAAAAACGAGTAGAACCCTGTTCTTTAGCCGCTTTTGCTGTCGCTAATACATTATCAACTTCTAATAATTTTTCGGTTTCAAGATCAGTCTTGTTACGTGCGCTTTGTGAACAATACTTACAGTCTTCAGGGCAAGCGCCTGTTTTTATTGATAATAAAGTACTTACCTGCACTTCATTTGGATTGAAATGTTGACGATGAATAGATTGAGCTTGAAACATTAAGTCATTAAAAGGTAAGTCAAATAATGCCTGTACTTCAGAAATTTTCCAGTTATGGCGTACTTGGGTATTAGTTTCTGGAAAATTGTTTGAAATGGTGTTTTTTGAATTTGCTGACATAGTAAATCTCAATTGCATCTTAATAATTAAACGGTTAGTCTAGCGGGCTATAGCTTGATGTCAACATTTAAAATAGTAATTGATTTACATATGATTAATAAACATACAAACCAACAACAAGAATTACTCAATTTTGATCGTCAAAATATTTGGCACCCTTATACCTCAATGTCAACGCCACTTCCCTCTTACTTGGTTAAGTCGGCTAAAGGGGTAAAAATCACTTTAGCTTCCGGAGAAGATCTTATCGACGGGATGTCTTCGTGGTGGTGTGTTATACACGGTTATAATCATCCTGCACTAAATAATGCCTTAATTGAGCAAAGCAATGATTTTTCTCATATCATGTTTGGTGGTTTGACGCATGAACCCGTAATAAATTTGGTAAAGAAACTTATTGAAATAACGCCAAAAACCCTAGAGCGAGTATTTATTTCTGATAGCGGCTCTGTCGCTGTCGAAGTTGCTATTAAAATGGCGATTCAGTACTGGGCAAGTAAAGGGATAAAGCGCAAGCATAAATTACTCACCGTTCGTAATGGTTATCATGGCGATACATTTGCCGCTATGTCTGTTTGTGATCCCGTTAATGGTATGCACCAAATATTTGAAGAGTTACTGTTTAAAAATCATTTTGCACCAGCCCCTCAAGTCAAGTTTCATCAAGACTGGTTTGCTGAAGAACAAGGTGAAAAAGAAATTGTTGTACTTGAAGCAATGTTTAAAGAACACCATCAAGACCTCGCGGCTTTTATAATAGAGCCTATTGTTCAGGGCGCTGGCGGTATTCGTATTTATCACCCTGAATACTTAAAAGCTTGTCATAGACTTTGCAAAAAATATGACGTTTTATTTATAGCTGATGAGATTGCCACAGGTTTTGGCCGAACCGGTAAAATGTTTGCTTGCGAATGGGCTGATATCTCACCCGATATTATGTGTGTAGGCAAAGCCCTAACCGGTGGTTACTTATCTCTAGCTGCCACTTTATGTTCCGTTGATATTGCTACGACGATAAGTGAAGGTGAAGCCGGCTGTTTTATGCACGGCCCTACGTTTATGGGAAATGCACTGGCTTGCGCTGTTGCCAATGCAAGCTTAGATTTGTTAGCAAGTAATGAATGGCAAAAAAACGTCTTAAACATTGAGCACTATTTAAAAGGTAATCTGTCTCAGCTAATAACACACTCGCGAGTACATGATGTGAGAATATTAGGGGCGATTGGCGCTGTTGAAACAAAACAAGCAGTTAATATGTCAATAATACAACAGCGCTTCGTTGAGTTAGGTGTTTGGATTAGACCTTTTGGCAAACTTATCTATATAATGCCGCCATTTATCACCACGAATGAGCAACTAGAACAGTTGATTTTAGCAATCAAAACGGTACTTGATGAGGATGACTGTTTCAACCTTTAAAGTGATTAATGCTAAAGCCGTACCATTAAATATAAATCAATACGACAGATTAATACACTTTAAGACACCCAAGCCTTTAAGTTGAGTGTTTGGTGTCAAACTTTGTTGTATTGGCTTTATAGTCACTGTAACATATCAAAAATTTTTTCAATATATTTCCATATAATAGCAATGCTAACAGCAAAGCGTTATTTGATTTAGCAAAGAGGTTATCAATGTCAGTTATAGCAATTACTGATGTATTATCAGGACAATACTCTGTCAACGAGCCAATTACAGTTCATGGTTGGGTACGTACTCGTCGAGATTCTAAAGCAGGCATCTCATTTTTAGCTATTCATGATGGCTCATGTTTTGATGCTATCCAAGCTATTGTTAATAGTGATCTCAATAATTATCAACAAGATGTTTTAAAACTCACCACAGGTAGTGCGGTAAAAGTTACTGGCATTTTAGTTGAATCGCCAGGTCAAGGCCAGTCGTTTGAAATACAAGCAACATCCGTTGAAGTACTCGGTTTAGTTGAAGACCCAGATACTTACCCTATGGCAGCAAAGCGTCATAGCATTGAATATTTACGCGAACATGCTCATTTACGTGCACGTACCAATATTGGTGGTGCTGTAACACGCGTTAGAAATTCATTAGCACAAGCTGTGCATCGTTTTTTACACAGTAAAGGTTATTTCTGGATCAGCACACCTCTTATAACGGGTAGTGATTGCGAAGGAGCGGGTGAAATGTTCCGTGTTAGTACTTTAGATATGGAGAATTTGCCAAAAACTGATCAAGGCAAAGTTGATTATGAAAAAGATTTTTTTGGTAAAGAGACTTTCTTAACGGTATCAGGCCAATTAAATGTTGAAACATACTGTTGTGCATTGTCAAAAGTGTACACCTTTGGCCCTACTTTCCGCGCAGAAAATTCAAATACTAGCCGCCATTTAGCTGAGTTCTGGATGATAGAGCCTGAAATTGCTTTTGCCAACCTTTCTGATGCTGCCGATTTAGCCGAAGAGATGTTGAAATACGTTTTCGCAGCGTTATTAGAAGAGCGTAGCGACGATATGGCCTTTTTCCAACAACGTGTTGATAAAACTGTTATCGAGCGTTTAAATTCAGTGATTAATAATGACTTTGTCCGTCTTGATTATACTGATGCTATTACTATTTTAGAGAATTGTGATAAAAAATTCCAAAATCCAGTTTCTTGGGGAGTTGACTTAAACTCAGAGCATGAGCGTTATCTTGCAGAAGAACATTTTAATGGTCCGGTAGTTTTACAAAACTATCCTAAAGATATTAAATCTTTTTATATGCGCTTAAATGATGATGGCAAAACCGTCGCTGCTATGGATATATTAGCCCCCGGTATTGGTGAAATCATTGGTGGTAGTCAACGTGAAGAACGTCTTGATGTACTTGATGCTCGATTAGCTGAAATGAATTTAGATATTGCAGATTATAGTTGGTATCGTGATCTACGTCGTTATGGCACAGTGCCGCATTCAGGTTTTGGTTTAGGATTTGAACGATTAGTTGCTTACGCTACAGGTATGCAGAATGTTCGTGATGTTATTCCCTTCCCAAGAACGCCAAATAACGCTACTTTTTAACTAATAATTAAAAGGTAAGGTATAAAAACCGCCATCAGATATTTTCTGATGGCGGTTTTTTATGTTCGCTAAAAAACGCATTTCTTATAAATATAGTGAATACTTATAAGTAAGTCACTTTATCCTGATGAAACTTTGTTTCTTTAAGCTTTACGTCTTTACTCGGGGTACCGAGATATAAAAAACCGACAATATCTTCATGTGACTCAATTGATAAGCCTTTTTTTACCTCCTGATGATAAGCAAAAGAACCTGTTCGCCACACCGCACCATAGCCTAATGAAAATGCCGCCATCTGCATAGCTTGTGTACAGCAACCTGCGGTAATAAGCTGTTCTTGTTTGGGGACTTTCTCATGTGACTTATATACAGTAGAAACGACAATAATCATCGGGGCACGAAACGGTTTCTTTTTAATTTTAATGAGTTGTTTTTCATCGTTATCATCCACTGTTGCTGCAAATATATCACTAAGCTTTTGTAAGCCTTGCTCAGCAACAATTAAAAACTGCCAAGGCATCAATCCTCCATGATCAGGTACTCTCATCCCCGCTTTTAAAATAAGGTCAATATCATGGTTATTTGGGGAAGGTTCAGTTAAATACGCATTAGACTGGCGTGTTAACAATAACTCAAGGCTATCCATCATTAGTTTCTCTTTGTTAGATTGTATTTTGTTTAGACGCGTAATTAATAGTAAGACGATTTTAAATCGGTTAAATATAAAAACAACGGTCAAATACGTAAATAGTTACAATTTTAACTACTTAAGCGGTTAAAGATTAAGTAGCATAGCATCATTATATAAAAATATTTTTGTGATGACACTATGAACAACAACTCTAGCCTTTTTAGACGTATTAGCAGTAAAATTTTTAAGTTTTTAAATACCACTAGAAAAATTATTATTAATATCGTTTTTTTCTCTTTGGTCTCAGTCCTCTTTATCGCTATCACCAGTAATGAAAGTGACATAGTGGTACCGGCTAAAGCAGCGTTAGTACTCAATATCAGTGGTGATATTGTTGAACAAAAACGTGAAGTAGATCCCATGAATGCCTTTTTAAACGAGGCGCTTAATAACGATGATAAACGCCCTGAAGTTCTACTCAGTGATGTCATCGATGTAATCAACAAAGCTAAAGACGATGTTCGTATTTCAATATTGGTTTTACAGCTACAAAATTTAAATCAAGCAGGTTTAACAAAATTAAGAGATATTGCCAAAGCCCTTGGAAATTTTAAAGCTTCAGGTAAAAAAATTATTGCCATGGGTGAACAATTTACACAAGACCAATATTATCTTGCCAGTTTTGCCAATGATATTTGGCTCGATCCTAAAGGGTGGATGATTCTTGATGGATACGGCCGTTATCAAATGTATTTTAAATCCGCTTTAGACAAACTGGAAATAAGCCAGCATATTTTTCGAGTAGGTACCTATAAATCTGCTGTTGAACCTTATATGCGTGATGATATGTCGGCAGAAGCAAAAGCAGCTAATAAAGTTTGGTTAAATGATCTATGGGGACAATATAAAATAGATGTGGCAGCGCAAAGAGGCTTTGGTATTGAAAATTTTGATGAAGACATTGATACCCTTATTAATAAATTTGAATCGGCTAATAGTAACTTTGCTCAGTACGCTCTTGATAACCAGTGGGTTGACCAGTTAAAAACTCAAGCTGAGATGCGTTCAGACTTAATTGAACTAGTCGGTAAAAATGATAGTGGTGAGAGTTATAATCATATTAGTTTTAAGAATTATTTATCAACGATTACCTCTCCTTATCCAATTATCGATCCCAGTTCTGACAAAGTAGCGATCATAGTTGCTAAAGGCACTATATTAAATGGTCATCAAAAAGCTGGCACTATTGGTGGCGCAAGTACGTCAAAATTACTACGACAAGCAAGGGAAAATAATAAAGTAAAAGCGGTTGTTTTACGTGTTGATAGTCCGGGCGGTAGTGCATATGCATCTGAAGTTATTCGTCGTGAAATTGATTTACTTAAAGCTTCTGGTAAACCTGTAGTCGTATCGATGGGAACATATGCTGCTTCAGGAGGGTATTGGATATCAGCGCCAGCTGATAAAATTTTCGCTTCACCAACAACAATTACAGGCTCAATTGGTATTTATGGTTTAATGATGACCTTTGAAAATTCATTAAAGAAATTAGGTGTTTCTACTGATGGTGTTTCAACCACCGACATTGCTGGTTTTGGGCCAACACGACCTTTATCATCTGGTATGTCGAAGTTATTTCAATTAAATGTTGAACGTGGTTACCAAGACTTTATAACCTTAGTCGCGAAAAACAGAGACATGACATTAGCCCAAGTAGACGCTATTGCTCAGGGCCGTGTATGGTCCGGTTTAAAAGCAAAAGAATTAGGTCTGGTCGATGAACTTGGTGACATTACAGATGCGATAATTGCCGCTGCACAATTAGCTGAACTCGATATATATGATACGTTATTAATTGAAAAAGAATCTTCTGCTAAAGATAAACTGCTGCAAAACTTATTAGGCTCAACATCACAGTTACTGAGTTTGACTAATGAGTCAGAAGCTGTCATTTCTAAAGATCATTTAACTCAATTTATTACTGTTATGAATAATAAACTTAATGCACTTAAGCAATTTAATGACCCTCAGGGGATTTATGTTTTATGTATGGCTTGTGAGATAAATTAGGTTTAACTTAAATTACGCATTAATTTGTTATAGAGAAAATAATAAACTTTCTTATTGTGACTTTACCTTTAAAAAAAAATGAATAGATACATATGAAAAAACGAATATATATAGCGTACACCGGTGGCACTATTGGTATGAAAACCAGTACTCAAGGTTATATCCCTGTAAAAGGACATTTAACCGATGCAATTAATAAAATCCCAGACTTTCATCGCAGCGAAATGCCAGACTTTACTCTTAATGAGTATACCCCATTAATAGATTCAGCAAATATGGCACCGAGTGATTGGCAACGGATCGCTGATGATATTATGAAAAATTATAATGAGTATGATGGTTTTGTTGTTCTGCACGGAACAGATACTATGGCTTATACTAGCTCAGCATTATCATTTATGTTTAAAAACCTGTCCAAGCCTATCATAGTCACTGGCTCACAAATCCCTCTTAGTCAATTACGCTCAGATGGGCAAGTTAATTTACTGAACGCTTTATATGTCGCAGCAAACTACCCTATATGTGAAGTGGGTTTGTTTTTTAATAATAAGCTCTATCGGGGAAATCGATGCAGCAAAGTTTATGCTGATGGCTTTGATGCTTTTGATTCTCCCAATATTCAACCACTGCTAGAGACAGCGATAAATATACGGTTAATAGCAGGTAATATTGAAGAAAAACCACATACTGAGGTAGTCTTACAAAAAATCACACCACAACCGATAGGTGTGATTCATCTATACCCAGGTATCAGTAGTCTATTAATTGAAAATGTTATCAGGCAACCAGTAAAGGCATTAATTATAAGAAGTTATGGTGTTGGTAATGCGCCTCAAGATCCTGATTTACTTAACTGCTTAGCTAAAGCGCATCGACAAGGTATTATCGTTATCAATAGTAGCCAATGTTTAAAAGGTACTGTAAATATGGGGGGTTACGCTACGGGATCTGCACTAAATGATTGTGGAGTCATAGGTGCTAAGGATATGACGTTGGAAGCAACCTTGGCTAAGTTACATTTTTTACTTAGTCAAAATATTGAAGTTGACACTATTCGAACGTTAATGCAAAAAGATTTATGTGGTGAACTAACGGCCTAGTAATGAGAATATTATGAACTAAGAGGAACTTAGCAAGTATAGCGAAGCTCCTCTTATTTTTTCTAATGACAAAATATAGGTTTCACTCTTAATATTAAAGGTAAGTCATCTTTTGATATAGCTCCTTGAGAAAGCCATTCATTAAAACTCTGTTCTAAATTAATACCAGCCCCTGTAGTCATTTTATCTTGCATTAACTTAACTTGAATTTGCATACGTTGTTGAGCAAACTCTTTCGGTGAGTCTAGACCCGCTAGGATTTCTAACTCTAACGTTTTTAATTGTCTATTATGGTCGATATTTGCATTAACCGAAGCGGCAAAAATTTCTTCTATAAGCATTTTACGCCACGCTGGTGAAAGCATTAAATACTCTGCTGACTCATAAATAGTGGCTTTACTGATGTTGTTATTAGCAACATTTTGAATTACTGAAAAAATGTTAACCCAAATTAGCTTTTCTCGAACTAAACCAAGCGCTTTAAGTTGATCATTTATTTCAATAATAAAACGATCAACCGACAAAATAATGGACTTGATGACCGGCTTTATATTAATTACTGTTTGTTGTAAGTCCAGAGCCTGTTGCTTAATGGTTTGTAACTCATTTTTATCCAATTTTGATGAAAACTGGTTTTTCATCGTCTCAAATTCTTGTTCAAAAGCTAACTTCTGATTAGATTGCTGTTCCTTTACATTTACTTTTAGGAGATCACGCTTTTTAAATAACTCATCATTGGCTTTTCTAAAATTTTGCCAAAGTTTATTATCTTGTCTCGGGCCGGCAAAACCAAGTTCCCGCCATTGGTTTTGAAATTTTTTGGTGTTTTCGATAGCAATATTAATATCTTCGTTTTCGATCTCTAACTTTACTTTATTAATTAACGCATTTTTCAAACTAATATTTTGTTGATGAAAGTCATTAATAATAATTTTGATTGGTGCTAAATTATCAGTGAATTGATACTGTAAAGCGTTATATTTCTGACGGTCTACCTCTCCTGATTCAGACCATGCTTGATTCAGTTTGTTTAATTGGCCATCGATTACTTTAAAATCGAGTTGACTAGTATCATTATTACTAATTGATAGCGATAATTCTTTAGCCTGTTCGATAATTAAAAGTCGGGTAGCAAGATGCTTTTCTCGCAATTTTTCTTGTTCACCAAAAAATAGACGACAAGGAGCAAATGCTTGTTCGCACGCTAGGTTAAATGCCTCATTTAATGGTTTGTCTAATTCATCATCCGCATGACCAAGTAAATTCCAAGCTTTCCTAAATTCTTTAACCTTGCTCGCTTGATCATTGGGATTATCAAGGGGGCAAGCAACGATGACATTAATATCATCTAACATCTTTTGTTTACGCGGTGTCGCTATATAATGTTCCCAATCACTTAACTCAGTGATTTTTTTACTTACTGTATCAAAATCTTTTTCAATTTTTTGCTGCTGGCTAGAGGATAAATTTATGTGGCTTCTTTCTATTGCTTTAAATAAACCAAATGAGGCATTGTACTTACCTGTTGCCAACAATCGTTTTAAATCATTGAGCTTCTTTTGTGTTTGACTAAATAGTTGTTTTTGCTGTTGTGAAAATGGTGCTAAACCTTTCTGCCATTCATTGCGGATTTCACGATAGGCACTTTTTATTGAATCAGGTATGATTCCTCTGGTTTTTTTTTCAATTTCTTGCCAACTGTTAAGCCAGTCATTGAATATAGGTTGTCTCTCACTGTATTGACTTAAAGATGTTGGAATAGATAATTGTGAAATCTTTGATATTAAACTTGTTGCTTCACTAACCGATATTGCGATAGCAGGTAACTGAGTTAACTTTAATGCGTGTTGTTTTATTAGCGAAGAATAATTAGATTTTTCTTTTTCAGTTAGCACTGAAGCATTAACTTGAGTTGTTAGCATGGCCAACTGATTGGTAAACAACCCCTCATCTAATGTAGTGTTTTCAAAAATACTGTTGGTTAATGCGTGATCTAGCTCAGTGAGTGTTAAATCAAACTCAGATTTAGCCGCCTGCTTTTCACTAATTAATTGCTGTTCAATAAGTTGTTGTTGATAGTTTTCTTTTTTGACAAGAAATATTTTATCTAATTGTTCATTAATTTCGTTAAATCTATTAGTAAACAGTGAAACTTGTAGCGAATCTAAACAAGTAAATTCAGTTTGAGCATTGAGCCACTCTTGTTGTAATTCCACCTTTTTATCAAGATATTTACTGTACTCAATAATATCTTTGAGCGCTAATAATTTAGCTAAGATTAGTTGAATATTCTTCGTTAGTTTTATTGGTTTTTCAGTAAGGTCTTTCAACGCACTTACTTTGCTTACTATCAAATCAGCAATACGAGTATTAACAGCTTTTTTACTAAATTTTGCCAATAATGCAAGATCGTCGGTTTGGTTAATTAAATATTGTTGAAATTGATCATTTTGTTTTTCTATAAATAAGGTATGACTAAGATGTGGTTTATTGATTTTTTCAAATAACGAAATAATAGTGCTGGTATCGGTTTCGCTGTGTAGCCAAGGCTCTAATAATTTGTGGTATTTATCGTCAGTTAAGAATACTTGTTTTTGCTGATCCGTTAAAATAATATCATGTTTGCCGTGCATCATTTTTACAAGTTGTTGATGCGCATAATCTTTAATTTTAGGATTTGAATTCTCGCTGCTACTCGATAACCATTGCTCGAAGGTGTTAATTTTTAACAGCACGGCACGGCGTACGAACTCATTGTCATCATTTGCCAATAATTGCTGCAAAACGTTAAGGTGATCAGCTGTTGTTACTGATAATTCATCGTTAATAGCCATTAAACGTATATTACTATCTTTGTGTTGCCATTTTGCTTTAAAAAATTTGGAAAAAATCATAAATTTGAGAACCTAGCGATGTTATTGGGATCTAATGTAGTGTCAGTTGTTTGCTTTGTGGCTTGTTTTAACTCATTTCTTAACACACTTTTAGATTTATTGACTATTTCACCGTCGGCGCCAATAGATAAGATTTGATCTGAGTTTAAGTGACGAGCCTGATAAGCCATGGTAATTTGTAGAGCAGACTCTCTTTGCTCTTGTGCAACATCAGTGCCTTCAGGCCATTTACCGGTTTCTGCAGCACACTTTAATCGAAGGTACATTTCTTCATTCATGTTGTCGACTAAGGATAGTAATTCCATAATTTATTTACTTCTTTTTAAAAATAATAAGCGGATGCGTGTAATAAGGTAAAGCACAAAACCTGCGACCGTACTTGCCACCGCGGCTATATATTGCCATGTACCTGAACTAGCATATTGCCAGAAAAAGAGGAAACCACCACAAAATAACAACATGGCAATAAATGAGTGATTCATTAAACGTTGATGTTTTTGGACAAAATTTACTTTTGATAATGATTGTATTTTATCTTTATCTAAATTGGCTAAATCTAATTGGCAATGGCTACAAGAATTAGCTTTATCAGATATTTTTTTATTACAACTTGGACAGTTTATGACAGCCATTAATTAAACATTCTCACTCATTTTAAGATGTGTGGTATTTTACAAAAAAAAACGCCCTTATGGGCGTTTTTTCGATAAAAAGTTGAAAATAACTTTAATAAGACTACTTTTGTACCAAATTATCATTGTGGGTTTCTAAGCGCTGTTGTTCTATACGTTGTTCCCAGAAGTCCGCATTTTTAATGCCCAATTTGAGCGGATCAAAAGTGTACTTTTCAACCCCTTCTTTTTGTTGACGTTCATAATCATGCAGCGCCTTAATTGCTGGTTTTGACATAAAGAAAATAATCAAAATCCCAATAATATTTAACCAAGCCATTATACCTACGCCCACATCACCCATCCCCCAAGCTGCACTTGGTTGAGCAACCGTTCCGTAAAAAACAGCTGACATGATAGTGACTTTTAATAAGAATCTTAACGCAGGAATTTTAATGGTTCGATTGATATAAGAAACATTATTTTCTGCGATAAAGTAATAGGCAAGTACCGTAGTAAAAGCAAAGAAGAATAAAGCAACCGCAATAAAGGGCTTACCAAAACCGGTCAAGACACTGTCTACGGCAATTTGGGTAAATGCAGGGCCATTAATAACAACATCTGAAGCAAGGTTTTGAATAATAAACACGCTACTTCCTTCTGGCATAACATTGTAAGCCTGAGTAATTAAAATCATAAAAGCAGTAGCAGAACAAACAAATAAGGTATCAATATAAACAGAAAATGCTTGGACTAACCCTTGTTGTGCAGGGTGATCAACTTCGGCAGCAGCTGCTGCATGCGGCCCAGTACCCTGGCCTGCTTCATTTGAGTAAACACCACGTTTAACTCCCCAACCTATCGCCGCACCAAAACCAGCCATAGGCGTGAAAGCGTCATAGATTATTGACATGAAAATTCCAGGTAGCAGTTCAATATGCATAGCTATAATAACGCAAGCGATAATGATATAGGCTAATGCCATAAATGGCACAACAATCTGGGTGAAGTTAGCAATACGTTTAACACCACCAAAAATAATAAATCCAAGGATTAGCACGACAAAGGTTGCTGCATAGACTTTAGTTAATGGAAGATCACCTAAAAATGAAGAGACGTTACCGCCAGTACCAAAAACATTAACCAGTGACGCACCTATACCATTTGACTGAACAACGGGTAATAAAATACCACAGGCAATTATAGTGGCAATAGCAAAGATCCAGGCATACCACTTTTGTCCCATAGCTTTTTCAATGTAGTAAGCTGGGCCACCACGATAAACACCATCTTCTTCTTCTTTATAAATTTGTGCGTTAGTTGATTCAATATAAGCGGTAGCAGCGCCAAAAAAAGCAACTACCCACATCCAAAAAACAGCACCTGGGCCACCAAAACCTATGGCGGCAGCAACACCGGCAATATTACCTGTACCGACACGGCCTGACAACGAAACGGCTAAAGCTTGAAATGAAGAAATACCTTTTTCCGAACTTTTGCCTGAAAGCAATAAGCGAAACATTTCTTTAAATTGACGTATTTGGACAAATCTCGTTAGGATGGTAAAAAATAACCCTGTTCCTAAACATAAGTAAATTAATGCGGGACTCCAAATGAAGCCATTAAGCATATCAACGATTTCTTGCACGTATCTCTCCTATTATTATTATTTGAAATTGATTGTTATCGTTCTTTTTCATCCTTGATATGACGACATATTATTCATCCTTGAATAAAGAAAACTAAGTGTTATAACGCTTTAAGTCTGTGCTTTATCTTAAGTCATCTACCATATGATATACAGTTGTTAATACATCTCGCCCTAACAAGCTACTTCGTTCATCTGACCAGCCAACACTATAATCAGGCAGTAACGCGTTATCTTTAAATGGCATTTCAATAGTAAAAGCTAAGCAGTTAAACTGCTCACCAACCCAATTAGTCGCTACTGTCATATTAGCTTTACCTGGTGCATCTTTTTCGTAACCTTTATCGTCTTGAAACTCAGGTGTAATACTAATTAAGAATTTTTTAAACTGGTCTTCTAACGCTTTATTTCTATCGTTATATGAAGGGTTACCTTCGCAGCCAGCAACAAAGTTATATGGAAGTGCTTCGTCGCCATGAATATCTAAAAATAAATCAACCCCTGTTTTCTTCATCATCGACCGCACTAAGTAAACCTCAGGGCTACGGTCCATTGTTGGGGTTTGCCATTCACGATTTAGGTTGGCACCACAAGCATTTGTCCTAAGATGACCACGAACACTGCCATCGGGATTCATATTAGGAACAATATAAAATACTGCTTTATTTAATAACGCACGTGCGGCACCATCATCTTCGTCAAGAAGACGATCAATAAAACCTTCAATGAACCATTCAGCCATAGATTCACCTGGATGTTGGCGGGCTGTTAGCCAAATGACTTTTTTACCTTGCCCTTCTTCTCCAACTTTCAGCAAACTCATATCTCGGCCATCAAGCGTTTGTCCCAACACTTGTAACTGACAATCTAGGTGCATTTGTGCCCCATGAATTAAGTCTTGATGGCGTTCATAGCTGTAAGGAGCAAAATAAGCAAAATATACTGAATCATACTCTGGTGTTAGAGTAATCGTTAGTTTTTCACCATCAAATTCAGTAGGGACACGGAACCAATGTTCACGATCATAGGAAGCAACCGCTTGGTAATCTTCCCAGCCCTCAACGTAGGCTGAATTACCGGCATTCGTTAAGTGAATAACATGCTCACTGTTTTCATTATCGTCAGAGCTTTGTTGTAATTTAAAATGAAACCATTGATAAAAATCAGACTCGTTGTCTTTGACAATTTCTAACTGGATATTATTTGCTTGACTGGCATCGACTACACGAATATTACCACTGTCAAAATTTGATGAGATTTGCATAAGAATATTTATACCTTTACTGTGAGCTAGGCTTTTGTGAGCCATTAGTGTACACAAACATGGCCTAGATCAAAAGCTTTAAAGAGACCGTAAATACAAGCCGATTTCCGATGAATAGCCAAGTGAACGACCAGTTATTGTATTATATTCATCTAAAATGTAATAACTTGGATAACCTGTGATCTTAAAGTGTTTTTTAACCTGTTCATTACCTAAAGCAATTGGAAAGCTCAGTTGATGTTTCTGGTTAAATTGCGAAACCTCGCTGACAGAAAGGTAGTCCATTGCGACAGCAATCACATCAATGTCTTCATTATTTTCGAATAAGCTTTGTAAGTTACTAATGCTGGCATGACAAACTTGACACCAAGGAGCAAAAAAATAAATAACAGTTTTTTTTCCCTCCGAATGGACTTTTATTTTATCTCCCATCAAAGTAGGTAGTTCAATAACCGTGTCTTTAATCGAAGTAGAAGTCGATAACATCGTCGTTTCACGTAAAAATGAAAGGCTATGAAAGATTAAGAAAAAAACTAACAGTTGGGTAAGAATATTACGAAGCAAAGTACACCTAATGAAATTGATGATCACTAATAAGTAGACCTGTAATGGGTCAAATTATTTCGACTATATGTTCTTATGGTCCTAAAATAAAAAAACCGCCGTTAACCATTAAATAACGACGGATTTAAAGATACACTATATCGCTAATATGGGGGTTAACCTATCTTAACAATACCCTTCATATAAGGCTGTAATACTGTGGGGATATCAACACTACCGTCAGCTTGTTGGTAATTCTCAAGTATTGCCACTAAGGTACGCCCTACTGCTAAGCCCGAGCCATTTAAAGTATGTAATAGTTCAGGTTTGTTGGTTTCGCTGTTACGGAAACGTGCTTGCATTCTTCTCGCTTGGAAGTCGCCCATACATGAACATGAAGATATTTCACGGTAAGTGTTCTGAGCCGGTAACCACACTTCTAAGTCAAAAGTTTTAGCCGCACTAAAACCAATATCACCGGTACATAAAATAACAGTACGGTAAGGTAAACCCAGTTTTTCTAATATTTTTTCTGCATGACCGGTCAGTTCGTCAAGTGCGGCCATGGAGTTTTCAGGTTTAACGATCTGTACCATTTCAACTTTATCAAATTGATGTTGACGAATAAGACCTCTAATATCACGACCACCCGAGCCAGCTTCAGATCTAAAACAAGGTGTGTGAGCCGTCATTTTGATTGGTAAGTCAGCTTCATCAATAATTTCATCACGGACTAGATTAGTTAACGGCACTTCTGATGTTGGGATTAATGATAAGTTTTTACCCGAAAGCTCAGTATGAAATAAATCTTCACCAAATTTTGGTAATTGCCCGGTACCGTATAAAGAGTCTTGATTAACAAGGTATGGTACATACATTTCTTGGTAGCCGTGTTCTTCTGTATGAACATCAAGCATGAATTGTGCTAAGGCACGATGTAATCTAGCAACCTGTCCACGCATTACGGCAAAACGGGTCCCTGCTAATTTGGCACCACTTTCAAAGTCTAAGCCTTTACCCAGGCCAGCACCTAAATCAACATGGTCTTTAATTTCAAAATCAAAAACACGAGGTGTACCCCATGTTTTTATTTCAATATTGTCATCTTCACTTGCCCCATTAGGGACTGAGGCGTCTAATAGATTAGGGATTGATGACGCTATGGTATTAATTTGCTCTAGTATCTGATTTTGCTCAATTTTAGCCGCTTCTAACGCTTCTCCTAACTGACCAACTTCGGCCAACAATGGTTTAATATCTTCACCGCGAGCTTTTGCTTGGCCAATTGATTTTGAACGGGTATTTCTTTGGCTTTGCAACTCTTGAGTGTTAACTTGAATAATTTTACGTTTTTCTTCTAACGTTGATAATGATTCAGTATCTAAAGTAAAGCCACGTCTAGTGAGTTGTAACGCAATGTTTTCTAAGTCTGTTCTGAGTAATTTTGGATCAAGCATAGTATGTCACGTTCTATTTTAGTTAATGGTGATAAACATCTGTCGTTCATCACGCGTTATTTTATTGATTGAGTTATTTATTAAAAAGGGCAACAACAAATATTCCCAATGCGGCAGCCAAAACACAAAGGGTGACATTAAGTATGATATTGAGCATCGCTTTTATTATGTCGCCTTGTTGAAATAACAACAGGGTATCTAAGGAAAAAGTTGAAAAAGTGGTAAATGCACCTAAAAAACCTATTCCTATGAGTGTCCGATATACCTGAATTTCTAAATTTAGCTGCTCAATTAAGCCGTATAAAAAACCCATGAGCAAAGAACCCGAAATATTAACCACCAAAGTGGCAAAAGGGAACCCTTTTCCGAGCCAATTTAAAATTAATTGTGAAATAAAAAATCGTAAACTTGCACCACTTGCACCACCAACCGCAACAAGGAGATATAAAGTGAAAGTGTTAATACCGTTGGTCATTACTAGTCCTGTTCAATTCGTTTAAGTATTTTAGTTTGTCTTTAAGCTGTTTTTCTAAACCACGCTCTGATGGTTGATACAATTGAGTATCGGCAATTTCTTTAGGGAAATAATTTTCTCCTGCAGCAAATGCGTTAACTTCATCGTGGGCATATCGATAACTACAACCATGGCCCAATTCTTTGGTTATATCACTGGTCGCATTTTTAAGGTGTTCAGGTACATCTAAATCATTGGTTTGTTGAGCAAGAACTTTCGCTTGATTAAACGCATTATAAACTGCGTTACTCTTGGGTGCTAGTGCCATATAAACACATGCTTGGGCGATAGCTCTTTCGCCTTCACTCGGTCCAACTCGTTGAAAGGTGTCCCAAGCATTAATCGCTAATTGCATCGCACGGGGGTCGGCGTTACCTATATCTTCACTAGCGATAGCTAATAAACGTCTTGCTACATACAAAGCATCACCGCCAGCAGTAATTATTCTTGCATACCAATATAAGGCGGCATCAGGGTCAGAGCCTCTGACTGATTTATGAAAAGCACTGATCATGTCATAAAATGCATCACCACCTTTATCATAAAGGGCAATCTTACTACCCGCGACTTGGCTGATTAATTCCAGCGTCAAGGTTTTACCTTTATCAGTAGTCGGCACGATAACAAGGCAGTTTTCTAGTAAATTTAGTAAGCGCCTTGCATCACCATCTGCTCTTATTAATAAACTCTGTTTGGCGTCAGCATCAATAATAATGTCTACTTGATTTGCACGAGTTTGTTCTGTTATAGCTCTTGCTAATACTGCGCTTAAATCTGCGGTCGTTAATTTTTTGAGAGTATAAACTCTTGCTCGTGATAACAACGCATTATTTAACTCAAATGCAGGGTTTTCTGTTGTTGCGCCAATAAAAATTATCGTTCCGTTTTCTATATGTGGCAGAAAGGCATCTTGCTGACTTTTATTAAAACGATGTACTTCATCGACAAATAGTATTGTTTTTTTATGTTGATGATTGGCACGTTGTCTCGCATTATCGATCGCTTGTCTAATTTCTTTAATACCAGAAGTAACGGCAGATACGCGTTCAATCTCAGCGTTTGCTGTAGTGGCAATTATTTCAGCTAACGTAGTTTTACCTGTTCCAGGTGGGCCCCAAAAGATTACTGAAGGGCATTGCCCTTGCTCAATTGATATTCTTAAAGGCATACCTTTGGCCAAGATATGTTGTTGACCGACATACTCCTCAAGATTTTGTGGACGCATTTGAGCAGCAAGTGGACAGGCTAGATTATCAGTTATATCCATCGTTGAATTTTGCTGACATTGTTCACCGAAGTCTAATGAGCCATTAGCGTTGGTCATCAACGGTAATACCCTCTGAAATAACAAACTCAAATAAAGATGCTTTAGGTTGGGTGATAAAATCAACATCGATTAAACTAATATGACTGACCTGCCCTGTACTATCGAGTATTGATAACTTAGACAACTGCTCGTTATTAAAACTTAATTCTAAAGATTTTACTTGGCTATTAACATCTAATGAATGAATTACGTAATTACCATTATTGATTTGACTCACTTGAAAATTATTCCATAAAGCGGGGTCTTCACTTGTTAGTAACAATACCGGTGTATTGGCAATTGATTTACTAAGAGAATAAAGGCTAACTTGATCAATAAAGGGGTCATAAAACCAAAGATCTTTACCATCAGATACAATTAATGTTTCACTTGGCTCTGTGGTGTGCCAGTTGACGAGGTTTGGCTTACTAATAGCTAATGTACCATAACCTTCTTGAAGTACATCATCGTCTTCGTTAACAACTATTTGCTTAAATTTAGCATTTATATAGTTAATTTCACTTAACTTTGCCATTAAGTCTTGTTTGGCTCTATTTACAGTAATTGCGGTCTTATCTATAGTAAATAGCTGATTATTTGCTGTTTGTTCATTTATCTTTCCTGAGCGATTATCTTCTCCGCTATAAGCCTTGGAGGAATACGCCGAGTAGAAGCAGAGAATTAAAACAAAAACCAGGGATAATAATGTACTTTGAGAAAACGTTGGTAATTTGATCATGGTTTTCATTCTAATCCTTTATTGGCGCTGGTGCTAAGACCTCGCGAGCTCCATTATGACCTGGCGTTGTGACTATGCCCTGAACTTCCATTTGCTCAACAATTCGAGCTGCGCGATTATAACCTATACGGAACTTGCGTTGTACGCTAGAAATTGAGACTCGACGATTTTCAGTTACAAAAGAAATGGCTTCATCATATAAGGTATCAAGCTCTTCTGCTTGCTCACCATCAGCTTGCTCACCCGGTAATAGAATTTCTTGATCAGAAGCTCCTGTCAAAATTTCTTCAATGTATTGAGGTTTACCACGTGCTTTCCAATCTTTGACAACCGCATGAACTTCATGATCGTCAACAAATGCACCATGAATACGGGTAGGTACACCAGTACCCGGAGGTAAATAGAACATATCACCCCAACCTAGTAACTGTTCTGCACCTTGTTGATCTAGAATCGTTCTTGAGTCGATACGAGAAGAAACTTGTAACGCCATGCGTGTTGGAATATTCGCTTTAATTAACCCGGTAATGACATCAACAGAGGGTCTTTGAGTCGCTAGTATTAAATGGATACCCGCAGCACGTGCTTTTTGCGCGATACGAGCAATCAGTTCTTCGACCTTTTTACCAACGATCATGATCATATCAGCAAATTCATCGACGATAACTACAATACTTGGTAACTTCTCTAACAAAGGGGGGGTTTGATCTAATCCATCAGTGGGTTGCCAAATCGGGTCGATTAAAGGTTCACCCGCTTCAATCGCTTTGGCAATTTTAATGTTGTAACCTTTTAGATTTCTTACACCTAATGCCGACATTAATTTGTAACGGCGTTCCATTTCACCAACACACCAACGCAATGCATTTGCCGCATCTTTCATATCAGTAACCACTTCTGATAATAAATGAGGAATACCTTCATACACTGACAATTCAAGCATTTTAGGATCTATCATTATTAAGCGAACATCATCAGGTGAAGACTTATAAAGAAGACTTAAAATCATAGTATTGACGGCTACAGACTTACCTGAGCCGGTAGTACCTGCAACGAGTAAATGGGGCATTTTGCCAAGGTCAACGACAACAGGGTCACCTGCAATGTCTTTACCTATGGCCATTGTTAATGGTGAAGGTGAATTTTTGAAATCATCGCACTCGATAATTTCAATTAAATTGACTATTTCACGGTGTTTATTTGGAATTTCAATACCAATAACGGATTTACCCGGAATAACTTCAACGACGCGAACACTTTTAGCTGATAATGAACGAGCTATATCTTTGGATAAGTTAGATATTTTACTTACTTTCACGCCCGGTGCTAAGTCTAATTCAAAGCGAGTAATAACGGGACCTGGATAAACGGCTACCACATTAACTTGAACACCAAATTCTTTTAATTTAGCTTCAACTAGCCGGCTAACTCGATCTAATACTTCTTGTTCAATGGGGTTTTCCGCTTTATCTGGGCGGTCCAGTAAATCTAATGCAGGTAATCCTTGATATCTGTCTTCTTGTGAAGCTATTAGATCATTAGTTATCTTATTAGGCGCAGCGTTTGGGACTGCTATTTTATCAACGTCTTTAAATGCTGCAGAAATTTCTTCTTCGTTGACCTTTTCCTGAACATTAAATTCTAAGGGGCCACTCATTAAATCATCAATAGCGACAAAATGATTAATATCCTCTTTATCTTTAACAGAACTATTACTTAAGTCATCAATAACAATATCTTTAGCAAGGTTGTTTCTTACAAAATCAGGTAGAGGTACTGTAGAGTCATCGTCCTCATCCATATTATAATATTCTTCAGAAATATCGAAATCATCGAGGTCATCAAGGTCTGATACCTCTAGTGTTTCACTTTGTTTATTAAGTTTATCATTGTATACATCGTCCATAGATTTAGACTGTAATGGACCCTTTACCTTAGGGACTTTACTCGGTTTAACAGAAGACTTTATTCCTTTTGCATTCCTAGAAAGGGAATTGTTTGAAGTAACCTTGGTCTTAATAATGCCTGGGAGGATAATGCAATATTGAAAAGCTATAATAGTGTATTGGCCAATAAGGTCGATGATTGTTAGCCAAGAAACACCTGTTAATAAGACAAAGCCCGCACAAGTAAACATTAAAAATAATAAAGTACTGCCAATAAATGATAAGTAAGGCATAAAACTATTACTTAAAACATCGCCTAAAATCCCACCTGCAGAAAAATAAAAAACATCGTCGAAATTCATACTCGCTAGTGAAGTAATACCAATGTAAAACATCACAAGTCCTATGAATTTCAACCCTAAGATCAAATAATCAAGCTGCATTATGCTGCGATATTTTTGAAATAGTAACCAACCGCTAATAGCCAACATAAATGGAAGGCTGAATGCAACCAAGCCAAATAGGTTTAATAATAAATCTGAAAAGTAGGCCCCTACAGCTCCTCCTAAGTTTCTGACCGGTGTTTGATAACCAGTTTGAGACCAACCAGGATCTGCGGGATCAAAACTAAATAGCGCCAACATAACAAACATGGCAAATACACAGGAAAATAATAACCCTGCTTCTAAAAGGCGCTGCATACCACTTAATTTTGAAAATTGAGAAGTCTCAGTCATATTGAATTGTAACCTTAGGAACGTTGTTCATACTTTTTAATTGTTATGGCTATTAAAATACCAAATTTTTTGCGTAGTTAAAACGCTTAATGCAAATAGATTAACGTTTAATAGGTAATAAGTTGCCAGATTTTACTTCTTCCATTACGACATAAGTTCTACTTTCACTCACCGCAGGTAGCCTTAACAAGGTGCTTCCTAATAATTCACGGTATGCCAGCATATCTTTTACTCGTGTTTTCAGTAAAAAGTCAAAATCCCCAGAGACCAGATGACACTCTTGGATAACGTCAAGTTCATGAACCGCTTTTGAAAAATCGTCAAACACATCAGGACTCGTCTTAGTTAAAGTAATTTCTACTATTACCAGTAAAGCGGCATCAAGTTTTTGAGGATTTAACGTCGCATGATAACCCGTAATATAATGCTCTTTTTCTAGCCGCTTGACTCGTTCTAAACAAGGGGTAGGACTCAACCCTACCCGTTTAGAGAGCTCAACATTTGATAATCGTCCATTTTTTTGTAATTCGACTAAGATATTACGATCAATACGATCAATTTTTTTATCTATGGGCATTATTATTATATTTTTGACTAAAGAATAAGGAATTATCAGTATTATATATCGGATAAAATAGAATTACGACAGGTTATTCTATCAAATTATCAATATACTAGCTTTAAATATTTAGGCAGCTTTTATGAAGCTCAAGCAAGTTTATAATAGAGAGAACAACTATGATTATTGGTGTACCAAAAGAAATTAAAAACCACGAGTATCGTATCGGTTTAACCCCTGCCGGTGTTAAAGAGTTATCAGTAAACGGTCATCAAATTATTGTTGAAAATAATGGTGGCGCCTCTATTGGTTTTGATAATGAACAATATATAGCCGCGGGTGCTAAAATTATCGACTCTGCTGCAGAGATTTTTGAAACAGCTGATATGATCATCAAAGTTAAAGAGCCTCAAGCTATTGAGTGTAAGATGCTTCGTCCTGGTCAAATCTTATTTACTTACTTACATTTAGCCCCTGACCCTCAACAGACTGAATTATTGGTTGCTTCTGGCGCTACGTGTATTGCTTATGAAACGGTAACGGCTGCTACCGGTGGCTTACCCTTATTAGCACCTATGTCAGAGGTTGCTGGTCGTATGTCGATTCAAGCAGGCGCTCATGCATTAGAAAAAGCACAAGGTGGCTTAGGTGCATTATTAGGTGGTGTACCTGGTGTTGCTCCAGCTAAAGTATTAGTTATTGGTGGCGGCGTTGTTGGTACACAGGCAGCGCGCATGGCAGTTGGTATGGGAGCTGACGTTACAATTTTGGATCGTTCTTTACCGCGTTTACGCCAATTAGATACAGAGTTTGATGGTCGTTTGAAAACAGTATACTCAACCGCTGATGCAATGGACCAATTAATAGTTGAGGCTGACTTAGTTATTGGTGCTGTATTAATTCCAGGTGCTGCTGCTCCTAAATTAGTTACTCGAAAGCACATAAAAATGATGAAAAAAGGTGCTGTTGTTGTTGATGTAGCAATTGACCAAGGTGGCTGTTTTGAAACGTCAAAAGCTACCACTCATCAAGACCCAACTTATGTCGTTGATGATGTTGTTCACTACTGTGTTGCTAACATGCCAGGTGGTGTAGCTCGAACCTCTACAATGGCATTAACTAATGCAACAATGCCATTTGCTGTAACAATAGCTAATAAAGGTGCTAAAGAAGCACTGCTTAGTGACGAACATTTAATGGCAGGTTTGAATGTTTTAGGTGGAAAAATTACCTATAAGCCTGTTGCAGATGTTTTAGGTTATGAGTACATTGCTCCAGAGATTGCTTTAGCAAACCTATAATTACACCTAAGTGTAATTATTATAAAACTTTTAAAAAACCACTAAGCTTTTGTTAGTGGTTTTTTTATCTCCTTAATATACTTATCAAGCAATATAACTTACTGCTGTACTTTTACTGACCTAAAAACAAACAGCTTAATATCAAAGTATGAATTAATTAATAAAAACTGATTTACCCACTTGTATTATTTGCTTAAAATCCCAATCAATAAGACAATAGCGTTATTAAAGTAATACAAATTATATTAACTATCTTGGAGTGATCATGAGCGAAACTAGACATTGCCCTTTACTAATTTTGGGTTCAGGTCCAGCAGGCTATACTGCAGCGGTATATGCTGCCCGTGCCAACTTAAACCCTGTGATAATTACAGGCTTACAACAAGGTGGCCAATTAACCACCACGACAGAAGTTGAAAATTGGCCTGGTGATGCTAATGGTTTAACAGGCCCAGCATTAATGGATCGTATGCAAGAGCACGCAGAAAAATTTGATACTGAGATTATTTTTGATCATATTAATGAAGTCGATGTTAATACTACCCCTTTTACCTTAAAAGGTGACTCAGGTTACTATACATGTGATGCGCTAATTATTTGTACTGGCGCTTCAGCACAGTATTTAGGTTTGCCTTCTGAGGAAAAATTTATGGGGCGCGGTGTCTCAGCTTGTGCCACTTGTGATGGTTTCTTTTACCGCAACCAAAAAGTGGCTGTTGTCGGCGGTGGTAATACTGCAGTTGAAGAAGCGCTATATTTATCAAACATTGCATCAGAAGTGCATTTAATTCACCGCAGAGATGTATTTCGCTCCGAAAAAATATTAACCGCACGTTTAATGGAAAAAGTAGCAAATGGTAATATTGTATTACACCTTGACCGGACTTTAGATGAGGTGTTGGGTGATAACATGGGTGTTACCGGTTTACGATTAAAAGATATGAAATCTGAAGCTACAGAAGAACTAGAAGTGACAGGGGTATTTATTGCCATTGGTCATAAACCTAATACAGAAATTTTTGTTAACCAACTTGAAATGAAAGATGGTTATATTACTATTCAAAGTGGCACTAATGGTAATGCAACGCAAACCAGTGTAGAAGGTGTATATGCAGCAGGTGATGTTGCTGACCACATTTATCGTCAAGCAATCACCTCTGCAGGTTCTGGTTGCATGGCTGCATTAGATGCAGAGCGTTATTTAGATGCAAAAGGCTAATTACTACCCCAATTGTAAAGTTGAATAATACAATATGAGCCAAACTGTCCATTATCTTGATAGTGAAAGTTTGGCTTTCCCGCCGACTCAACTAGCCTTGACGGATCCTAATGGATTAATTGCCATTGGTGGTGACCTTAGCCCTCAGCGTCTAGTATCAGCTTATGAACAAGCAATATTTCCTTGGTTTAATGCCGGGGAGCCTATTATGTGGTGGTCCCCCTCACCTAGAGCAATTATTCCTGTCAATCAAATTAAGATTAATCGTACGTTAACTAAGTTTATTAAAAAAAACCCTTATCAGGTGACTTTAAATAAAGATTTTGATCAAGTGATATCTAATTGTGCTCACGCTCCTTTTCGAAAAGAAGGTACCTGGATTGTTGATGATATGAAATTAGCCTATATGAGGCTGCATGAACTAGGATATGCTCATTCTATAGAGGTTTGGCAACATAACGAATTAGTTGGTGGTCTATATGGCGTTGCTATTAATGGTTTTTTTTCTGGCGAATCGATGTTTTATAAGAAAAACAATGCATCCAAGGTTGCATTGATTAGCTTAGCTGAGTTACTTAAAACCATAGGTGTTAGTTTTATAGATTGTCAAATTCTTAATCCTTTTTTAGACGATATGGGCTGTATTGAAATAGACCGCGATAGCTTTACCCAATTACAACAAGTTGCTATAACTAAAATAGTCCCTAAGGATTTTTGGCACAGTAAAGTATTAACGTTATGAATAATGAAAACTTTAAATTAGGTTTAACTAAAACTTTTGACTGTAATTATATAGACAGCCAACAAGAGCAATTATTAATTGCTCTTGACGACCGCTTCCATAATAGTAAAAATTATACCTGGCTAATGGAGCAAGGGTTCAGACGCAGTGGTGATCAAATTTATCGCCCTAATTGCCCTAATTGCAAACAATGTCAGTCAATAAGAGTTTTGGTTGATCAATTTTTGTTGTCAAAAAGTCAAAAACGAGTATTAAAACGTACTAATCATTTTGAAATTAATCGATCAACTGAGATCAAGGCTATTTATTACCCTCTTTATGAGAAGTACATTAATACCATTCATCATAACGGCAGTATGTTTCCAGCAACGTTTGAGCAATATAGTAGTTTTTTAACTAATGATATTACCCAGCAGCTATTCATTGAGACTTGGCACGAAGAGAAATTAATAAGTGTTGCTGTGACTGATTGTTTAAAAAACGCCTTGTCAGCTGTTTACACTTTCTATCATCCCGATTATCGCGAATTTGGTTTAGGGGTCCTTTCTATTCTCAATCAAATAAAACTCACTAAAGAGCTAAATAAGCCCTATCTTTACCTCGGCTATCAAATTGATGACTGCCAAAAGATGAATTATAAAAACAGGTACTTCCCCCATCAAAGATTAGTAGAAAATAGCTGGATAATCGTAAATAAATCCCGCTAATCCTTTACATTAGGCCTCTAATTGGGCATCATCGGCGCAGCTTTTTTTTATATACTTCACAAAGACAGGAATGGCATATCATTTCACTTGAGTATATGCACAACTTTAGAGGTTTAGCGCCCAATGGCGAAAGAAGAAAATATTGAAATGCAAGGTACGGTTTTAGATACCTTACCAAATACTATGTTCCGTGTTGAATTAGAAAATGGACATGTCGTTACTGCCCATATTTCTGGGAAAATGCGTAAAAATTACATCCGTATTTTAACGGGTGACAAAGTAACGGTTGAATTAACACCATACGATCTTTCTAAAGGTCGTATTATTTTCCGTGCTAGATAATTAATAATACAAATTTATATTATTAATTATCAAAAAGCCTTTAACTTTCGTTAAAGGCTTTTTTTTACAATAAATATCTGTACTATCGATATTATCCGCAGGAAGCTATGTTCAATTCAGCTATATGTATGAAATATAGCTGAGCAAGAACTGACTAATCAATGCTCTACTAACTCTTTTTTGTTCTCAACATTAATAATGATCTTTCCTTTGCGGACACCAACCTTAGCAGTCCCGCCTTGAGTTAACTCACCAAAAAGTAATTCATTTGCAAGTGGCTTTTTCAAATGCTCTTGAATTAATCGGGACATTGGACGTGCACCCATTGATTTATCATAACCATGCTCAACTAACCATTTTTTAGCTTCCTTAGTGAGCTCAAGAGAAACTCCCTTGTCATCTAATTGAGCTTGGAGTTCAACAATAAACTTATCAATGACTTGCTCAATAACTCCATCAGGTAGATGATTAAACCACACAATATTATCTAAGCGATTACGGAATTCAGGAGAGAAAATGTTATTTATTTCTTTCATGGCGTCAAAACTATGATCTTGTTGTTTAAAACCAATTGATTGACGGGTCGTTTCCTTGACTCCGGCATTAGTCGTTAATATCAATATTATATTTCTAAAGTCAGCTTTTCTGCCATTATTATCCGTTAATGTACCGTGGTCCATCACTTGAAGTAGAATGTTATAAACATCCTCATGGGCTTTTTCAATCTCATCAAGAAGCACTACCGCATGTGGATGTTTAATTACCGCATCGGTTAATAACCCGCCTTGCTCGAAACCAACATAGCCAGGTGGGGCACCTATTAAACGACTAACCGCATGTTTTTCCATGTATTCAGACATATCAAAGCGTAATAACTCTACACCCAATACCTTAGCCAGTTGTTTAGTGATTTCCGTTTTACCAACACCTGTAGGTCCAGCAAATAAGAAAGAGCCAATGGGCTTTTGCTCGTTTCCTAAGCCTGCTCTAGATAAACGAATAACTGATGTTAACTCATCAATCGCTGGATCTTGACCAAAGACCACTAATTTTAAATTACGATCTAACGTTTTAAGACTATCAGTTTCCGAGGACGATACAGATTTTTCTGGAATACGAGCTATCTTTGCCACTATAGTTTCTATATCTGTTTTATCAATCGTCTTTTTTCGTTTAGATGAGGCAACAAGCTGTTGTTTAGCACCTGCTTCATCAATAACGTCAATGGCTTTATCTGGAAGAAAGCGCTCGTTAATATATTTGGCAGAGAGTTGTGCTGCGGCTATCAAGGCATTATCGGTATAACGAATACCATGATGAGATTCATACTTCTCTTTTAAGCCAAACAAAATCTTAGTGGTATCTTCTACACTAGGTTCAGCTATATCAATTTTTTGAAAGCGACGGGCAAGTGCCCGATCTTTTTCAAAAATAGATTGATACTCTTGATACGTTGTCGAACCTAAGCAACGGAGTTTCCCTGCTGATAAAAGAGGTTTAATTAAGTTGGATGCATCCATCATACCTCCAGAAGCTGCACCAGCACCAATTATGGTATGAATTTCATCAATAAATAAAATCGCATTGTCGTCTTGTTCAAGATCTTTTAATAACGCTTTAAATCGTTTCTCAAAATCTCCTCGGTATTTAGTTCCTGCCAATAATGCGCCCATGTCTAAGGAATAAATGGTGGCGTCTTGTAAGAATTCAGGTACTTTATCTTCAACAATTAAGTTTGCTAATCCTTCTGCAATTGCAGTTTTACCGACTCCAGCTTCACCAACAAATAACGGGTTATTCTTACGTCTGCGGCTTAAAACCTGCAATGTTCTTTCTAATTCATCATCACGACCAATTAATGGATCAATATTACCTTTTAGTGCCTCCTCATTAAGATTAACTGAAAAATTTTCTATCGTGCGGGGCTCCTCAACTTGTTGCTCTACTTCATCTAGTGAGGGATTTATTTCACTACCGTCTCCTTTGGAAATACCATGAGAAATAAAATTAACGATATCTAAACGCGTAATGTCAGATTTTTTAAGGATATAAGCAGCTTGAGATTCTTGCTCACTGAAAATAGCAACCAGAACATTTGAGCCACTCACTTCATTTTTTCCAGATGACTGAACATGAAAAACAGCTCGTTGTAGAACACGTTGAAAACCTAATGTTGGCTGAGTTTCTCTTTCCTCTTCTTCACTAGGAATAACAGGTGTTGTTTCACTGATAAATTCAAGTAATTCTTTGCGTAAGTTGGCTATATTTGCACCACATGCCAATAATACTTCTATTCCAGAGGGATTATCGAGTAATGCTAGTAACAAATGCTCTACGGTCATAAATTCATGGCGAGACTCTTTCGCTTGGCGAAAAGCTGAATTTAATGAAATTTCTAAATCTTTATTAAGCATAAGTTACTCCAGTTTTAAAACTTGTGAACGCTCGTTCAACAGAGGCTGTCTTCTGACAACGCTGATATTAAGATTGCTCCATTATACATTTTAACGGGTGCTGATTTTCTTTCGAATAATGTAAGACTTGCTGTACTTTTGTTTCAGCAACCTCAGCACTATAATTACCACATACTGCTTTTCCCTTGTAATGAATAGTTAACATAATATCAGTGGCATTATCTCCATTCATATAAAAAAAACGTTGTAATACATCAGTTACAAAATCCATTGGTGTAAAATCATCATTAAGTAAAATCACATTATACATTGATGGTGGTTTTAACTTATCTTTAAGTTCTTCTTCAATGGTTTCTTGGTTTTCTAATTGTTCTTTCCAGTTACTCATATTTCTATATTAGACTCTAAGGATTATTTTTGCTGATACTTTTAATTATAAAACTGATAAAAATATATCAATATTTATTAAAATCATCTTGATTATTTCAATAAACTATCTACGATTTAATAAGTGGCTAATATTTAGTCGCTCAGCTTGTTGTAAATACCAATTTTACTATTGGGTTAAATAGCTCTTACAGCATACCTAAATACTGATGGAATTAGAAGGAACTAGATGTATGGCTCATGGAACAGTTAAATGGTTTAATAACGCAAAGGGTTTTGGCTTTATTCGTCCAGAAAGTGGTGGTGAAGATATATTTGCCCATTACTCTACTATTGAAATGGAAGGATACAGAACATTAAAGGCTGGACAAGATGTCCATTACGAGCTTAATGAAGGTCCCAAAGGAGATCATGCGGCAAGCATAAAACCTAAAGAAGATAATATAAGCGAATAATCATCCTAATATTAGGTATACAATTCAATTAAAAACACAGTATTTACACTGTGTTTTTGATTTTATCAACAACTCAACAAAATACTAACCCACGTATAATAAAATAATAATTCATCTACATATGGTCAATAATACAATCACCAAATTCAGAACACGACACCAGCGTGGCATCATCCATTAATCGCTCAAAGTCATAGGTCACTGTTTTAGCACCAATGGCACCTGACATACCTTTAAGTAATAAATTTGCCGCTTCTGTCCAGCCCATATGTCGTAACATCATTTCAGCAGATAAAATAACCGAACCAGGATTGACTTTATTTTGGCCTGCATATTTTGGTGCTGTTCCATGAGTTGCCTCAAATATAGCTAATTCATCATTTAAATTAGCACCCGGCGCAATTCCAATACCACCAACTTGGGCAGCTAGTGCGTCTGATAAATAATCACCATTAAGGTTTAATGTTGCGATAACGCTATACTCTGCAGGTCTCAATAATATTTGCTGTAACATCGCATCGGCAATAACATCTTTAATGATGATTTCTTTACCCGTGTTTGGGTTTGTTAAAATGCACCAAGGTCCACCATTTAATAAATCAGCACCAAATTCCTCACGAGCAAGTTCATAACCCCAATCTTTAAAAGCACCCTCGGTAAACTTCATAATATTACCTTTGTGCACTAAAGTGACTGACTCGCGATCATTATCTATAGCATATTGAATAGCTTGACGAACTAGGCGTTGTGTCCCCTCTTTTGATACCGGTTTTATACCAATACCACAATTTTCAGTAAAACGGATTTTAGTTACCCCCATTTCTTGGGTTAAAAAATCAATGACTTTTTGGGCTGACTCAGTTCCTGCTTGGTATTCAATACCGGCATAAATATCTTCAGAGTTTTCACGAAAGATGACCATATCAACGGCACTTGGGTTTTTAACAGGACTCGGTACGCCAGTAAACCACTGCACAGGACGCTGACAAACATATAGATCAAGAATTTGCCTCAATGCAACATTTAATGAACGCATACCACCACCAACCGGTGTGGTCAGCGGGCCTTTAATGCCAACTTTGTATTCTTTGAACATTTCAAGGGTTTCATCTGGTAACCAGGTCTCAGAGTCATAAACTTGCGTCGCCTTCTCTCCTGCATAAACTTCCATCCACTCAATTTTTCTTGTTTGCCCATATGATTTTTCTACTGCTGCATTTACGACTTTAATCATCTCAGGGGTAACATCGATGCCGATACCGTCACCTTCTATGAAAGGGATAATCGGATTATTAGGGACAAATAACTTGCCTTTATCACAAGTGATTTTTTCACCTTTATTTGGAATAGAAACCTTAGTTGACATAGAAATCTCCTAGCAGAAAGTATTTTAACTACAGATGTATAAACAAAGTAAATCATAAAAAGCAATTACACTAGTTACATTGAGATTATAATCACTATAAACAATATAAATGATGTTTGAATAAATAACACTAGTAAAACATCAATTTATAATAGGAAGCCATTGTTTGCCATTTAGGTAGCTATATAAATTAATTTGTCGTTATTAGTCTAAAGGTATGGAATGAGATATTTTGAGGGGGATTTAGTCTGATGCAGATTGATATAAAAAGGGCCAAGTAATAAAACTTAGCCCTTGATAAAAAAATCAACTGTGATTGATTATTATAATAAAATTTCTAAAATAAAGTTAAAGGTATTACTCGGACGCATAAATCGAGTAGCCAATGTATTGTCAGGTAAATAATAACCCAAAATATCACCTGGCTTGCCCTGAGCTTCATTTAGTTCAGCAACAATTTTATCTTCATGTTTGCCTAACGCTTTAGCAACAGCAAAGAAACTCATTTTCAAATCTTCATCTAGTGATTGCTCAGCAAGCGCCTGGGCCCAATAAAGGGCTAAATAGAAGTGGCTACCACGGTTATCTAACTCACCTACTCTTCGCGATGGTGACTTGTTATTTTCTAAGAATATGCCCGTAGCTGAATCTAATGTGTCAGCAAGAATTTGGGCTTTAGCGTTACCTGTAGTTATACTTAAATGCTCTAGTGATGCAGCAAGAGCTAAAAACTCACCTAAAGAGTCCCAACGTAGGTGATTTTCTTTTTCAAATTGTTGAACATGTTTTGGCGCTGAACCACCGGCTCCTGTTTCAAATAATCCCCCCCCATTCATTAATGGAACGATTGATAGCATTTTAGCACTAGTGCCTAATTCCAAAATTGGGAATAAGTCAGTTAAGTAATCACGTAAAACATTACCCGTAACAGATATAGTGTCTTCACCTTTAGCAATACGGGCTAATGATAATTGACATGCCTCAACAGGACTTAATATTTGGATATCTAAGCCGGTAGTATCATGGTCGGGTAAATAGGTTTTTACTTTATCAATAATTTGACGATCGTGAGAACGATTGCCGTCTAACCAAAAAATAGTAGGTACATTAGTCGCACGTGCACGGGAAACCGCTAATTTAACCCAGTCTTGAATTGGCGCATCTTTGACTTGGCACATTCTCCAGATATCACCTTCGGCAACTTTATGCTCGAGCAAAGTTTTACCATTGGCATCAACAACACGAACGCTACCTTTGCCAGTTATAACAAATGTTTTATCGTGAGAACCATACTCTTCAGCTTTTTGTGCCATTAAACCAACATTTGGTACTGTACCCATGGTCGTTGGATCAAAAGCCCCGTTTTCTTTACAAAAGTCTATAACTGTTTGAAAAACACCTGCATAACAACGATCAGGGATCATTGCTTTAGTATCTTTTAACTGTCCAGTTGGTCCCCACATCATACCTGATGAACGTAAGGTCGCTGGCATAGATGCATCAATAATGATGTCGCTTGGTACATGTAAGTTAGTAATACCTTTGTCAGAGTCAACCATGGCAAGTTCGGGTTGGCTAAGATAAACAGCAGACAAATCAGCTTTAATCGCTTGCTGTTTTGCTTCAGGTAAACGAACTATTTTGGCGTAAACATCACCAATACCATTATTAGCATCGACCCCTAGTTGTGAAAAAGTCTCCGCATATTTTTCAAATACCTCTGCATAATATACTTTGACTGCATGACCAAATATAATAGGGTCAGACACTTTCATCATGGTCGCTTTTAAATGCAGTGATAATAAAACATCTTCATCTTTAGCTTTATTAATTTCTGTTTGATAAAAATCGACAAGTGCCGATTTACTTAACACAGCAGCGTCAATCACTTCACCACTAAGAAGCTCTAGGTGTTCTTTTAAAACTTTTGTTGAGCCCTCTTCGCTAACAAATTCAATTTTTACGCTAGTTGCATTGGCAAGGGTAATAGATTGTTCACTTGAATAAAAATCACCATTTGACATACTTGCCACATGTGATTTAGACGTTTTAGACCAAGCTCCCATGGAGTGAGGATTATTTTTAACATATTTTTTAACTGAAGCAGGCGCACGACGATCTGAATTACCTTCTCGTAAAACAGGGTTTACCGCACTACCCTTAATTTTATCATAAGTATATTTAATCGATTGTTCTGCATCATTTTGAGGTTCTTCGGGATAGTTTGGTAATTCATACCCTTTTGCTTGTAATTCTTTAATTGCAATTTGCAGTTGAGGAACGGATGCACTAATGTTCGGTAATTTAATAATATTAGCATCAGCTTGCGTTGCCAAAACACCTAATTCAGCAAGTGCGTCATCTATACGTTGCTCTTTTGTTAAATATTTAGGAAAATTAGCAATAATTCTACCTGCTAAAGAAATATCGCGCGTTTCAACATTAATTCCAGAAGATGCGGTATACGCTTGTATAATGGGTAATAATGAGTGCGTAGCTAACGCTGGGGCTTCGTCGGTTACAGTATAGATAATTTTTGATGCGTTTGATGCGTTTGATGAATTAGTGCTCATTTACTTTCCTAATTTTATTAGCTAAATACAAGTGAATTATTATTTGGATTAATACTTGAGATATTCACTTAATATCATAAATATTTATTTTTTCGCGCCGAGATAATAGCGGAAATGAGTAGATATTGACAGCTAAAAACTAAAACACTTATCTATTTATATAAGGTGATTTGAAGTGATCGTTAAGAAAAACAAAGAACAAACAAGACCTAAGGTAGGTCTTAAGCAAAGAAATCGACCTGTAATAAAGGATCGGAAAATTGTGTTGTTTAATAAACCATTTGACGTTTTATGCCAGTTTACTGATGACCAAGATCGTCGTACTTTACAAGATTTCATACCTATAAAAGAAGTGTATGCCGCAGGTCGATTAGATAGAGATAGTGAAGGATTATTGCTATTGACTAACGATGGTCAATTACAAAATAAACTCGCCAACCCCAAACATAAGACAGATAAAACTTATTGGGTGCAGGTTGAAGGTTCTCCAAGTCATAGTGATTTGATAAAGCTTCGTCAAGGAGTAGAACTTAAAGATGGACCAACATTACCCGCTAAAGTATCAATAATTACTGAACCTGATATATGGCAACGTATTCCTCCTATTAGAGAAAGAGCAAATATTCCTACAACATGGTTATCTATTACCATCAATGAAGGCCGTAATCGCCAAGTTAGGCGTATGACAGCTAATCTGGGCTTTCCAACGCTAAGACTTATTAGATATAGTATTGGCAGTTGGACCTTGGAAAATATAGAGATAGGCCAATATAAGCAAATTGACCTGTAATAATTAAAATTATGTCGCTAAAAGCGAATTAAAGTATTTTTGATCTATGACCAGACTTTGGTGCGTGCTACAATTTCGCGCCTTTTTTCCAGATTATACGTATATAAGATTTAGATTAATGACAACAGTTTCTCAGACCTCATCTAGCGCTTATGCCAATTATTGCGCTGACAAAACACCTTCGCAAACAAAGGTGATTGTTGGCATGTCAGGTGGTGTAGACTCCTCTGTTTCAGCACATTTATTGATTGAACAAGGCTATCAAGTTGAAGGTCTGTTCATGAAGAATTGGGAAGAGGATGATACCGATGAATATTGTGCAGCGGCACAAGATTTAAAAGATGCGCAAGCAATTTGTGACAAACTTGGTATAAAATTACACACCATCAATTTTGCAACAGAATACTGGGACAATGTATTTGAGTATTTTTTAGCTGAATATAAAGCTGGACGTACCCCTAATCCTGATATTATGTGTAATAAAGAAATCAAGTTTAAAGCATTCTTAGAGTTCGCTTGTGAAGACTTAGGCGCAGACTTTATTGCGACCGGTCATTATGTTCAAAGAGAGCTTCGTATTGACAGCAATCATATCCAAAGCTGGACTATGATTCGTGGCTTAGATTCTAACAAAGATCAAAGCTACTTTTTATATACACTTAATGAAAAACAACTTGCCCATACCCTATTTCCTGTTGGCCATATTGATAAACCTGAGGTTAGAGCAATTGCCGAAAAGGCAGGGTTAGTTACTCACAACAAAAAAGATAGCACGGGTATCTGTTTTATTGGCGAACGTAAGTTTAAAGACTTTCTAGGACAATACTTACCGGCTCAACCCGGTATTATCGAGTCGAGTGATGGTGAAGAAATTGGCCATCATGAAGGGTTGATGTACCACACCCTTGGTCAAAGAAAAGGGCTTCGCATTGGTGGTTTAGCTAACAGTGGCGAAGAGCCTTGGTATGTTGTTGAAAAAGATTTATTGAGGAATGTATTAATTGTCGGTCAAGGTCATCATCATCCCCGTTTATTTTCAAAGGGGTTAATTGCTAATCAATTACATTGGGTTAATCGACTAGCTTTATCAGAACCATTGATGTGCACAGTTAAAACTCGTTACCGACAAGAAGACGTTGCCTGCACAGTGACCCCTATTATAAGTAATGGTCTAAACGATGAGGGTTCCTTAAGTGATGAATATGAAATTATATTTGATATACAACAAAGTTCGGTTACACCCGGGCAATCTGTTGTTTTTTATCAAAATGATGTTTGCTTAGGTGGTGGAATTATTAATACATTAATTCGATAAACGCCATAACCAATAGAAATATACTACTAAAATTATTTGAGAAAACTTCAGTTATGATCAAAGAACAAACATTAACTTTTGCGGTAATTTGTCAAGTGGCACAATTAATACAAAATTTATCAAAAACAGGACAGGTTAACGAAGAAGACTTAACCGTTTTATTACGCAGTATTACGCTCACCTCTCCTGAAAACACATTAGAAGTATATGGTGGAAGTTTAAGTAATGTAAAGAGTGGTTTAGAACTTATAGTGACTCACTTAGGAGGTAAGTCACAACAAAGAGACCCTGAGTTCACTCGCTATATTGTGAGTTTATTAAACTTAGAACGACAACTAAATAAGAAGCCTAAACAATTAACTCTTTTAGGTGAACGTATTAATCAAACTAAACGACAACTTGAACATTTCACAATAACTAGCGATACCTTATTGGCTAGTTTTGCCAGCATTTATAGCGATATCATTAGCCCTATAGGTACTCGTATTCAAGTGTCTGGTGAACCAAAAATTTTAAAACAAACAATTAACCAACATAAAATAAGATCATTATTACTCTCTGGCGTTCGCGCAGCAGTCTTATGGAGGCAAGTAGGAGGGCAAAGGCGAAAAATTTTATTTGGACGCACAAAAATAGTAGAATGTGCTGAGAAAATGCTTAAAGAAGCTAATAAAGAATTTACACAATAGATTTATCAAACACACAATTTTAATCTTTACTTAATATTTTTAATCAGGAATATCTATGGAACTTTCAGCGTTAAGTGCTATATCACCAGTAGATGGTCGTTATGGTAGCAAAGTTAAATCATTACGACCTATTTTTAGTGAATTTGGCTTAATTAAATACCGTGTTACCGTTGAAGTGCGTTGGTTACAAAAACTTGCTATTACGAGTAAAATCAATGAAGTCCCAGCCTTTAGCGATGACGCTAATGCTTTTCTTGACGCAATTGTTAAAGATTTTTCTGAAATCGATGCTCAACAAATAAAAGATATTGAAGCAACCACAAACCATGATGTTAAGGCGGTTGAATATTTCCTAAAAGAAAAAATTGCGTCCATTCCAGAGTTACATGCAATTACCGAGTTTGTTCATTTTGCATGTACTTCTGAAGATATCAATAATTTATCTCATGGATTAATGCTAAAAGAATGTCGTGAAGCAGTTTTATTACCAGAAATGGATAAAATCCTTCTGGCAATTAAATCATTAGCCGTTGAATACAAGACAATCCCAATGATGTGTCGTACTCACGGACAACCCGCTTCACCGAGTACGCTTGGTAAAGAAATGGCTAACGTTTATGTTCGCCTACAACGTCAACGCCATCAGATTGCCAATGTTGAACTATTAGGTAAAATTAATGGTGCTGTAGGTAACTACAACGCTCACATTTCTGCTTACCCAGAAGTCGATTGGCACCAATTTGCTAATGAATTTGTCACTTCATTAGGTTTAAGTTGGAATGCATTTACCACACAAATTGAACCCCATGATTATATTGCTGAATTATTTGATGCTATTTCACGCTTCAATACTATTTTAATTGATTTTGACCGTGATATCTGGGGCTACATTGCCATGGGACACTTCAAACAAAAAACAATTGCCGGCGAAATTGGCTCATCAACCATGCCTCATAAAGTCAATCCTATTGATTTTGAAAATTCAGAAGGTAATTTAGGCATCGCAAACGCTTTATTTACTCATTTATCACAAAAACTTCCTATTTCTCGCTGGCAACGTGATTTAACTGACTCAACAGTATTACGTAATTTAGGCGTTGGTTTTGCCCATGGCTTAATTGCTTATCAAGCCACATTAAAAGGTATTAGTAAGTTAAAAGTCAATGAAGCAAATTTACTCGATGAACTTGATCATAACTGGGAAGTATTAGCGGAACCAATACAAACGGTAATGCGTCGTTATGGAATCGAAAAACCCTATGAAAAATTAAAAGAACTGACGCGTGGAAAACGTGTTGATGGTGACTCAATGCGTGAGTTTATTATGACATTAGCACTTCCTGACGATGTTAAAACAGAGCTTTGTAAACTTACACCTGCGAGTTATATTGGTCGTGCCGTAGCATTTATTGATGAATTAAAATAAATATTATTTGATGACGTTATCGCCGAAGTCACCCTTATAGTTAACAAAAATAAAGAAGGCTCCGGCCTTCTTTTTTTATTAGGAATAAAATATGAATACTTTGAACTGGGGTGAATTGACGCCCGAACAATTTCTCAAAGAATATTGGCAAAAAAAACCGTTAATTATTAAAGGTGCATTTAAAAATTTTAAAGACCCAATATCTGCTGATGAACTAGCTGGTCTAGCTATGGAGCAAGAAATTCAGTCAAGGATCATAACTAAAACAGAGGCTGAAAAATCGACAGTTTCTTGGCAAGTTAACCATGGTCCTTTTGAAAGTTTTGACCAATTTGGTGAGAGCGGCTGGACATTACTTGTACAAGCCGTTAATAATTTCTCCGCTGCCAGTCAATTATTGCTAAATAACTTTAACTTTGTTCCTAATTGGCGCGTTGATGATGTTATGGTCAGCTTTTCTACACCCCAAGGTGGCGTTGGTGCGCATATAGACCAATATGACGTTTTTATTATACAAGGTATGGGAAAAAGGCATTGGCAAATTGGAGCGCCTGACTCAAGTTTACAACAATTATTACCTCATCCTGATTTAAAACAAGTTTCTAAATTTTCTCCATTGATTGACGCTATTACCGAGTCTGGCGATTTGTTGTACATTCCACCTAACCACCCTCATAAGGGTATCGCTATAGATAACTCGTTAAATTACTCTATTGGTTTTCAAGCACCCAATAACCAAGAGCTATTTTCTGGCTTTGCAGATAAATTACTTGATGATGATATTGCCACCGATCGCTTTATGGATATTAACCGAAAGATAACTCACTCATCTGAATTATTAGCTGCTACTGATATTTCCCAGCTAAAAAACTTTATGAAGGGGGCTTTTGATAATGAGGAGATCTTTAATCAATTTATTGGTTGTTATTTAACACAGTCAAACCATCCTTTGGAATTATTAATCCCAACGCAACCAATAAAAAACGACCAGTTAGTCGATATCCTTGCTGAAGTAGAAAATCAATTCATAGCCGTTTCGGGAATTAAGGCGCTAGTCATTGAAAAACCTTCAAATACTTTATTTATAAATGGAGAAGCATTTAAACTGGATGAAAACACGGGAGAGTTTGGTAGAATTATTGCAAAGGGACAAAATATAACAACAGAGCAAGCAAAAAGTTTTACTGATGGTATAAGTAATAGAAAGTTATTACTGGTTATTCTTAATAAAGGCTATTGGTATATTGAATAATAGGATAATACACCATTAATAAATATCTCATACTAACTCTAAAAAATAACTCATGGTTGTTTAGCTAAACCAGTTGGTTTTTTTATATAACCAGGCTAAAAAATTTTAATGTATGCTTTACTTCACAAGGAGGACTAAGCCAATTTCACCTCCAAAGTGGCTTGGTTATTAATGAAGTGATAATGTCCGACACAAATGAGCACATTGATAGTTTAAATCGCAACTAGCGCAGTAAACTTGAAAATAAACCAATTTCAACCAGGCAATAGTTATTTGCTTAATGATATTATTTGTGGAGAAACATAGCGTGGCATTTTTTGATTTAATAGATTTTGACGATCACGAACAAGTGATCTTTTGTAGTGATAAAGCTTCGGGATTGAAAGCCATTATTGCCATTCATAGCACTAAGCTAGGTGCAGCGGTAGGCGGTTGTAGGTTGTGGGATTACGCAAGTGACGAAGAAGCACTTGTTGATGTTTTACGTTTATCTCGGGGTATGACCTATAAAAATGCCATGGCTGGTTTAAAAATGGGTGGTGGTAAATCCGTTATAATTGGTGATGCAAAAACAATAAAATCAGAAGCCTTATTTAAAGCATTTGGTGAAAAACTCAATAACTTAGCGGGCCGTTATCTTAGCGCTGAAGATGTTAATATCAACACAGATGATATTGCTGTTGCTAACACTGTAACGCCCTTCGTCACTGGAACCGTAGAAAAAAGTGGTAACCCTGCACCGTTTACCGCTCTAGGTACTTTTTTAGGAATCAAGGCAGCGGTCAAATTTAAATTTGGCCGAGTAGATCTTGTAGGACTAACCGTTTCAGTTCAAGGTTTAGGCAGTGTCGGTTATGCTTTATGTGAGTATTTGTATAAAGCAGGTGCAAAACTTATTGTCACTGATATCAATCAAGACACTCTAGATAAAGCAGCTATTGAATTTAATGCAACGGTTGTTAGTTTGGATGATATTTATGACCAAGATGTCGATATTTATGCGCCTTGTGCTTTAGGTGCAACGGTTAATGAACAAACAATTAGTAGAATAAAAGCGAAAATAATTGCCGGTTGTGCTAATAATCAACTGGCTCATGATAGTTTTGACCAAACACTATTAGATCTAGATATTTTATATACCCCAGATTATATTATTAATGCCGGTGGTATTATTAATGTCTCATTTGAAGATAATTATTGCGCTGATATTTCAACAAAAAAAGTTGAAGAAATCTATAACACTTTGTTAAACGTTTTTGAAAAAGCACGAGAGCAGAATCGTCCTACCGGTGAAGTGGCTGATGAAATGGCAAGAAAAATTATTGCTAACGGTGGAAGATAATCCAATAGTGTCATATAAGATTTATAGCCATTAGCAATACTGGCTATAAATCAGCTATTGAATGGTCCAATACCATAAACTTTATGGAATTGGTCTACCAAAAACAGTACAATAGAACCTTATTTCCCTTCAATAGCTATAATGAAACATATGATTACTCCTTGGTATAAAGAGCCCTGGGCTTGGTTTGTTTTTATTCTCCCTTTTACTGCAGTTGTCGCTGGTATTTCTACTTATATAATTGCTAATAATGATCCAGATCCGTTGGTTATTGGCGAATATTATAAAAAAGGCAAAGCGATTAATTTACAACTAGCCAAAGTTAAAAATGCCCAGAAATTGGGCATGAAATTTGATTTGAAATTATCAAAGAATAACTTAGTCATACAACCCACAGGAATCGAAAAAATATTTCCACGGTTAAATGTTAATTTTTTTCACCCGACTCAAGAATATAAAGATTTTTATTTGGTATTAACCCCAGATGGTGATGGTAAGTTCAGACATGATTTTACTGGGGATACGGCCGAAGAAAAATTAACAGCCAAAGCGTTAATTAAAAGTTTACAAGGTAAATGGCGTATCACTATTACCCCTTTTGATGACCAGTGGAAAATTCAAAATACCATCTATCTACCCCAATCTGAATTTATAGAAATAGCTCCTGATTTAACACAAGCGAACTAATAAATGGTCAACAGTTGTTTTCATTGCGGCGAACGGGTCCCTACTGGAATAGCCATATTCGTAACGATTAGTCATAAATCTCAAGCGATGTGCTGTATTGGCTGTGAGGCAGTTGCCACAACAATTGTCGATAATAACTTGACTGATTATTATCGATTTCGAACCGAACTAGCCCCAAAAGGTTCTGCGCTAATCCCCGAGCAACTAAAACGTAATCAACTACTCGATGAAGAAAGTCTTCAAAGTGAATTTACTTATAAGACTGCCGAATATAAAGAAACAATTTTAAGTATCGATGGTATTACTTGCTCTGCCTGTGCCTGGCTTATTGAAATGCAGCTTGATAAAGTTGAAGGCATTAATTCTATTTCTGTCAATGCGACAACACAACGAGCGACAGTAAGATGGCAAGATAAAAAACTTAAACTTAGTGAGATTATTACCAAAGTTCAAGATATTGGTTATCAAGCGTTTCCCTTCAAAGCAAGTCAGTCAGAAGAAAACAACCAAATACAAGCGAAAGCTTTTATTAAACGTCTAGGTATCTCTGGTATTTTAATGATGCAAGTCATGATGATCGCCGTTGGACTTTATTTTGGTGCATTTTCGGGGATGGAAAAGCATAATTTAATTTACTTACGTTGGGCAAGTTTAGTACTGACAATTCCAATTATTTGTTATGGTGCACTGCCCTTTTATCAAGGTGCTATTCGTTCATTAAAAGCTCATAGGCTCTCTATGGATGTTCCTGTCACTATAGCTATCACACTCGCTTTCAGTGCTAGTGTTTGGGCAACAATAAGCCAACAAGGAGAAGTTTACTTTGAGTCAGTGGCAATGTTTACATTCTTATTGCTTATCGGCAAATTCCTCGAATTTAGAGCAAGATCACGAGCGGCTGAAGTTTCTGCTAACCTATTAAAGTTAATGCCAATGACAGCAACTAAAATCATTGATAACAAAGAAGTATTCATAGCAGCAAAACAATTAATCGTTGGTGATTTAGTTATAATTAAACCCGGTCAGCTAGTGCCCGCCGATGGAAATATAACCCTAGGTGAAAGTCAGTTAAATGAAGCTATGCTCTCGGGAGAGCAAATACCGGTGACTAAATCAGTGGGGGATAAAGTCTTTGCCGGTACGATTAATGGTGATAGCAATCTTCAGGTTAAGGTTACACAAGAAAGTAGTCATTCATTTTTAAGTCAATTAATTCGACTAAGTGAAACATCACAGGCCCATAAACCTAAACTCGCTCAACTATCAGATAAAGTTGCTCAATATTTTGTTGCCTTGATATTAATATGTGCTGTAACGACCGCTTTTTATTGGCAACAACATTTACCAGAACAAGCCTTTTGGATTACTTTATCCGTCTTAGTTGTCACCTGCCCTTGTGCATTATCCCTTGCTACTCCAACGGCATTAACTTGCTCTACAACACGTTTAAACCGTGATGGAATTATGATTAAATCAAGTCATGTGATGGAAACAATCCCTCAAGTGACTAGATTTGCCTTTGATAAAACTGGCACTTTAACGACGGGTGATTTTGTAATAAAAAACACCCTTATACTTGGCAGTTTTAATCAAGAGCAGGCACTGAGTTTTGCGGCAGCCCTTGAAAGTCATTCCGAACATCCACTTGCTAAGGCTTTTAAACTATATCGTAATTTTAAAGATAGTGCTTCTGAGGTTGTTGTCCATCCTGGTAAAGGTGTATCAGGGTGCATTAACCAACAATTATTTACCTTGGGTAAACCCTCATGGTTATTAGAGAAAACAACTAATTTAGATAAGTATAAAGATGCACAATGTGTCTTAGTGGTAAAAAATAATAGTCATATTAATGAATTAATAGCTGTATTTTATTTGGAAGATCATATTAGGGATGACGCACAGTTAGTACTCGATCAGTTAAAAGAAAAAAAGATTCAAACGATAATGCTCTCCGGTGATAACGATTCTGGTTGTAAAAAGGTCTCAGACATTTTATCAATGGATAAAATTTATAGTGGATTAGATGCTCAAGATAAAGTAAGTAAACTTAAAGAGTTACAGGGTATACCAAATAATTCTGATAAAGGGGTAATAGCCAAGGCTAAAAATACGGTTGCCATGATTGGAGACGGAGTTAATGACACCCCAGTATTTGGTGCTGCTCATGTCTCTATTGCAATGGGTAGTGGTACTGACATAGCAAAAAATGGCGCTGATGTCATATTACTTCATAATCAATTGTCAGCGTTGCAGACCTTATTAGCCGTAGCCAATAAAAATCGGATCATTATTTATCAAAACTATAGTTGGGCATTGGGTTATAATGCCATAGTATTACCCTTAGCAATGGCAGGTTTTATTACCCCCTATATGGCTGTTATTGGTATGTCGGCTAGTTCACTCATCGTTATCACTAATTCATTGCGCTTACTCAAAAGATAAATCACTAACAGAGGTATTCAAAGTTATGAGCATTATTTACGTTTTAATTCCTGTTGCCATTTTACTTACTGCACTCGGTATATACCTTTTTTTTTGGGCAGTTAGAACAAATCAATTTACTGATCTAGAAAAACAAGGGATGAGTATATTATTTGACAATAACAACAGCGAAAATAAAACAAGCTCAGCATCAGATAACATGAGTCAATCAAGTAGCGAAAACGAAGAGACGCCCCCTAAAAATGGAAATTGATCTATTATCAGCTTTTATTATTGGTCTTCTAAGCGCCGGTCATTGCTTGGCTATGTGTGGTGGGATTACTAGCATGTTAACCTCTGCTATTTCTCAAGACCCTTTACTAAAAAACAATTTATTACAGAACAATGTTCCTAAAGAAAAGACGCAATCAAAACTGGTAATCATTTTATGCTATAACATCGGTCGAATAGGATCTTATGCTATTTTAGGCGCTATCGTTGGTTTTACTGGTTCGATAGCGGCAAAAAGTATTGGTTTACCGCTTGCCGGATTGAGGATTATTGCCGGGATATTTTTAGTACTACTTGGGCTTTACCTTGGTCAGTGGCTAATGATTCTCAGTAGGGTTGAATCCATCGGCAAAAAACTTTGGCAATATATTTCGCCTTTGAGTAAGAAGGTTATTCCCGTAAATAGTCCACTTAAAGCACTAAGTCTGGGGGCTATTTGGGGTTGGTTACCCTGTGGCTTAGTCTATTCTACACTAACATGGTCATTAGCCAGTGGCGATCCGCAAACAGGTGCATTGATCATGGCCAGTTTTGGGTTAGGCACTTTACCAGCACTATTAACAATGTCTTTTGGTCTGTTGAGTATAAAAAATTTCTTAAAAAATAATACGGTGAGAAAATCTATAGCTATTATTATTATTTTTTATGGCTTTTACAGTATTTATTTTTCCTATCAACTCATCTTCTAAGTTCGCCAAACTAAATTAAATAATTTAAAGACTCACAACATTTATTACCAACGTTCTCGTACCCATTTATCACTATGCTGGCTAAGATTTATTTTATAAAGAGTGCCCGTAGATATTGACTGGTGCAGGTATGGGTTATTAAATGAGTCAAGCAAAACTAATAACAGATATTGCTAAATAAACTTCATTATTATAAGGTAAATTGATTATAACCTTCAATGCTGAGAAGTTAATTCAGTCTGCTTATTTTTAAATTAATTAGCCCTCTCCAGTAAAATCAATAAGTGATTAAAAACCTTCTAAAATATTCTATTTAATACTATGCTTATCATAATAATAACAACGTGATTTAAAATATATAAATCTCTAAGTTATGCGTTATTATCTAAAGTTAATCCTGTTGAATCACTTATTTGAGGCATATTATGGAACAATATAAAAATATACTTGTCGTTATAGATCCAACCACAGATGATCAAAAATCCCTCAAAAGAGCCATTGAATTATCGATGCGAACTCAATCTGTGATTACTGCATTCCTTAGTATTTTCGACTTCTCCTATGAGATGACAACGATGCTATCGAGCGATGAACGCGAAGATATGCGTCAATCTGTGGTAGCAGATAGAGAGTTGTGGCTTAAAAACATCATTAATGAATTACCACATCAAGGCATTAGTATAAACTACAAAGTTGTTTGGCATAATAGACCCTTTGAAGCCATCATTGAGCAAGTGATCAACAAAAAATACAACCTCGTCATCAAAGCGACTCATCAACACGATAAATTAAAGTCAGTGATATTCACTCCCACAGACTGGCATATCTTACGTAAATGCCCTTGCCCTGTTCTTTTAGTCAAAGAACACCGTTGGCCAGAGAACGGTAATATACTTGCCGCAATAAACATTGGTAGTGACGAAGCTGAACATCAGTCACTGAACAATAAAATTACCGAAACAGCTAATAGTTTTGGCCAGTTACTAAAGGGAAAAGTCAATTTAGTCAATTCTTACCCGGGAACCCCAGTTAATATAGCAATCGAAATCCCTGAATTTGATGCAAGCGAATATAACGATTCAATGCTTAAACACCACCAAAAAGCTATGTTAACCCATGCTCAACACTATGGGATCGCCACAGAGAACACTTTTGTCGAAGAAGGACTACCTGAGACCGTCATTGAGAGTACTTCTAATGAGCTTGATGCAGAGTTAGTTATATTAGGAACCATTGGACGGACGGGTATATCAGCTGCTCTAATAGGAAATACAGCTGAGCATGTCATTGATAAGCTAAATTGTGATGTTTTAGCAATAAAACCTGAAGGCTACGTCTCTCCTTTTGAGAGTAAATTGTAGTGTTATAACGTATCTATATAGTTTTATAAGCAGTATTAGCTGCTTTTTATAACGGTGGAATTTGGTATCCCTTAATATAAACTATTAATTTCAAACCGAAAATAGTTACGCGTTACATCATAAGCTATTGATTTAATGTAAAACTTTTATTTTAAGTCGATTGACTACTGATGTAGAAAATTTATCAAAAGAAAGTCACCTAAATTCACGGAGAGATATTTTAGCTGTCTTTCCTAACATACTTGGCCATTTAAGCAGAAAAAGTATCATTAGACGTCGGTGGTAATGTAACCCCATCAATAGAAATTAATTGTAGGCCAAAAATTTCACGATACAAGATACCTTTAATGTTGTAATAAAACGGTGCAAGGTAGGATAAACTAAAAAAGAAAATAATACCGCCAATCACAGAAAAACTAGTTTGCGCTAAAAATATCAGTGGAAAGAGACTAACTATTAACAGTGAAATAAGTATTAAATAAAGTGAAAATATTTTAAACCATTGAAACCGTAGAGCTTGGAGCGATACAATTATTGCCTTTATTGGCGAAAACTTTTTTTCAACAACTAAAGGAATAACTAACGATAAAGCAACAGCTAAAAATATTCCGGGAATAACGAATAGTTGCAAACCAACACCTACAAATAAAGACGAAATCAACGCACAAAGTGCAACCCAACTTCCTCGTTTTAAAAATGAAAAGACTAATTTGGGCTGAGTTTTCATACCTACCGAATGTAAAACCCCCATCATTTCAATTCCAGCCAAAAAGGGCCAGGTGAGGAGTGTAACAATTACATTAAAAATCATACTGGCTTGGGGATCTTCAAGAATAACTTCATAACCACCCAAAGCGTCTATAACAAGTAAAGAAATTATGGTGGCAAAAATAAATATAACCAATAACCCCAGGTTAATTGACATGCGAGAACTTAACGTATTTTGCCAAGCCTCTTTTAATATCGATTGTTGATTAATAGTAAAATCGCCCTTAACCGCTTTTTCAATACTACCACCGACATCTAAAACTGTCTTTTTTTCATCCAAAACTTTAACCCTTATAATATGCGTGATTGATAACAGATCAAATAATAAATCTATTATACCGTTCTGATTCAACTAGTTCAAAAGAAGTTATGAGTCTGTTAATAATTACATCTAAATGATTAAAAGTTAATTATTCTGTTTAATATCTATTAGCAGCTGACTAAAAAAAGGCGCACCCTTAGATCTAGCCAAATTAATATTATTAATAGGAATATTTTCTGGGTTTTTATAAACACTTAAAACCCTAGTCATACTTTCTTCTCTAATTAGGTGTAAGGTGGGGTATGGAGAACGGTTCGTAAAATTAGCGGCATCATTAAACTCTTCTCCCTCAAAGTAATAATCGGGATGAAAGCTTGCCAGTTGAAATATTCCTTCAAACCCAGAATTGATTAGTGACTCTTCAGCATATGCAACTAAATCTAAGTAACACTCAAAACTTTTAAAACCTTCATTGTAGATAAGTAATGACGTTTCGACTTCACTATGTTCTGCTAAGTAACCACATTGTTCAACCAATTCTTCAAGGGCCAACCCAACTTTACTTTTATCTGATAAATGATAATGAATTGTCTTGTTTACCAGCTCTTTCTTAGCAAATGGACAAAAATTAAAGGCAACTATAATTTGCTCTAACCACAGTTTTGTTTGTTTAATTTCTATTTCCATAAGGTGTTCATTACTCATTAGAGGATGATTGCTGAAGTTGCCACATATTTTTATAATGCCCATTTAGCGTCAATAAACTTTGATGGTTACCCTGCTCTATAATTTCACCTTGTTTCATCACAATGATATTATCCGCATCGACAATAGTAGATAACCTATGTGCAATAACAAGACTAGTACGGTGTTGAGTCACTTCATCAATGGCTGCCAAAATAGCTTGTTCTGAATGACTATCTAAAGAAGATGTTGCCTCATCAAAGACTAAAATAGCTGGATTTTTTAAAATAGTCCTCGCTATCGCTACTCTTTGTTTTTCACCACCTGATAGTTTTAAGCCACGTTCTCCAACAGTTGTCTCAACACCATCAGGTAATGAGGCAATAAACCGTGATAAATGGGCTAATTCTATTGCTCTAAGTACTTCACTTTCACTTGCACTAGGGTCGCCATAATGAACATTAGCAAACAAAGTGTCATTAAATAACACAGTGTCTTGAGGTACAATACCAATATTTTTTCGCAATGACTTCTGAGTTATTTGATTGATTTTTTGACCATCAATCATAATTTTCCCCTCGCATACATCGTAAAATCGGAACAATAATTTCACTAGTGTCGATTTTCCAGAGCCACTCTCACCAACAACTGCGACTTTTTGACCCGCCTTAATAACAAAAGACAAATCATTAATAATAGTCCTATCCTTGTGATAGGAAAAACTAATCTGTTCAAAGGTAATTTCCCCACCCTCAAGACTCAACTCTTTCGCATTTAACTGGTCTTCAACTTTTGGCTTTTTATCCAATAAGGTAAACATGTTCTCAATATTTGCCAATGATCCTTTTATCTCTCGATAGACAAAACCTAAAAAATTTAAAGGAATAAATAATTGCATCATAAATGCATTAATTAATACAAAATCACCTAAACTCATGCGCTGATTTGTTACTTCAAAAGCAGCTAAAGCTAACATAGAGGTCATCGCTAATGAAATAATCAATGCTTGACCGCCATTCAAGGCAAATAGAGATATACGGTTTTGAGTTTTTGCGACTTCCCATAAAGCTAAGTTTTTATCATAAGCCTTGGCTTCATATTCTTCATTGGTAAAGTATTTTACCGTCTCATAATTAAGTAAGCTGTCAATAGCCCGAGTATTACTTGATGAGTCAGCTTTATTTGCAGCGCGAATGTATCCAGTGCGCCATTCAGTAGCATAAATAGAATAGCCAATATAAATGACAATGGAGGTTAACGTAATAAAGGCAAACCAAAAACCATAATTGACAAACAAGATGGTAATCACCATAACTATTTCAAGCAGGGTTGGCACTATATTAAAAACCATAAAGCGCATGAGAAAATTAACACCTGAGTTTCCTCGGTCAATATCTCTTGATAAGCCACCTGTTTGACGGTTTAGATGAAAATCCAAGTCAAGTTTATGTAAGTGGCGAAAAACTTTTAGACCAATTCTTCTGATAGCTCTTTCCGTAACGCGTCCAAAAAGAGTATCTCTAATTTCAGCAAATATAACTATCGTCAGCCTTGTTAAGCCGTAGGCGGCAACTAAAGCAAAAGGCACTAGATAAACGCGATTCTCTTTTTGAGTATCAAGAACATCAACAATATCTTTTAATATAAAAGGTAGATAAACACTCGCCACTTTAGTTAATATCAAACACCCGAGGGCAAAAGCGATACGCACCTTAAATTCCAATAAATAGGGCCATAAAGCTTTTAAAACTTTCCAATTAAATTTATCCACATGCTGCTCGGGGAAGTTATTACCACGCATATATTCTTCAATCCTTAATCAGTTTTCACTTATCTGCTTAGTACCACTCACCTTTACCCAAACGGTAAACTACGTTTAAAGCAAAAGCATTTTCGGATGTTTTAGTACGTACACTATAATAGTGGCGAACATCAGTTTGAATGGCGATATTATTAGTTATTTTACAGTGGAATCCTGCACCAAGATTGACTTGAAATACTTTTTTTTCATTGTCTCTTTCACGAAGCATTTCACCGAAACCTGCTGAAATGAAAGGTCTTATGTTTTTCTCAGTATCAAAATAATATTGAGCGTTGATACTGTAATTCTCATAATTAATTTTCTTATTTGTATTAAGATCTTTAAGTTTTCCTTTTGAATAACTGACACGGGTAGAGAAACTTCGTGAAAAGTACATACCTAAAGAATACTCGGTTGTTTGGCCCTTATCTTTTTGCCAATAAGAGTCTAAATCAACATAGCCAATACCATAAGATAAACCCACCACACTATAATCAAGTGGGTCATTAGTCTGTTGATAATAATGTGGGGCTTGAGTTGATGAGTAATGTTGACCATTACCAAACGTATAAGCAAGATTAATTTGAGCATAATACTCAGAATCAACACCTCCATTTATATTAACATCATTCATTGAGATGTTACCAGTCCCAGCCCGGATGACTTCATAACCAAAAAGATTATTAATACCAGTACCAAGACTGTCAATAGGATCTAATAGCGCTAAAACGGTACTACCTATAATATCTGAACCCCATATTTGCCCACCATCTCGACGAATAATTTGCTCTTGGTTAAATGCCCATTCGCCCCAAGCCCAGCCGAGTAGTGGTGTAATAACCAGATCTTGTATCGAAGGAGGTTCGGCTACAGCTTCGACACCATATTCCCAATATAGAGTCGACATTAATAACCCATAAACAAAAAAATCCCACTGACGGTAGCCTGACTTGCGGGCAACTTGATAATATATACCACCAAAATAAGGATGGCCGAGCCAATTAACAAGTACTTTATCACGATCCCATAAAAGCCCCATTTTGACATTTCTTCCCCACTTTATAAAGTCTTCCCCTTCTGTATCCCAATTAGAGAAACTTTCAGGTAGGAAATAAAGTACTGCTGTAACACCTATACCGTAGGCAAATACAGACTGAGTTTGTGACCATAGACGGTCACTGTCTTCACCATTTTGAGGGGAAAAAAGGGAAATTTGATAAGGATTATCGTAAAAGTTTTTTTCTACAATTTGATTTTCCCAAGCACTATTGGTAATTTCATTAACATGAATACTTTCAAGTTCGATATGATAATCGTCATTTACACCCATATCGTCTGCGAACAGGTAAAATGGGATAACTAAGAAGACTAATGATAAATATTTAGATAGATTTTTAGACAGGTTTACATTGATCATATAGTGGGTATTAATCCATTCATCTCTAGACAAAGACTTCAATGTCCTTGCAGGTATAAGTAACTTAATTTTAGTCTGCTATTGATGAAATGCTTATAAGCAACTAGTTTATTTAAAAATGAGAACGTAATTCCAAAGAATTACACTTAAAGTCGACATGGGCAAACAACTATTTAACTTATAAAAATCAAGTGGTGACTGTTGCTATCTAAACGGGCTAATAAGCTTGAAATCAAAAGAATAATATTAAGTGTAGATTATAGATTAAAAAAAACTCTGCTTAAATATTACTTAATTAAAATTACCTGTTCTAATAAGTATAGATAAATGTAAACCTAACTGATTAGGTACTTAGGGAAATGACATAGGGTATTGTATTATCATAGTTGAAAATAATAGATTAATAGAAAACTGATATCACTAGAATTGTAGATAGAGATTTTTATAAATGGTGAACTGCAGTGGGGTTTTCTATTTATCATTTATTATAGATTTTATATCAATAATTTTAAAACAACGATATTCACGATGTAATAATTTTTAAGAACGGTGATAAACAATCAAAAGTAATGGGTGAGTTATCTAAGAAATAGTGGTTAACTCAATTATATATATTTTTTAAAAACTACTGATATACTATTAACACGGTAATAAAAAACGCGACCTAAGTCGCGCTTATATAGAAAAGTAATAATTAATTAAAATTAACAATCACCTGTTCAACTAAATTTTTAATGAATTGCTCTGGCTCATCTTTATCATCAGAGGCAATTCGCTTAATAGCCCAACCATGCCAAACCGGTTGATGAGACTTAACATCATAAACATCTACCGCTAATTTACCCTCTGTATAATTTATAACACGAGTTTCAGTTCCCCTTAGCAAACTACCAAAGGGACCTCTTGCACCATAATAACCTCGACCCCAAATAAAATCGGTGTTAAAACTTGCTGGGTAGGAATTGATTTTTATTTTATCCCTATTTCCTACCGTATAAGAGATGGCAAAGTCAGCATTCTCTGATGAAGAGATTAATTTATAACCCTTGGTAATGAAGGCATCCTCAACAGCGTCGTCAATTCTAAGCTTCATTACAGGATTTATATCTTCACTAGCTGCAAGAATTTTACCCTCATTTAACCAAGCAAATGTTTTATATTGACTCGTATCTACTTTCAAATTCTTATCAAAATCAACCTTGGTTGTATACTGAGATGCACAACCTGCGATAATCGCAGCTGATACTCCGACAATAAACATCTTCAATATAGATTTTACCTTCAGCATAATACTTACCCTTTTAATAGGTCCATTGAAATCAACAGACTAATATGACCGCTTTACTATTACACCATTGTTATTAATTATCATCGTAGTTACAACTAAAACTATTAAATAATCTCACATGTTTTTAATGGTGAACTATAAAAAATTTACTATTGTATATTTAAACATCAATATAGTTATTAAACTGATACTCATGACTCAGTGATATTACATTAAATAATTCCCAAGAAAAATTCAACAGGGTCATAAAATAAAAAGTGTAACTGAAATTTAATGTAATCATAATGTGACTTCCAATCAACAGTCTAATGAAATTAAACAGATTGTCATTACGACGGCTATCGTTTATTTATGTTGATAGTCTCGATGACTATCTCTTCAGTTGCGTTCTCTCCATTAATAGTAACATTATGATGTTCATTTACTGGCGATGCATTAGCTGGTAAGGAGTCATTTATAATTTGTATTTCATAATGACCAGTTTTTATTTCACCAAAATAATATTCTCCGTAGCTATCCGTTACCGACTTACGTTCCTCTTTTTTATTGTCTAGGTCTACCAGCTTAACAGTGACGCCTGAAAGTGCTCTAGAAGTCTCATCATCAAAAACTATTTTTCCACTTAATGAAGATAATATTGCTATACCCAGGTTCACACGAGTAAGGGTCAGCTTATCCCATTTTGCCCTTTGTACACCTTGAGTTGGAGTGTATATGGCGGGCAATGAAGATGAATTAAGTGACACCACTATTTCATCCTGCCTTTCATTACGAGGAATATAAAACCAGCCCTCACGGCCTGAACGATAATTTTTTATCCCATTCAATAATATGTCTATATTATTAACTCCAACTTCACCCTCATCATATTTACCATTGGTATTAGAATCTAGATACACCCGTCCCTTAATTCCTCCACTTTCAGGTTTTATTTGACTTTTTCTTGCAATATAATGGGGTTTGAATCTATCCCAAGTAAAAAGACCTGAAATCCTTAAATATAAGTTTATATTATAACCCTCTGTGGAATTTCCCTTTGCTACATTTAAACCTAATAGATCACCGCCACCTCTATGAAAAGGATACTCAAGTGTGATGATGGTTCTATGGTTATAATTGATAAGATCGTGTCGACTTAATAGTTTAAATTTAATTTCGCCTGAAAAATTCATATTACGCTCAACAGAAAATTCGGCTGTCTTATGCCCTAGTCCAGAATTCATATAATTAGCGTGGCTCGACCAAGTATCAGAAAATTTATATTTACCACTGACCCGTGTACCAAATGGTAAGCTACTTGTGATCATTGGTACTGGAACTCCAGAACGAAGATCTTCATTATCAGCAAAACCTATTGGTTCACCCCAGCTATGACTAAAATCGATGCCAATATTCTTATTAAGGTTAGAATTCATACGAAAACTATACAGTTTTCGTTCTCTATCTATATTGGTTTCTTGTTGCTTAATCCAATCAGCCCTTAAACTTAAACTCGTGTGATGAATCCAATTTTGATTTTTCAACTCGGCTGCTAAATATTGAGTATTATCAGCAGTGTTATTAGATTTAATACTGGCATATGCACTATTTAAAATAAGATTATCTTCCACTTCACTTTGAATAAAGCTTCCCCACCCTTTACGATTACCTAAATTTATATCGCCCGCTGAATATTATAAATATTATATGTAGTTATTAAAGCAATAGTGTCCTGCTCTATTGTAATAAACTCAATATTCATAATTTACGATAATGAAACAGATCAGATAATGTTGACCAAAAAAAGAAAGGGCTCGTGAGATGAGTAAGACTTTGCAACTGTTATTATAGTGGCTGAGCGTCCATTATGATTATGATAATTATTCATTTAATTAATTATAAAGGTTAATTAGTAATCAAAACAGTAAAGGTATTGAGCATTTCTTCTTTATCTAATCGAGAGTAAGACATAATGAAATCTTGTTTGCCATCAAGATTAATATCATGACTTTGAAAATTTTGACCATTTTTTGCTAGTAACAAATCTTGTTTTAATGACTTTTTAGCGAATTTCCGCTTCCCTACTTTACCAAAATAGACTTTTAAAGTGTTTGTATCATGTGAAAGCATTAAATCTTGTAAACCATCACCATTAATATCTGCAAGTTGTACAATAGGTTGGCCACTTCGCCCATTACTTAAACTAAAGCTTAATTCAACTTCTTTGCTGGTAATCGGTTTGTCTTTAAACTTATCATGTGAATTTAATGAAAATAGCAATACATCTTGATCAATACCCCCAGATATTAGCGCACCAATAATATTACCCAAACTAAGTTCAAATGAAGAGAGCATTACTTCAAATTTATTGTCACTATTAATATCAACAATATTTAACCCCGTCAATGTCCCCTCTGCTTGGATGATGGTACTAGGAAGCGCAGAAAAACTGATGTGGCTCATATTATTTATTTCATTATTTTGCCCAAAATAAAATTCATAATCATTACTTCGTTCTAATACACCCGCGCTTTGGGTATATCTAACAACCATATCGATAATACCGTCACCGTTGACATCTTTTATCTGTTCTACTATACGATGAGCTAATTGACTTTGGTCCAGGTTTTCACCATCAGCTTCTCGAATATCCCACCAATTTAATCCATATATATTTGGGTTTAGAGACACATTCTTACTGGTTTCTGAAAAAGTACCATTTAAATTTTGAGCGAAGTATTCAATACTACCTTGTTTAACCCAAGCAATATCTATTTTATCATCAAAGTTAAAATCAGAAAAAAACAGGTCTCTCTGATTAAAAGTGATTTTGGAACTATCGTGCTCAACAAATGAGTCTAAGGGCAGAAATTGAGAGTACAATTGACCACTAGGTTGAGAAAGCCATAAATTCATTTGTTCAAAATGAGGTAAATAAATATCATCAAGTCCATCTTGATTTAAGTCTTTAATAAAGTCTTTTGCTTTAATAAAATCAGCGGAGTTAACTAAGTACATCGAGCTGACTTTTTGCTTTAATACAAAATGATTATTAAACGCTGAACTATTCGTGGACAACGATGGCTGAAACATAACAACTTCATCTTTTGACAGAAAATATAAAGAACGGAGTTTATTTTTATCGTCTTTAACAAAATCAGTAATATCGTAGGCAAAATACGCATTAGGAATAATGTGTTTTGTATGTAATTGATAATTTTTAGAGGCTTGATTGAAAATATAAATTGCTAACCAAGTATTACCTTTATCATCAATACCAATTGCTAATAATTCATCTGACGAATCTTCAATTAAATTTGCCGCTATAATTGGCTGAGTAATGACAAATGGTGTCTCAATATTATAAATTGAGAAAAGTGATGGCTTTGAAAATGCATTTGCATTTAAGACAAATAAAAAAACTACAGAGGTCAGAGTGACAATGAAACGGTAAAGCATTTTTAGTCCTTTAAACTCATAATTAGATTCAGGATGATAATCTATAACATAATAATATTGTAATTTTTAATTGGGCAAAGTTGTAATCAAATAATTCAAGCACAGCACACCCATTGGTGCGCTGTGCTTGTCGGAGATTACAAGTTTTTAGTCATATGGTGAGAGGCCGCCGCAGTAAAAACGACATCAGTAGAGCTGTTTAAGGCTGTCTCCGCTGAGTCTTGGATAACACCAATGATAAAACCAATCGCAACAACTTGCATAGCGATATCATTATTGATACCAAAAAGACTACAAGCTAACGGTATAAGTAATAATGAGCCACCAGCAACACCTGATGCTCCACATGCCGAGATTGATGCAATAATACTGAGTAAAATCGCTGTCGCAATATCTACTTCAATACCTAAGGTATTTGCGGTGGCTAACGTTAATACCGTAATGGTAATTGCCGCTCCTGCCATATTAATGGTCGCCCCTAACGGGATTGACACAGCATAGGTATCTTCATGTAAATTTAACTTTTCACATAATTGCATATTTACCGGTATGTTGGCCGCAGAACTGCGAGTGAAGAATGCGGTAATTCCTGATTCTTTTAAGCATGTTAATACCAAAGGATAAGGATTTTTTCGCATAATCACATAAATAATTAATGGATTGATAACCAAAGCAATAATCAACATGGCACCAAGTAATAAAAGAACTAAATGGCTAAATTCACCTAACGTATCGAAACCGGTTGTAGCGATAGTATTTGCGACTAATCCCATTATACCTAAGGGAGCAAAACGGATGACAACTTTAACAATACTTGAAACAGCATCGGCTAAGTCATGAACCATAGCCTTACTTGACTCACTGGACCTTTTTAAAGCAAAACCCAAACCTAATCCCCAAGCTAATATACCAATAAAATTACCGCTAGTAAGAGCGTTAATTGGATTATCAACGATTTTGTAGGCAAGTGTAGATAACACTTCACCAAGACCTTGCGGAGGGTTAGCTTGAGCACCGACTATGTCTAAAGTTAAGGTGACCGGAAAGAGAAAACTTAATGTAACCGCTACTAAGGCTGCACTTAAGGTTCCTAAAAGATACAAGCCAACAATGGGCTTTAAATTAGCATCGCTATCCGCTTTTTGGTTGGCAATTGATGACGCAACTAATACTAAAACTAAAACCGGCGCGACAGCTTTCAAAGCATTAACAAATAAATGCCCTAACATTGATAAGGATTTCGCTAATTCGGGAACGAGTAGTGCCACTAAACCACCAATCACGATGGCAATAATAATCTGATTAACGATATTTATAGATTGGAGTTTTTTTAATAACGAAGGATTCTTTGAAGTCATTATAAATCTTATTTTTATTATTATAGAATAGAAGGATTTTTACCACCTTATAGCCTATGAAGTCTAGTAATTAATATTTACATGTGGATTTATTCAAAGAAATAAGAATAGACAAATCCCCTTCTTTTGCCGCATATTCTTTACAAACAAAATACCCAACTGCAGCAACAAGAGTATTATCATAAAAAATAAAGGGTATTCTTTTTCTTTGCCAAGGGGCAATATTTAATTCTTGTAAGATCTTTTTTAAATCACGCGATCGTTGGCGGAAGTCAGGTAAACATTTTGGATTTTCATGGCTAAATCCAATAGATATTTTTTGGTTACTCTTTGGCGGCCTTAGTTGATACTCTTGGATAAATTCGCCATTAATTGTATGATTTTTGTCATAATGGTTTATTGCTAATGTCAAACAACCTAAACCATCAGGAAGTTCAATTAATTGGTTGTCGCTATGTAATACACTTGTCGATAGTTGATGATTCCAAGAGGAAATTACTTGATAATTTGGGGTGACAAATAAAGCACCTTTATAGCGTCTCAACGAATAATCCGCTATCTTTATTTCTGGCACCTTATCGGTTTTTGCTAACATTTGTTGATGAACTTGTAGCAAATGTTTAGTACTTGGCATCAAACAGCCATTTAATTCAAGAAAATAGCGAAGCAAATTATTAAAACGTGCTGATGACAGTTTTTCTAGGGCCTCAACCGACAAACTTGATAGTGATAATTGACAAGTGAGTAGATCTTGTTGTGCCAGTTCTGTTAATAATAATTGACCTTGTTGGCAATTTTCACTGCTGCGCTTTATTGTTTTTAGAATACTTGGCCATCGCTCAATTAACAACGGCATGACTTTGTGACGGAGGAAGTTTCTATCAAAGCGAAGATCTTTATTTGAATCATCTTCTATCCAAGTTAATTTATTCTCTTTAGCATATTCTTCAATATCTATTCTTGATACCTTTAATAATGGCCTAACAAGTAATTGGTTTGTTAATTTACCGTGGATCTCTTTTTTAGGTAATAACTTGGTCACCTCAGACATGCCACTCAGTCCTTTTAAGCCAGCTCCGCGTTTTAATGCTAACAAAAAGGTTTCACTTTGATCATCTAAGTGATGCCCTGTAACAATGAGGGCGTCAAGGGCTGCATACTCTCTAAGTACTTGATATCGAGCATCTCTGGCTAGGGCTTCAAGACTTTGTCCTGTGACTTCTTTAACATTGACCTGAAATACTTTTAAAGGTAAATCAATTAATCGGCAAAAACGTTCAGCCGCATGCTGCCATAACAAAGAACTCGCACTTATTCCATGATTAACATGGCAAACAGATACGTCATTAACAATAATATTATTATTTTTTAATTGAGCTAGACAATGCAGCAATACTTGAGAGTCGATGCCACCACTATAGGCAACAACAATAGGTCGATTGGGATAGGATTTAAAAAAGCTAATTAAACTCGTTTGAATAATTGACATAGCTAACATCATTAGAAATATTTGAAGATCTCAATTATTAGTATTATCTAATAAACATCATATTAATAATTGAGAGCTGATAATTTATATTTTTTAACAGTAACCAAAGGACATTAAACGGTCATAACGTTTTTCAACCAGTTCGTCTTTAGACAAACTTTCTAAATCGTTTAAGTCTATTTTTAATCGTTGCTTTAAATGAGCCGCCATCAAATCCATATCCCGATGAGCACCACCAAGGGGTTCTTCTACAATATTATCAATCAAATCAAGTTCTTTAATACGCTGTGCGGTAATACCCATCGCTGCTGCTGCCGTCGGCGCTTTTTCAGCTGTTTTCCATAAAATTGAAGCACAACCCTCAGGAGATATTACTGCATACGTTGAATATTTCAACATGTTAACTCTGTCACCAACGCCAATAGCTAAAGCACCACCAGAACCACCTTCGCCAATAACTGTGCAGACAATGGGAACCGTTAAGCGAGCCATTACTTTTAAGTTACGGGCAATCGCTTCACTTTGACCACGCTCTTCGGCACCAACCCCCGGATATGCACCTGGAGTGTCAATAAAAGTAATGATAGGCATATTAAAACGTTCGGCCATTTCCATTAAACGAAGGGCCTTACGGTAACCTTCTGGGCGAGGCATGGCAAAATTTCTTTTGACTTTTTCAGTCGTGGAACGCCCCTTTTGATGACCAATAATCATTACTGGCTTACCATCTAACCGTGCCGTACCACCAACAATTGCTTTGTCATCAGCGTAAGCGCGATCACCAGCCAACTCATCAAACTCAGTAAAAATACGTGGGATATAATCTAAAGTAAAAGGACGTTGAGGATGTCGAGCAACACGAGCAGTCTGCCATGGGTCGAGATTTTCAAAAATCTTTTGTGTTTGTTGTTTGTTTTTCTCTCGTAATTGCCCTATTTGCTCTTCAAGATCTAAGTCAAGATCTTGTCCGTTGTTTACTAGGGTTAGTTCTTCAATTTTTGCATCAAGTTCTGCAATAGGTTGCTCAAAATCTAAAAAATTTAATGACATTTAATATTTACCTAATTCTTATATATATATTAAACAACTTATTTAAAGTTGCTTCTCCTACCCGTTTAAAGATCTCATATTTAAACCAGTAGTTTTCGAAATTTTTAAAACGCTAATCGAATGCTATCATCACCGAGTAAAGTTTTTAAACGATATAATAACAAATCCGTCGGGGTTATTCGCCACTGCACACCTAGTTCCAAGATGCCTTCTGCTTCTTCACGCCGGTAAAAAACTCTAATAGGACAAGTTCCATCCTTATAAGGTGATAATACCTTAGTAAAGTCTTCAATAAAAGTACTTGAGATCATAGATTTATCTATACTGATATCAAGTGATTTAACATAAGTTTCCCTTGCGTCGGCAATGGTCATAATATCTCGGGCAGTCATTGTAATGCCTCCAGAGTAATCATCAAAGCTGACCTGTCCTTTACAGACTAAAATAGCATCTGTTGTTAATAAATCAGCAAAAGTATCATAATCATCAGGGAATAAACGTATATCCATTCTGGCACTTTTATCATCAAGCGTCACAAGTGCCCAACGTCTACCTCTTTTATTAACCAATACACGGACAGCAATAACTAAGCCAATAGCGACTGAAACATTATCTTTGCCTTTGGGTTGTAAACTGACTAAGCGGCCAGAACCATAATGTTTAATTTCAGTTAAATAACGATTAATGGGATGGCCAGTTAAGTATAAGCCTAACGTTTCCTTTTCACCATCAAGCCAAGTTTCTTCAGGCCAATAAGGGCAAACCTTAAATGCCTGACGGGTATCGTCTGGCTCCTCATTAATCAAACCAAATAAATCATCTTGCCCTAATGCTTGTGCTTTAGCATGTTGATCAGCCGCACGAATTGCATCAGGTAAGGTTTCGAACAAAGCGGCTCGATGTGGACCTTTATCACTCTTGGGCCCTAAGCTGTCCATTGCACCCGATTTAATTAATTTTTCTAGTATTCTTTTATTGGTTTTTTTTAAGTCTAACCGAGCACAAAAATCAAATAAATCTACAAATAGGCCGTTAGTATTTCGTGCTTCAATAATAGCTTCAATAGGACCTTGCCCGACACCTTTAATAGCACCAATACCATAAACTATCTGATCATCGTCATTAACAGTGAACTTATATTGACCGGCATTGACATCAGGTGGTAATAAATCAATACCCATATTTTGGCATTCATCAACGAGGGTAACAATCTTTTCAGTATTATCCATATCAGCAGACATTACTGCCGCCATAAATTGTGCGGGGAAATGCGTTTTCATCCATAAGGTTTGAAAAGAAACTAAGGCATAAGCAGCTGAATGTGATTTATTGAAACCATAACCTGCAAATTTTTCTACCAAATCGAAAATTCTCATCGCCAATTCAGCATCTACACCTCGGTTTATTGCACCTTCTTCAAAACCGGCACGCTGTTTTGCCATTTCTTCAGGTTTTTTCTTACCCATAGCACGGCGCAACATATCAGCTCCACCGAGAGAATAACCTGCGAGAACTTGAGCAATTTGCATGACTTGTTCTTGATACAAAATAATACCGTAAGTTGGTTCTAGTATTGGTTTTAAATCAATGTGCTGCCAAGTTGCATCAGGGTAACTGACCTCTTCTCGACCATGTTTTCGTTCGATAAAATTATCAACCATACCCGATTGCAAAGGGCCCGGTCTAAATAAAGCAACTAAAGCGATAATATCTTCAAAACAATCTGGTTTTAATTTCGCAATCAGTGATTTCATACCACTGGACTCAAGTTGAAATACGGCTGTTGTTTGAGATTTTAATAACATCTTATAACTGGTAGTGTCTTCTAAATTGATACTGCTAATATCAATGGGTTCTTTCCCTGCTTTTAGAAGTTTTACATCCGCCATTTCGATTGCCCATTGCAATATCGTTAGCGTTCTAAGTCCTAAGAAATCAAATTTAACAAGTCCCGCATCCTCAACATCATTTTTATCAAATTGAGTAACAGGATTTTTACCTTCCTCATCACAATATAGTGGAGAAAAGTCAGTAATTGTTGTTGGTGAAATAACAACTCCACCTGCATGTTTACCCGCATTACGTGTTGTGCCCTCGAGAATGCGACACATATCTATAAGGTCTTTAACATCACTGTCTTGTGCATAAATCTCTGGAAGCTTAGGCTCTTCTTCAAAAGCCTTAGCCAGAGTCATACCAGGGGTTGGTGGAACTAATTTAGAAATCCTGTCAACAAAACCGTAGGGATGACCTAGTACACGACCCACATCACGAATTACCGCTTTGGCAGCCATAGTACCAAACGTTATAATCTGTGATACCGCATCACGGCCATACAATTCAGCTACATGGTCAATGACTTCATCTCGCCTGTCCATGCAAAAGTCAATATCAAAATCTGGCATAGAAACACGTTCAGGATTTAAAAAACGTTCAAACAACAAATCAAACTCCAGAGGGTCCAGATCTGTAATATCTAAAGCATAAGCAATTAATGACCCTGCTCCTGACCCTCGTCCTGGTCCTACTGGAATATTATTATCTTTACTCCATTGAATAAACTCCATTACGATCAAAAAATAACCCGGGAAGCCCATATTATTTACAACTGTTAATTCAATAGCTAAACGATCATCATAAGGTTTTCTAATGGCGGGAAAGTTATCAGCTGTAGTATCAAATAATTGGGTAAGTCTTTTTTCTAAACCTTCTTTCGAAACCTTAATAAAGAATTCATTAATCTCTAATCCTTGTGTGGGAAAATCAGGCAATACATATTCGCCTAAAGTAACGGTTACATTACAGCGTTTAGCTATTTCAATTGTATTTTCAAGGGCTTCTGGAATATCTGAAAAGAGCTCGGTCATTTCTTCACTTGAGCGAAGATATTGTTCAGAAGAGTATACTTTAGGTCGCCTTTTATCATCTAAAGTAAAACCATCATGTATAGCAACTCGAATCTCATGAGCATCAAAGTCTACCGCATTAAGAAAAACCACTTCATTAGTGGCAACAACTGGCAAGTCCTTTTTACTCGCTAATTCTATGGCTAAATGAAGATAGTTCTCTTCATTATCTCGTCCTGTTCTTATCAACTCAAGGTAGAAAGAATTTAGAAAATGTGTTTGGTAAAAAACAACCATTTGCTCTACAAGCTCATGATTCCCTTTGAGTAATGCTTTACCAATATCACCCTCACGTCCTCCGGAAAGTATTATTAAGCCTTGCTTGTACTCGATCAACCAATTTTTATCAAGAACAGCTTTACCATGAATATGACCACGCATGTATGCTTTAGAAATAAGTTCAGTCAGGTTTTTATAGCCAACATTATCGGTGGCAATGACAACTAAGCGAAACAGTTCGTCTTCAAGTTCTTCACTTTTAACCCAAAAATCACAACCTATAATAGGTTTCATACCCGCGCCATGAGCTGCATGGTAATACTTCACTAAACCACAAAAATTAGATTGATCAGTTAATGCTAAAGCTGGCATATTTAGCTCAACTGCTTTAGCTATGATTGGTTTTACTTTTTGTAGGCCATCACACATTGAATAATCACTGTGTACTCTTAAATGAATAAATGTTGGTCCTTCAGAGAGGGCTATCATCGACTCATTATTAGATATGTTAGCTTCATTACTTATCTCAGACATTAATAGTCCTCTCCATTTTGAAAAGCTTTTGAACTTGCTAATACTTTAGCTACAGGTTTAAAACTTTGACGATAACAATCAAGCACCCCATGAATAATGATATTTTCAAGATGCACTTTCGTCGGATAACCTTTGTGTTTGGCAAAGCCATATTCTGGATGCAATTTATCGAGTGCAATCATTTCCTCATCACGCACAACTTTAGCTAATATAGAGGCCGCACTAATCTCACTGACTCTGTCATCACCTTTAACTACTGCTTGACTTGGAATTTCACCCTGTAAACCAAAAACAGGACAACGATTACCATCAACTAAAACAAAATCTGGGGTAACATTTAAGCCCTGCACCGCTCGTTGCATTGCAAGCATTGTGGCATGAAGAATATTTAAGGTGTCAATTTCTTCAGGGCTAGCCCTTCCTATTGAGTAAGCCACTGCGTGCTGTTTAATTAGCACGGCAAGAAGTTGTCGTTTTTTGTCGGTAAGTTTCTTTGAGTCCATTAAACCTTCAATAGGATTATCGGGGTCCAGAATAACAGCAGCGGTAACGACATCACCAACTAATGGACCCCGACCTACTTCGTCAACACCGGCGATACAATAAGCGATAGGATACTCAAAATCAGGTAATATTTTCTTTAACTTCTTTGGAGACGAATTCTTCATCTCTTTATTAGAAAGGTTTTTATCTAAATTGCTCATGATAATAACTTAGCAACAGCCATTGCGGCTTTCTCGCTAGCATTTTGCTTTAATGTTTGATGTATATTAATAAATTCGTCATTGAGTGCAGATTGCTCTTGATACAGACGTTCGTAAACTAAAGGATAAATTTTGTCGGCCGTGACATCACCTTGTAATAATTCTGGTACTAATGCTCTATTAGCCAATAAGTTAGGTAATGAAAACCATTTTAATTTCACAAAGCCTTTGAGTAGATAATAAGTCAATGGGTTAAATTTATAACAAACGACTAATGGACGTTTAATTAGTGCTGCCTCTAAAGCCACTGTTCCAGAAGCCATCAATAAACAATCACTGGCGGCCATAACGTTTTGGGTATCGTTGATAATAATAGTTAAGGGTAGATCGGGGGCAATTTCTTTGTATAGTTTTCTAAATTGAACTGCTCTTTTTTCACTGATCATAGGCACAACGAAGGTTATTAATTGTCCTCTTTTTTGCGCATCAATATAAAGTAGCTCTGCAGTTGCTAAAAATGGTCCAACTAACCGAGAGAGCTCACCACCGCGACTCCCAGGCATTAAAGAAAGTATTTTACTGCTATGAGGTAAATTTAACATCTCCCTAGCGTGATTTTTATCAGATGTCATAGGGATATTATCGGCAAGAGGATGTCCAACAAAAACGCAAGGTATTTGATGTTTATCATAAAATTGTTTTTCGAATGGTAATAATGACAACACAAGATTGGTTGCTTTTTCAATTTTAAAAACCCGATTTTCTCGCCAAGCCCATACGGATGGACTGACATAATGTACTGTTTTAATTCCTTGTTTTTTAAGTTTAACTTCAAGGGTAATATTAAAATCAGGCGCATCAATGCCAATGAAAATATCAGGTCTGTGTAAAGTAAAGTATTCAGTGAGTGTTTTTCTCACATATAATAAACGGCGTAATCTTCCTAAAACTTCAAATATCCCCATGACAGACAATTCATCCATGGCAAATAAACTTTCAAAACCTAATGCCAGCATCTTGGGGCCACCAATGCCAATAAACTTAGCCTCAGGATAAATATCTTTTAGAGAAGAAATAAGACCTTGACCTAAAGTATCACCAGAATGTTCACCAACAACAATGGCAATAATCGGACGTTTATTATCTATTTGAACGGGTAACTGAGTCATTTAGGCGAATTCACTACAGATTAATTAAATTAAGGATAATAAAACTAACATTATGTTAGTTTTATCAATGATCAACAAAAATTAACGTATAATACCTCGTGAGGAGTTTATTACACTATCTGTAAAAGTATTAACTTCTGGACTTTGTTCAGCCAACAATTTTACTGATTCTATCGCTTCACCTACATTTAATCCCTTACGATATACTTGCTTATAAGCTCGCTTAATATTTGCAATCGTAACGTTGTCAAAACCTCGACGCCTTAATCCTTCAGAATTTAACCCGAAAGGTTTAGCCGGATGTCCTGATGCCATAACAAATGCCGGCACATCTTTTAGAACTAATGCATTAGCGGCAATAAAACTATGACTACCAATATGACAAAACTGATGAACAGCTGACATACCACCAATAATGACATAGTCGCCAAGCTGCACATGACCGGCAATAGAGGCATTATTTGCCATAATACAATGGTTACCCACAATACAATCATGAGCAACATGGCTATAAGCCATGAATAAATTATCACTACCAATTTGAGTTAAGCTATTATCTTGAATAGTTCCTCTGTGCATAGTACAACCTTCACGGAAAGTATTATTATCACCAATAACCAATTCCGTCGGTTCACCGTCATATTTTAAATCTTGGCATTCTTCACCAATACTTGCAAATTGGAAAAAACGGTTACCTTTACCAACACGAGTTGGACCTTTGATTACTACGTGAGAATTTATTTCACAGTTATCGCCAATAACAACATCTTTTCCTATATATGTCCAAGGACCTATAGTGACATTTTTACCGATTTGAGCGCCAGTCTCAATAATGGATTGTGGGTGTATCATTTCAATTAACTCGAGTTTGGTTGTAAGGGATAACTAAGCGTTAAATTGAAGGCTGTAAAGTACGTCTAGCACACATTAAATCTGCTGAACATACGACTTTACCATCAACTCTAGCCTCGCCATAAAATTTCCACATACCACGTCGTTCTTTAATAAAGTCTACATGTAAGTGCATAGTATCACCTGGTACTACAGGTCTTTTAAAGCGGGCTTTATCAATAGAAGCAAATAAATACATTTCATTTTCTTCTCTACTTTCGGTACTTTTAAATCCTAAAATCCCAGTCGCTTGTGCTAAGGACTCAAGGATTAACACCCCAGGGAAAATCGGTAGCTCAGGAAAATGGCCATTAAAAACGGCCTCATTAACAGAAACATTTTTTATTGCATGTAACCATTTACCTGGTTGGTAATCGAGCACTCTATCGACTAATAACATCGGGTAGCGGTGAGGAATTATTAACTTAATTCCTTGCACTTCAATCACATTTTTTGGGGTATCCAAATTTCTATTCCTTTTAAGATAGGTATTAGTTCACATCGACTCTATCGGTTAGCGAACGATTAATTTAACTGCTTTTCTAATGCTTTCACACGTCTATTTAATGTATCCAGCTTTTTAATTCGAGCATTAGTTTTATTCCATTCTTTGTTGTCTACTACAGGGGTGCCTGAAGAATAAACGCCTGACTTAGTAATAGACTTAGTGACCATTGCCATACCAGTAAAAGTACAGTTGTCAGTCACATTAATATGACCATTTATACCAACTAAACCAGCTAGAGTACAATTTGCACCAATAGTAGAACTGCCCGCAATAACACTACATGCTGCAATAGCCGTATTTTCCCCAATGGTAACATTATGCGCAATTTGTATTTGGTTATCTAAAATAACACCATCACTTATGATCGTATCATCAAGAGCACCTCTATCAATTGTTGTACTTGCTCCTATCTCAACTCGATCACCAATGATAACCCTACCCAACTGGGGAATTTTAACCCATTGACCTTGATGGCTTGCATAACCAAAGCCATCACTACCAATCACAGTGTTGGCTTGTATCAAACACTTTTGGCCAATTTCTACATTATGATAGACACTAACATTTGACCAAAGTGATGTATTGGCACCTATTTTAGCATTTTTACCAATAAAACACCCCGCACCTATAGCTACACCATCGCCAAGTACAACACCTGACTCAACGACTGCATTTGCTCCGATAGCAACATTTTTTCCTAACGTTACACTTGGGTCTACTACAGCTCGACTGTGAATATTTTTAGCTGTTGCTGGTGTGGAATTTAGTAATTGTGCGACAATTGCGTAACCCATATATGGATTAGACATTACTAAAGCGTTGGTCTTGCAATCTACTAGAGAGTTTTCATCTAATATCACGGCGGATGCTTGAGTATCCATCAGTTGGTGTCGGTATTTACTGTTTGCTAAAAAGGCAATTTGTCCTGGCTGAGCTGCAATAAGAGTATTGATACTCTGGATAGTAATATTATTATTACTGCCGCTGTAAACGATAGTTGCACCAATTTTTTTAGCAATATGTTCTAAAGTATAATTCATAACGATGGATACCATTCAAATTAAAATAAAAGACATGGATAACTGTATTCTACTAGGTTTTAAAACTAAAAAAGACGAAAATATTTTTTTAAATATTTTCGTCTAGTAATTAACCACTAGGGTAATAACAAATTATTTTATTTTGCTAACTTGTTCGATGACTTGATCAGTAATGGTAAATTCAGGCTGAACAAATAGTACAGACTTTTGTTCAAGCACGATGTCATATTTACCTTTAGTAGCAATATTATCGACGGCTTGGCGAACAAGAGCAATAATTTTGTTTTGCTCTTCGCCTTGGCGCTGACCAGCTATCTGCTGAAGCGCTTTACCCTTGACTTGATAATCTTGAAAAAGAGTCGCTATTTGTTTTTCTAACTCTTCTTTTTCTTTAGGAGCCATTAGAGCACCATCACGTTTTATTTTTTCTTGGTAGTACTTAATGTCTTTTTCAAGTTGAGTCAAAACCGCTTTATCATCTTTAAATTCAGCTTCGAGGGATTGCATAACAACAGCTGTTTGAGGGATCTTACCCATAACTTCTTGAAAGTTGACTACCGCAATTTTATTATCTGCTGCTATGGCCGCACTTGCTAATAAAACACTTGAAGCTGCAGTTGTTAGTACAATTGATTTAAAAAACTTTTTCAATTTAATCTCCTAGTAAATATTTTTGAATATTACTCTGTTAGTTATTATGTCTATTCAAAGAAAGTAAGCGTATTACTTTCTTTATTATCTGCTTATTAAAATGTTTGACCAATATTAAAACTGAAGAAACTCGTGTCATCGCCTACTTCAGATTTTAAGGGTTTAGCAAAACTAAATATCATGGGTCCCATTGGGGATAACCATTGTACCGATAGACCAGCTGAACTTCGAAAACTTTGTGGACTTCCATAGTTGCCAATTTTACTGAACTCATCCTCTGCTAAATCTTTGTAATCGTCAAGGTTAAATTCACTATCCCAAACATTACCTGCATCAACAAAAAGACTTGTACGGACGCTATTTGAGAAACCTTCGTCTAAAAAGGGGGTTGGTACAATGAGTTCAAGACCTGCAAGTGCCATAACATTACCACCAACAGAGCGAGTAGATACTCTTATATAATCATGGTCTGGGCCCAAACAACAACCACCATCACTAAGACTATCAGGGGTTCCCTCAATAGGAGTGGGATATCGATATATCGCACGAGGACCAACGATGTTTGTCTCAAAACCACGAAGGGTATCAGACCCACCTACACGAAAATTCTCCCAGAATGGTAATATTTGATCATTACCACTAGTCGTACCATAACCATTACCATATCCAAGATCGAAACGTGCTAACACGGTCCAACTCTGATCTCTGGTTATTGGAAAGTACCACTTAGAGTTTAAATTGAATTTGAAATACTGCACATCTGAGTTTGGTGTGGTGGCTTTAAAAGAAATACTTTGTTGCGATCCAGCACTAGGAAAGGTACCTCGATTTAGTGTAGAACGAGAAATTGAAGTACTTAAATCAATCGTTTCAAAATTTAACGACGCATCTGGACGTAATGTGTCAGAATATATATCATAAAATCCTTGAATTTGCTCATACGTTTCTAAGCGAGTAATGCCATTGTGCTTATAACCTATACCAAAGTTTAACCTCAGATACTCATCAACTCTAAAACCAAAGTTTAATCCAATACCATAAGTACTGTTGTTGTACTCAACTAAATTTGCTTGACCAGCATCAAATTCGGTAAAATATATTTGACCGCCTAACGATGTTGCATCAACAGTGAAATAAGGGTCTGTATAGGAAATACTAACATTTTTTGAATAAGTATTTGTACCTACATTAAAGCCTAGCTGGTTTCCAGTACCTAAAAAGTTATTTTGTTGAATACCTGCATTTAAACTCAATCCAGTCCTAGAGCCGTATCCTATACCAGCATTGAATGATCCTGAAGGCTGTTCTTTAACCAAAAACTCAATATCAACCAAATCTTCATCATTAGGTAATTGATTAATTTCAAATTCAACTTCTTCTAAATAAGGTAAGCGGGATAACCATGCCTTTGAGCCTTCAACAAGACTATTAGACAACCAAGCCCCTTCCATTTGACGGAGTTCACGTCTAAGTACATGATCAGCTGTTGAAAAGTTTCCTTTAAAATTGACCTGATTAACATAAATACGCTTACCTGGATCAATAGATATCGAAAGTTTAACCGTATTGTCTTCATCATTAATTTCAGGGATAGTAACTACTTTAGGATAAGCATAACCATAGCGACCTAAAAACTTACTGATAACATCCTCAGTATAAGTGACTTCAGCACCATTATATAAACGTCCTATTGACAGTGGATTAATAGCACGTATTGTTTTTTCAAAACCCGCCATATCGCCAATAAAATCGACTTCATTAACGGTATAGGTTGAACCCTCAGTAACATTTAAAGCGATATAAACTGCTTCACGATTTGGTGTCATAGATACTTGAGTGCTGTCAATCTTAAAGCGAAGGTAACCTTGATCCAGATAAAAACTATTAATAGTTTCCATATCACCTTGTAATGTTTGCTTTTGATATCTGTCTTGGGCCATAAAATCCCACCATGGAGAACCAAAGGTCAACTCTACGCGTTCCAAAATTTCTTCATCTGAAAAAATTTCATTACCAACTATATTAATTTGTTCAATCGCAGCTGCGTCACCTTCAACAAAGGTGAAGTTTAGTGTTACACGGTTTCTTGGCAAATGAACAATTTCGGCTTTAACCTTAGCGTTATATTTACCCACACTGTGATAAAAATCTTCCAAGCCCATTTCAATGCCTGAAATGACAGTTTTATCAAGGGTCTCACCAATACGGATATTACTACCATCAAGGCTTTCTGTGAGCTGTTCATCCTTTAAATCGCTATTACCATCAAAAGTAATATCACTAATCGTTTCGCGTTCACGAACCACAAAAATCAAGCGGTTATTATCTTGATAGACATTAATATCATTAAAATGTCCGGACTTATATAAGGCTTTTATTGACTGGGATATTCGGAAATCATTCAATGTATCTCCTACATTAAATGGCAGATGGGTTAAAGCGGCACCTAAAGCAACACGTTGGAGCCCTTTAATTTCAATATCGTCAACTCGGAAGTCTTCGGTAGCGTGCGCAGTGCTAACTAGAGCAGCCAATAAAATGGCTGAGGCAATTTTTTTAATTATCATAAATACTAACTTCATTACTTCTATATATTATTTATTATTTACAAACTAAGTTCATCTTTAAACTTAGTAATATTGTTATTACTTTCATATAAGCCAATAACATTAAACCAAACAATCTCTGTACTTTATCCGTGTATTATTTAATCTACAGCCGAGAAAAATCGTTAAACAATGCAATACTCATTAAACCTAATAAGGCTATAGCTCCAAATTTAAAACCTATTTCTTGTACTTTTTCGGGTACGGGCTTTCCTGTTAACAACTCAATAAAATAGTAAAGTAAATGTCCCCCATCAAGAACAGGAAGCGGTAATAAATTAATTATACCTAAATTGATACTAATTAAAGCCAAAAAGCCTAGAAAATATACGAGTCCATAACCAGCACTGTTACCTGCTCCTTGCGCTATTGCTATTGGTCCACTTAAATTTTTAGTTGATATCTCTCCTGTAATCAACTTTCCTATCATATTAAAACTTAACGTAACTAAATTCCATGTTCTATTAATACTTTGTCCTATAGCATCAATAGGCCCATAGGCTAATTCTATTTGATGTTCAGCTGGCCAAGGTTCAAATTTTGGTGATACGCCCAAATAACCAATCAATTGCTCATTGGCTTCTATCCCTTTTGGGGTTACCACAAGTGTTTCTATCACACCTTTTCTATCAATAGTTATTTTAACCTCACGGTTTGGAAATAATTTAATTTTATCTGAAAAAAACACCCAAGAGTTATTAATATCTTCATCATTAATCGTTAATAACTTATCGCCAATTTGAAGACCCGCTATGTCGGCAGGACTATTGGGTTCAACACGCGTTAATTCACTAAGTGCATGAGGACGAAAAGGCATAATACCTAAGCTTGTTAATGCTGACATTTTTTCAGGTGAAAATTGCCAGTTTTGAGTATTTAATTGGGTCGTTGTTATATATTGGCTATCTGACGTTAGCGTTTTAAATTCAATACTGTCATCACCAATTTTCCCTACTAATGCCAAATTAACATCTTGCCAAGTAGATGTTTTAATACCTGCAACTTCAACTATTTCAGCATTACGTGGGAGTTGAACATCACTCGCAATGGAATTTGGCTCTATACTCCCAATAATGGGTTTTAAGCTAGGGACTCCAATAATAAACATCAGATAAAAGGCGAAAATTGCAAAACCAAAATTAGCAAAGGGTCCGGCAGCAATAATAGCAATACGTTGATAAACAGATTTTATATTAAAAGTCTTTTCTTTATCTTGCTCATCGACTAAGTCGACGCGTTCATCAAGCATTCTAACATAGCCACCTAATGGTATAAGTGCAACAACATACTCAGTTCCTAATTTATCTGTTCTGCGCCATAAAGCGGGTCCAAAGCCTACAGAGAAACGGATTACTTTCACATTGTTTTTTCGTGCCACCCAGAAATGACCATACTCATGCACGGTAACAAGGATACCTAATGCAACAATAAACGAAGCTAAATTCCAAATAAAGTCAACCATATTACTTATTCACTCCAGCATTTAAAAATTCATTAGAAAATTCATTAGTCATTAATAATGAATGTGCAAATTCTCGAGCTCTCTTGTCTAAAGTAACGACGTCATCAATGTCTTTCACCTCTTGTGAGACAAATTTATTAACAGAAGTTTCATTTATTTTAAAAATATCAGTGAATTTTATTTTTTTGTTCAAAAAGGCATCAACAGCAATTTCATTGGCAGCGTTTAATGCTGTACACGCCCCTTGACCACTTTTACAGGCTTCTATTGCTAGTTTTAAATTGGGATAACGATTAAAGTCAACTTTTTCAAATTCAAAGGCAGCAGCATTAAAAAAGTCGAATGGTTTTACACCAGACTCGATACGGAAAGGAAATGCTAATGCTTGAGCTATGGGCGTTCTCATATCAGGATTACCCATCTGGGCTATAACAGAGCCGTCCTTATATTGCACCATAGAATGAATTGTACTTTGTGGGTGAAGTACTACTTGAATGTCATCAACATCTAGATTGAAGAGCCATTTAGCTTCTATAAATTCTAAACCCTTATTCATCATAGTGGCTGAGTCGACTGATATTTTCCTACCCATCTCCCAATTGGGATGTGCGCAGGCTTGGTCTGGGGTTACGTATTCTAATTCATTAGGTTCAAGTGTTCTAAAAGGCCCGCCTGAACCCGTCAACAATATTTTACTAATACCATTGCCAGCCAAGTTTTGTGTACTGATATTTTTCTGTGCTTGTGTTGGTAGGCATTGAAAAATAGCGTTATGTTCACTATCAATTGGAAGTAATTCGGCACCGTATTGAGCAACAGCATCAATAAATATACGACCCGAAGTAACTAAAGCTTCCTTATTAGCTAAGAGCACACGTTTTCCAGCTTTTACTGCCGATAATGTCGGTAATAAACCACAAGAACCGACAATGGCTGCCATTACTACATCTGTTGAAGAAGAACCTGCTATTTCAATTAAGCTGTCTTCACCATGAAGCACTTCAATATTGAGCGAGTGCTCAATTAATCGTTGTTGTAGTTTCAAGGCATGAATTTTTGATACCATCACAACTTGCTTAGGACTAAATTCAAGACATTGCTCAAGCATAATATCAACGCTAGTATTTGCTGATAAGCTATGAATGATATACATATCTCGATGTAATCGCACAACATCTAACGTACTTTTTCCTATAGAGCCCGTGGAGCCTAAAATACAAAGTTTTTTAATGTCTGCTGTCGATATATTACGTTTAGAAGTCAACACTTATGATTAACCAATCGAAATATAACAAAGAGCATAAATAGGAGCTGTTGCCGTTAAACTATCAATACGGTCAAGAATACCACCGTGCCCGGGTAAAATAGTACCACTGTCTTTAACTCCAGCTTGGCGTTTAAACATACTTTCGTTTAAATCACCTAACACAGAAATGGTCGTTATAAGTGCTGTCACAGATAAAACCATAGTGAATTTTTGACTATCCCAACCGATAACATAACCTGCAATACTAATGAGAAGACAAGCAAAAACAACGCCACCAATAAAACCTTCAATAGTTTTACCTGGGCTTACATTAGGTAATAATTTATGTTTTCCTATAGCTTTACCGACAAAATAGGCACCAACATCAGCACTCCAAACCATGAGAAATAAAAACATAATAAGTTGTGCGCCATGGTAGGGATTGACATCAAAGTCATAACTTCTTAAAACAACAAAAGCAAGCCAGGTCGGGACTAAAGTTAACCAACCAAATACACCACGAATAGAGCGATGACTAGACCAAAACTTACTGTATCGGGGATATAATAAAGTCAGACCTGCAGATAAAACCCACCACACAACAGCAAGCCATAAAATAAGAGTAACTGTAGAGTGAGGTAAAACTGAAGTGTCAACTTCACCGGTATTTAACCAAATATTATTGAGCGTGATAAAGTACCATAGTAATCCTATCAGTAGACTGGTAGCCGCTACGAAAGTCATTCGGCGCTTGTTACAGGCAAAACCCATTAATGGGCCCCATTCCCAGGCTCCGATTGCCATAATAACTAACAACGATCCGGCAAAGTAATTAAGCGGTAGATAAAAAATGCCCGCAATTACTGTCGGGGCTAATATTACTGCAGTTAAAATTCGTTGCTTTAACAAGCTAGATCCTTTTTTTATTTTATTATTATTATTATATATCTGCTTAGAATTTTGATATAACCTGTTCAGCAGTTTGACCATAGCGGCGCTGTCGTTGTTCAAAATTCTCGATAGCTTTAACTAATTGATTAGCGTCAAAGTCAGGCCACAAAACATCAGTAAAATAAAGTTCTGCGTAAGCGGCTTGCCAAAGTAAAAAATTACTTATGCGGTAATCGCCTCCTGTTCTTATCAGCAAATCAAGTTCAGGCGTATCGGCTAAGCAAAGATGTTTGTTTAATAACTCTTCATTAATGTCTTCTAACGACATTTCATTTGTTTTTACTTTAGCAGCTAACTGCTTAGTTGCTTGAACTATATCCCAACGGGCCCCATAATTTGCGGCAACCGACAATACCATACCTGTATTATTTTCAGTTAGCTTTTCTGAAACTATAATTTTTTGTTGTAATTTTTCTGAAAAACGGCTGACATCACCAATCACTTTAAATCGGATACCATTTTTATGTAATCGTTTAACTTCCTTAGTTAACACATACATAAATAAATCCATTAACACATTGACTTCATCCTTAGGACGTTGCCAATTTTCACTACTAAAAGCAAATAAAGTCAGTGCTTTAATACCTAATTCTGCGGCATGTGTAACAGTCGCCTTGACTGACGAAACACCCGCTTTATGTCCAGATACCCGTGTTTTTCCCTGTGATTGCGCCCAACGGCCATTACCATCCATAATAATAGCAACATGCTTAGGTATCACCTTTTGGGTATTGCTAACCAATTCGGTATTACTCACTTAAACTCCATTTATAAAATATCGAATAAAAAACACAAAAATTATCATAATTATTTGTATATATTTCATATAACAACATAGCATTGAACTACAGTGATCTTAACAATTCAATGAATAATTTAGATTTCCATCAAATCAACTTCTTTCTTGGCTAATAATTCATCAACCTGCTTGATAAATGTGTCAGTAGTTTTTTGAATTTTGTCTTCAGCCTGATGCATTTCATCTTCACTGATCTCTTTTTCTTTCTCTAGACCTTTAATGTCTGAATTAGCATCACGGCGAATATTACGAATAGCCACCTTTGCAGCTTCAGCTTCACCACGCACAACTTTGACTAAATCTTTACGTCTCTCCTCTGTGAGAGGTGGCAGAGGGATACGAATTAATGTCCCGTTTGATTGGGGGTTCAAACCTAAGTCTGACTTTAGAATTGCTTTTTCAACAGCACTGATCATGCCTTTATCAAAAACAGTAATAGCTAAGCTACGTGCATCAGGTACAGAAATATTACCTACTTGATTTAACGGTGTTTCCATTCCGTAATAATCGACTGAAATATTATCAAGTAATGAGGCATGTGCTCGGCCTGTTCTGACTTTATTAAGACTCAACTTAAAAGACTCAATACTTTTACCCATACGATATTGGGCATCTTCTATGATTTCGTTTATCACAAGTGTATTCCTTAAAAAGATAAATTAACGAGAGTATTATTATATTTTCTCTTATAACTATCGCATAAAATTGGGGGGTTATTTAAAAATTTACAGCGTGATCTATCGTGGTCCCTTCATCAGAACCCATAATAACTGCTTTTAATGCACCTGATTTATTCATATTAAAAACACGAATGGGCATATTATGATCACGGGCTAAAGTAAAGGCAGCAAGGTCCATTACTTGAAGTTCTTTATCTAAGACTTCGTCATAAGTTAAATTTTTATAAAGAACGGCTTCAGGATTTTTAACCGGGTCTTCTGAATAAATCCCATCAACTTTAGTTGCCTTAAATACAGCATCGGCTTCAATTTCAATACCACGTAAGCAAGCGGCTGAGTCTGTAGTAAAGAATGGGTTACCAGTACCCGCAGCAAAAATAACAACTCGTCCAGATTTCAACAAACTTATAGCCTGTGCCCAGTTATAAGTATCACAAACACCCGCTAAATCAATAGCAGACATTAAACGGGTATTAACAAAAGCACGGTGCAACGCATCGCGCATCGCTAAACCATTCATCACAGTGGCTAACATGCCCATTTGATCACCAACAACACGGTTCATACCGGCATCAGCCAACCCTTTACCACGAAATAAATTACCACCACCGATCACTAAACCGACTTGAATACCCATTTCAATTAATTCTTTAATTTCTTGCGCCATACGATCAAGAATTTTAGGATCAATACCAAAGCCCTCTTCTCCCATTAGCGCTTCACCACTAAGCTTGAGAAGAATGCGGCGATAAGTTGGTTTCAGATTGGTGCTCATAATATAAACATTCCTAGCGTGTTAGAAAAATGCCTGAAAAATAAATTCAAGGCAAAAAAATAGCCGTGATCAAATTTGACCTCGACTATTTTAATACGTTTAGCTGACTATCGAAAGGCTTATAGTTAATTAATATTAACTATATGCTAAATATATTTCAATTAAGACAGTGATTAAGCTTTAGTCGCAGCAATAGTTGCTTCAACTTCAGCAGCAAAATCTTCTGCTTTTTTCTCAATCCCTTCACCTACTTCTAAACGGATGAAGTTAGAAACAGTTAGACCTTTTTCTTTTAATACAACACCAACTGTCTTCTTTGGTTCCATAATAAAAGGTTGGCCAGTTAAAGAAACTTCACCGGTGAATTTTTTCATACGGCCGATAATGATTTTTTCAAGTAACTCTACTGGTTTCTTTTTGGCATCATCAAGCTTATCGTTTTCAATCTTCAATATATCTAATTGGATAGATTTTTCTTTATTAACTACTTCAGCAGGTACATCTTCAGGATTAATAAAGTCTGGCTTACTTGCTGCTACGTGCATAGCAATATGCTTTAATGATTCAGCATCACCTTCACCAGCAACAACGACACCAATACTCTCACCATGACGGTAAGTAGCTAAGGTAACACCTTCAATATATTCAACACGACGTACATTGATGTTTTCACCAATTTTAGTCACTAAAGTGATACGTTTTTCTTCGAACTGTGCTTGCAAGTCTTCAAGAGTGGCTTTTGAAGTAACTGCAGCATCAGCAACTTCATTGGCAAACGCTAAAAAGCCAGCATCTTTTGCTACAAAATCAGTTTGACAGTTTACTTCAACTAACGCAGCTGAACCACCAACTTCTTTAATTAAAATAGTACCTTCAGCTGCAATATTACCTGCTTTTTTAGCTGCTTTCGCTTGACCTGATTTACGCATGTTTTCAATAGCTAATTCCATATCACCATCAGCTTCAACTAACGCTTTTTTACAATCCATCATACCCGCAGCGGTGCGTGCACGAAGTTCTTTAACCATTGCAGCAGTAACTGACATTGGATAATTCCTCAAATTTTGATACCAAGTTAATGGTAAGTAATAAATGTATTAAAGCAGAAGCAATTAGCTTCTGCTTTAATAGATAAAAAAAATGTGTCTAAAGAGCTAATTACTCAGCTTCAACAAAACCATCTTTTTCAGCTTGTACTGCGATGTTTTGCTCACGACCTTCAAGAACTGCATTGGCTGCAGAGTCAAGATATAAAGTAATAGAACGAATCGCATCATCGTTACCTGGAATGATGTAATCGATATTGTCAGGATTAGAGTTAGTATCAACTACAGAAATCACTGGAATACCTAGATTGTTAGCTTCTTTAATAGCAATGTGTTCATGATCTGCATCAATGATAAATAAAACGTCAGGTAAACCACCCATATTTTTAATACCACCTAGACTCTTGTCTAGTTTTTCCATTTCACGAGTACGCATTAACGCTTCTTTTTTAGTAAGCGCTTCAAAAGTACCATCAGAGCTTTGAGACTCAAGGTCTTTAAGGCGTTTGATTGATTGACGAACTGTTTTCCAGTTAGTCAACATACCACCTAACCAACGGTGATTAACGAAAAATTGGTCAGATTTTATTGCAGCATTTTTAATAGCATCACTTGCAGCACGTTTAGTTCCAACAAATAATACTTTACCTTTCTTAGACGACACGTTATTTAAAACAGCTAAAGCTTCATTAAACATAGGAACAGTTTGTTCTAAGTTAATAATATGAACTTTATCACGAGCACCAAAAATGAATTGCTTCATTTTAGGATTCCAGTAACGAGTTTTGTGTCCAAAGTGAACACCAGCTTTAAGCATATCGCGCATTGAAACGTTTGGCATTTTAATTTCCTTTATGGGGTTAAGCGTTCATACACCCAATATACACGACTCTTATTGCTGTTCTATCTTATGATAAATCAGCTGAGCACCCCGGTATATCTTTAAAAGATGTATGTGAGTTTATGTTTAATACCACCTTTGGCAGCATCTATTATTTGTCTAAAATAACGGGCTATGAATATAAATAAATAATCACAATTAATTTAGCGCGAACTTTATAACATAAAAGCGAAGAATTAACTATTAAAACCGAACAAAACACAAACCAGTGATAAATTTAAGCTAAATAAAAGATATGAATTTATAAACAACGTAAGAATTGATACATTGGTTATAAATTTGATAGGCTATTTTACTAACACACGTTAAAATCACCTTTTTATAAAATCATTCAACCCAGAGTCCTTAATACATGAATGCTGAACTATTTTTTATCTATGACACCCATTGCCCTTGGAGTTATGCAACTACCTCGTTAGTTAACTGCATTTCAGAAGCTTTCCCTGAAATGAAATTAAACCTTTTTCACAGTGCCCGATACGAAGGTGATGAATTAATCACGCCATTAACATTAGACGCTATCGTAAATGACTCAAACACTACATTTTCAGCTAGCTATATAGATAACCTAACACAAGAAAAAGACTCAACCATTAGTGCTAATTTACTTGCATGGGCACAAGTAAAAGCGCCTCAATTAGTCTTGCCATTAATTAACACCATTGAGAAGCTGCATTTCGAAAAAGGCCTAGCGTTAACAACCGAGGTTGATTTTATTGATATTATTACTGAATATAAAATATCACCACCAGGTAAAGTATTTAACAATGATAAATTAACCAAAGAAGCAGAAAGTATTATTCATCATATTACTGAATTTCAAGAGTTGATGAATACTGATGCAATTCCTGCTCTTCTTTTAGCAGTTGAGGATAATCTTATTTTGCTAAACCATAATCTATACTTAAAACAACCTGAATGTATCGTTGAAGCGATAAACTTAGAGCTTAATAAATAACATACAAAAGCTAATCGAGTTAGGTTAAAATAAAATTATTAAATGTTCACTAATTACAAAACATGATTGATTTTGAACAAAAAAACATTAAAGATGAGGGTTAAATGGGCATAACAATTAAAAGTCAGGAAGAAATAGCAAAAATGCGTATTGCTGGGCAGCTTGCCGCAAACGTACTGGAAATGATAGCCCCCCATGTAAAAGCAGGTGTGACTACTGACCAATTAAATACGCTTTGCGCTGATTATACCGAAAATGTACAGGAGGCTATTTCAGCACCTTTAAACTATCATCATTTTCCTAAGTCTATCTGTTCTTCGGTTAATCATGTTGTCTGCCATGGTATTCCTAATGATGTGCCACTAAAAGATGGTGATATTGTTAATCTCGACATCACGGTTATTAAAGATAAATACCATGGCGATACTAGTAAAATGTTTATCATTGGCGAAGGTACTGCAGAAGACAACCGTTTATGTCGCATTACCCAAGAAGCACTTTACGTTGGTTTGAAAAAAGTAAAACCAGGCACTGCTTTTGGTGAAATAGGTACCGCTATTCAAAAATTCATTAAAAAATCTGGTCGTTACTCAATAGTTAAAGAATATTGTGGCCATGGTATTGGATTAGTCTTCCATGAAGAGCCTCAGATTGTTCATTATAAAAATAATGATAAAGAAAAAATGCTTGAAGGTATGTGTTTTACTATTGAGCCTATGATTAATTTAGGTCGAGCACAAACAGTGACTGATAAAGTTGATAACTGGACTGTCACCACTATCGACGGTAAAAGATCAGCACAATGGGAGCATACAATAGTAGTGACTAAAACGGGTTGTGAAATACTAACGTTAAGAAAAGAAGAGTCATTACCTCGCCTATTGCATAATTAATTTAATGAAAAATAAGCAAATATAAATTTAGTGAATTCATTACCTTTTAATAAAGCTTGAGTGAATTCATTTTCTTGTTAATAAAATAGAGAAGTCACATTGCAACGCCATTCCATCTTGCCTGAACATTTTATCGAAAAACTGTCGCTAACAACTGATGCACTTTCAAGTAGTGATATTTGTTTATTAAGCCAATCGTTTAACGTGTGGTTACAAGAGCAGTTTTCTTTTGAAGAAAGTGCTGATTTAATTGCTGCTCGAGCTGATTTTGTCGATCAAGTGTTAACCAAACTTTGGTCACAACATCAACTTGATGAATATCAAATAACGCTCATCGCGGTAGGTGGCTATGGTAGAGCTGAATTGCACCCTCACTCAGATGTTGACTTATTGCTTCTCACTCAAAGTAATATAGATAAAGTGCTTGAAGAAAAAATTTCCGCTTTTATTACTCAACTTTGGGACGTCAAGTTAGATATTGGCCACAGTGTCAGAAGTGTCAAAGAGTGCATAAAACAAGCGATTAAAGATGTCACTGTTGCCACTAACTTAATGGAGATGAGACTTATCTGTGGGAATGCTGCGCTTTCCCAGCAACTTCAATCATTACTTAACGAAGATACCTTTTGGACCTCCAAAAAATTCTTTATTGCCAAACGTGTAGAACAAGAAAAGCGCCACCAACAATATCATGGTGCCGCATATACCCTAGAACCCAATTTAAAAGCTAACCCCGGTGCACTTCGGGACATCCAAACTATTGGTTGGGTGGCAAAACGCCATTTTGCTGCCGACTCTCTTGAAGAGCTAGTAGAGCATGACTATTTAACACGTAATGAATTCTTTGAATTATTAGAATGTCAAAATTATCTTTGGCGCATGCGTTTTGCCCTACATTTTGTCGCAGGCCGCAGTGAAAACAGATTATTATTTGATTATCAAGCTGATGTCGCAACGTTGATGGGGTTTGGTGATCAAGGCAAAGCCCCTGTTGAACGAATGATGAAACGGTTTTTTAGAATTATTGGCCGTGTTGCAGAACTAAATACTATGCTACTGCAGCACTTTGAACAGGCAATTCTAAGACAAGACGACAGTATAAAAATAACAACAATTGATAAAGACTTTTATTATTCAAACGGTCTCATCCAAAGCGATAATGCCCGTATTTTTATGAACCCAGTTAAGATAATAAAAATATTCTTATTAATTGCTCAGCATAACGAAATTAAAGGCATTCACTCCCAAGTACTCAGATTGTTGAGGAATGCCCGCAGGCGGTTAATTTCTGGTTTGTGCGATTATGCTGAAAATAGACGTTTGTTTATAGAGATTATTCGTCATCCAAGAGGTTTAGGCTTAGCTTTCACTCTAATGCATCGGCACAGTATTTTAAGTGCTTATTTACCAGAATGGCGTAACATAGTTGGACAAATGCAATTTGATTTATTTCACGCATATTCTGTTGACGAGCACAGCTATCGTTTAATCAAAAACCTATACCGATTTAGTCAACCAGAGCATAATCATCAATTCCCTTTGTGCTCTAAGATAGTCCAAAGGAATCGCAAGCCAGAAGTGCTTTTTCTTGCTGGCGTTTTTCATGATATTGCTAAAGGACGAGGTGGCGATCATGCAGAGCTAGGTGCTATTGATGCTCTAGCTTTTAGCAAAACCCATAAATTAAATGCTCATGACGGCAGAATGATTTCATGGTTAGTAAAACATCATTTGTTAATGTCGGTAACGGCTCAACGCAGAGATATATCAGACGAAAATGTTATTCAAACCTTTGGTGAAATTGTTCGGGATGAAGCTCACCTCGACTTTCTATATTGCTTAACAGTTGCCGACATGAGGGCAACAAATGAAAGTTTATGGAATGGTTGGAAGGCTAACTTACTAGAAGAATTATATTTTAATACTAAGCGAGCATTCAGAAGAGGTTTAGAAAAACCAGTAGACTTACGTTCAAAAATTCGTGAAAATCAAAGACTGGCTATTGAGCAACTCACAACAGTTAATATTGAAAAATCAGCAGTAAGTGACTTATGGCATGACTTTAAGACTGATTATTTTCTGCGTTATACACCAGATCAAATAGCATGGCACTGCCAAAATATTTTGAAACATCATAGTGATGAACCTTTGGTTATCATTAGCCCTACGCCCTATAGGGGTGGTACTCAGGTCTTTGTATATACCAAAGCTCATAATACTATTTTTGCTTCAACTGTAGCGTTATTAACGACTAAAAAGCTGTCTATTCATGATGCAAAAATTATTACAAGTAAATCTGGTTATACCTTAAATACATTTGTAATTTTAGATCAACGAGGTAAAGCGATCAAAGATCAGAACCGTACGGCTGAGATTGCTCAATCAATAGCATTAACATTAACCGAAAAAACATTAACTAAAATAGAAATTCAACCAATTTCAAAGCGACTTAAGCATTTTAAAACACCCACTCGAGTTAATTTCATTAAAACCAATGGAAAACGAGGATCGTTGTTAGAAATTGTATCAACAGATAGATCGGGATTATTGGCGATAATTTCTCGAATATTTAGGGACAAAAATATTAATATCCATTCGGCTAAGATCACCACTTTTGGAGAAAAAATCGAAGATGTATTTACTATTTCAAATAGTAATAATCAAGCATTGACAGTGGAAGAACAAGCCGAATTATCGAATACATTATGTGAAGAGCTATCTTAGGTAACTTTACACAACAAAATTTAACCTTAAGGAAGAAAAATGAGTAAATTAAAATCTATCATAGAACAAGCGTTTGAAAATCGAAATGAGATCACTCCAGCAACCGTATCAAGCGAAATTAAACAAGCGGTATTAGAATCATTAGCGGCATTAAATAATGGTTCAGCTCGAGTAGCTGAAAAAATTGCTGGCGAATGGGTAGTACACCAATGGCTTAAAAAAGCAGTTTTATTATCTTTTCGAATTTGGGATAACAAAGTAATTGATGGAGCTGAAAGTACTTTTTTTGATAAAGTACCAATGAAATATACTGATTATACTCAGGAAATGTTTGAAGCCGACGGTGTTCGAGTCGTGCCAGGGGCTTCTGTTCGTACCGGTAGTTTTATTGGTAAAAATGTAGTGGTCATGCCAAGTTTTGTTAATATTGGTGCTTATGTAGACGAAGGTTGTATGGTTGATGGTTGGGCAACGGTTGGCTCTTGTGCCCAAATAGGCAAGAATGTCCATTTATCAGGTGGCGTTGGCATTGGTGGCGTGCTGGAACCTTTGCAAGCGGGCCCAACTATTATTGAAGATAACTGTTTTATTGGTGCACGCTCAGAAATTGTTGAAGGCGTTATAGTAGAAGAAGGTGCTGTTATTTCAATGGGTGTTTATATTGGTCAAAGCACTCGTATTTTTGACAGAGAAACTGGTGAAGTTTTCTATGGCCGAGTACCTGCTGGCTCTGTTGTGGTACCAGGGAACTTACCATCAAAGTGTGGCACTTATAGTTTATATGCTGCCATAATTGTTAAAAAAGTAGACGCTAAGACTCGTGCAAAGGTAGGTATTAATGCCCTACTTCGCTCAGTTGCTGAAGATTAATAGCAAATAGTCATGTGGTAAACTAACAAGCACTTAAGAGCTACATTAAGTGCTTTTTTTATGACCATTTTACCCTAGTTAAATTTTTTTACTCAAGTCACTATCTTCCAAATCGATAGTTTTTTTCGCCAATCTTTTGATGAAACCATGAATTACAATATGAATTAAGTGATAAAAACGCTCTATGACCACTCATTGCTAAAGATCTTAATTCAGTATAGAAATCGCTATCTCTATTACTTAACTTAATTCCATGATGACAAGTTTAATACTTGTTGCCATTGTTCGTCAAAAGGTGCTGAAATAGTGATTTTTTTGTTGTAGATAGGATGAATAAACGACAGTTCTTTGGCAATTAACATTAAACGTTTAAAACCAAAGTGCTCAATAAAAAAAGGATTTTGTTTATTATCACCGTAGTTAATATCACCAATAATTGGGTGCCGTAAATGGGCAAGATGACGACGAAGCTGATGGCGCCGTCCCGTTTGAGGTAATAGCCGAATTAGGGAGTAACGAACACTGTCATATTTTCCAATAGCGATAGGTAAACTCACCGTTTTAATTGATTGATAATAAGTTTGGGCTGCTTGAGCTGGTTTGTCTCGACTGACATTTTTATCACCTAACTTATCAAGTTTTTCTTTAAGGGGGTAATCAATTAAATTTTCACCCAGAAGATGACCACGTGTTAACGCATAATATGTTTTTTGAATGTTTTTATTACTATCATTCAGACTGAAAGCCTCCCCCATCTTTTGTGCTACATTTTTTGTTAAAGCAAACAATAAAACACCTGATGTAGGTCTATCTAGTCTATGAAGCGGATAAACGTATTGTCCTACCAAATCACGGACAAGTTGCAAGGCAAAGTAAATTTCGTCTTTATCCATGAAGCTTCGGTGAACAAAGAGACCTGGAGGTTTATCTATCGCAACTAGATATTCATCTTGATATAAAATCGTTAACTGTGGTTTGTTAAGTTCATAATCAATTTGAGCATCTGTTAAGCTATTTAAATTTTCCGTTATTATTGTATTGCTTATCATATTTAACTGCTCTGATGTTGTTGACTTTATTTGTTCGATATTTACCTTGGTGTTAGTTAATAATTATCTCTATAATACCGCTTCAACACAACATTCACTTATTATTAAATTCAATTAAATATGTCTGGAATCCAAAGTTCACCCACAAAAATCGCTACCATTAGTGAATTACTCGCCTTGTCAGATAGTCAATATCGAATCTACGATTTAGGGCGTCGCGTTGATAAAATATCAAAAGAGCAATTTACACAGATAGAATCGAATCAACTGGCCTACCCTTATCCATCTAAAGGGCATGCTTTTATTGCCATTGCATTTTGGCAGAAGCACCTATCACAGCCCTTTTTATGGTTTGTAAAAATCCCACTTGATGAGTATGGTTTACTTAATCAAGCAGCAAGAGATCATTTTATTGCTATCATTATTGAAGCCTTAGGCTCAAATATAACTATTGTTCCCAGCGAAAAACAAGAGCAGTTATTAAAAAATAACCCTTATCATTTTACTCCGCCACAATACAAACTTGCAGCTTTAAATAGTAAAATAAAACTTGAATTAAAACAGCCTGGTAGCGAACATTTACATTTATTTCTTCAATATATTGCCGGTGATTTAACTTGGGGGAATTGGCAGGAAATTGGTGTACAGGGTATTAGCGACTTTGCCGTACGAATAAATGAAGTTGGCAATACCCAATTATTAATTAGCGCACTTCCAAAGTTAGCAACTGAAGTTTTATTGCCATTATGCAGTGCCTTAGAAAATGAACCACTCACAGTTGAACTTAGTAATAGTATTATTAATGCCTATTACGAGTATGAAGACAATAACAATGGTATTGAATTACAGCAGCATTTACTAAGAGCACTGTCTTCTAGTTGTCATCAAGCTCACGTTATTGATTTTGCAAGAGAATTATTAGTAAGTAAAAAACCATCAACGGATATTTTAATTATACTCTCTGGGCGATGCTGGTTATTGTGGCAAAAACCAGAGCGGCTAATGGGTTATTTAGAGTGTATAGTTCAAATGAAAAACCAACCTCTTTTTTCAGCCATATTTAAAGACTTAGTTGGGATTCCAGTAATACGTCCCAATATATTCCTTTGTATGAGAGATCCAAAACGCAGTAATGAACTTGCTCAAGCCATTGGTTTATTATTAACGAACAGTAACTAGAGATTAAGACAGGTAACAATGGAAAATATTTATTATATACTGGGTTTTTGTTTATTATGTTGGTACTTCGTCTATATTAGAAAGGTCTCTGAAGCCGCACTTAAACATTGCCAAAATTATTGTGATAAAGAAGAACTACAATTTATCGCCATTGCCAGACGTACTAGTCGGTTCAAATTTACTAAAAATGACGGTTTTTATCTCTTAAGTACTTATGATTTTGAATTTAGTGGTGATGGAGACTCTTGTTATCAAGGTATGGTTAATTTAAAAGCGCTAACATTAGATAGTATTGAGCTGCCCGCTTATCGCATTCATTAATTAGAACATTCACCCATTAGCAATAGTGACTAATTGTGTTTAAATTTTTGTTACTCCACTATTTTACAGTGATAATTTTTATTAATCATATTAGTTTTAATCTTTAATACGAGTATACCGTTGTGTTACTCATGATTTTTTAGGTCGCCATTCATGAATTGTATTCAATCAGTTGAATTGATAAACAGCTTTAGCCTTTCACCATTAGCAGTAAAGGCTAATAACAGTAAATGTGAGACGTTAGAACAACAAAAAAAAATGAGATTTCCAAAAGAGCTGAAAACTTATATTGAGCAAATTTGCCCTTTAGTTAGCACAAACATTAAAGGTGTGGGTCATCCTATTGAACTGTTATCAATTGAACAACTTTCTTGGCAGATGGATGGCTATAATTTCGACACCGTCAATCAAACGACGATTAAAGACTGGCAAGATAATTGGTTTTTAATCGCTAGTGAAGGTGGTGAACCTATCATTATTGATTTAAACGAGAATATCAATCACGATGATGTTCTATCACCTGTCTATAGCGCTATGCAAACCAGTAATGGCTGGGATTTTGCCAAAGTTGCTGACTCTATTGGCCAGTACTTGTTGTCTGCTAAAGCGATTGAGCACGCTATGAGTTTTCCAGACGTCGATGAACCTATTGATGAAAACTTTAATCTCGCATCACCGGCAGCTCAATGGTTATTTCCGTATTTGAAAACACATGCAGCGAACCATTATGATGAGTGGGCATCGGTATTTGAAAATTATTTAGATTAATTTTATTATGCTATTACAGTTTTATATCTCAAAGTAGTTATAAAAAGTTCGAGTTATAGCCAACATAAAGTTAGGTGGGGTCACTTGAAAGTCTGCCGCAATATTACCAGCATTAAAGCACCATTAACTTTTGTCTGGTGTTAACAAATAAATTTTGGGTTTTGGCAAGTTTAGTCACTATTGTTTAGGGTAAACATACTCTGATATTACATAGATAAGAAATACTAATAGCCTACCCCATAGCTGATTTACCTAAATAAACACACTATTAAAATTAGCTACGAATGATGTTCAAATTAAACATTGATTATAAGCACAAGCAATCTATTTTCATAACTCTCCCATACTTTAAGGCCTCATAGTTACAGTAATTAGCCTAAAAAAGTTGTATTAAGCTCTTTAGTGTTTTATCTACAACATAAAAATAAGTAACAAGATATTACGTTTACAAAATATAATTGGTAAAGCTGTCACACAAATAATATATTGTAGACAATGAAGTTATTGTTAATAATTATCGCAATAACAACGAATTAAATTATTTACCCGAGGAGAAAAAATTGAAAACATGGAGTATCCCACTATTAATAACTTGTTTAACCGCTTGTGAAAATACACCACTAAAACCCGCAGCTGAGACTAAATTGCCTACTGGTGTTCAATTTATTGAGCAAGTTAGAACAGAGGCCGGCAAAACGGTAATTCCTTATCAAAAATATACATTAGCTAACGGTTTAACCGTTATTCTTCATCAAGATGCATCTGATCCATTAGTACATGTTGATATGACATATCATGTTGGTTCAGGCCGTGAAGAATTAGGGAAGTCTGGTTTTGCGCATTTCTTTGAACATATGATGTTTCAAGGTTCTGAAAATGTTGCTGATGAGCAGCATTTTAAACTAGTCACTGAAGCCGGTGGTACCATGAATGGTACAACGAATAGTGATCGCACAAACTACTTCCAAACTGTGCCTGTTAACCAACTAGAAAAAATGTTGTGGTTAGAAGCGGACCGAATGGGATTTTTAGTTGATGCTGTAACGCAAGAGAAATTTGAAGTACAGCGAGAAACAGTAAAAAATGAACGTGGACAACGTGTAGACAACCGTCCATATGGTCGTTTAAATGAACGTGTTTCAGAAGCTTTATATCCTGCTGGCCACCCTTACTCATGGCCAGTTATTGGTTTTATGGACGACCTAAACCGTGTAAACGTTAATGACTTAAAAGCTTTCTTTTTAAAGTGGTATGGCCCAAATAATGCCACACTAACAATTGGTGGAGATATTAACGTTGAATTAACGTTAAGGTTGGTTAAGCAATACTTTGGTTCGATCCCTCGAGGTCCTGAAATTGATATGCCGGATAAACCAACCTTCACTTTAAATCAAGACCGTTACATCTCAATGGAAGATAATGTTCATTTACCCTTGGTTTATATGTCCTACCCTACTGTTGCTGTTCGTCATAAAGATGAAGCGCCACTGGACGTTTTATCAAGTATTTTGGGTGGCGGTAAAACGTCTCTTCTTTATAAAAACTTAGTTAAAAATCAACTAGCTGTTCAAGCGTCAGTAAGCCATCCCTGTGCTGAATTAGCTTGTACCTTTAACTTGTTAGCGCTACCACACCCTGCTTCAGGTAAAACATTAGCGGATATTGAAAAAGTAATTCGTAACAGTTTAGTTGAATTTGAGCAACGTGGTGTTCAAGAAGATGACTTAGCTAAAGTTAAAGCAAGTATGGAAGCTAGCTTCATTTTTGGCTTACAAAGTGTTGCAGGCAAAGTTAGCACGCTTGCCGCTAACCAGACCTTCAAAGGTGACCCCAATTATATAGAGCAAGACATCGCTCGCTACGCTAGTGTAACTAAAGCGGATGTCATGCGTGTATTTAAAAAATACATAAAGGGACAACATGGTGTCATTATGAGTATTTTACCTAAAGGGAGACTTGATTTAATAGCAGCAGAAGATAACTTTACTCCTGCCATGCGTAGCCAAGGAAAACCATCTGACACTTCAGCTAGTAGCTTAGTCGTTCGAAAAGCAAAAGATAACTTTGACCGTAGCAAAATGCCTAAAGCCGAAGCCAATAAAGCCGTCGCAGTTCCCCAGATGTGGCAAGAAACCCTAACTAATGGTATTAAAATTTTAGGTACACAAAGCAGTGAAACACCAACAACTACCTTACTATTAAAAATACCAGCGGGTCATTACTATTCTAATAAAGACCAAGCAGGCTTGGTCTCATTACTTGCCAGTACATTAAATGAGTCTACAACACAACGTAGTGCTGAAAGTATGAGTAATGAACTACAAAAATTAGGGAGTTCTATCTCTATCTACGCTGGTACTCAATACTTAAATGTAAATGTAAGTACATTAACAAAAAACCTTGATGCGACTATGACACTGGTTAATGAAAAGTTAATGATGCCGGCCTTTATTGAATCAGAATTTGCCCGTAATAAAAGTAATGCGATTCAAGGAGTTATTAATAGCAAAAAAGATGCTGGTTATTTAGCATCAACAGCTTACCGACAATTACTACAGGCTAATAACATAGCCGCCACATCAAGCCAAGGGTCGGAAAAAAGTATTAATAATATTAATTTAGATGATATTAAGACATTTTATAAACAACAAGTTAAGCCGTTTAATAGCCAATTAATAGTAGTCTCTGACTTAGAAGAAAATACCTTACTTAAATCATTTAGTATACTTTCATCTTGGCAAGGTAAAGGTAAAGATTTGGTACTGACATTAGAAAAACCAGAAACCAGAGTAGGCATCATTTACTTAGTTAACAAGGATGATGCTGCGCAATCAGCCATTAGAATTGGTAAACGTTCTATTACTCAAGATATTACCGGAGAATACTACAAATCTTACCTAATGAACTTCCCATTGGGTGGTGCGTTTAATAGCCGTATTAACTTAAACCTTCGTGAGGACAAAGGTTATACCTATGGTGCTCGTTCGGGCTTTAGTGCTGATAAATTCTCTGGCGCTTATACGGCTTCTGCAGAAGTGCGTGCTGATGCTACTGACAAGTCAATTATAGAGTTTGTTAATGAAATAAATATTTACCGTGAAAAAGGTATTACTTCTGAAGAATTAAGTTTTATGCGTAATTCTATTAACCAAAAAGATGCCCTTAAATATGAAACGCCACGTGCAAAATTAGGTTTCTTAGCACAAATTTTAGAACATAATTTAACACCAAGTTTTGTTGATGAACGTGCTGAAATAGTGAGAACGATAAGTGCAGATGAAATTAATACGTTAGCTAAAAAACATTTAAAGTTAACTGAAATGATAATGGTTGTTGTTGGCGATGCGAAAAGGTTAAAACCACAACTAGAAGCATTAGGATATGAAGTTGTTGATTACGAAATATAGCGTTGATATTTCTACTACTATCTATTTAGAAACTTATCACAGTCATATTAAAATAAGTTCATAAAAACAATTAAAAAAAGCCTTAACCAATTGAAAGTTATGGCTTTTACATTTACACCCTATGTGCTTCTTGTTATCTAGATTGTACTAATAAAGCGATTAACATCTCTATTATTAATAGTTGAAATTCAAGAAATGATACTGTTGATATTTTTAAGAAATTTTCAATCTATAAATCAATACTATACCGACCTCACGATGATTAAATCGACAGGGGGGGAAATATCTAAAAGCAGTTAATTAAGGAGATACATTAACCGCAAAAAATCATCACGGTTGATTAAAGAGATCAATACAAAGTAATGGTTAGTCAGCAAGTTCTTTCAATACATCGTCTTTTAGATCTACCCATAGCTTACCTGACTCAACACCATACTTTCTTACAGCGAAAATAGCTTCGTCTGCTTTATTTTCTTGCGCTAACTCAATAAGATTTTGATAATAAGCACGAGAAATTTCACGACCTACCGGATGGGAAAAATATAAGCGACCAATACGAGAATAAAGGCCTTTGAAGCCATTTAAAATAAGTAAGTATATAGAGTTACCTGAAGCGACAACTAATTCTTTATTTAAACGGTAGTCAAATTCAGCGAATGCTTCGCCAGTATCTTCAATTTCAAGGTGGCCTTTTAATAACTCAATAGTTTTACTGGCATTATTTTTAATAGCTCCTCGGATATAGATAGCACTAATATTGGTTCGGGCTGAAAGTAAATTATCAACTAAGTCTGGAATACCATCTTGATCCAGTTGAGCTAAATTTTCAAGGATATTAAGACTTGAAGTTTCCCAAAAATCATTTACTTTTGTTGGTTTACCATGTTTTATAGTTAACCAACCATCACGAGCTAAGCGTTGTAATACTTCACGTAAAGTTGTTCTAGTGACACCAATAAGTTCTGATAATTCACGTTCCGCAGGTAAAATAGAACCCGGCGGGAAACCCCCATTCCAAATCGATTCAACTATGTATTGCTCAGCAAAACCTGCTGGGCTTTGAGCTTTAATAACCATTTAAAATCATTCAACCTAAAGTAGGATCGTAAAGATGAGTGATTGTACCAGAAGAATGATTAGGTTCAAGCTTATAAAAAGTCTATCTTTTAATTAGTATTAATTCTATAAATCAATTTTTATCTTACATTTAAGTATTAAGCAAAAATCTTGGGTTTTATTATCTTTACTGTATGATAACCGCTATATCTAAATATCATAGACAATAAAATTGCTTGGTCTATCGTATAAATATTAATGAGTATTAATTTGAAATTATTAAGTGAATTATCAACTAAACCTTGGCCATGGTTATTATTAGCAATTAGTGCACTTTTTCTAGAGTTATGTGCCCTATTTTTTCAATATTATATGGGGCTGGCTCCCTGTATCATGTGCATATACCAACGTGTCGCCCTCTGGGGAATTTTCTTAGCAGGAATTATTGGTTATCTGGGACACCAATTTACATGGACCAGAATTTTAGCTTATTTATCTTGGGCAACAGGCGCTATTTGGGGATTACTAATCGCTATTGAACATGTGACCATTCAATCCAGCAATTCGTTATTTTACAGTTGTGAATATGTACCAAATTTCCCTGAGTGGTTGCCTCTTCATCTATGGTTACCCTGGTTATTCGAAGCAACAGGAGATTGTGGCGATATTAATTGGCAATTTTTTGGACATTCTATGCCACAAATAATGATTGTTACATTCACCTTTTACACCATGTTATTAGCCTTTATCTTGATAACTAGATTATACGGTACCAGAAAAGTTTAAAGATAAAATTCATATCTATTAAAAAAAAGCCAGTTCAGAACTGGCTTTTTAATTTAAACTTAAATTGTAAGTCACTAAATTTTTAAATATTGAAGATTATCGCTCAATACTATCTCCCCTATTCCTTTAACATTTAACAAATCGTCTATTGATGTAAATTTTCCATAGGTTTTTCTATAGTCAATAATTGCTTGCGCCTTTTTACTGCCAATACCTTTTAAAGAACTCAACTCTTTTACGCTAGCATCATTTATATTAATACTTCTTACTGACTCCTGAACAACTTGATCTGTAGTGGTTAGTTGATTAGCAAAAGTTTGTGGAACAAAGAGCGTTAGAGCTGTAATAAACACCAAAGGTAACAATTGTCTCATAAGTAATTCCTTGTAGTATGACGTCCATAAAAAAACTAAAGTAAGTCAATCAGATCCTGAAGACTCACTTTAGTTTTAGTTCGTATGTTTAAATTTGTCAAAAATAAGAGATATGTTATTAAGCGTTATCTTATTGATAGGTTGATTTCATCAAGAATTACTTGAGGATGAGGAGATTGAGTTATTGGGCGGCCAATAACTAAATAATCAACACCAACGGCTATTGCTTGCTGTGGTGTCATAATTCTTTTTTGATCATCATTTGCAGAGCCTAAAGGTCTTATGCCAGGTGTAATAAGCTTAAAAGACTGTCCTAATAAATTTTTTAAACTTTCAGCTTCCCAAGCGGAACAAACTACGCCATCTAACCCACACTTTTGTGCTAGAGCCGCTAAGTGAATAACCTGTTCTGCAGGTGTTCGATTTATGCCAATACCTTGTAAGTCTTTTTCTGACATACTTGTTAACACAGTAACAGCAGTTAACAATGGAGCTTGCTTACCAAATTGATGTAACGCACTTTGTGCTTTTAGCATCATTTCACTACCGCCACTGGCGTGAACATTTACCATCCAAACACCTAAATCAGCTGCAGCAGTAACTGCTTTAGCTACAGTATTAGGGATATCATGAAACTTCAAATCAAGAAAAACATCGAACCCCTTATTTGTTAATTCCTTAACAAAATCCGGACCAAAATAAGTAAACATTTCTTTGCCTACTTTTAATCGACAGTCGTTCGGAGATACTTTATCGACAAAAGATAAAGCGTGACCTTTTTTATCAAAATCTAATGCAACAACAACTTTTGCATCACTCATTACAAATTCCTTACAAATTAAGTTCTATAATTTTTTCATTAATAACGTTTTACATCTGAATTACATGGCCCAAAGTAAACACAATACCGCTGAGCGGATAAAATTAATTAGTACTATTAAAATAATATAGTCTTCAATGGTAACAACATTGTTCTTTATTCGCCTTCAAGACCTCGAACTGGCTTCAGCTGCTCCCAATCATGGCAAGACGGGCATGACCAATAATGCGTACTACTGTTAAAACCACAAGATCGACAGCTATATCTTGGTTTCATATTCAGATAAGACGTTATTAATTCTTTGATAACGTCTAAATTTTCGTTACTGCTTTCTTGACCTGACTCCGCCATTTGCATTTTTACAAAATGTTTAAAGCCTTTAATTGTTGGGCGACGTTTAAGGGCTGATAAAATAAATTCAATCGCTTTATTTACACCGTGTTTTTTTTCAACATGCTCTAAATATTTTAATAATGCTGTTGTACTACCGGTTTCTTCATATACCTGTCGAATAAAAGTAAAGAACTCATCACTAGCGTCTGATTGAACATAACAATTATGCATATTTTCAATAACGTCAGGAAAGAACTCTTTATCTTGTTGATAAATAGATTGATAGCACTGACAAGCTTGTTCAAATTGTTGGTGGTTTTCATAGATTTTAGCCATTAACCAATTCGCGCGGCATGAATTAGGATCAAGCTCTAATGCTTGTTGTAATAGTTCAATAACAGCAATAAATTCATCTTTCTCTAGGGCTATAGTCGCTAATTCACAATAAAAGTTAGCTAAGGTATGGAGTGACTTTACATCTTTTGCTTTAATTACCGTCTTTTTAAGATCAATACCAAGTTGCCAATCTTTTGTTGATTGATAAATTTTTAATAAGTTATTGATCGATTTTAATCCATAGTTCTTAGACTTTAATAATTTAGTGAACATTTTTTCTGCTCGGTCATATAAACCAGCACTTAAAAAATCTTTACCTAACTCAAATATGGCTTGTTGTTTATCTTTTGACGGTAAATGTCCTTGTCTCACTAGATGTTCATGTACTTTGAGTGCCCTATCAAGCTCACCACGACGTCTAAATAGGTTTGCCATAGCGAAATGAGCTTCAACGGTATCATCTTCTACTTTTAATGCCTCAAGCAAATAATCAATAGCTTTGTCTTGTTGATTTGATAATAAGTAGTTTAATCCTGTTGAATACTTAATTGATAAATCTTGTTTTGCCGTTTGGTCTTTTTGCTTAATACTATTTCGACCCATAAACCAGCTATAAGCCATAGCAACGGGTAAAAGTAAAAATAACAGTTCTTGCATAATATTATGAAGATACCTTTTTAGTAGGTGATTGTGTCGTTAATTTTTTTTTAGACTTAATGACTCGAGATATACGCCACATTAGAGTAACTAAAATACCAATAATAATACCTAATACCGTAAAAAGACTTACCGCTTGAGCGACGGATAAGTCGGTACGGGCAATCATATAATTTAAAGTAAGTGTTTGAGGGTTTTGACTACCAAAAATAAAAGCTATCGCTAATATAGTTAATACCATCATCAACATTAAATAAAATCGCAAATGAAATTCCTCAGGATAAATAAGATTTCGTAATTATATGTGCTACGCCTCGACTAGACAAACATAACAATGACTAAAAATATTTTTTATTATATAAAAAAACGGCATACTAATGTATAGCATGCCGTTTAGAATATTTGGTTATTAAACTATTATCTAGAAAAATAACAACTACGCCGCTGAAAGGTTAACTCTTTCGCGTAACTCTTTACCAGGTTTAAAATGAGGTACATATTTACCAGCTAACTCTACAGCATCACCAGTTTTAGGATTTCTACCTACTCGAGGTGCTCGAAAATGTAATGAAAAACTACCAAAACCTCTTATTTCTATACGCTCTCCTTTAGATAAAGATTGCGCCATCATTTCGAGTATCTCTTTAATAGCATGTTCAACATCTTTGGCTGATAAGTGACTTAACTTCTCTGCCAATTTTTCTATGAGTTCCGACTTGGTCATTTGACCTCCTAGGTTGCCCTAAATGGCGTAGAACGAGTTGTACGCCAATTGAGATGAAATTAAAGGAGAAAACTACTAAGTTGTCTCCTCACTCTATCCTGCTAAATTAGTTTTTAGCGTTTTTAAATGCTGCGGCCATAGCACTTAGACCAGTTTCTTCAACTTGATTTAAGTTATCCATCGCTGAACGTTCTTCTGCTTGATCTTTCGCTTTGATAGACAAGCTGATAGTGCGGTTCTTACGATCAACACCAACAAACTTAGCTTCAACGCTATCACCAACAGATAATTCAGCACTAGCATCTTCTATACGTTCTACTGAAATATCAGCTACACGTAAGTACCCTTCAACACCTTCAGCTAACTCAATTCTAGCGCCTTTTGCGTCTACTTCTAGTACCTTACCATTAACAATAGCACCTTTTTTACTAGTTGTCAGATACATGTTAAACGGATCGTCTTCGGCTTGTTTAACACCAAGTGAAATACGTTCACGCTCTGGGTCAACTTGTAATACAACAGCAGTGATTTCATCACCTTTTTTGTATTCACGAACAGCTTCTTCGCCACCAGCCCATGCAATGTCAGACAAGTGGACAAGACCATCAATGCCGCCATCAAGACCAATAAAGATACCAAAGTCAGTAATTGATTTGATCTTACCAGATACCTTGTCGCCTTTATTGAAGTTTTTAGCAAACTCTTCCCAAGGATTAGCAATACATTGCTTAAGGCCTAAAGAAATACGACGACGTTCTTCATCAATTTCTAATACTAGTACTTCAACTGTGTCACCTAAGTTAACAACTTTAGATGGGTGAATGTTTTTATTTGTCCAATCCATTTCTGAAACATGAACTAAACCTTCAACACCTTCTTGAATTTCAACAAAACAACCGTAGTCAGTTAAATTAGTTACGCGACCAGAAAGTTTAGAACCTTCTGGGTAACGGTTAGCAATAGCTACCCATGGATCTTCGCCTAACTGCTTCATACCTAGAGATACACGAGTACGCTCACGGTCAAATTTTAATATTTTAACTTGGATTTCATCGCCAACATTTACGATTTCACTTGGGTGCTTAACACGTTTCCAAGCCATATCAGTGATATGTAGTAAACCATCGATGCCGCCTAAATCTACGAATGCGCCGTAGTCAGTAAGGTTCTTAACGATACCTTTAACTTCTTGGCCTTCCGCTAATGACTCAAGTAATTCATCACGTTCTGCACTGCTTTCAGTTTCTATAACAGCACGACGAGAAACAACTACGTTATTACGCTTTTGATCAAGCTTAATAACTTTAAATTCTAGAGGCTTACCTTCAAGGTGAGCAGTGTCACGTACTGGACGTACATCTACTAATGAACCTGGTAAGAAAGCGCGGATATCGCTAACTTCAACAGTGAAACCACCTTTAACTTTACCGTTAATAATACCGATAACAGTTTCTTTTTCTTCGTATGCTTTTTCAAGCACTTGCCATGCTTCGTGGCGCTTGGCATCATCACGAGAAAGTATAGTTTCACCGAAACCATCATCAGTCGCTTTAAGTGACACATCTACTTGATCACCAACAACTGCTTCTACTTCACCGGCAGCGTTTTTAAATTGATCAATAGAGATGACACTCTCAGATTTTAAGCCTGCATCAACAATAACATTGTCTTTGTTAACGGCTACGATTGTACCCTTGATAATTGAACCAGGGCGTGTTTCGATTTCTTTTAAACTTTCTTCAAAAAGTTGCGCAAAATTTTCAGTCATAACTTGTAATAAACTCAGCTATTAATCCAGTCAACATTCCTGTTTCATGGGGTTGTTAAGAATATGCCCAGTGTATCCTTACAGTAGGCTATTGGTTAAATTTGTTTTTTACTTCGTTATATATTAATTTATCATTAACGCTTCATTTGAAAACGCAAGAATTTTATTGACCACTTCCTGTATAGAAAGGTCAGTAGAATCAATATATAACGCACCTTCTGCTGGAACTAACGGAGCAACCTTTCGGTTTTGATCCCGCTCGTCCCTTTGACGTATCTCACTCAAAAGGCGCCCGATGTTAACATCAAAGCCTTTCTCTTTCAACTGATTAAATCTGCGTTCCGCACGCTCTTCTGCGCTAGCAGTTAAAAACACTTTAACTGGGGCGTCACTAAAAACAACAGTTCCCATATCACGTCCATCAGCGACAAGTCCTGGAGATACTTTAAAGGCACGTTGTCGTCGAAGAAGTGCTTCGCGTACTCTTGGAAATGCTGCAACTTTAGATGCCAAGTTACCAACTTCTTCACTACGGATACTTGAGGTAACGTCTTCACCTTCTAAAATAACTTGGCTTTCACCATCACTATTAATAGCAAATTGTACATCAAGGTGAGCAGCCATTGGAATAAGCGGCTCTTCATCTTCAACACCAACACCATGATGTCGAGTTGCAATAGCGAGTACTCTATATATAGCACCGCTATCAAGCAATTCCCAACCCAGTTGCTTAGCAACAATTCTAGCAACTGTACCTTTACCAGCGCCGCTCGGTCCATCGATGGTAATTACGGGTATCTTTTCACTCATTCATCTATCCTAATCTCATTTAATTCGGTAATCAGCTTTCTTTATTATAACTTTAATGGTGTTCAATAAGAGAAGCTTGTTTTTAACTCTGTATAACTGACAAACCCACATGATTTGCCAAGCTAACAAAATTTGGAAATGATGTAGCAACGTTATCACAATCTAAAATAGTTATATTGCCTTTAGCACGTAAAGAGCCTATCGCAAAAGACATCGCTATACGGTGATCATCATGGCTATTAATAGTACCTGAACTCAATTGCCCACCAATAATATCAATACCATCGCCAAAAACTGTACAGTCAATGTCTAAAATTGTTAAACCATCAGCCATGGCTTGAATTCTATCACTCTCTTTGACTCTTAGCTCTTCTGCACCACGTAAACGGGTTGTGCCAGTAGCACATGCAGCGGCAATAAATATTGCCGGAAACTCATCAATGGCAAGTGGAACATCACGTTCAAGGATATCAACACCAATTAATTTTGAGGCTTTCACAATAACATCAGCCACTGGCTCACCACCAGCCATCCGTTCATTGATAATGCTGAGGTCGCCATTCATTTGTTTTAAAATATTGATAGAGCCTACTCTAGTTGGGTTCATACCAACGTTTCTAATGGTTAACTCACCACCTTTAGCAATAAGACCAGCCACCATAAAAAACGTTGCTGAGGAAATGTCACCCGGCACTTGAATATCACAAGCCGTCAACTTATGACCGCCTTCAATAGAAACTTTATTACCTTCCACATTAACAGGGTAGCCAAAAGCGGTTAACATTCTTTCAGTATGATCACGGGTAATTCCGGGTTCAGTTACTGTTGTCGTCCCATCGGCATACATTCCTGCTAGCAAAACACATGATTTAACTTGAGCACTTGCCATAGGTAAATCATAATCAATGGCTGTTAATAACCGATCTTGTTCTCTGCCCTTACATATAACGGGAGGCGTACCATCATCACTGGCTGAAATATTAGCAGCCATTAGTTTTAGAGGGTTTACCACACGATTCATTGGTCTTTTATTTAATGAGTTATCACCCGCCATGGCTGAATCAAACGTTTGTCCTGCTAAAATACCCGATAAAAGGCGAATAGAGGTCCCTGAATTACCAATGTTCAATAGTTCTTTTGGTGCAGATAAACCATGAAGCCCTTTGCCATAAACAGTTACATTATTTTCGTTATCTGGCCCGTCTATCTTAATGCCCATTGCTTTAAAAGTGTTCATTGTTGCCAAGCAGTCTTGCCCGGGTAAAAATCCCTTAATATGGGTAATACCTTCGGCTAAAGCGCCAAACATTATTGAACGATGTGAGACGGATTTATCACCAGGCACGGTAATATCGCCAGAAACAAAGCCACTAGGTGCAGCAATAAAAGATAAAGGACTATTAAGTTGTGACATGTTTTTTCCAACTGTTTTTAAAAATCATTAAATTATGAATGCTTTTGAGAGAAATCGTTCATAAAATTTACTAAGGCTTCAACACCAGCTAATGGCATTGCATTATAAATACTTGCTCGCATACCACCAACAATTCTATGGCCTTTTAACGCCATTAACCCTTGCTGTTTCGCTAAAGCTAAAAACTCTTCATTTAATTCTTCATTTTTTAACCAAAATGGCACATTCATTAGGCTACGGTATTTCACATCGACATTATTGTAATAGAGTGGATTACTATCTATTACTTGATAAAGTAGTTGAGCTTTTTGTTGATTTATCTTGGCAATAGCGCTCACCCCTCCTAACGCCTTTAACCATTGAAAAACTAATCCAGCTAAATACCACGCATAAGTTGGTGGTGTATTATACATAGAGTCACTATCACTTAATAATTGGTAATTCATAATTGCTGGTGTCGTTAAATGTGCTTGACCCATTAGCGATTTACGGACAATGACAATAGTTAAACCTGAAGGTCCAATATTTTTTTGAGCGCCAGCATAAATCAATCCAAATTTAGCAATATCGATTTTATGTGACAAAATAGTCGATGACATATCAGCAACAAGGGGAACACCATAGGTCTCAGGAATGTCATTAATTTCAACACCATTGACCGTTTCGTTTGGACAATAATGTACGTAAGCTGCATCACGGTTAAGTGACCAATCATTTACCGGTATAACTGTACTTAACTCATCAGTTTTCTTAACAATATCTATAACATTGATATTGCCATAGTGACTTGCTTCTTTAGCTGCATCATTTGACCAGGAGCCAGAAATAATATAATCGGCACTTTTACCCTGAGGTAACAGATTAAGTGGAACAGCAGAAAACTGCCCCCTACCGCCACCATGACAAAAAAGCACCGCATATTCATCAGGAATTTCTAATAAATCTCTAAGGTTTACTTCTGCTTGTTTGGCAACAGCCATAAACTCAAGACTTCTATGGCTAAGTTCCATAACAGAACTGCCTGTATCGTGCCAGTTAGTAAATTCTTGTTGAGCTTTTTTCATTACTTCGGTGGGCAGCATTGCTGGGCCAGCACAGAAATTATAGATAACAGACATAAAATTACACCATCCGATCGAGATTTAAATTCAGTAAATAAAATGATCTACTTTCAACTCATAGATCTTAATTTTTAACAAAAAAATGGGCGGTTCAACCGCCCATTTAAAACAGTGAAAGGTGTTAACTATTCGTTATCACCCTCATCGACCTCACTCGTCGGTACTTCACTGTCTTGAATTGATTCAGTTGACTCTGGAGAAGATACAGACATTTCATCTTCAAAAGACTCTAAAGCATCATCTTCTTCAACTTCATCAATACGCTGAAGAGCTACAACGTGTTCATCTTCAGACGTACGAATAATACGAACACCTTGAGTATTACGACCAATAACGCTGACTTCGTTAACACGGGTTCGAACCAATGTGCCGTTATCAGTGATGAGCATCATCTCGTCTTGTTCTTCGACTTGAACCGCACCAACAACTTTACCATTACGCTCACTGACCTTGATAGAAACTACGCCTTTGGTTGCTCTACTCTTAGCAGGATATTCAACCAAATCAGTTCGTTTACCATAACCATTTTCAGTAATAGTTAATATTGGCCCATCATTTTTTGGAACAATTAAGGAAACAATTTTTTGATCACCTTCAAGTCTCATACCGCGAACACCTGTTCCCGTTCGCCCGATAGGTTTTAAAGCCCAGCGTTGCTCACCAGTTTCAGGGTCGATTTTAATTTCACCTGTTTCGCTGTCACGTACTTTTTCATTGAAACGCACAACTTTACCCGCATCAGAGAACAACATAATATCATTATTGCCATCGGTAATATCGACGCCAATTAAGGTATCGTCATCGCGAAGGTTCAAGGCAATAATACCATTGGCTCTTTGATTTGAATAAGCATCCAAACGGGTTTTCTTAACTGTACCCGATGCTGTAGCCATAACGATGTATTTATCTTCGGCATATTCACGAACAGGTAAGATTGCGGTTATGCGCTCATCATTTTCAAGTGGCAAAATATTAACAATTGGACGACCACGAGCGGTCCGACTTGCCAGCGGTAATTGAAACACTTTTAACCAATATAATTTCCCACGGTTTGAAAAACATAAAATAGTGTCATGGGTATTAGCCACTAATAACCGCTCAATGTAATCTTCTTCTTTCATCTTAGTGGCAGCTTTACCTTTACCACCTCGACGTTGCGCTTGATAATCATTTAACACTTGGTATTTAACATAACCTTCGTGAGAAAGTGTGACGACAACATCCTCTTCAGTGATCAAGTCTTCAAGGGATAAGTCATGCGATGCATTTGTGATTTCGGTACGACGTTCATCACCAAATTCTTCACGGATAGCAATAAGTTCTTCACAAATAACTTCCATTAAGCGCGCAGGTGTAGCCAAAATATGCAATAACTCAGCAATTAAGTCTAATAACCCTTTGTACTCACTTAGAATTTTATCATGTTCCATGCCCGATAATTTGTATAACTGTAAGTCAACGATCGCTTTGGCTTGTTCTGCAGTTAAGTAATATAAATCATCACGGATACCATATTCTGGCTCTAACCACTCAGGACGAGCAGCATCATTGCCAGCAGCACTGAGCATTTGTGCTACGTCACCAAGTGTCCAACCTTGAGAAATTAATTTTTCTTCAGACTCTTTTCTATTATTAGATGATTTAATCAGCTCGATAATAGGGTCAATATTAGCTAAGGCGATTGATAAACCCTCTAATATATGAGCACGTTCTCTAGCCTTACGTAATTCGAAAATTGTGCGACGAGTAACAACTTCTCTACGGTGAAGAACAAACGCTTCAAGCATCTCTTTAATGTTAAAGAGTTTAGGTTGCCCTTCCGTTAGCGCAACCATATTTAAGCCAAAAGAGACTTGCATTTGGGTAAGTTTGTAAAGGTTATTTAAAACCACTTCACCGACTTCGCCACGTTTAATCTCAATAACCATACGCATGCCATCTTTATCAGACTCATCACGTAGGGCTGAAATCCCTTCCAAACGTTTATCTTTAACTAGCTCTGCCATTTTTTCAATAAGGCGAGCTTTGTTAACTTGGTAAGGTAGTTCATAAACTATAATCGTTTCTTTACCGGTACTTTCGTTACATTCAATTCTAGCACGGGCACGAATTTTTATTTTACCACGGCCTGTACGATAGGCTTCTTCAATACCAGCGCGACCACTGATGATACCTGCTGTAGGAAAATCAGGTCCAGGAATATGCTCAAGTATTTCTTCAAAAGTAATATCAGCATTTTCGATAATAGCCAAACAAGCATTTATTACTTCAGTTAAATTATGCGGTGGTATGTTAGTTGCCATACCGACAGCAATACCAGAAGTACCATTAACCAATAAGTTGGGAATTCTGGTTGGCATTACTGCGGGGATATATTCAGTTTCATCGTAGTTAGGGACAAAATCAACAGTATCTTTGTCTAAATCAGCTAAAATAGAATGAGCAATTTTTGACATTCTAATTTCGGTATAACGCATTGCTGCCGCTGAATCACCATCAACAGAACCAAAGTTACCCTGCCCGTCTACTAACATATAGCGAAGCGAAAAGGGTTGCGCCATACGGACTATTGTATCGTATACGGCAGTATCACCATGAGGGTGGTATTTACCGATTACATCACCAACCACACGAGCGGATTTTTTGTATGCTTTGTTCCAGTCATTACCTAAGACATTCATTGCGAATAATACGCGACGATGTACAGGCTTTAAACCATCACGCACATCAGGTAATGCACGCCCTACGATTACACTCATGGCGTAATCTAAATAGGAGGTTTTTAATTCATCTTCAATATTTATTGGAACGACATTTTTGGCCAAATCGGTCATAAACTGATGGTATCCCTTGCTTTATAAAAAGTTTTAAACTTAATACGACAATAGTCTAATACTTGTCTAGAAAATCACTATTAAGATAGCGAAATCCTTGAATTATTGTTGTTTATCAACGAAGCATATTAACACAAAACATAGCAATTTCTATTGTTTATTAATGTTCCCTCATCTAATAGTTTAAATCGGTATTAAATCCCCTAAAAATTTAATATGACACACCAATATTAACCTAATAAATCCGAACACCGATGGCTTTAATATACTTCGCTTGATTTTTGATCAGGTAATAATTTTAAAACAATCGTTACTGGCAAATATTTTTTTATCTATTATTAGTCTTGTTGCTGACAATACTATGTTTGATTAAAGCTTTAGTTTAGAATCATAGCGATAAACCCAGACAAGATGCTAAAAATATCATGACGCAATTAAATGTATCTCAACCATTAAATGTCAACCCCGAAGAAATAGCTAAATTTGAGAAGATAGCTAGCCAGTGGTGGGATGAAACCGGTGATTTCAAGCCTTTACATCAAATCAATCCATTACGTCAGCAGTTTATAATCGAACATGTAGGTGATATTTTTGGTAAAAAAATTATTGATGTCGGTTGTGGCGGTGGTATCTTAGCTGAAAGTTTAGCTAGGCTAGGTGCAGAGGTTACTGGCATAGACATGGGGAAAGAACCTTTAAACATTGCTAAATTACATGCCCTTGACTCAGGGGTAAAAGTTAATTATCAACAAATTACCGCAGAAGAAAAAGCTGAGACCAATGACCAAGCATTTGATATTGTTACTTGTATGGAAATGCTAGAACACGTCCCAAATCCTACCTCAGTTATAGAGTCTTGTGCAAAAATGGTCAAACCCGGTGGGTTAGTGTTTTTTTCAACATTAAACAAAACTATAAAATCCTATCTTCTAGCGATAATAGCTGCGGAAAACCTTTTTAAACTTGTTCCAAAGGGTACTCATGAGCATGACCATTTTATTAAACCATCAACATTAATTGCTTGGGCTGAAAGTTTTGACCTGAAATGTATTGATGCGACAGGTATTCATTACAACCCTATTACTGAAAACCATAAACTTGCTCCAGGCTTAGATGTTAATTATATACTTTGTTGTAGGAAGGTTTAACTATGACAAAAAAAACGCACACCGCTATCCTATTTGATTTAGACGGTACTTTACTGGACACGGCAAATGATTTAGGCGCGGCCCTCAATCATGTTTTAGTTCAACATGATATGGAAAAGGTAACGAAAGAGCGCTTTCGTCCTGTTGCTTCCGATGGTGCAAAGGGTTTATTAGAACTAGGGTTTGGCGAATTACTCCAACACTATGATTATGAAATGCTGAGGAAGGAATTCCTTAATTATTACCAGGAAAATATCGCTGTACATACTTGCTTTTATCCAGGGATTGAAGAGTTATTGACAAACCTAATCGACAATAATATTCCTTGGGGGGTTGTAACAAACAAACCCATCGGTTTAACGTTAGATCTATTGCCACACTTTTCTTTATTCTCTTATTGTAACAGTATTGTTGGTGGAGACTCTCTGAAAGAGAAAAAGCCCCACCCGGCTCCTTTATTACATGCTTGTAAAGAGATGGATGTAGATGCAACAGCTTGTATCTATGTAGGTGACGCCATTAGAGATATCGAAGCAGGTAATGCAGCCAAAATGTATACCGTTATTGCTCAATGGGGCTATATTCTTGATAAAAGTTCATGTGAAAATTGGCAGGCTGACTTAATAGCTGTCGACGCCTATAAAATTTCTCAAATTATTTTATGAGTAACTAATTTAGATAACCAAGAGTGAATAAGTTAATTTACTTAAATAATCATCACCTTGATTTAATATATAAGAAATAAAATCAAAAATATTTTCAAGGCTAAAATAAAATAAAATAACCATTGCCTTTTAAAAGTGTCCAAAATGAAAAGCCTTGCTAAGTTAGTTATCACTAACATCAATTATTTAATATAATTGAACAATAATATACACTGACAATAGCACTTGCAAAAAAAACAAAACCCCATTATCTTGTGATTGTATTTTAAAAAAACCCTACATATAGTGATTAACATGTTTTTGATTCACTATATATAGGAAACGATTTCACATAGAATTTATAGGTCTCTCATGAACAACAATCTCTTTGTAACAAAACGCAATGGTAAAAAAGAACCTATTGATTTAGAAAAAATCCACAAGGTAATCGATTGGGCTGCTGATGGCTTAGATAATGTTTCAGTATCACAAGTTGAATTAAAATCACATATTCAGTTCTACGATGGCATAAGAACATCTGATATTCATGAAACAATAATTAAGTCAGCTGCTGATTTAATATCTGAAGAAACACCCGATTACCAATACCTATCAGCAAGGCTTGCCGTCTTTCACTTACGCAAAAAAGCTTACGGTCAATTTGAACCACCTAAATTATTTGATCATGTTGTTAATATGGTCGAAACAGGAAAATATGATCAACACTTATTAGCTGATTACACACAAGCTGAATTTGAACAAATGGAAGCGTTTTTAGAGCATAAACGAGATCTTGATTTTAGTTATGCCGCAGTAAAACAGTTAGAAGGTAAGTATTTAGTCCAAAATCGTGTCAGTGGCGAAATTTATGAGAGTGCTCAATTTCTTTATATCCTAGTTGCCGCATGCTTATTCGCTAAGTACTCTAAAGAGACACGTTTATCTTTTGTTAAAGGTTTCTATGAAGCCATCTCTACTTTTAAAATATCATTACCTACGCCAATTATGGCTGGAGTACGTACACCAACTAGACAGTTTTCATCTTGTGTACTAATAGAATGTGGTGACAGTCTAGACTCAATTAACGCCACTTCAAGTGCTATCGTTAAATACGTCTCTCAACGAGCAGGTATTGGTGTAAATGCGGGTAGAATTAGAGCATTAGGAAGCACAATACGAAATGGTGAAGCTTTCCATACTGGCTGCATTCCCTTTTTCAAACATTTCCAAACAGCGGTAAAGAGTTGTTCACAAGGTGGTGTCCGTGGCGGCGCAGCAACCTTATTTTATCCTTTGTGGCATTTAGAAGTTGAGAGTTTGTTAGTACTAAAAAATAACAGAGGCGTTGAAGAAAATCGTGTACGTCATCTCGATTACGGTGTGCAATTTAATAAATTAATGTATAGCCGCCTTATTAAGGGTGATTTCATCACATTATTTAGCCCTAGTGATGTACCAGGCTTGTATGATGCGTTTTTCGCCGATCAAGAAGAGTTCGAAAAGCTGTATGTCCAATATGAAGCCGATGATTCAATTCGTAAAAAACGTATCAAAGCTATCGAATTGTTTACTTTATTTGCTCAAGAACGTGCAAGCACTGGCCGAATTTATCTTCAAAATGTTGATCACTGTAATACACACAGTCCATTTGATCCCTTACAAGCCCCTATTCGTCAAAGTAATTTATGTTTAGAGATTGCCCTACCAACAAAGCCAATGGCAGATATAAACGATGAAGAAGGTGAAATTGCACTTTGTACTTTATCCGCCTTTAACTTAGGTGTGATTGACAGCCTCGATGAATTAGAAAATTTAGCAGATTTAGCCGTGCGTGCACTTGACAGTTTATTAGATTATCAAGACTACCCTGTTCCTGCTGCATTCAATGCAAGTATGGGGCGTCGTACTTTAGGTATTGGTGTTATTAACTATGCATACTATTTAGCCAAAAATGGTAAATTCTACTCTAATGGTAGTGCTAATAATTTAACTCACAAAACCTTTGAAGCAATTCAGTTTTACTTACTCAAAGCGAGTAATCAATTAGCCAAGGAAAAAGGTGCTTGTCCTAAATTTAATGAAACTCGTTTATCTCAAGGTATATTACCTATCGATACTTACAAGAAAGAAATTGATAATATTACTGGAGAAGCATTACATTATGATTGGGAAACGTTAAGAGCGAGTATTAAAGAGCATGGAGTAAGAAACTCTACTGTCTCTGCGTTAATGCCATCAGAAACCTCTTCGCAAATATCTAATGCCACAAATGGTATAGAACCACCACGGGGTTTGATTAGTATAAAATCTAGTAAAGATGGTGTTTTAAAGCAAGTTGTTCCTGAATACGAAAAGCTCAAAGATAATTACGAATTATTATGGAATATACCTAATAACCAAGGTTATCTAGAATTAGTTGGTATTATGCAAAAGTTTATTGATCAAACGATTTCAGCGAATACTAATTATGACCCTTCTCGTTTTGAAGGTGGTAAAGTACCGGTAAAACAAATATTAAAAGATATTCTAACTGCCTATAAATTAGGTGTAAAAACCATGTATTATCACAATACTCGTGATGGTGCAGATGATCAGATTGAAATTGAAGATGATAGTTGTGCTGGTGGTGCGTGTAAGATTTAACTGGTATATTTTAAAATTTCAAAAAATTCGTTATTGGGAATAATAAACATCATGACTATTATGTTAAAACTAAATTAGTCATAAAATAAATTGAATCGAGTTACGTTAATGTTAATGTTAACTCGATAATACTTATCTACGAAAGAGAAGTATTTTGAGGAAATCTAAATGGCGTATACAACTTTCAATAAAATAGCAAACAATGCACTCCTTGAACCAATGTTCCTAGGTAATTCAGTTAATGTTTCCAGGTATGACCAACAAAAACATATACCGTTTGAAAAATTAATTGAAAAACAACTCTCATTTTTCTGGCGTCCAGAAGAAGTAGATGTTTCAAAAGATAGAGCTGATTGGCAGACATTAACTACATCTGAAAAGCATATTTTCATGTCTAACTTGAAGTACCAAACGCTTCTAGACAGTATGGCTGCTCGCTCGGTAAATTTGGTCTTATTACCCCTCGTTTCTATACCAGAATTAGAAACGTGGATAGAAACGTGGGCATTTAGCGAAACTATTCATAGTCGTTCGTATACGCACATATTGCGTAATTTATTCACTAACCCTAGTGAGGTTTTTGATGACATCATGGTTAACCCTGCCATCTTAAAACGAGCCGAGAGTATTGCCAAATACTTTGATCAAGTAATTCTAACAACACAGCTTTTACAATCTCAAGGTGAAGGTACTTATGATGTTGAGGTCGCTGGCAAAAACACAACGATCGAAGTGAGTCGACGCAAGTTAAAAGAGCGCTTATTTCTAGCCGTGTGCTCAGTAAACGCACTTGAAGCTATTCGCTTTTATGTAAGCTTTGCTTGCTCATTTGCTTTCGCTGAACGTGAGTTACTTGAAGGTAATTCAAAACTAATTAAGCTAATTGCGCGTGATGAAGCACTCCATTTAACAGGCACACAGCATATACTTAATATATGGGCTAAGGGCAAAGATGACCCTGAGATGAAAGAAATATCTATAGCATTTAAAGAAGAAGGAAGGCAGATATTTTTAGACGTCGTTAAGCAAGAAAAAGAGTGGGCAGATTACTTATTTAAAGATGGTTCAATGATTGGGCTTAATGCTTTAATTTTAAAACAGTATATTGAATACATCAGTAACCAACGTATGCTTGCGATAGGCTTAGATTCACCATTCGATATTAAGAGCAACCCACTACCGTGGATAAACTCTTATTTATCGTCTGATAATGTTCAAGTTGCCCCTCAAGAAACTGAAATATCAAGCTACTTAGTGGGTCAAGTTGACTCTTCTGTTGAAGCAGAAGATTTTGAAGATTTTGATCTGTAATATATTATCTTGAATTTTTTTAATATAACAATTGGCGAAGGTAAGTCCATTCAATCTTCGCCTAATCACACTATACTAGAGTCATTAGAACACAATGAAATAGAAGTACATTATCACTGCAGGGATGGATTTTGTGGTGCTTGTAGAGTAAAGCTAAAGAAAGGAACAATTCGATACCCTCAAGGCGATCCCTTGGCCTATGTTGATGATGATGAAATCCTTACTTGCTGCTCATTACCTTCGTCTGATATTGAAATAGAAATCGATTAACCTCTGTGCTTTCTCAGGTGTAATTACACTCTAATTATTAACGAGAAAGTGACATAACATCTACCTATGCTAACGATTTTCATTCATTAGCCTCAACAATTAAAGTCCTATACCACTAGTTTTTATATAGGTCAGTAAAGTGACCTTAAGTAGTCAATTTGGCTAATGGCATTTATTATTCAGCAATTAAAATGACTATACAAAGCCCGCAAGATATTCAGATATAAAGTTGATTTTTTAAAAGCTCTTGAAGGTGCAGTCTATTAGCATTACAGAGGTAGTTTTGTGCTTCTTATAGGCATGGTGTTAGTTGAGGGACTTTATAAGCTAATGGAAGCCATTAGCTTACCTTAGGGATGAATAAATAACTTATTATTGTCTACTAATCTATTAGTTGTAACCTAATACCCAATAATACCCTGTTAAGTTCAATCAATACCCCTTTTTCAAATAACGCCTGAAGTGTTGATTTATCTTCCGTATTTATCGCTGAATCTAATGCTTTAGTTTTATTAAATAGGTTCATCGCACCTACTGAACAGGCGACACCTTTTAAAGTGTGAATTAAGAACCTTGCAGATTTAATATCACCAGTTAATAACGACTTTTGCAATTTTTCGCCATCAAGACCATGTTCTTGATGGAAAATAACTAATATTTCAAGAAAAAGTTCTTTATCTCCTTGAACATTAGCAAGGCCAACAGCAACATTAATACCTGGATAAGCAAACAAATCCAATGATGAAGCACTTGCTTTGGTATAGTCAAACTCATCAACAGTATTATTTACTGAGGTGTCCACTGTTAAAATATCACGGGTTAACTTTTTTAATAATAAATCTTCTGCACTCACAGTAGTATTTCGCCCATTATTTTTAGCATAATACAAAGCCTGATCTGATCGCTTTAATAGTTCATCCACAGAAGCTTGAGAATTAGCCTTCTCAAATGCATTAGCCGCAACACCTATACTAACGGTGATACTTAGCTGCTTTTGTATAACATGGTCAATCATTATTTGATGTTGTTCAACGCCCTTCCTAAACTTTTCACAAGCAACCATTGCTTTATCAATAGAGACATTTGGCATACAAATTGCGAATTCCTCACCGCCAATACGAGCGACAACATCGTAGTCACGGAAAGATAACGCTAACATTCTTGCAAACTCAATTAACACTAGATCGCCAATATCATGGCCAAAATCATCGTTAAATTTTTTAAAAAAATCAATATCAAGCATCGCAATAGCTAAGCTTTGTTCATTACGTCGGCATTGACTTATCGCCTTAGTGCTAAGCTCATAAAAATTAGCTCTGTTATTTATCTTGGTTAAAAAATCAGTTTTGGCCAAGCGCTTTAACTCTTGGGTTTTTGTTAATAATCTTAAAGATGTTTTAATTCTCGCCAATAAAACTTTAGAGATATACGGTTTAGTCACATAATCGTCTGCACCCAATTCCAAGGCCTGAACAATTTCATCCTCATCGTCTGAACCAGATAACATGATCACAGGAATGTCACGAGTTTCCGGTCGAGACTTGAGGAATGCTAACACAACTAAGCCTGACATCTCTGGCATATAAATATCAAGGAGGATAATATCGATATTATGGGTTTTGTTTCCCACAACCCCACTATCTTTAGATATTAAGGCATTAGAGATGAGCTTTAAGGCCATTTCACCTGATGAAGCAGTTACAACTTGATAACCATGGGCACTTAAATCCAAGTTTAATAACATCAAGGTATCTTTAGCATCATCAACCGCCAAGATAGTGTATGTATCTTCGTTACTCATAAACTATACTCATACAAGACGACTTATAAGATTAACAATATAAATAGTCAACTAATTCTAAGGAGTTAAAGGGCTTACCTAATATCAATTATTCAGCACTTCAATATTTTATATTTCAGGAGATACTTTTAAAAATATTAAGTGTTATTTTTCCTGATATATGAAGTGTTCTCATATTGGTAATAAATAATCAGCTTTCCTCATTATGCACTAGTATACTGTATATTATATATATTTATTTAATAATTAACCTCGGTTTATTTATTTTACAAAACAAAAATCGATGATTACAATATGTAAAATATGACAAATAAAACACTATTGATTTAAATTTAACTATTTTTTTAGTGAAGTTTTATAGTGTTGTTCTACTATTATTTTATAGACAATAAAGTAACTCCGCGTCAAATATTTCAACGTATCATTTAACAAAAGAACATGGCTATTAACTTAATACTCTAGTTAATACTCTAGTTACTAAGGATATCTTTCGAAAGTCTTAGTAAGAATTTTTTTTTGCTTTGAATTATATGCTGACTTAAAGACGCATAAAGTTTTAATATGCCTATTAAAGACTAAACTGAGCAAGTACCATCACGATCAATTCACCATCAATTAACATTGTCAAAAATCATCAAAATAAAAAGTTAAATTTGATATTCGTGTAAATAAACACTTATTGGTTTAATGCGTTAAAAGGGGGAACTAACAACTTTTCCTTATTAAGGTGATATTGACTTTATGAAATAGCAAAGCGTATTTTTCACAGATAAAAGCCTTCACTCCAAGTATATTAATAAAGTAAGCCGACAAGCTTTTAATGCAAGAGGAGATTTAGGCTTCGCTTAATATCTGATTTTGTAACCCCGTTAAAGATGCCAAATATTATTTAGTCTCATTACCAAAATTATTACCATTGAGGGCAACAATCAAATAATAACAAAACTAAAAAGGCTAACAATAATTGAGCTATTTATATTAATACGATTGGCTAATGAGTTAAGTTTCGTTAGAATAAACGTATAATTATTTTTTTGTGAGAATTCATGCACGCTTTTTTAGAATATATTCCCCTGGTCATTTTTTTTGCTGTCTATTCACTTGTTGATATATATTGGGCTACAGCTTCCTTAATAGTGACCTCTGCTCTTCACATAGTTTACTTTTTTGTTAAGCGTGAACCTGTACCGACTAAAAACTGGATATTCTTTGCTATTATTGCTGTCTTCGGTGGTTTAACAATATTTCTACATGACGACGCCTTTATCAAATGGAAAGTCACTATTATTAACCTAGTATTTGCAACCACATTAATTATTAGTAATAAGTTTTTCAATAAAAATTTATTGAAAAACTTTCTTGGTGAAGCACTAACTTTACCAGAAATAATTTGGTCTAAATTAAATCTCTCATGGGCCCTATTTTTTTCTTTTTGTGCGCTATTGAATTTATATATAGCCTTTAACTTTGAACAACAAACCTGGGTATATTTTAAAGTATTCGGCTTAACAGGATTAATGTTTATTTTTGCTATTGGATCTATTATGGCTTTGTATAAACATTTACCGAAAGATGAAGAACCTGAGAAAATAAGTTCTACTGAAGAAAAAAACAATTAATTATTTGGAAATATTGATATGTATTATCTTGTATACAGTGAAGATGTAGAAAATAGTTTGCCATTACGTTTAAGTGTAAGAGAGAAACATTTAGCACGCTTAAGTGATTTACAAGACCAAGGTCGCTTATTAGTTGCTGGTCCTTGCCCGGCTATTGATACTGAAAACCCCGGTGATGCTGGATTTACCGGTTCACTCATTGTTGCCGAGTTTAAATCACTGACTGAAGCACAAGCTTGGGCCGATGATGATCCCTATATCGCTGCAGGGGTTTATGCAAAAGTAACCGTAAAGCCCTATAAAAAAGTATTACCCGCGTAATTTGAAGGCAAACGTATAAGGGCAAAAAAACAACGAATAATGTCTTTATGCGGTGTCTAGATTATGTGAAAGCTGCCGTGGATAGAAAACGAAAACCTGGGTTAACAACCAAAAAGTTATCCTTAAAGGAGTTCAAATTGTTACCGGTAGGAATTCCGCATTAAAAATGTGTAAACGCTCACAAAGTCACTTGATTACATTTCGTGAAAGCAATTATCGTTGGGAGTATTTTTTTATTTCTCTGGGATAAGATGCAGTACCTGCTGATAAATATTGTCATATCAAAACAAGTCAGGACATAATAAAAGAGTTAGCTTAATCAATACCGTCCGCTAATAACAGAACCACAACTGTGGTCGTTACTTTTCAATCACCTCATCACCAGAAAGTAAAATAGCAAACCAGCGTCCTTCTTCTGAGCTCTCTAGGCCTATCTTAATTATCATCGTTAATGGCACAGACAAAAGCATACCTACAGTGCCTAATAACCACCCCCAAAAAATCAATGATAAAAAAACAACTAAAGTTGAAAGCCCTAAACCACGTCCTAAATAACGTGGTTCAACGACATTACCCATCACCGTATTAATGGTCAGATAACCCAGACCAATAAAGCCTGCTGGCGCTATGCCTAATTGTAGAACAGCTAATGACATTGCTGGAACAGCCGCGATAATTGAACCGATATTAGGTATATAATTAAGTAAAAATGCTAATACCCCCCAAAGGAGAAAAAAATCTAAGCCAAACGCCCATAACATTAAGGACACTATAAACCCTGTCGTAATGCTCACAATAGTTTTAATCGCAATATAGTGATTAACAGAGGTTAAAAATTGATCGATTTGTTTCATTCTTCGTTCAGGATCATCAAGTGCAATATGTAGCTTACTCGGCAAAGAAGGTGCTTCAAACAACATAAATATGACGGTAAGAATTATTAAAAACAAATTAGCCATAACACCACCTAAACCACTCAGCATGTTTGCAGCTAGTCCCATAGCTGCTGCAGGGTCAAAGTATTCAAATAAAATATCTGTTGATATTATTATATTATATTGTGCTAATTGATCTGTTAGCCAGGCGAATTGCTCCACAAATTGAATTCTATATTCAGGGATTAACGTCATTAACTGGTTCAAAGATTTACTCACTAAGCCCGCAAGTGACAGTGCAATTGAAACGAAAATAACAATAACAAAAATAACAGAGATAACCCGAGGAATTTTAAATTGACTGGCTTTTTGGATGAGAGGATTACAAACAATGGCAATAAATATAGATAATAAAAACGGTACTAATAGGTTAGTTGCCGTTTTTAATCCCGCCAAAACAATAAAAACACTAGCAACCATCAAAAGTATTTTTAATGCACCATCGCTATTTACTCTTATGCCCATGAACAATCCTTTTTGCGTATAATCCAATATCAATTTTTGAACTATACGCTAAAATTGTGCTCAGGTTAATGTAAAAATCATACGATTACATCGTTCTTCGGATTAAAGTTACACTGGACAGTTGCAACAATCGCCAGCAACTAAATAAACCAACAATGCCAACAAAGCTAGCGCCAACACTTATTCCTAATAACCAATAGCTAAAATGAAAGCTTCCAGGCATATCAAACACAAGTGTTTGTAAAAAGTAAACGGCAATTTCCATAGCAAAACTCGCCATTAAACCCGCAATAGCACCTAAGGCTACAAACTCAAATAAGACACTATTGCGCAGTAAACTCCCCTTCGCACCCAATGTTCTTAAAATTGCTAATTCCTGTTCACGTTCTTCCATACTCGCTTGAACTTGGGCTACTAACACTAATGAACCTGCTATAACCACTAAAATCAAGATCAATTCAATAGCAATACTGACTTGTTCAATCACTTGGTAAAGTTGTTTTAAAATAGCACCAAAATCCATCATAGTCACCGTAGGGAACTGCTTTAAGAAGTCGGCCATATTGCTCTTAGCTTTTTCGGGTACCATCCATGCTGAAATATAAGTCGCTGGGAAGTCTCTCAACACAGGCTCATTAAACACCATAATAAAATTAAGCTGTCGTGACTGCCATTTAACCTCCCGGATACTAGTAACCGGTACAGTGAATTTTTTACCACCTAGATCAAAGGTTAACTGGTCACCTAATTCAATGGATAAACGCTCAGCAATGGTGCTTTCAACTGAAACTTGGCCTTGTTGATCATCAATTTTCCACCACTGTCCTTCAAGCAACTTATTTTGATAAGGAATTTCATTTCCCCACGTCAAGCCTAACTCACGCCCCATACCCTGACGAGGGTTTTTGTCCTCTTCATCTGTTTCATCGTTATTAGATTTATCTGAGTTATTTTCATCAGAGTTTAATTCTACATTCACCTCTTTACTTACTAGTGATTCACCATTTACTGCTGATAATCTGCCTCGAAATACCTCATAAGCCCCTTGGCTCTGAATATTGTTCTCATTAACGAAACGGTCAATTGCGCCAAGCTGATTTTCAGCAATATTCATCACATAGTGATTAGGGGTATTTTCAGGGAACTGTTGCTGCCACTCGAGTATTATTGAATTCTTCATGACAGTGATCAGTAAGAGTAACTTTATCGCTATGGTAAAACTGACTAGCTGCACACTATTTTCACTGGCTCGACGCTTTAAATTAGCTAAGGCCAGATGCCATGACTTACCCGCCTGTGAACCAACAGAACGGCCAGCACTCATTAATCCCCGCCCAAAAGTTAACAAAATCACAGAAACAACGATACCGCCAATTAATAATGAAAGACTCATGGTCAAGTCTTGGCTAAACATCATCAACAGGGCAAAGAGAGCAAGTAATGGCGGTAATTGATGCAGTCCAAAACGGGAATTTTTTTTGTTACTAAAACCTCGAATCACAGACAATGGTGAGGTTTTAATTAAGTTTTTAATGGGTTCAATGGCAAAAGCAACAGCACATAACAACCCGGTAACAACAGCAATAATAAAGGGCTTGTAACCTAATTTGGTGTTTTCTAGGGATAAATAACTGTCAATAGCACTCGTCCCTAACAACAACAAACAATAACCAACCGCTAAGCCAATACTAATACTGATCAAACTCAATAGAGACCAATGTAGGTAATAAAGTTTTCGAATATGGGACAAACTTGCGCCTAATGCTTTAAATACAGCCACCATAGGTTCGTGGCGTTGACCGTAACGTCGACTAGCAACAGCTACCGCTACAGCCGCTAAAACTATTCCTAACATACTAGCAAGCGAGAGAAATTTCTCTGCGGTTGTTAAGGTATTCGATAGTCTAGACTGCGCCTGTTTAGCATCATAAAAACGTTGTGTTTCATTAATTTTTGGTTTGATCCAATCTTCAAATGATTTTATCGCTGCGAGTTCTCCTGCAAATAAATATTTATAGGTTAAACGACTACCTGGCTGAACCAATTGCGTTTTTTCTAAGTCGGCAATATTTAAAATAATGGTTGGCCCGGCAATAAAGGCACGATATGACCTATCAGGAATATCGGTGATGATACCCGCTATTACGAATGAAGCGACACCTATTTCAAGTTCGTCGCCTACCTCAATATCTAATCGACTCAAGACACTTGGCTCAACCCATACACTGCCAGATGCTGGCGCATGTTCGACAGAAGACTCTTGTTGCTCGACTGCCCTTTTAACTTTTAACTCCCCCCTCAATGGGTAGCTTGCAGAAATTACGCTAAGTTCAGATAAAAGCATACTTTCACCAGCAAAAACCATTGATTCAGTTTCTACTTTTTCTGCTGTCTTCAAGCCATATTGCTGGCTTTTATCAATAATATCAGCTGAAACAACTCGGCTAGTTCTTAAAACTCTATCCGCAGCAATGTAAGTTGAACTATTAGTCAATAATGCTTGTTTAATTTGTCCTGAGAAGCCAGATAATGAAAAAACAGTAGCCACAGCAAGGACAATTGCCAAAGATATGATGGTTAACTCGCCAAGACGAAACTCATGATGCAATAAACGTAAGGATTGCTTTATCCACAAATTAGACTTGGTGATCGCGCCCTGCTCAGGGAAATTAGCTGACATATTTATCCTACTTTTTCGATGGTGGAAGCCTGTTCAGTGGTTTGAAATTGAGCTGTTTTTTCTGTTAATACGCCACCGTCCATTTCCACTTGGCGCTGACAGCGACTGGCAAGTTTTTGATCATGGGTGACAAGCACTAAAGTTGTCCCTTGTTTTTGGTTTAATTCAAATAATAAATCAGCAATATGATGACCCGTTTTATTATCTAGATTACCGGTGGGCTCATCGGCAAACAAAATATCAGGTTCAGAAATAAAGGCTCTAGCAATGGCAACTCTTTGCTGCTCGCCACCTGAGAGCTGTGACGGATAATGATTAGCTCGCTCTGACAAGCCTACTTGATCAAGAAGTGCTAAGCCTCGCTGTTTCGCGTCACTAAGATTTGCTAATTCTGCAGGTAGCATAACGTTCTCTAGTGCCGTTAAACTATTAATCAACAAAAACTGCTGAAAAATGAAACCAACATGATTTGCTCTCACTTCACTTCGCTGTTCCTCATTAAACTGGTGTAATGCATGGTTTTTAAGATAGACTTCACCCGAGGTAGGTAAATCAAGACCGGCAAGTAAAGATAATAAGGTTGTTTTTCCTGAACCTGATGAGCCAACAATAGCGAGGGTTTCTCCCATGTTAACGTTTAACTCAATAGGTTGCAGCAACTCTAATGTTTTATCCTCTAGTTGAACTGATTTAGTTAATGCGTGTACTTTTAAAATATTTTTGGGATCTAACTTCATGAAAAAACATCCGGTTTTGATTGTACTGTTGATAATATTAAGCAGTGTAGTCACTTTTCGCCCCGCCTGGGCAACTAACTCTATTCTACTACTAGGTGATAGTGTCAGTGCAAGTTATGGAATGAAAAAAAATGAAGGATGGGTACACTTATTAAATAAGCAACTTAAGCAACAAGGTGCACCTTATTCCATTAACAATGCCAGCATCAGTGGTGAAACTACAGCAGGCGGATTAGCTAGGATTGAAGGGCTTTTAGCGACAGAAAAAATTGACCATTTAATTATAGAATTGGGGGGTAATGACGGCCTTAGAGGCTTCTCGCCTAAGTTAATAAAAAACAATTTGTTACAAACAATTAGCCTTGCACAAGAAAAAAACATAAAGGTGTCATTAATTAAGATTAAGATCACACCAAATTATGGACCTCGATATAATAAAATGTTCGAACAAGTTTTTATTGATGTCGCTAAGCAGAGCAATATTAAATTAATTCCCTTTTTTATGGAAGAAATAATAATAAAACCTGAATTGATGCAAATGGACGGTATCCACCCCAATATAAAAGCTCAACCCATCATTGCCACTATTGTTGCAAAACAATTAGAACGACTGCTGTTACCATAAATAAAAGGACGACATTACATGGAATTTATTTGGATACTTTTTGCTTTTATATGTGGTCTTGGCGCGAAAAGCTTCCAGTTACCACCCTCTATTGGTTATTTGCTTGCTGGCTTTATTTTACATTTCTTGGGTTATCAAGCTAACGATAACTTACAGTCATTAGCGAATCTAGGCATTACTTTAATGCTGTTTACTATTGGCTTGAAATTTAATATAAAAGATTTATTTAAAACCGAAATCTGGTTGGGTAGTTTAACCCATACGAGTATTTGGTTAGCAGTTACCTTGGTGTTTATTAAACTATTGGCTGTAGCGTCAATCGCCTTTTTCATAGATTTAGATTTTCATACCGCAGCACTTATTGCTTTTGCATTGAGTTTTTCAAGCACGGTTTGTGTGGTTAAATTACTTGAAGAAAATGGAGAGATGCGCACCCGACACGGTAAGCTATCAGTTGGTATCTTAGTTATTCAAGATATCATTGCCGTTGCATTTTTAGTTATCGCTACCGGTAAAATACCGTCGATATGGGCAGTCGCATTGTTAACCTTATTTATTGTCAAACCGTTTATTAATAAAGTGATTAGTCACGCAGGACATGGTGAATTAATTCCGCTAATGGGCTTTTTCCTTGCTTTAGGTAGTTATGAGTTATTTGAATTTGTTGGCATAAAAGGAGACTTAGGGGCACTATTAATTGGCATGTTCTTGGCTACACATCCCAAAGCGAGTGAAATAAATAAATCATTGATGAGTTTTAAAGATCTCTTTTTAATTGGCTTTTTCTTATCGATTGGCTTTACTGCCCTACCCAATTGGCAAATGTTGGGCCTATCCGCAGTCTTAACCTTATTACTACCCATTAAATTTATTTTGTTCTTCGCTTTATTTAGCTCATTAAAGTTGAGGTGTCGTACCGCTTATTTAAGCGCCTTAATATTAAGTAATTTTAGTGAGTTTGGCTTAATTGTAGCGGCCTTAAGTGTGAAATCAGGCTGGTTGAGTAATCAATGGTTAGTGATATTAGCCTTAAGTGTTTCACTCTCTTTTATACTAACGAATGTAGTATATCGTTACGCCCATCAAATTTTTACTATGAATAAATATTTCTTCAAAAGATTTGAACGGCAAACTATTTTAGCTGAGGATAATTTTGAGCAGCCTTGTCATGCCAGTATTATGGTTATTGGTATGGGTCGCGTTGGTATGGGAGCATATCACGCCTTAAATGCCCACTTGGATCAAAGAGTCTGGGGCATTGACGCTGATAAAGCGAAAACAGTCTGGTTAAAGAGTCAAAAAATCAATGCTTATTATGGTGATGCTGACGATGCATACTTTTGGGAAAGTATCGACTTAACAAGACTCGAATTAGTATTGATTGCACTCCCTTCAGCAAAAGACAGTATGAGTATCTCTGAACAGCTACAAGCGGCTAATTACCAAGGTAAAATAGCCGCTATAGCCCGTTATGATGATGAGAAAGAGTTGTTACAAAAATCAGGCATAGATAAAGTATTTAACTTCTATAATGAAGCCGGTGTCGGCTTTGCTGATGAGAGTATAGCAATGATTTCACCAGATAAGCTTCGATGAGTCTCACCGCTAGCTAAAGGCTCGATAGTTATGGAAGTAAATAAAAAAACCGGCAGAAGCCGGTTTTTTTATTACACTATAATCACTTGGATAAACTAGGCTTTAAGGCTAATTAAAATAAGTGGCATCCCTAAGGGGATTCGAACCCCTGTTACCGCCGTGAAAGGGCGGTGTCCTAGGCCTCTAGACGATAGGGACACTAAAACGAGTTATCGAAGAACCTTCGATATATTAACAAAGAAACAGTTGGTACTAAAAAGCTGAACCACTATCCTTCACTAAAATTCAATTTAAGCATCAAAGCAAGCTAACTTGCTTTTTCTTAACCTTAACCTTTGTTAAGTGTTAAAGGAGATAACATGACCTAGCTGCTATACCCTTTTTCTCTCTTTGCTATTTAAATAGCGAATGAGTGGCATCCCTAAGGGGATTCGAACCCCTGTTACCGCCGT
>CAWVSL010000003.1:0-118252 GCA_963933115.1 uncultured Colwellia sp.
GGGAGTTCCCATGTGAGAGTAGGACATTGCTAGACTTCTCTTTAGAAAAGCCCGATACTATGTATTGGGCTTTTCGACCCTGTGGAGGGGTTCCTGAGTGGCCAAAGGGATCAGACTGTAAATCTGACGGCTCTGCCTTCGGTGGTTCGAATCCACCTCCCTCCACCACCATTAAGAAAGCCCGTAGTCAATGACTACGGGCTTTTTGCTTTTATAATTCCTTCTACTTACGCTATAATTTATTGAAGAATTATTTCTTATAGTGATGATGATCTGTTGATAAACTAATTTGAATAAATCGTTAAATATATCAATGTATACTAATATAAAGTGTTACTAACATATTAACGAAGATGAATATTATGAATTGGCGAAATACAGATGACCACTACGGCACCGCTTCCATGTTATTTCATTGGCTTATGTTTTTATTGCTTGTCGCAGTTTTTACCACTATAGAGCTAAGGACAATATATCCTAAAGGAACAGAGCCACGAGAGGCAATAAAGGCACTGCACTTTATGTTAGGCTTACTTGTGTTTATTTTGGTATGGATACGTTTAAGTTTACGTTATATCCAAAAGAAACCGGTAATAACACCAGCCTTATCTATTATTCAGCGTTTTATCGCTAAAGCTATGCACATTTCTCTATACCTATTAATGATTGTTTTACCTATTCTTGGTTGGCTCACTGTAAGCGCTGCCGGTAAAGAATTATTATTTTTTGGACTAGAAGTGCCAAGTTTGATTGGTATCGATAATGCCCTAGCAAAAGATCTTGAGAATATTCATAAATCGATAGGTGAGCTAGGGTATTACCTAATTGCCTTTCACACAGCCGCTGCTCTATTTCATCATTATGTTCAAAAAGATAATACCTTAACAAGGTTGTTACCTTTTAATAAAAAGCAGTAAATATCTCTATAAGTCTGTTAAAATATAAAGATAAATTATCAAGGTATTTGTAATGGACTTTTCTTCTTTAGCGCTCAATCAAAATATACTTAAATCGATAGCTGACCAAGACTATCTCGAACCAACGCCTATTCAGCAACAAGCTATTCCAGCTATCTTAGCTAGAAAAGATATTATGGCGGGGGCACAAACGGGTACCGGGAAAACCGCTGCTTTTGCGTTACCGATCTTACAACTATTGAGTAATCACACTTCAAATAATAAATTTATTAAAGCATTGGTGTTAACGCCAACAAGAGAGTTAGCCCAACAAGTTTACAAAAGTATTGATAAATACGCTCAATACACGGATATAAAGTCTGCTCTTGCTTACGGTGGCGTTAGCATTAATCCACAAATTGCAGCGATAAATGCCGGGGCAGAGATATTAGTAGCCACACCAGGCAGACTGTTGGATCATTTAATAAATGGCTCTGCAAACCTCGACAACCTAGAAATACTGGTTTTTGATGAAGCAGATCGTATGCTTGATATGGGCTTTAAAGATGAAATTGATAATATCCTTAAACGGGTACCTACCAAGCGGCAAACCTTGTTATTTTCTGCTACCTTTGATGACTCGATATTCAAGCTCAGTAAAACCTTACTTCAAAACCCCGAACTTATCGAAGTTAGTGAGCGTAATACAGCAGCAGCTCAGATAGAACAAATCGTTTACACCGTTGATGAGGATCGTAAGAGAGAATTAACTTCCCATCTTATTGGCGCAAAAAATTGGCGGCAAGTACTCATTTTTATGCGTACTAAGCAAGGCGCCGATGCCTTAGCAAAAGAGATGTGTAAAGATGGGATTAAGACACAGTCAATTCATGGTGATAAATCACAAGGTGCACGTGACAAAGCTTTAGCAGAATTTAAGGCAGGTAAAACCCGTGCTTTGGTTGCAACAGATGTTGCAGCAAGGGGTATTGATATTATTGCTCTTCAGTATGTGATTAATTATGAGTTACCCTATATCGCTGAAGACTATATCCATCGTATTGGTCGTACAGGAAGAGCAGGTAACACTGGTCTTGCTATCTCTTTATTAAGTCCCGGGGAAGAATGGTTGTTAGAGGCAGTTGAAAAGGTCTTAGATGTAAGGCTCTTACAGCAATGGTTACCTGGGTATGAACCTGATTTAACTAAACAGCCTAACACTAATAAAGGTAAAGGTGGGGATAAACAGCGTGCCAGAAAAAAAGCGCTAGGTGACAATGCAGGTAGTCATAATAAAAGAAAACCTTACAATAAACACATCACAAGAAATCGCTAATTTTGCTGCTAGTCTTTAAAAGAAGCTAAGAGGTTAGCAACTGATTTTTTCGGTGTTTTAACAATTTTCTCAATTAAAGTGAATGGCACAATATTAAGTTGAGTTTTTTGCTGAATCTCTTCAATTAATGCAGACCATAGCTTAGCAGTCATTTCAGCATCGAATAAAGCTCTATGATAGCCAGCCGAACTTTTAATGCCTAAATAACTTATTAAGTTGCCGAGGTTATAACTAGGAGCACCTTGAAAAACCCTTCTAGCAAGTAATAATGAACAACTGAAATGTCCAGGATATTCCCTATCAATTTGACTGAGTTCTGCATCTAAAAAGCGTTTATCAAAAGCGGCATTGTGGGCAATAAGGTTATCATCACCAATAAATTTAACAAAATTAACCATTACTTTTGAGCAAGGTGAAGCACTCTTAAGCATATGATTAGTGATACCTGTGTAATCTTCAATAAATGGGCTAATTATCCTTCCTGGGTTCATTAATTGTTGAAATTGCTCGGTGACTTCACCATTGACAAGACGGACAGCACCAATTTCAATAGTGCGATCTCCTTGAGTAGGAGAAAGTCCAGTGGTTTCAAAGTCGAGAATTACCAAGCTATTAGCATTAGACAAAATAAATTCCTATGGTCTATATTTATATATTAATTACTAAATGTAATTCTAGGTTTTGCATCAACAGCTGAATCTACTTGTGGCGTGCACAGTAATAACCTTGATGAAGATAATTTTTCAGTTTTTACCATGTAACTCTTAAAGGCGTTCATCCTTGCTAATGAAATTGCATTGAGCTTATTTTTATCATTGTCACTACTGATTTCTGAACCGGCAGGTTTACCGATATCTGCCGCCGTACTAATACCACATACAGTTATATTAACATCCGGCTTATTTACCATTAACGCTGCAAACTCAGATAGAAAAGGGTGGTGATGAGGTTGAAGAATAATTTGAGCAGCAGGGAACTCTAAATCATTAAAACGAATTTTAAGTAAATGATCTACTGCAGTTCTAGCAATACTAATAACATTTGCATATGGAACAAAGGTAGCTATTAGGTATTCTTGAGCAGCGCTTATCGTCGCTTGTTTAATTAACAAGGCAATAAAGCCACTCACGCCAAAGGATGGATCACTGGTTTTACCTGATAAAGGTATATCAAGTTCAACATTACCTTTTCGATCTTCTAACATGCTTAATGCCATAGAGAAGGGTATTGCACTGTGGTCGCTTATAGTATTAATTTCATCATCAGCGGCGGTTAACTTTAGTCCGCGTATTAAAATAGCCATTTCGCCCTCAATGTTACCATCAGTAATCGTTGTATTCATTGATAGATCGAGGTGACCTGAGTCAAAGACATACTTTAGTGTTTCTTTCATATAAGTGGATATGGCAGGGAGATTAATTTCTTTAAATGTCCCGGTAATATGATGCACTGGCTCAGCTGCATAGGGTTGACTGAAACCGGAGAAACTGAAATTGGAATATTTATCACTATTGCCGACTATTTCAAATAAAGTTTTAGCTATTTCTTGTTGGTTACCAAATGGCCCCACTACAAGTTTAGTCACTGTAATATGTTGTTTATAAACGGGGACAACACTATTATCAATGAAATGAATATCTCCATTATCTACAAGTTTAAATTTAGCAATCTTGAAATGAAAATTGGAAGTTGCTTTTTCAGGTGCTACTAGTTCAACGGTTGCATCTTCAGCAATCTCTTCCGGTTCTGTTCTTGGGAAGTCGATAAGGTTACTTAGTGCTTTATTGTCATCAAGTTCTGCCTGGATTGATAATTTTGACAATGTCGCCAATTTTATAGATAGACCTTGTTCAGAAGCCATAAGCTCATCAATGGTAAATTTATTAAATTTCAATAAAGGTAAGGTGTCGTTATCAATATAGTCGCTAACTACCCCCTTAAATAAATTAATGCTTTTAATTTTTATCAGATGTTTATAATCCCTCGTATCGAAATTTATATGGTCCAATGTTAGGTGTTCAACGTGGGCCAGTACCTGATCTTTGTTTTGATAAGTTACAGATAAATTTTCTATTTTAACGACGGCATTCGCTTTAATTTTGGCAGGCATTTCTTTTATGAGTAAAATATGTAAATCATCACTGGTCAGTTTTTGTTCCGCTAATGCTACGTGAACGTCACCTCGAGTTAGGGTTAATTGCTCTGTTATTAATTCAAACTGTGTAAATGCTATCGATGTCGAATCTTCAGTTAGGGTGATTTTCTGCTCACCTTTATAGCTAAGACGACCAGTAAGAGATGTCATATGATCAGGGAGCAACTTATTTAAATGAGATACATCAAGATCACTGATATCTGTATAAGAGGTAATACTCCCCACACCATTATTTAGTTGTGTATTTAAATTTAATGTCAGTGGTGCATTATCAAAAGTTGCATCAAGTATTACCCTAACGTTTTGTTCTTGATGATCAGCATAGAGTTGTTCAAAGGTTAATGCTGATATATCGAGATGATGTTGTTCGCCATTAAAATTAATGTCGATCTTGGTATTATATAAATTTGATTGTGCCATTTTTATAATTAAAGCTGAGGCATCTTCTTTTAAAACCTTGGGCTCAAGTGCAGTGCTATTACTAGAGGATAAGTTACTGAGGTTAATTCCCGCAATTTCTATATTATCAGACTCAATATTAACCTTCAAAAACAGGCCGTTTATTTCAAATTCAGCGATGTGGAATTGGTCGGTAAATAATTTATATAAACTGATTTTAAAATCTAATTGCTCAATACTTAATACCGCTTCATCGATATCATTCCCTTTATTAAGTGTTAAATCAGAAATAGTAAGATGAGAGATAAAGGGGTTATAACGGATTGAAGTCCCTTCAGATAAGACCAAACTGTTTTCACTAAGGGCCAGTTTTAAGATTTCACTGGAGTAAAGTCGGGCAATAGTAGGGGTCAATAGCCAAATTAAGCCATATAAAAAAATGAAGAATACACCTAATAAGGCCATTACTTTTAAGACCCAACTTTTCATATCGATGACCTTATGATTTTGAAACGCACTTGATTAATGACCATTATTTTTTTGCATTGTACTTGATCACCATACAATGTTGATACTTTAATTAAGTGTGATGTTAGGATTTGTTTTATTGGTCATAAATTATGGTGAGCGGAAGGTAAAGTAAGGCAAGGAGTCTAATGTTTAGACTCCTTATTCTGGTACTAAATCGATTTACTGGCGAATACCTTCAAGGTGAAATTCAAGCTCTACATGTGAAGAGTCAGGGCCTAAGTTCTTTGTAATTGCAAAGTCTTTCAGTGCAATTTTTGTGGTGCCACTAAAGCCAGCACGATAACCGCCCCATGGGTCATTACCTTCGCCAATTTTCATGGCATCAATAGTGATTTCTTTACTCACGCCATGTAAAGAAAATAAACCTTTCACTTCGAGCTTGTCATTACCCTTATCAGTGATAGATGAACTGGTAAAGGTCGCTTCAGCAAAGGTACCAACTTCAAGAAAGTCATCACTACGAAGATGTTTATCACGTTCACCATGATTTGAGTTAACGCTAGCCGTATCAATTTTTACTGAAATTTTTGATGCACTCATATTTTTTGCATCATAACTAAATTCACCTGAAAAATTGTCAAAACGACCTGTTAACCAGCTGTAACCTAAATGTTTAATTTTAAAGTTAATAGAAGCATGCGCGCCTTTGTGATCAACCACATAGTTTGCCGCACTTGCTAATGGCGATAATAATGTCGCAGCAAAAACTGATGCTATTAGTGTTTTTGTAATTGTCGTTTTCATCATCATAGTATTCCTTCAAATTGATTATTTTTTGTAACCTAACATTCTTGTGAGGGTTTTGTCTTTATCTATAAAGTGGTGCTTTAATGCCGCTAGTGCGTGTATTAGTGCTAGTACCATCATAGTGTACGATAAGTATTGATGGACAAATCCAGCAATATCGACTTGATTGTTAAATAACGTGCCCAAACTTGGAACGGTTATTAATTTAAATACCTCAATAGCCCGTCCATCAGCTGTAGAGATTAAATAACCACTGAACAGTACCATAACAACTAATAGATAGAGTAACTTATGTGTTACTCCACCAGCAACTTTTTCAAACTTACTATGGTTATCTAATGATTTTGGCCGGGTTTGAATGATTTGAGCAACAAACATGACAATCATTAACCCAAACAGGACAACACCAAGAGAACGATGAATATCGGGTCCTTGTGTGTACCAAGGGTCATAATAACCAAGATCAACCATCCAATAGCCTAAGGCAAATAAACCAATAATGACCGAGGCGATTAGCCAATGTAAGGTAATGGTTATCCAGCCATAATGTTGTTTGGTGTTTTGCATTATCACCGCCATTAAATGAATAAACTGAGTTTATTGGAAATATTAATAAAATTAATCCTGTTTATTGTTGAAACCTACATTATTGAAGCTGATAAGCCTTCGATCCCCAAAGCGGTACAGTTGATAAACTATGCTTATAACTGCCAGAAGTTTCTTTGGTTGAATAAGAGACATACATTAGGGTTTGATTTTTGGCATCAAAAATTCGGCGTATTTTCATATTTTTGAAAAAGATACTTTTTGATTTTTGGAAAACCACTTCGCCCGATTTTGATCTGTCAATTTTTGAAATCATTTCAGGTGTTATTTCACCTGTTTGCCGACAAGATATCGCTGAGTCTGAGGGGTCCGAAAAACTTAAATCAGCTTCAATACTCGCTACATGACAAGTTACCCCTGACACTAATGGATCGACCATGATATTTAATTTAATATCGTCGGTGGTAAACATACCTAAACTGACATTACCGATATCATCTTTAAAAAACAGCTTAAAAATGAAGGCTAGTACAATGAGTAAAAAGCCAAGTATAACGAACCATTTGATTTTTTTTAACATCCCAACTCCTTCAAGTAAATTTAGCTAAGTATATGATAAAAAAGATTAATACTTTCTGTTCATTAATTTGTTAGGGTCTTTATTTATCATAGCAGTATACTCGCTAAAAGTGGCTGTTGCTTTACTGAACAATGAACGTGGTCAGCTTTTGAGTCAGTAATAATAGTACTAAGATCAATAAAGTACAACTTAACTCACTATTATTTTACTCCATTGATGCTATAAAGCTTGTTTGGGACTTTGTCCCTACTTAAGAATACTTTACCTGGGTATATTTTGATCTAGTCGTCAATTTTACCAATATTTACCTAGGATATTTTTTAAAGTAAAGTCATAGTGCGAGCCAAATAAATTTCTAATACGGGAGACTTGGTGTAAAATATAATTAATTATTTTATGCGATGATTTACATGACTATTCACATTAAAAACGTAGCAGAGCCAGCAATCACCTGCTCAAGTTGTCAGGCGTGTTGCTGTCGTTTAGAAGTTATGATAATTACGGACACGGGTGTTCCTGAAAAGCATATTGCTGTCGATGAATGGGGCAGTGAGACTATGTTGCGTTTAGACGATGGTTATTGTTCGGCCTTAAATCGTGAAACTTATATGTGTTCAATTTATGAAAACCGTCCTTGGATTTGCCGAGAATTCGAAATGGGCTCATATGAATGTCGTGATGAAAGAGCCGTAGAGGTTGTTTTCAAATAACAAGGTTTAGCCGCCAGCTGTCTGCGCCTAAAATTGCTATCCGTAGGTCACTTCTTAAATATTATTGAATTTGATATAAAGGTATTTGTGATAATTGCTCATCTATATGCCTTAACATAGCAATATAATTGGTAGATTTTACACCTTGGTAATATTTTTCAAAGGCTTGTTGAGTTATCCCTTCTGGTAAGCCCCCTAACGTTGGAATAATAGCGGATTCACTTGTGATATTTGCTAAGCTTTCTTGGGCTAATAAAGCACTTTCATTTGTTTGGGTTGATATCATCGCCAATCTAGTTCCTGCGCGATCAGCCATTAAATCAGCAAAACTAAAACCACTACCGCCTTTATTTGAGTCTAAAAACTCTTTCCATTCACCGATAGCATCACTGGCGTCACTATTACCAAACAACTGTAATGCAACAGAATAAATAAAATGCTGTTGAATATCAACTCGACTCCTTAAGGATACACTCCTTTGTAATCTCAGCCGTTGTAAGGCTTGTTTAGGTGAATAATTGGAAACATCACCAATAAGCAATTCAAATTCATCGGTGCAAAAATATAAGACTAATGCCGTTAGCGCCGCTTTATTTTCTTTTGCAGCTACGGGGATATTTGAAATGACACTACGTTTTTCAGCTACCGAAAACATATAGGCGATATAGGGGGTTAGTGACTTTCGCTTCTCATTGTTATCAATAAAATCAAGCAACGATTGGTGATAAAAACGAATATCGTTGACATCTCCAAATAGGGCTAGTTGATCACGTAATGCAAATAAGGAATCTTTAGCACTTTGGTTCTTACTCTTTATGTTGTTGGGGGCTTGAATATTAATTTGTAAGCTCGAAGGAGAAATATCAACTTTAGACACTATTGATAATAAAGAAGTACTAAATTCTGTTTCAATATAAGTATGGCTGACCATTTCAGCTAACGCTATTAACCAATTACCCGGTATGGGTAAGCTACCAATATATACGGTGTCGAAATCTAATCCTGTGTGAGAAGCATTTAAGGTAAGGTCAATATTTAAAAATCGAATAAAGTTAGGCAGCGGTAATTCATACGAAAAGCGAAAAAAACCTTTGCCTTCAATCAGCACAATATTTGAAGTGAATTGTGGAATAGTACGGTGGCCTAAAGCGCTAAGACCATTAATTTCATTTTGAGTTATATGCAATAATACCGGCTCTTGTGTTGATTTAATCGTCTGTATTATGTGCTGTAAAGTTTTTTTGTTTTGAGTGGCGAAGTTAGCATCAATTTGATGAACAGCTTCTATATGTTGTGATGATTGTAATACCAGTAAGATCAGGGCCACACTTAAAGCGACGACTGAAAACAAAAAGTATAAAGTACGCTTAATGATGATGTTCAAGCTTTGACCTTATCTAAATTTATATAAAGACTAAGTGCGAATATCTTTATTGACGAAACCAATAGAAACCCTGGGAAATAAATCAGCATCAGATAGTCTTTTTCGCTGGGTAAGTTCAGAAGTATAGCAATAAATAAAAGCGTGACTACTTTATTTACTAAACTTTTGGTACAAGGCTGAATGCGTCTTAAAGGTACTTATAGTAGAGTTTGTGAGTGGTAAAATGAGTAGAAAACCATTGAAATGTAAATAAAATTTGCTCGCTATGCAAGACTTTGGGTCACGATATGTATTAAGGTATAAATATATTTACTGGCTGTAACGAGACGAGAACTAATGAAAAAATTATTTACTTTAGCACTAATAAGCTCTGCAGTTGCTTTTAGTCCATTCGCTTTTTCTTCATCGACTAGCGATAAAATCGACAAAGATTATCAGCAACATCTAGGTCCGCTATGGGATCATTTCCACCAAAACCCAGAGCTTTCATTGATGGAATTTAAAACGGCTAAACGCCTTGCCACCGAATTACGTACTGTTGGTTTTACTGTTACAGAAAATGTTGGCGGTACCGGTATTGTTGCGCTAATGAAAAATGGTGAAGGTCCCACTGTGATGGTTCGTGCTGATATGGATGGCTTACCTGTTATTGAAACGTCAGGCTTAACGAATGCATCCACAGTCATAACGAAAGATTGGAACGGTAAAGAGGTCGGTGTTATGCATGCCTGTGGTCATGATGTGCATATTACTAGTTTAGTTGGGACGGCTAGGCATATGGCTTCAATTAAAAGTCAGTGGTCTGGCACTTTAATGCTTATTGGCCAGCCAGCAGAAGAGATGGGCCCAGGTGCATCAGCGATGATGGCTGACAACCTTTGGCAACGTTTTGGCAAACCCGATTATGCTTTTGCCTTTCATGTAGGTTCAGGAATTGAGGCAGGAAAAATCGTTGTCGATGAAGGTTCACCATACGCCGGTGCCGATACCGTTGATATTATAGTACATGGTATTGGTGCCCATGGCGCTTATCCTCACCGTGGTAAAGATCCCATCGTAATTGGCGCACAGATAGTCAATAATTTACAGACCATTATCAGTAGAGAATTAGCGCCTCGCTATCCTGGCGTTATTACCGTAGGGTCTTTTCATGCGGGTACTAAACACAACATTATTTCTGACCGAGCACATTTACAGTTAACGGTCAGAAGCTTAACACCAGAGGTACGTGAGCAGTTGTTGTCGGCAATAAAACGCATTGCTATTGGTACAGCTCGCACAGCAGGTATGCCAGAAGATAAACTCCCCGAAGTTAACGTCAGTGAGTTTGCTTATCCGCCAACATTTAATGACAAAGCCTTAGCTAAACGTTTAAAAGAGGTCTTAACAGATAAAATGGGTGACTTAGCGCTAATTGAACCGAGCGCAACAGGTATGGGCGCTGAAGACTTTGGTTTCTTTACGACCAAACCTTATATCCCTAGCGTTTATTTTGGCGTAGGTGGTACACCAGCAGCAGACTTTAAACGTGAAGCAGAAGGTGGTGCAGCCGTACCTAGCCATCACAGTCCTTTATTTAAAATAACACCTGAGCCTGCGGTAAAAGCCGGTGTTGAAGCTACAGTTCATGCGTTACTAGATATAATGAACAAGCAATAATAAAAGAGTGGCTTCAACCGCTGTGTATATAAAGCCGTCAAATTAAACGGCTTTTAATTTTAACGTTAAACCATCAATGACAGGCATGTTGGAGACGATATCCAATTTGAGATGTTGGCTCACCTATTTCCACTTAAAATTAAACGCTTATTTCACCTTGGCTTGCCCTAGTGAAATAAGCGAGCTAAACAAGTTTAGCGTTTAAACTCAGATGTTTTACTCCATTGAGGCCAAACATTTTCTTTAGATAGCTGATAACCAATAGCATAGAATGCTTGTATGTCTTCAACAGCGCCAGACATATCCCAAGCGTCATTATATTCATCACATAGATTGTGGTAACACTCGCCTAAACGTTCATTTAGTTTTGCACGTAATACTTTAGTGGCTTCGTCAGCTGGTGTGGTACCACTTTTAGCGTATAGTGCTGGAATACCAATGTTAGCAAAAGCAAAATGATCAGAGCGGTAGTAAATACCTGCAGCAGGACGAGGGTCACCGGCAATGATACGACCTTGCTTTTTCGCTGCTGTTTTAAGAAAGTTATCCAACTCTGACTGACCTAAGCCATAAACAGACACGTCACTACTGCGACCATTAACACCTAAGGCATCCATATTAATATTGGCGACTGTTTTAGCGGCAGGAATAATGGGATTAGCTGCGTAATACTTAGAGCCTAATAAGCCTTGTTCTTCGGCTGTTACCGCCATAATAGTAATAGAGCGTTCCGGTGCAACAGGGAGTTTAGCAAATGCCTCCGCTACCTCGATAAGTGCACCTGTACCTGATGCATTGTCTACTGCACCGTTATACACTTGATCACCCGTTAGGCTAGTATCTTTACCTAAGTGATCCCAGTGTGCGGTATAAAGAATATGCTCATCAGGCTTACTGCTACCCGGTAAAGTTGCGATAAAGTTATATGATACCGACTCTTTTACCGTATTATTCACCGTAATAGACGCGTTTAAATTGCCCATATCGATATGATAACTTCCCTTGGCGGCCTCAATTTTGGCTTGCTCAAAGTTTAAGCCAGCGTTAGCAAACAACTCTTTCGCGACCTCGCTATTTACCCAGCCTTCAACAGCAACACGGCCTTTATTTAAATCCTCACGAACGAAACCAAACTGAGGGCCAGTCCAAGAATGTTCAACTACCGACCAGTTGTATGATGCGGGCGCTGTTTCATGAATAATAATGGCACCTTCAGCTCCCTGACGACTCGCTTCTTCATATTTGTATGTCCAACGACCGTAATAAGTCATGGCATTACCATTAAATAGTGCTGGATCTTGAGTGGCAAAGCCAGGGTCGTTAACCAAGATAACCACTGTTTTCCCTTTAACGTTTAAGCCCTCGTAATCGTTCCAGTTGTATTCAGGTGCATTAACACCGTAGCCAACAAAAACTAACTCAGAGTCTTTAAGTTGTTCAAAGTCACTAATACGGCTAGAGCCCATCACCATTTCGGGTCCGTATTGATAGTCTTTATCACCAATGGATAGTGTCATGTCTGGTGATGCCTCAATCGACACCATAGGTACGGCTTGTAAGAAGCTATCACCGTTGCCGGGCTTAAAACCAACCGCGGTTAATTGTTGGGTTAGGTAGCCAAGCGTCAACTCTTCTCCTTTGCTTGACGGTGCACGTCCTTCAAATTTATCTGAAGAAAGCACTTTAATATGATTAATGAGTTGTTCTTTATTAATGCTTTGATAACTCGCCGATACATCTGTTGCTGTATTTGTTGTTGCAACCTCATTAGTGCCACAGCCACTTAATAGAGCAAAGGTAAGTAAGGTTAAACCGATTATTTTTTTCATTTTTTATTCTTTTATTGAGAATGACGCCTGATTATAAACAGATCTTGGCATACTTAGGTACCTTTACTTGTTAAAAAGCCGTTTAGTTAATAGGTGAAAAATAATGATATCGGAATCAGATAAATGAAATAAAAGCACAGGACAGGAATAAAGTTAATGAAAATAAACCCGATTAAAAAAAATAAAACGCAGTACAAAAAAATGTTTATTCTACTCGTTTTATTGGGATTTAATCAGTCAGTAACTGCTTAAGACTATAACGTTACCGCTGTCAAAAGCATACTAAAGAGCTATTATTGTGGCCGCATAATATGACTTAAGTGACCATTTAATTATTTCTACCATACAGCATCTTTATCGTTCTAATTAACATGGCAGGATACATCCGCTAAACAATTAGGGTTATCCGCAGGATCATAGGCAAGAATCGGTTAGCACAAATCAGATTTTTTTTACTCTAATTATCTTTTGTCAACTACATACTTTGGCCACAAGCCAAACCACTGGCCCAAGCAAATTGAAAATTATAGCCGCCGAGCCAGCCAGTAACATCAATTACTTCACCAATAAAGTATAAGCCAGCAGACTTTTTAGCTTCAAAAGTTTTAGAGGATAATTCATCGGTATTAACACCACCTAAAGTCACTTCTGCCGTTCGGTAACCTTCCGTACCATTAGGTTTTATTTGCCACGCGTGTATATATTGGCTCAATGCCACTATTTCAGCATGGTCGAGTTGGTTAATATTTTTATCCGGAATATCGTTACTGGTAATTAACGACTCAATGAAGCGTTTGGGTAATATTGTTGATAACTGATTTTTTAATGATTTTTGCCCTTGATTGACTCGCCAATCACTAATGAGGACATCCAGACTTTTTCCAGGTAATAAATTGATAGTAACTGCTTGGCCTGCACGCCAAAAAGACGATATTTGTAAAATGGCGGGGCCTGATAAACCTCGGTGGGTAAAGAGGATGTTTTCTTTAAATGTTGTGCCATCATCACTAAACACTTCGGTCGGTATACTGATGCCAGACAAACCATCAAAACGGCTTTTATCGTGGTCGTGTAAGGTAAAAGGCACTAATGCCGGTGTTGTTGGTAAGATGTTTAAACCAAATTGTTCAGCAATTTTATAGCCAATCGGGCTTGCGCCTAGCTTGGGCATAGTTAAACCGCCAGAGGCGACCACAAGCGAGGTACAGGTGTAAGTTTCGCTGGTAGTTTTTACCTGGTAGCCTGACGCTGTTTTGCTAACGGCGATGACTTCATTGCGCAGGCGAACGTCAACACCGGCCCAATCACACTCGGTCATCAATACATTTACAATATCTTTGGCGCTGTCGTCGCAAAATAATTGGCCCAAGGTTTTGTGGTGATAATTGACCCCATGACGCTCTACTAATTCGATAAAGTCTTGCGCGGAATAACGACTTAACGCTGACTTGGCAAAGTGTGGGTTGTCACAAATATAATGTTCAGCGCGAGCGTTTTCATTGGTGAAGTTACAACGGCCACCACCACTGATCAGTATTTTGCGGCCAGGTTTTTTGCCCATATCAACGACAACAACTTTTTTTCCTTTATAACCGGCTGTTGCAGCGCACATTAAACCTGCGGCACCTGCGCCAATAATTAATATGTCTACCTGCAAAGTGTTTTCTCGCTGTTAAAAAATTAGTCGCTTATTATATCTTGATTGAACGCTAGGGTAAAAGTGTTGTTGATCAAAAAAAGTTTGATGGGCTAATGAGTTGGTAAGTTTGTTCATGCTATATTCATCTTGCAGCATCATTAACAGATATTTCTTGATATTAAGGACTTGTTTGTTAGACCAAGTCGGAAGAATTAAACTTTACATTAATTTTTGCATTTCGTTTTTTGACTCTTTCTGATGTTAATATAGGTCAGCCTCATCAATACATAAGGTGCAGAGATTACCTATTCTACATAGGTATAAATGATACCTGGTCATTTTCAGACATAGTAAAAATAAAACCAGGTAAAAAGTTTGGACGGTTGTTTTATCGTCAGCTTTATAGGTGACTTAAAATAAATTCAGCCTTACTTACTTCAAATTCATTGCCTTTTTCAACATATAAATGAGAAACCACGCCATTATCAATCACCATAGCGTAACGCTGTGAACGAACACCACCAAAGGCGGCTGTGTCCATAGTTAACCCTAGAGCTTCGCTGTAACTACCGCTTCCGTCGGCCAACATCATAATGTTGTCAGCATTTTGCGCTGCACCCCAAGCATTCATGACAAACGCATCATTGACGGATAAACAAATAATTTGGTCTACTCCTTTGGCTGCTAACTGGTCTGCTAAAACCACATAACCGGGTAAATGTGACACTGAACACGTAGGTGTAAAGGCTCCAGGGACAGCAAATAACACGACTTTTTTATTGGCAAAAAGTTCAGTAGTTTTATGGGTGATCATGCTACCGTTGACTAATTGTGATAATTCGCCTGATGGCATTGGACTATTTTTTTCGATCATAAAATGCTTCTTATTTGAGTGTGAATGGTTTGATTCGTTAATTAACCAGCAGTGATATTGTTACCTTCTACTGATGTGTGCCCTTATCATAAATTATTTAACAATAAAGGGATGACTGATGTCATATTAGGATATTGAGTGAGGTGATGCATCTATTTCTCAGTAAAATTTACAAATTAAAATTTCAGTTCGTACTCTGTTGTCAAGACAGTCGGTCAATGGAGTTAGCGCATCATTGGGTTATATTGCCAAAGGCTCATTTAATGGGCTTATTGATTGTTTTTAGGAATGGCTTGATTAACATAGACATCAAAACGATTTTTTTTCATCTTAATACTCGTTGACGGTACCTTGCCATTCAATGGCGGCGCATAACTTGGTCGCTTGACGACGACACGATATTTGGCAAGCTTAAGTGCGGGTTCAAGTAAGTCATCGGCATCAAGGTCTTCACCGACGAGTGATTGAAATACTCGCATTTCTTTTTTCACTAATGCGGACTTTTCACGATGTGGATACATAGGATCGAGATAAATAACATCTGGTGGCTGAGCCAACTCAATGTTTTGAAGGGTAGAGCCATGAATTAACGTAATATTGTCAGTAATTAATGGGCCTATTTCACTATTGAGCTTGCCACGTTCAATGCCATCATGAAGTAGGGCTGCCACTATTGGCATCCGCTCCATTAAGGTCACTTTACAGCCTAAGCCCGCTAATAAAAAACCATCTCGACCTAAGCCGGCAGTAGCGTCTAAAACATGTGGGGTAAAACCATGTTTTAGACCAATGGCTTTAGCAATATCTTGCCCTCGGCCACCACCAAACTTACGACGATGAGCAACGGCGCCGTCAACAAAGTCTACTTTAATCGCACCTAATTTAGGCTCATCAAGTTTGCAAAGCTCTAAAAACTGATCGTTTACTTGCAATAAAAAGGTCAATTCTTTGTAACGACTTGCGGCCTGGCAATCACCTATATAGGGTAACTTCCACTTTGCAGCAATTCTTTTTGCTTGATTAGCATCTGATGAGTGAACATAAGCCACAGCGATATTTGGAGTCATTGTGTTGAATTTAATAGCGAAGAATCAATACAGAGATAATAACAGAGAGGAGAATAGGGCCACTAATTATTTTAGCGACTATTTGCAAAAACATTTTTTGAGTCGTCAATGATAATAACTCAGTTATCAGTCTGAGTTAAATTCTTTAGCAGGGTAATAAAGCGTCCTTAACTATCAGCTGAAATTTAAGGACGCAAAATTGATTAAACAAGGATTGCCGTGGGTCTATGCCGCATGAATATGATTATCACCGGTAGCGAAAGCGATGAGACGACTTAATTGGCTCAAGGATAAATCACATTCTTGTTGCCATTGATTAAAGCTGGTTTGAATAGCCAATAAACTTTTTTTACTTTGTATACCGCCATCAATAATATGGTGAGCTCGAAAGTATGCTTCAATATCTCGTGTTAATAAAAAAGTGTCCTTACCTAAGGCTCTTAAGGCGTAAGGTCCGGTGTTTCCGCCTAATCGTTGACCATTTTTCTTCAAATAATCCCATAAACCAATAAGATTATCACTGGGCCAATTAGCCAAAAACTCACTGAAGCTATGGCCATTTTGTTGTTCTTCAAAGATCATTTGAGCATTGGCTTTAATGGTTTTTACTTTATTATAATTACGGATGATTTTTGGATCTGCTGCCTTTCGTTCCATCATTTCTTCTGGCATCATTAAGACTTTAGCAATGTTGAAATTAAAAAAGCTGTCTTCAAAATTGGCCCATTTGTTTTCTACCACCCGCCAAACAAAACCAGATTGGAACACTTTTTTACTAAAAGCGGATAAAATACGGTCATCGCCAAGTGATGTTATTGTTTGACGGTGGTTTTCATAGCCCAATAAATGTTGCAGAGCCTTTGTACCACCTTTACGAACCGCAGCGCGCTGATACAAACTATCAAATGATTCTAAAACGCCATTATTCTCCATTAACGTTTCCTTCAGCTTCAGCGGTTAATGCTTTAATACCACAATGACTTAGCAGTGCTGCAATATTGGGTTCTCTTCCTCTAAAGGCTTTAAATAACTGACTAGGCTCTTCACTACCTCCTTTTTCTAAAATATTGCTTAGAAAATCTTGGCCAATAGTTGTGTTAAAAATGCCTTCTTCTTCAAAGCGAGAAAAAGCATCAGCGGACAATACTTCTGCCCATTTATAGCTGTAATAACCTGCGGCATAACCACCAGCAAAGATATGGCCAAAACCATGTTGAAAACGATTAAAATCTGGGGCTTTAATGACTGAATATCGTTCTCGAACCTCATTTAATACTTGCTGAATATGTTGACTGTTATCGGTAGCATCAGGGTTGTAAGTAGCATGCATTTTAAAATCAAAAATACTGAATTCAATTTGACGGAGCATTTGCATAGCTGACTGGAAGTTTTTTGCTGCTAGCATTTTATCTAACATCGCTGGCGGTAATGGTTCACCGGTTTCAAAGTGGCCAGAGATAAAATTCAGGGCTTCAGGCTGCCAGCACCAGTTTTCTAAAAATTGACTCGGTAATTCAACGGCATCCCAAGGCACCCCATTAATACCGGCAACACCACTGACATTAATTTGGGTTAACATGTGGTGCATGCCATGACCAAACTCATGAAACAAGGTAACCACTTCATTGTGGGTAAATAATGCCGGTTTATCGCCTACCGGGCCACTGAAGTTACAGGTTAGATAAGCAACAGGGAGTTGAATGCTGCCATCGGTTAATTCTCGGCGACCAATGCAGTCGTCCATCCATGCACCGCCACGTTTTTTATCACGGGCGTATAAGTCTAAATAAAAACTGCCTCGTTGTTGGTTTTCTTTGTCAAATACATCATAAAAGGTAACATCACTATGCCAAGTGTCAATATCATTACGTTGTTTGATGGTTAAACCAAATAAGCGATGAACTACTTCAAATAATCCAGAAACTACTGTTTTTTCGGGAAAATACGGACGAAGTTCTTCCTCTGAAATTGAATAACGACTTTGTTTGAGTTTTTCGCCATAATAGCCCAGATCCCATGCTTGTAAGACTTGTTGATTAAACTCTTTTTGGGCAAAGTCAGTGAGTTCCTTAATGTCTTGTTGACCTTGGTGTTTAGATTTTATCGCTAGGTCTTCTAAAAAACTCAGCACTTCATCAGTTGAGGAGGCCATTTTGGTGGCTAGTGATTTCTCCGCGAAATTATCAAAACCTAATAACTGCGCAAGTTCATGACGAAGGGCTAATAATTCGTTCATAATGGCGCTATTGTCAAATTGCCCACCATTGGGACCCTCTTCGGAAGCGCGAGTGACAAAACCCCGGTAAAGCGTTTCACGTAATTTCTGATTATCACAATACATTAAAACGGGTAAGTAACTTGGCATATCAAGGGTAAATAAATAGCCTGTTTGTTCTTTGGCTGCGGCTCGCGACTTTGCGGCTTCTTTAGCACTGTCAGGTAAGCCGGTTAAGTGACTTTCATCATCAATAGTCACCGTAAATGCTTCAGTTGCATCGAGGACATTATTACCAAAAGAGGAGCCAAGCTCAGACAATCGTGTCACTATTTTACCGTAACGTTTTTTATCTTCGTCATTTAAGGCGATGCCTGACAAGGTAAAGTCACGTAAGGCATTATTGATGACTTTCTGTTGAGCAATGCTTAGCGTTTGGTACTCCTCACTCTTGCTCAGTTGTTGGTAAGCCTCAAACAACACTTGGTTTTGACCGACAAAAGTACCGTACTCAGATAATAAAGGTAAACATTCCTCATAGGCCTGACGCAATGCGTCACTGCTGACTACCGAGTTCATATGGGAAACAGGGGACCATAATTTTGTTAAAACATCATCAACTTCATCAATCGGCATTACCAGATTTTGCCACGTAAACGGCTGTTTATTACTTAACACTTCAGCGAGCGTGTTTTTACAATCACTGATGGCTTGCTCAATTGTTGATTTTATATGCTCAGGCTTGATTTGAGAGAACCTAGGTAATACCTGCGTTGAATAGAGTTGTGATGAATTGGTCATAATAATCATTAATTGAAAGTCAATGTTATAGATGTAATAGCGAAGAAGTCATTATTCAAGGGCTTATTGTCAATTTTTTGTTAAAGTAGCCGTTTCAAAACATTATAGACAATAGAACTGTCTTGTGATAAATGTGACAAGCATACTGTATATAATATATTATTGTTCAGGTCCCTTGTAATCATTTAATTAACTATAACCTGTTTACGGAACTTTCTTTGTTATTAATCATTTATTAGATAGGTAATCTATTGTGACTAAGTGTTTATTTTTTCTTCAAATTATACTGTTAAGTTTGTTACTTAACGGCTTTATTACGTCTACTAGTTTTGCTCGAGTGAATAATTTAGCCTTGACTTCGCTGTCTTCTAAGAATGGTTTAGCGCAAGGTTCTATTAACGCGATAATTGAAGACAGATTAGGTTTTATTTGGCTAGCAACTGACCGGGGCGTCAATATTTATGATGGTAATGCTTTTAGAGAATTACTGGGTCCTAATGAGGTTTTTAAAGAAACGAATATTCAAGGCTTAATTGAAGATAATGAAGGACTGATTTGGATTGATGTAGGTACTGATATCCTTTATAGCTACAATCCTAAGACGGATGTATATCAATTAATATCAACAAATAAGTTCGAAAAAAAAGCTGACACAACTAGGGATGTTTTAATCGGAGATGAAGGGAATATTTGGATATTAAATTCAAAGTCACTCGGTTTATATAATAAAAATACTAGCGAGTTCCAAACCTTTTTAAATTTTGAACCACAGATGTCAAATTCAGAATCAATGAAACAAATGAGTCATCATGATGGGGTACTTTATTTAAGTTCTAATGTTGGCATTTTCGCTGTAAGCCCTAAAACAATGCAGTGGCGTAAGCTGCCTACCATTAGTCATTACAATTCAAACGAAACAACCTTTAATCCTAAAAAAACAGCTGAAATTCTTACCTTACATGCAGGTAGCAACAATCTATTATATTTGGGTACTGCTGACGGTCTTTTTTCTATTAATATCTCAAATATAATGGGTTACATTACTGAAAAAACATTATTAAACGAATATCAGCTACTGATAACAAAAACGGTTGCTAACGATTTATCTGTCGATGATAAGCACCTTTATCTGGCGACAGAGAAAGGTGCTTTCAGCATTGATTTAGTAAATAATTCAGTTGAATTTCTCTTTAATTTCAATGATTACTATGGTGACATTGCTGTTCATAATATTCAATCAATCACTAAAGCTCGAGATGGCATTTTTTGGTTGGGATCAAAAGCTAATGGTGTTTATCTTTGGAACCCTAAAAGAGGTTTATTTAAAAATTACCGCTATAAAAGTGAGGATCCCACCAGTTTAAGTTCAAACGAAGTTTGGAGTGTTCTTTCTTCACCCACCGATAAAGAAACTCTATGGGTTGGTACTTCAAATGGTTTAAACAAAGTTGATATTACAGAAGATAAAGTTAGCCAATATATTGTCAAAAATAATAGTGATGCATCTACTAGTGAAAACAATATCAAGAGAATTCAAGCTTTAAATGAGCAACAATTGCTTATTTCTACATTTTTAGGCATGCGTTTATTTGATATTTTGCAACATCAGTTTATCGCCTTACCGTTTAGCCAAAAAATCAATGAATTATTGGCGCTTGAGCAAAACGATATTTATATGGATGGTGATTACCTGTGGGTGGCAAATAAAAAAGGTTTTTTTCGTATTAATTTTAAAACCGAAGTTATTGAGATATTAGAGGAGATTAATAAGCAGTTTCCTGGAGGCTTCGGACTTAGATTTTTAAAAGCACTGCCTAACAGTAATAATGTGTTACTTACAAGTAATAACAGCCTGTGGAGTTATAACGATAAAACACAAGAATTAAAACTAGTCTACCAACAACCGAATAAACCTCCAGGACAATCAAATATAGATATCGATAGCTGGGCTATTGATGGTCAAAATATTTTATGGTTGGGTTTTTATTCCAAAGGTCTTGTCGGTTTAACCCTTGATACCTTTGAGACAAAATATTTATATAATCAGTCTAATTCGACTATTGATAATCATATTTATGGTTTGATGACAGACATTGATGGTGATGTTTGGTTTTCCACTCACAATGGTTTATATATGCTTGATAATGTCAGTCATCATTTTAGTCATTATTCAACCGATGATGGTTTAGGTGCTAATGAATTCAATAATCGGGCTTATTCAAAAATTAGTCATGATCTTTTTGCTTACGGTTCGATGAAGGGAGTCAGTATATTTTCTCCTTCTCAATTAAAAAAAGCCTACAGTGGGATAAACTTGAATGTACAAATTACTAACATTGATGTCTTATCCAGACCATTGAAAACACCTTTGGTTATAGGAGATAACACCTCGGTTGACTTAAAGTATGACGATGTCGGTATTCAAATTGATTTTTCAACCTTTTCTTTTATCAGTGAGGATAAAATTGAATATGAATTTAGCTTAGCTGGCAAAAGTAACCTCATTTATCCTCCCAGTAAAAATAGTTATATAATATTTCCAAGTTTACCTTCTGGAAGTACAAGTTTTACCATTCGGGCTAAGTCACCCCAAACAGGTAAATATTTAGTGCCTGTGACTCTGCACTTTAATGTGAGTTATGCACCATGGCGTTCACCACAGGCTTACACTTTGTATATTATCATAGTGGCCCTCATTCTTGTGATGTGGTATCGATATCGTCAAGTTCAACGACAACTATTATTTCAAGCACATCAACAAGTTAAAAATCGTGAAGAACGCTTGCAGCTCGCACTGAACGCAAGTAATTCCGAGGTTTGGGATTGGCAATCAACAAACAATTTAATTTCTAGCAAGCGAATTTTTGCAGAGCTTGGTCACAAGAATAACGGATTGTTTTATTCTCTGGATAAACACATCAAGTTAATTCATCCTAATGATAGACACAATTTTTTAGCCCTTTGGCAGTCTTTTATAGCTAATGCAAACCTAGAGGATAATTTTTCTTGTGCATATCGTTTACAAACAGTTAAAGGTAATTGGCTTTGGTATAAGGATTTGGGAAAAATTGTTGCTGTAGACTCTTTTGGCAAACCCAACCGAGTTATTGGGGCTTATACTAATATTACTGAATTACGTGCCAATGAAGAGCGAGCACAATACTACGGTGATGCTTTTAAGCAAACAAAAGACTGGGTACTTATTATTGATGAAAATCTTAGTCATGTGACCGCTAACCATTCTATGCGGAAAGTTTTTGGTTGGGGTGATGAGGTTTTCAAATTTAAATTTAGTATGCTGGGAGTAAAAGAAGAAAAAAAACTTTTTTATAAAACTTTATTATTATCATTAGAAGAAGGCAAAAATTGGTCAGGTGAGGAATTAATAACTAGCAAAAATGAAGAGTTTCATCTGATGATAAATATCGGAGCGGCAAAAAACTCAGAGACAAATAATAAACATTATATTTGTGTTTTCACTAATATAAGTGCGCAAAAGCATGCAGAAAATGAGTTGCGACTTTTAGCCAACTACGATCATTTAACCGGGTTACCTAATCGTCCATTCTTATTAGATCGTATTAAACACGCTATTGACTTCTCAAAACGTAAAAACACTCCTATCGCATTGTTTTTTATTGACTTAGATCGATTTAAGCAGGTCAATGACTCTTTAGGTCATCAATATGGAGATCTGTTGCTCAAAGAAATTAGCCAACGTTTAACTTCTTCATTACGAGTTGATGATACTGTTGCCAGAATTGGTGGCGATGAGTTTGTTATCTTACTTGAGTCTTTTACCGATAGTCGTTATCTAGGTGATATTGCCCAAAAGATTATTGATAAATTAGCAGAGCCAATAAAGCTTAAAAATAATATAGTTAGTGTCAGTGCTAGCATTGGTATTGCCCTGTACCCAGACGATGCTGTCACTTCTGATCAATTACTAAAGAATGCTGATTTGGCGATGTATTATGCTAAAGAATTGGGACGTAATAACTTTCAATTTTTTACTGGGGAAATGAATGTTAAAGCGAAAAACCGCTTAAGCCAAGTCTCAACGATTAAGCAAGCAATAATAAATAATGAGTTTGTTAACTTCTATCAACCTATCGTTAATCCCTATACGGGGCAAACTGCTGGTTTTGAATTATTAATGCGCTGGCAAAGCCCTGAGGGTATTATTGCTCCCGATAATTTCATTCCATTAGCAGAAGAGTTGGGATTAATTATTAAAATGACGGAGGCAGCACTTGATCGCGGTTTAACAGATTTAAAACAATGGTGTGATGTGCGAGACGATTTATATATATCTGTGAATATTACCTCTCAACACTTTGCCAAAGATAGCTTATTACCCTATATTGAAAAATTATTGAGTGAACATAAATTAGCAGCGAAGTCATTGAGAATAGAGCTCACCGAAAGTGACTTTATGTTCGAGCCTGAAAAAACTATCCAGTCGATGCACGCTTTATCAAAACTCGGTGTTAAGTTGGCACTTGATGACTTTGGTATGGGATTTTCTTCATTGGTTTATTTGAAACAATTACCTTTAGATGTCATTAAAATTGATAAAAGTTTTGTTTCTGGAATTGGTGTTAATCAGGCTGATGAAGCAATTGTAGAGACTACTTTAACTTTAGCTAAACGACTTAATTTACAGAGTGTAGCTGAAGGGGTCGAGACTAAAGAACAACGGGACTATTTAATCCATAATAATTGTCACTATATCCAAGGATATTTGTACTCTAGACCATTGCCTGCTAATGAAATCATGACAATATTGATGACTGATAATGCGGTTTAATGGTTTTCATTCTTTAAATTAAAGGGGGTTACTGTTAACTCACCTTGAAAATACTTGATAATGCCCACATTATATTTTAAACAGTATTTAGTAATAATGAGATTTTATTCATGACACAAACAACACCAGAACATTTTGATTTTTTAGCGATAGGCGCAGGTAGTGGTGGTATTGCTTCAGCAAATAGAGCGGCTAAGCATGGACAAAAAGCAGCGGTAATTGAAGCAAAAGTTATTGGTGGTACTTGTGTTAATGTGGGCTGCGTGCCTAAAAAGGCGATGTGGTATGCCGGACAAATTGCTGACGCACTTCATTATGCCGCAGACTTTGGTTTTAAAGCACCTTTGCAATCGTTTGATTGGGCAGCGTTAGTTAAAAATAGAGAAGCTTATATCGACCGCATTCATCTTGCTTATCAGCGAGGTTTTGATAGCAATGGTGTTAGAGTTATTGATGGTTTTGCTAAATTTATTAATAAAAATACGGTTGAGGTAGATGGCACACTTTATACTGCTGACCATATTGTTATTGCCACCGGTGGTCGCCCTAAAGCGCCAAGTATTGAGGGTGCTGAATTTGGTATCGACTCTGATGGTTTTTTTGCTTTAACTGAGCAACCTAAATCAGTAGCTGTTGTTGGCGCCGGTTATATTGCGGTTGAGTTGGCGGGTGTATTTAATGCGTTAGGCAGTAAAACGAGCTTAGTGGTGCGAAATGAAAAGCCACTACGTAGCTTTGATGAAATGTTAAGTAATACCCTTGTTGAGCAAATGGAACGACATGGTCCTCATTTATATAATCACAGTACACCAGAGCGTATTGAGAAACTAGCTGATGGCCGTTTAGTCATTCACCTAACCAATGGTAAAGCACTTGAACCAGTTGATACCTTGGTCTGGGCAATAGGACGCGAGCCTGCGACAGATAAAATTAACTTAGCGGCAGCGGGCGTTGAGTTAAATGACCAAGGTTTTATCCCAACCGATAAATATCAAAATACCAATGTTAACGGTATATATGCCGTGGGCGACAATACGGGTAGGGCACAATTAACGCCAGTCGCTGTTGCGGCAGGTCGTCGTTTAGCGGAACGTTTATTCAATAATAAACCTAACGAACACCTTGATTATTCAACCATAGCTACCGTAGTCTTTAGTCATCCGGTTATTGGTACTGTTGGCTTAACTGAGCAAGAAGCCGTTGACCAGTATGGTGAAGACCATATTACTGTTTACAACTCGCAGTTTACCGCCTTGTATCAAGCGATTACCACAGATTATCGTGACCCGACACGGATGAAGTTAATTTGTACTGGACCAGAAGAAAAAATAGTCGGTATACACAGTATTGGTTTTGGCAGTGATGAGTTATTACAAGGTTTTGCTGTAGCCATGAAAATGGGTGCAACTAAAGCCGACTTTGACAATACGATTGCCATTCATCCGACCTCTGCCGAAGAATTTGTCACTATGTAATCAACCCTTTTCATTGAAACCTAAATTAGCCACTTTTTACTCCGAGTAAAGAGTGGCTTTACTAACTACATCATCCGTTTATAACATGTGATAAAGTTATAAACGGGCTGTTAAATACTACCGCTCATCTGGGTTTTCTAGTCAACTAATTCAATATCTAAACTTTCTAAAAGATTTACCGCTTCATGTCGTGAAAATTTAGCTTTGGCAATGGTGTTGTTGTTAATATCGAGGTGGTAATTTATCGCGTTAATAAAATTTACCGAACTTAAATTAGTTTTACTGAATAGACTATTGGCAAAGTCACTACCACTAAAGTTACTTTGCGTAAAATCGCCTTCTCTGAAGTCGACATCATGAACTTTACACATATCAAGCACTAACTCTTTTAACTCGAGTGCAAAAAAAGAACAGTCACTGATAATGCATTGTTCAAATTTAATGGGAGAGAATAAGGCTAAGTTGGGCCAACTCGCTTTAGTCCAATCTACCCCTATCACCTTTGAATTTTCAAAACTGACATCATTAAACTGGCTATAAGCTATTTTCACTAGGCTCAAATTACACTTAGTAAAAGTACAATTGATAAATTTACACTGATCAAATTTTGCATCACTAAAATTACATTCTGTAAAAGTGCAGTCTTCAAACTCGATAGCATAGAGCGTTTGGTTACTTAAGCTTAGCGATTTAAAATTTTGGCAGTAATAGGATTTTTTTTCAAGATTGAAAGCGGTCATTTATTGTCAATTTTAGCCAAAAGTAATAATAGTTTAAGTTAAATAGCGATATAAACATACCCTTCATATGATAGGGGGCAGTTGATATTGTTTTGTCAAAGTTTGCACTATTAATTAACCCATAGGGTGTACTGAGAAAAATAATTTTCTAAATAAAATGTTTGTTGGTACGGAAACAAAATCTTAGGTAAATAATTACTCTTATGATTAACCCATCAGTTAAAAGTGATACCGTTACTTATGAAAATAAAAATTATGCATCTGTTTATGAATCTTTACATGTGCTCTTTCATTTTCATCATTTATCAGGCTGTATCTGAAATAAAAATCGCGTACAATAACGCCAATTTTAGCCATTAGGCTACCTACTTGAGATACTTTCAGTTCATTGAAAATATTACTACAAGTACCTATTTACTGCTGAGGCAACTATGTCATCCAATTTTTATACCCATATCCAAGCGCAAATTGACCAAGTTAAAGAAGACGGCTTGTATAAAGCTGAGCGAATTATTACCACTGCTCAACAAGCCAATATCGCCGTTAGTTCTGGTGAGCAAGTCCTCAATTTTTGCGCGAATAACTATTTAGGTTTAGCGAATCATCCGGCACTGATTATAGCAGCAAAAAAAGGCTTGGACACCTATGGTTTTGGTATGGCATCTGTACGTTTTATCTGTGGTACGCAAGATATTCATAAAACTCTAGAAGAGAAGTTAAGCGACTTTTTAGGTATGGAAGAGACTATCTTATATTCTTCGTGTTTTGACGCGAATGCCGGTTTGTTTGAAACAATATTAACAGCAGATGACGCGATTATCAGTGATTCTTTAAACCATGCGTCAATTATTGATGGCGTCCGTTTATGTAAAGCGAAACGCTTCCGTTATGCCAATAACGATGCTACCGATCTTGAAAAACAACTGATTGCTGCCGATGAAGCCGGTGCACGCTTTAAGCTTATTGCCACCGACGGTGTGTTTTCAATGGATGGTGTAATTGCCAATCTTAAAGCGGTTTGTGACTTAGCGGATAAATACAATGCCATGGTGATGGTTGATGATTCTCATGCCGTTGGATTTGTTGGCGAACAAGGGCGTGGTAGTCATGAATTTTGTGATGTGATGGGCCGTGTTGATATTATTACCGGTACTTTAGGTAAAGCAATGGGCGGCGCGTCGGGTGGTTTTACTGCAGCTAAAAAAGAAGTTGTTCAATGGTTGCGTCAACGTTCACGTCCTTATTTATTTTCAAACTCTTTGGCGCCCGCTATTGTTAACGCATCAATTAAAGTATTGGATTTATTAGCCGATGGCGATGAACTGCGTAAAACGCTTAAAGATAATGCGGCTTATTTTCGCAGTAATATTGAAGCGGCAGGTTTTATTTGTGCCGGTGCTGATCACGCCATTGTGCCAGTGATGTTAGGTGATGCTAAGGTGGCAAGCGATATGGCCAGCCGTTTATTAGCCGAAGGGATATATGTGGTTGGTTTTTCTTTTCCAGTCGTACCAAAAGGCCAAGCACGAATTCGTACCCAAATTTCAGCAGCTCACACTAAAGAGCATTTAGATAAAGCCATCGCCGCTTTTATTCGTATTGGTAAAGAAATGGACATTATTTAATGAAATCATTAGTGAAATTGAAAGCTGAAGCCGGTATTTGGCTTCAACAAACTCAAAAACCAACAATGGGCCACAATGACCTATTGATTAAAATAAAAAAAACCGCTATTTGTGGCACCGACATTCATATTTACAACTGGGATGAGTGGGCACAAAAAACCATCCCCGTGCCTATGGTGGTTGGTCATGAATATGCCGGTGAAGTCGTTGATATTGGCCAAGAGGTCAAAGGGTTTGCATTAGGCGATCGGGTTTCTGGTGAAGGTCACATTACTTGTGGCCATTGCCGCAACTGTCGAGGTGGTCGTACGCATTTATGCCGAAATACTGTCGGTGTTGGAGTCAATCGTGAGGGATCTTTTGCCGAATATTTAGTGATTCCTGCCTATAATGCCTTTAAATTACCGGATGAAATTTCTGATGACTTAGCCGCAATTTTTGATCCCTTTGGTAATGCGGTACACACTGCTTTATCATTCGACTTAGTCGGTGAAGATGTCTTAATAACAGGTGCGGGACCTATTGGTATTATGGCTGCAGCCGTGGCTAAACATGTTGGTGCTCGACACGTTGTGATTACTGATATTAATGAATATCGTTTAGACTTAGCTAAAAAAATGGGGGCAAGTCGCGCTGTTGACGTCAGTAAAGAAAATTTAAAGGATGTCATGGCAGATCTTGGCATGACAGAAGGCTTTGATGTCGGAATGGAAATGTCAGGTGTGCCATCAGCCTTTAAAGAGATGTTGGCTAATATGAATAATGGCGGCAAAATTGCTATGCTAGGTATTCCTGGGCAAGATATGTCTATTGATTGGAGCCAAATTATATTTAAAGGCTTAACAATTAAAGGCGTCTATGGCCGTGAAATGTTTGAGACTTGGTATAAAATGGCCAGTTTAATTCAATCAGGTTTAGATTTAACCCCTATTATTACTCATCACTTTAAGATTGATGATTTTCAGCAGGGCTTTGATACTATGAGGTCTGGCTTGTCAGGTAAAGTTATTTTAAACTGGGATTAAATCTTTCAGTGTTAAACGTTAAAGGAAATTAAATGTCGGCAAGTGATGCTAGTTTTAAACATCTTTCGGTAAATGAATTACAGCAAATGATGGCTGATAATAGTCAAGTAATTGTCGATATTCGTGATCCGAATTCATTTCAAGTGAGCCGGATATCAGGGGCAATACATTTATCCAATGAATCGATTGCGGACTTTATACGTACTGCCGACTTAGACACGCCAGTCGTGGTTTGTTGTTATCATGGCCATTCAAGCCAACAAGCGGCCGACTTTCTTGTGAGTCAAGATTTTAGTGAGGTTTACTCCCTCGACGGTGGTTTTAGTCAGTGGCAATTACAATACCCGACTCACGTTGAGAAATAACGGTTAATGATCTCTAATGAGCCACAACTATTAGTTCATATTAATCAGCATAATATTGCATTACTCCTTGCTAATTATTTATCCACACTAAATATTCAAACCCAAGTGGTAGAAGAGTTAAATGGCTTTGCTATTTATTGTGCCAGTGAGCAAATTCAAATTGCTCAAGCAGAATTTGAAGAATTTATAAAGAATCCTCATCAGCCAAAGTACCAGCAAGCAGCTTGGCAGCATGCTCAGGTTAGTGATGTCAAATTGCAGCATCCTGCTTTTTTAACGCTATTTAAACAACAGTTTTTAGCGCATGCGGGTGTAGTGACGTTATCAATATTTGTGCTTTGTTGGCTGGTTTATGCTCTTTCGACTTTGGGCTTTGCTCGTGTTATTTACGCAGAACTCCAGTTTTTTCCACAGCTCTCATTAGCGTTATTATTTTCAGAACCTTTGAGATTATTAGGCCCTGCCTTCTTTCATTTTTCATTGTTACATATCGTTTTTAATACTATGTGGTGGTGGCAATTGGGCGGTAGTATTGAAAAAAGCTTAGGTAGAATCACCTTAGTTAATCTATTTTTAGTCTCAGCAATCGCGTCTAACCTTGGCCAGTTTATGGTTTCAGGACCTTATTTTGGGGGTTTATCAGGTGTGGTCTATGCACTAGTGGGCTTTATTTGGTGGTTAGGTTGGTTAGCACCTGAAAAAGGGTTGTCACTTTCAAAGCCCATTATTGGCTTTCTGTTATTTTGGTTGGTATTAGGATTTGTTGATTTATTACCAGTAAATACCGCTAATACGGCCCATTTACTAGGATTAATTAGCGGTTGTTTAATGGCATTATTGACAGTAAAAGCCGACAAAAAATTAAAACTGTAGACCGTTTAAGATCACACTGAGTAAGTTGGGCCTAGGTTTCTAACCATTGAGTAAACAATAATTTTTTAATTAACGGTTTTCCCGTTTCCCTTGTTAACAGACTTTTTACTTTGTCTTCACACTGTTTTAAAATTTCAGCACGTCCTTTAATCGACTTTACTTTACCTTCGGTTTGTTTACCGATAATGGTAATGATGGCATCACGTAAAAGTGGAGAATGATGCTCTACGGCATCTAAATTTTCTGATCCTTGAATCATTAACTTAACCGTTAATCGAACATAACCCATTTTCTTTTTTACAGTGACATAGTTGGTCAATATTTGTGGGTCAAAGGCAAAGTAAGCATACTCTTCTGCTTTAACTGGATTAAATGCCTGTGATGAAAATAATACAAAGCAAAACAAAATTAAGGATTTTTTCATAATGGATAAATCTCTGTCAAAAGAATAAAGGTAATTGGTTTATAGTACCTTTATTTGAGCTTGTTTTTTAATTTTTTTTTAAATTGTTTTTTAATGATACATTAAGTGAAGAGGTCTGATTTTAGTTGACCAAATTAGGTTACTGTTACGAAAATGATTATTGGTAAAGGGCTTGAGGTATTACGATGGAGAAACGACTTTTCATTAAGGCGTACCCTTTTTTCTATTAAGTGGAATGGGTGTACATCTTGCCTTTGACCTTGTTATGATATGCGCGTTATCAATCAGTCGTATTAGGTTATGAGTCAAAAACACCCATTATTTCCAATTCAATTAACTTGCCACTGGCAAGACCCCGTCGCGCATAATATTCCAGAATATTTGCTCAACTGGCTAGTTGAACCAAGTTCATTAACCGCGAGGTTAAAACGCCATGGTGGTGAATTTAGAGTAGAAGTGTTGGGTCAGCAAATTGACTTATGCCAAAGCCATGAAGCCAATGATGTGATTAAGGCAGGTGAACAGGTACTGGTTCGTGAAGTGCTACTTTATTGCGATGATGTCCCACAGGTCTTCGCTCGCAGTTTATTACCTTTATCAACGTTAACGGATGACGAGCAAGTGCTGGCTGAACTTGGCAATCAACCTCTAGGGCAAGTATTGTTTAATAATCCTTCACTCGAGCGTAAAAATTTAACCATAGCTGCTTTTGATCAAAGCAGTAGCGTTGGCCTATTAGTTAAAGATTTATCAATTGATGTTGATGCTGAATTCATCATGTGGGGTCGTTCTTCTTTATTTTTTGTTCATCAGAAGCCATTAATGGTTGCCGAAGTATTTTTGCCTCAGGCCTTTGCTTATCAGAAGGATGTTGATAAAAATGTCTAGCCTACAAATGAAATGGCAAGCTATTCAACAGCTCACCCGACTCGATAAACCTATTGGGACTTACTTATTGTTATGGCCAACATATTGGGCTTTATGGATTGCCTGCGATGGTTGGCCTAATTTGCATCTATTATTGGTGTTTACTTTTGGTGTGGTTGTTATGCGAAGTGCAGGTTGTGTTATTAATGACGTCGCTGATCGTAATATTGATGGTCAAGTAGAGCGGACTCAGCATAGACCTTTAGTGTCAGGTTTGGTCACGAGCCAAGAAGCCATGGCTTTATTTGGCTTTTTAATTGGTATTGCGCTTGCGTTGGTCTCAACCTTGAGCTGGGACACCATCTATTTGTCAGTAGTCGCGGTTTGCTTAGCGATGCTATACCCTTTTATGAAACGTTTTACTCATTTACCTCAAGTGATATTGGGAGCAGCGTTTAGCTGGGGTATGATTATGGCTTTTGCTGAAGCCAAAGGTGAAATCCCTTTAGTCGCTTGGTTATTATTTAGTGCTAATTTATTATGGACAGTCGCCTACGATACTATGTATGCGATGGTTGACCGTGATGATGATATGAAAATTGGCGTGAAATCTACCGCCATTCTTTTTGGTGAAAATGATAAAAAAATCATTGGCTTTTTACAGTTAGCTACCTTAGCATTATTATTTACGGTCGGTGAATTATTAGCTTTTGGCTGGCCTTATCAACTGAGCCTAGTGGTTGTTGGCGGTCTATTTAGTTATCAACAAATGTTAATTGTTGGCCGAGATCGACAACGGTGCTTTAAAGCTTTTTTAAACAATCACGTTGTTGGTTTAGTCGTCTTTATTGGAATAGTTATTGAATCCTTATAAGGCTTTTCAAATAAAAAAACTAAAACAAAACTTCGCGGTCTATATCAATCAAACTATCTTGCGATACTTTGCAGTACTTCAATTTTAACGAGTTTAGTGGCTAATACTCTAATATTTTCTAGCGTAGAGTTAGCAACCATTCTTCCATCCTCATCGGTACCAATATAATCCTGGTCTTTCATCGCATTGATAAGGGTTGCTTGGGCTTTTTTATCAATAAACTCTGGCGCGTTAATGTTGTTAAGTACCGACAGACGCTTGGCAATTAAGACCACTTTATTTTCAAGTTCTACTTTACTTAACGGCGCTAATCGATTGACTAATGAAGTAATAATGGCAAAGCGCTGCATTGTTTCATCAACACATTCACCTAGCGTACGAACTTTTGACCGTTGTTCAGTGTTTTCTATGATAGAAATAAAACCCAACTTACTCTCTTTGGCGATATTGGCTTGAATTAATGCGGTGAGTATATCTGAGACTTGTTGTGCAATTGCTTCCTTTGATTGCCATAAAAACAAATCGTTTTTGATAAGTGCCATTAATCGCTGAACATCAATTAATAACTCTTCTCTACTGATTTTAGCGGTGCGCTCTAATAATCGACAAATTAGGGCAGGTAAGATATAAACATGTAAAATATTATTACGGTAGTAGCGCATTTCAAGTGTCGCTGACTCTGATAATGAGATGATTTCGCCAAAACTGTCTTGATTAACAGTCACTTTACCAAGGGCTATCACATGTGCTAATAATTCAGTACCCGTTTCAGTAGGAATAGTGAGCTCAGTACTAAAAGGTGCTTGGCGTTGCATCATTAAGAAAAAATCAAGTTGGGCTTCAAGATCAATCTTTGATAACGCTTTATTGTCTGTGGTATGAAGAATGAGTGCCACGAGCGCTACACCATTTAAGGCGGCGGTTTTATTTACTGCTGTCATCACTTCATTAGCTAATACCTTAACCGTTGGTGTTAGCCAGTTCGGTTTTCTAGGATCGACTTCATCAATATCATCTTTCCAATCAGGCACTTCTTTATCTAAAAATTGATTAATATTGATGGGTTCACCAAAATTAACGAAGCCTTTACCATAATTTCGTAAATTACGGATGGCTTTAACAACACCAAAAATAGACTCTTTCTTTTTCTGACTACCGCTGAGCTCTTTATGGTAAGTGCCGACTTCCATCACGTGTTCATAACCGATATAAACAGGGACTAAAGTTAGTGGACGATCGATACCGCGCAGTAAACTTTGAATGGTCATGGCAAACATGCCTGTTTTTGGGGGTAATAAACGTCCAGTTCGGCTTCGGCCACCTTCAGCATAATATTTTACTGAATAACCACGTTCAAAGAGTAGTCCTAAGTATTCTCGAAAAACAGTGGAATATAAACGATTGCCACCAAAACTCCTGCGAATAAAAAAAGCACCCGCTTTTCTAAAAATAGGTCCCGCAGGCCAAAAATTTAAATTTATACCCGCGGCTATGCGAGGAGTCACTAGACCTTCATTAAAAATCACATAGGTAAGTAATAAATAATCCATATGACTTCGGTGACAAGGCACATAAATAATTTCATGACCCTCTTGCGCTAAATTACGCAACATATCGGCGTTTCTTACTTCAATTCCGCTATAGACACGGTTCCATAACCAATGAAGTATGCGTTCACCTAAACGGACTATTGAGTCACGGTAATCACCGGCAATTTCAGTCATCATTTTGAGCGCTTGTTTTTTTACTTCTTCCTCGCTGATACCTTTATTTTTTGCTTCTTCGGTAATAACACGCCTAATAGATGGGTTAACAAACAATGCGGTAAACATTTGTTTGCGGTGCATCAATCGGGGACCTTTTGCAGCAATTGTTTGACGATGAAAATGAAAGCGAGCGATGCGCATTAATTTATGCGCTGCTTTTTCATCATTGCCATTTTTATCAACCATGTGACGAAATGATAACGGGTCACTAAAGCGAACTAAGGTGTTACGACCTAAAAACAACACGATGAAAAACTTACGTAAAAAATTAGGAGATTCTTGATCGGCAAGTACGGTTCCGACACTGGCATGTCGTTTTTCTTTAGTGGGTTTTCGTCCCCAAATCATATTAACAGGAATTAACTGGGCATCGAGCTCTGGTGATGAGGCATGCTGGTTAAGTAGTTCAGCTCCTTGACTAATCGCTGATGTCTTACTTGGTTGATGCCATGAAAACAATGAACTAGGTTTCTCTAAACAAAAGGTTCGCGGAAATAATTGGCCGTTAACTGTTACTTGGCTTAGTGGGTCGGGAAGTTTTCTTTGTTTACAGGCTTTTTGTAATGTCAATAAATCGCTGGCGGATTGGTGGCGGACAATATAAAAAATAGGTTGTTGGTTAGCAACTTCAGCTTCTTCAATTGTTATATTAAAAGAGCTGTCGGGGACAATTTTACAGTGAACTAATAATCTAACAGGAAATTTTAATAACAAATAAAATAATGAACGCAATGCTAACATATTGTTTTGCTCGAATTTATGGAGACATTATTCTAGCATTTTTCTCATTAATTTAGCTAGATACCCAGTGATTTCGTTTCGATTTTTTATATAATATAGGGCACAATCTGTTGGTTTAAATATTGATTATTAAGTGGAAAGCTTGGTCTGGATGACGGGTATTGGTCATATCCTTACGGTACTCGTTATTTTATGTTAGTTTAGCGACTATATTAGTTAGCTAATCAATTTATATGTAATAGTCACCTTTGATTTTAGTGACATATATGACGCCTTACTTTTTAGGATTTTATTTTGCAAAAAATAGCGATATTTGTTGATGTCCAAAACATCTACTACACCACCCGTGATACCTTTCAGCGCCAGTTTAATTATCGAAAATTTTGGCAAGACATTAACCAGCAAGGTGAAATAGTATCGGCATATGCTTATGCCATCCAACGAAATGACGACGCCCAACATAAATTTCAAAAGGCACTCATGCATATTGGCTTTGACGTTAAGCTTAAGCCTTTCATACAAAGGCGCGATGGTTCCGCAAAAGGTGATTGGGATGTTGGGATTACCATTGATGTGATGGAAGTGGCCAAAACAGTTGATACGGTGATTTTGTTATCGGGTGATGGAGATTTTGATTTACTACTTAATAAGGTCATTAATGATTACGGTGTTAGGTCTGAGGTCTATGGTGTAAAGGCGTTAACAGCTCAGTCATTAATTAACGCAGCTTCTGTCTTTCATCCCATTGATGCTGAGCTATTATTGTAATACTGCTGATTATTAAAAATTAAGTCATACTAACTATTTGAGGAGCATTATGAAATTATTAGCCTTCGCTGCTAGCAGCAGTTCAACATCAATTAACAAACAATTAGCCCGTTATGCTGCGTCATTAGTGACGGGTGCGACTTCAGAAATCTTAGATCTAAATGATTTTGAAATGCCACTGTTTAGCGAAGATAAAGAGCGTGAAATAGGCCAGCCAGAACAAGCGAAAAACTTCTTGGCTAAATTAGGCCAAGCAGACGCCATTATTATTTCTTTTGCTGAGCATAATGGCACTTATACCGCAGCCTATAAAAATATATTTGATTGGACTTCACGCATTGAGCAAAAACTATTTCAAAATAAACCTATGGTACTACTGTCAACATCACCAGGACCTGGCGGTGCAGCGAGTGTCTTAGCAGCAGCGAAAGGTTCAGCGCCCTATTTTGCCGGTAATGTCAAAGCCACGTTATCCATACCCAGTTTTTATGATAATTTTGATAGTGACAACAAAGTATTATGTAATAAAGAATTAGAGCAGACGTTAAAAGCTGCCCTTGCTACCCTCTCTTCGTTAAGCTGAATAAATCAAACTGAGTCCTTTTTGTCAGATCGTTTTAATAACAAACTTACCGTGACTTCGATGGTCGTGCTGACAAATTTTGTCGCCACCAGTTTAATAACGATTACAATGTGTCAGGCTATAAAAAAGACTTATAAATCACCGCTAACGAAACGTGTATAACAAACGAGAATCCAAATGAAAGACCAATTTATTAAATCAAAAGCCGCCATAGCTTGGGGTCCACAACAACCATTGTCTATCGAAGAAGTCGATGTCATGTTACCTCGTAAAGGTGAAGTATTAATTAAAGTGATTGCGTCAGGCGTATGTCATACCGATGCCTTTACCTTATCGGGAGAGGACCCTGAAGGGATATTTCCCGTTATTTTAGGCCATGAAGGTGGTGGTATTGTTGAGCAGGTAGGGGCGGGTGTTACTAGTGTGCAAGTGGGTGATCATGTGATTCCTTTATACACGCCAGAATGTAGAGAATGTAAATTTTGTTTGTCAGGTAAAACTAACCTCTGCCAAAAAATTAGAGAAACTCAAGGCAAGGGCCTAATGCCTGACGGTACAACGCGTTTTTATAAAGATGGTCAGCCTATATTTCATTATATGGGCTGTTCAACTTTTTCTGAATACACAGTATTACCTGAAATTTCTTTAGCAAAGGTCAATAAAGAAGCACCATTAGAGGAGGTTTGCTTACTCGGTTGTGGTGTTACCACGGGTATAGGTGCAGTAATGAACACCGCTAAAGTTGAAGAAGGGGCAACGGTTGCTATCTTTGGCTTAGGCGGTATAGGTTTATCCGCTGTGATTGGTGCAACCATGGCAAAAGCAAGCCGCATCATTGCGATTGATATTAATGAGAGTAAATTTGAGTTGGCTAAAAAGTTAGGGGCTACTGATTTTATTAATCCCCAAGATTATGATAAGCCCATTCAAGATGTCATTGTTGAATTAACCGATGGGGGTGTTGATTACTCGTTTGAGTGTATTGGTAATGTTAATCTGATGCGCTCAGCTTTAGAGTGCTGTCACAAAGGTTGGGGTGAGTCGATAATTATTGGTGTTGCGGGTGCAGGACAAGAAATCTCAACTCGTCCATTTCAGTTAGTTACCGGAAGAGTATGGCGTGGCAGTGCTTTTGGTGGTGTTAAAGGGCGTACTGAATTACCTGATTATGTCGAGCGTTACTTGCAAGGCGAATTTAAACTGAGTGATTTTATTACGCACACGATGGCATTAGAAGATATTAATGAAGCATTTGAGTTGATGCACAAAGGTGAAAGCATTCGTAGCGTCATTCACTTTGACAAATAAGTGTTTTGCTTTATGTCGTAAAATATTGCGGTAGTTCGAGGTCTGAATACTCAAGGCCTTATTTTGAAAGGGTTATGATGACAATTGATAATTTAAGTGCAAATAAAAGCTTTGGTGGGTGGCAAAAACAATATAGTCACCATTCAACAACATTAAACTGTGACATGAGGTTTGCTATTTACTTGCCACCCCAGGCAGTCAATGGCAATAAGGTGCCGGTATTGTATTGGTTATCAGGGTTAACATGTACAGACGAAAACTTTATGCAAAAAGCAGGGGCTTTAGGTATTGCTGCTGAATTAGGGATTGCTATTGTTGCACCTGATACTAGCCCACGCGGTGAAGATGTCGCCAATGATGACAGCTATGATTTAGGCCAAGGTGCAAGTTTTTATCTTAATGCTAGCCAAGCTCCTTGGCATCGTCATTATCAAATGTACGATTACGTGGTTAATGAGCTACCTCAATTGATAGAGTCAAAATTTCCGGTATCAAACAATCGTTCAATTGCCGGTCACTCGATGGGGGGGCATGGTGCTTTAACCATTGCGATGAAAAATCCAGACCGTTACCGTTCAATGTCTGCTTTTAGCCCAATAAGTAATCCCATGGCTTGTTCTTGGGGACAAAAAGCGTTTACTGCCTATTTGGGTAAGGACCAAGAAACTTGGCGGGATTATGATGCGAGCGAGCTTATGCGACATGCACAGCAATTTGTGCCCGCTAAAGTCGATCAGGGAGAGTCTGACAACTTTTTAATCGAACAGTTAAAGCCAGAAGCGTTAGCCGCGGCAGCGAAAGCTAGCGGCTATCCATTGGCACTAAACTTTCACCCAGGTTATGATCACAGCTATTACTTTATTGCCAGCTTTATTGAAGAACACCTTCGTTTTCATGCCACTCATTTAATCAAATAATGGTGCACTGTGCCGTTGATAATATTAATGGCAGATAACCGTGACCTTAAGTGAATCTAATTTATATAGCAAAGCGTTAGGTAGTCCTGATGATGTTAATTGGTCAGCCCAAACTTCGATAATAACTAAAAGTAACTGAGAAACTTTTATTTTAAATGGGGTGGTGCTTACAAAGGACAATAAAACAGCGGGACTTGCTATTATTTACAGCCTGTATATACTAACAGTATTTGTAACTAAATAATGCAGGATTCTTATGCGCCCTTTAACGCCTAGACAACAACAAATATTTGATTTTATTAGAGAAAAAATATCAGATACGGGTATGCCACCGACACGTGCGGAAATTGCCGAGTATTTTGGCTTTAAATCAGCTAATGCAGCTGAAGAGCATTTAAAAGCACTCGCTAAAAAGAGCTACATCGAAATGTTGCCGGGAACTTCCCGTGGTATTCGCTTGGCGGAAGAGTTTATTGAAGTTGAAGGCTTACCTTTGATTGGCCGAGTTGCGGCCGGTGAGCCTATTCTTGCTGAAGAGCATATTGAAGAGCATTACAAAGTTGATGGTGATTTATTTCATCCTGCAGCCGATTATTTATTACGCGTTAATGGCGATAGTATGAAAAATATTGGTATCTTAGATGGTGATTTACTCGCGGTACATCAAACAACTGATGTTCAACAAGGTCAAGTGGTAGTGGCTCGTGTTGAAGAAGATGTTACTGTTAAACGCTATAAGCGTGAAGGTAATGTAGTTTATTTACACGCTGAAAATGAAGATTTTTCGCCTATTAAGGTCGATCTTACTAGCCAAAACTTTACTATTGAAGGCTTAGCTGTCGGTGTTATTCGCGCTGCTGACTGGATGTAATTTTTTCAACTTAACCAGTAATTAAGAATAATAGCATAAGATTAAAGTCACCCTTGAGTCATTCCCTGAGGTGATTTTTTAATTGATGCCTTTTAGTATTATCATCATGATAGTTTTGTTAACTAGACCATCATTCATTACAGCAAATTGAATCACCCACTCTACTTTTCATATTTAAGCTATCCGTCAATCTTAGCTAACCCTTTTAAACCAAGTAATATTTCCGGGTTACTAACACTCAAAATTGATATTAGTGTTTGTATGTCCATGATCCGTAGGCGAAGTAAAGGCACAAGTGTTTCGTTTGAACGCAGACCGATTACCGCATTGGCGAGTACGTCTGCCGACAGTCCTGTGGTGCATTCATAATCAAGAATATCTACTATTGAAGCGTAATCACCGATGGTGGAGGCACGATCGCCACATTGTTGAGCGACTGCATTCTGAACCGCTACCGGTACAGCCATACGAAAAGCTACTCTGTAGCGCGAATTTTCTCCCTCTGTTTCGAATGACTTGTAATGTGGAGCGGTGTATAACCGTATTGCTGTCATGCGAAGTGCTTCATCACGAATAAGGCCAAGGTTGCCGGTTGCACTAAGCTCGTCATAGGTTGCGCGACGACGGTAAGCCGGAGTATATTGAGTAGCCCGATAGGCACTAATTAGCAGAGCTTCATTGGAACCCGTGCTTTCGTTTTCGAGCATGGAGAGTGCCTTAAGGGCATGGGTCGTTATATCTTCATAATATTCAACGAGAAACTGAGTGCTGAAAGCTTCCTCTTGAAGGTCTGCAGTCAGACGCTCGGTAAACAAAACAGATTGCTGATCGGTATTGAGTGCAGCACTCCAATTACTGACCTGAAGACCTACAAATACACCCATGACGACAATTAGGAAGTCGATAGCAATGGCAGTCCATTCCTGATGTTGGAAATGCTTGATCACACGTCTTAGCAGCATTTGATTTTTCCTTATTTGACTATTTTATGTTGTATTACGAATAGGTCAGCACAGTTCAGGACATAACGATAATTAACAGACTTAATCTTGAGTGTTAAAGATTAAAAATAGATAACCAGGAGCCGTTATTTTAAAAGTAAATTTAGAATAAACATTTTATAAATGATATGCACGGTATTTGATACCTTTAAGCAATTTCAGACAATATAAGGCATGGAGTCTGTTAAAAATTTGTCCTTCCTTCTCTGTTAAGAGTATATCAATAGACTGATCACCTATGAGTGACTTTCTATGGCGATTTTCTTGATTTATAGTCTTCTAAATTGCCATGTTATTAGATTGTGAAATCAAGTCTAATTCACCGTATGAAATAATATAATCGCCGGTTATTACCTCCTTATCGCTTATTATTCTTTTTATATAAAAATAAGCATAAAGCCGTATGGAGTATGCTTTAGACCGACTGGTTAGAGTTAATACTCGATTTTTTGTTTTTATGTTTATTTATTTTATAGGTGAACTTTTAATTGACCTAGTTAAAGTTTTAAGCGACCCTAGATTGTAAACCGTACAAAAATAGCACGAAAAATAACAATTATAATAAAATTACCGTGTGAGAGATTCTGTTTAATCTTTCGCCATACTGATTTAATAAAAATAAAAATAAGCACAAAAACTGTCCCAGTGGTAGGTATTTACACTGGGACTTTGTTTTGTTTTCGATTTAAAAGAGGAATAGGGGATGTCGAGTGAAAAGAGGTAACTTAGGTTGGCTGTTGTTGGGAAGTTTATTTTCCAGCTCAGTTTGGGCCGATATGAAACTAAACTTAACACAAGGTGTTACGAAAGTTAGTGAAGAAGTTTACGACCTGCATATGTTTGCATTGTGGATATGTACTGCCATTGGTGTAGTCGTATTTGGTGCGATGTTTTGGTCAATGATTTTTCATCGTAAATCAAAAGGCCATAAAGCTGCCGATTTTCATGAAAGCACGACGGTAGAAATTCTTTGGACAGCAATTCCTATTGTTATTCTTGTTGTCATGGCAATTCCAGCCACAAGCACATTAATAGACATGGAAAATAATGATAATTCAGATGTCACCATCCAAGTTACTGGTTCGCAGTGGAAATGGAATTACAAGTATTTCGATGAAGATATCGAATACTATTCTGTTTTATCGACTCCTCGCGATCAATATGAAAACCAAGACGGTAACTCAGCGGTAAAAGGTGAGAATTATTTACTTGAAGTTGATAAGCCGCTTGTTATCCCAGTAAACAAAAAAGTACGCTTTTTAATTACCTCTGATGATGTTATTCATGCTTGGTGGGTGCCTGCTTTTGCTGTGAAACAAGATGCTATCCCAGGATTTATTAATGAAGCTTGGACCAACGTTGATAAGCCCGGTATATACCGTGGTCAATGTGCTGAGCTCTGTGGTAAAGACCATGGTTTTATGCCCATTGTTGTTGAAGTTAAATCTGAAGCTGATTATGCCTTGTGGGTAGATGAACAATATCAAATGGCCGCAAAAGCCGCTCAAGCAGAAAAAGACTCGCTAAATGCTTCCGCCTCTATGGATGAGTTAATGGCGCTTGGTGAAACGACTTATGTGGCTTACTGTGCTGCTTGCCATCAACCGACAGGTTTAGGGTTACCACCTGCTTTTCCTGCCCTCAAGGGTACGCCTTACACCACTGAAGGTTCTGCAGACGATCACATTAATATTGTCTTAAATGGCCGTGCGGGTACTGGTATGCAAAGCTATCGTAAACAGCTGAGTATGAAACAAATTGCCGCTGTTGTTACCTATGAGCGTAATGCTTGGGGTAATGATACCGGTGATATAATTCAGGCTTCAGATGTTAAAGCTGCTGCTGGTGGCGATGAAACGAATGCCACAATGCCAGAAATTAAAGCGATTGTTGAAGAGGCTGTTACTGCACCTGTCGAAGATTTGACTAAAACTTATTCGATGACAGAAATGATGGTAATGGGTGAAGACGTTTACAATAAAGCGTGTGTTGCTTGTCATCAACCGACGGGTAAAGGTATGCCTCCTGTTTTCCCAGCGTTAGATGGCAGTGTTATTGCTACAAGTGATATTGCTAAGCATATCGATATCGTGGTTAATGGTAGTGCGACAAACCCAGCAATGGGAGCGTTTTCCTCTCAGTTAACTAAAACAGAAATTGCCGCGGTTGTCACTTACGAGCGTAATGCTTGGAGTAATAAAACTGGCGATCTAATACAAGCTGCAGATGTCACTGCCGCAAGTGCGAAGTAGGGAATATTTAAATGACTACAGATGCTTTAAATGATCATGACTCGCACGAAGGTGAGCATCACGACGATCACAAAATGACTGGTATTAAACGCTGGTTATATACGACAAACCATAAAGATATAGGTACGTTATATCTATGGTTCTCTTTCATTATGTTACTGACAGGTGGCGCTTTAGCCATGGTAATTCGTGCTGAGCTATTTCAGCCCGGATTACAAATTGTTGAACCTGATTTTTTTAATCAATTAACAACAGTTCATGGTTTGATTATGGTGTTTGGTGCGATAATGCCGGGCTTTGTTGGCTTTGCTAACTGGATGATACCGATGATGATTGGTGCACCGGATATGGCCTTACCAAGGATGAATAACTGGAGTTTTTGGATTTTGCCTTTCGCTTTTGGCATCCTTCTTAGTTCATTCTTCATGGAAAGTGGTGCGCCTAATTTTGGTTGGACCTTTTATGCGCCCCTTTCAACAACCTATTCAAATGGTAGTACCGCATTCTTTGTTTTTGCTGTGCATATTATGGGTATTTCATCAATAATGGGTGCGATTAATATCGTGGTAACCATTATGAATATGCGTGCTCCAGGTATGACTTACATGAAAATGCCATTGTTCGTTTGGACCTTCTTTATCACCGGCTACTTATTGATAGCCGTGATGCCGATTCTGGCAGGTGTGGTAACGATGGTATTGACGGACACTTATTTTGGTACCAGCTTCTTTAATGCTGCCGGTGGTGGCGATCCAGTCATGTTCCAACATATATTTTGGTTCTTTGGTCATCCTGAAGTCTACATCATGATTTTGCCAGCCTTTGGTATTGTTTCAACCACTATTCCAGCATTTTCTCGTAAGAAATTGTTTGGTTATAGCTCAATGGTTTATGCAACTGCCTCTATTGCCTTCTTATCATTTATTGTTTGGGCACATCACATGTTTACAACTGGGATGCCGCTCTTTGGTGAGTTGTTTTTCATGTACTGCACCATGTTGATTGCCGTACCTACGGGTGTAAAAGTCTTTAACTGGGTAGCAACAATGTGGCGCGGTTCATTAACGTTTGAAACGCCGATGTTGTTTTCTATTGCGTTTGTGATTTTATTCACTATTGGTGGCTTCTCAGGCTTGATGTTGGCACTAACGCCAGTTGATTTTCAGTACCATGACACTTATTTTGTTGTTGCTCACTTCCATTATGTATTGGTAACAGGCTCGCTATTTTCTATGTACGCAGGGGCTTATTACTGGATGCCAAAATGGACTGGCCATATGTACAATAAAACCTTAGCAAGCTGGCATTTTTGGTGCTCATTAATTTCAGTGAACTTATTGTTCTTCCCAATGCATTTCTTAGGATTAGCAGGCATGCCTCGTCGTATTCCTGATTATGCTTTGCAATTTGCTGACTTTAACAAGTGGGTTAGTATTGGTGGTTTTGCGTTTGGTTTATCACAACTAATTTTCTTAGCTGTGGTGATTAAATGTATTCGTGGTGGCGAAAAAGCACCAGCGAAACCATGGGATGGCGCTGAAGGTTTGGAATGGACTGTGGCTAGCCCAGCGCCGTACCATACATTCTCAACACCACCTAAGATTGATTGATAATGGATAAAAGCCCAAAGCAGGAATTGAATCATGAAGTGCTTCAAACAATTACTAGCTCTTCGAAGTCAACTCATGGCCAAGTTGTCAAAAAACTATTACTCATAGTCTTTGGTATGTTTGGTTTTGGCTTTGCTTTGGTGCCTTTATATGACGTGTTTTGTGATATCACCGGGTTAAACGGAAAAACCAATGGCACTGCAGTTTCTTATACTGCAGATGGTGTTGATACTTCTCGCACGGTTACTGTGCAATTTATTACTCGTATGGCCAAGGGAATTCCTTGGCAGTTTGAACCAGTAATTAATGAAGTAGATGTTCATCCAGGTGAAGTTAAATTTGTTAATTTTTACGCTAAAAATGAATCTATGCGTGACATTGTTGGGCAAGCAGTACCATCAGTTTCACCGGGTATGGCAGCAGGCTATTTTCAAAAAATAGAGTGTTTTTGCTTTACTCAGCAGCCATTAAAAGCCAATGAAGATGTTGAAATGGGATTACAGTTCTATGTCGATGTAGACTTACCGCCAGAGATCACCACATTAACATTATCATACACGCTTTATGATATTACAGGCAGCGTAGACTCATCCTCCTAATTGGGGAAGTGTAGACACACAAGGGGAATAAAATGACAACAAAAGAATATGAAAAATATTATGTACCTGACTCAAGCCACTGGCCTATTGTGGGCGCAGTCGCACTATTTTTAATCGCCATTGGCGCAGGTAATTATGTTTCTGATTTATCTAATAATGTAAGTGGCTACGGCGGACTAATTTTATTAGCGGGTATCGCTTTAATTATTTTTATGATGTTTGGTTGGTTTAGTAATGTTATTACCGAATCAATGGCAGGAAAGTATAGCAGCCAATTAGATCATTCATTTCGACAAGGAATGATGTGGTTTATCTTTTCAGAAGTGATGTTTTTTGCCGCTTTTTTTGGTGCTTTGCTCTACGCAAGAACATTTTCTGTACCATGGTTAGACGGTGCCGGTAATAACTTTATGACAGGTGAAGTCTTGTGGCCTGATTTTACCGCTACTTGGCCGTTAATAAAAACACCTGATGGCACAGAAACTACCGCAATGGGTTGGTATGGTTTACCATTAATTAATACAATATTACTAGTGACGTCATCTGTTACTGCTCATTTTGCCCATGTCGCATTAGAAAAAAATAAACGCCCACAATTAAAGGCATGGTTAGGGGTTACTATCCTGTTAGGTTGTGCGTTCTTATTTTTTCAAGTGCTAGAATATTCTCACGGTTATTCGCAAGAGATGCAGTTATATTTAACGAGTGGTATATACGGTAATACTTTTTATCTGTTGACTGGCTTTCATGGTATGCATGTTACTTTAGGTACTGTGATGCTTATAGTCATGTTCTTTAGAATATTAAAAGGCCATTTTACACCAGAGAAGCACTTTGCTTTTCAATCAGCAAGCTGGTATTGGCACTTTGTCGACGTCGTATGGGTCATGCTATTTGTCTTCGTCTATATTATATAGCGATTGATATTACGCCTATTGTCAACAATAGGCGTAAATTTACTGTTAACGTGTTGATATAATTATTACGTTAATAAGGTCGGGGGTTTGGCGTTATAATCCCCGTCAGTAAACCAACCACTAACAATAAAACTATGCCGACAGAAACGTAAAGTCGTCTACCAATGAATTTAGTCATTGACGGTTTATTAGGGTCGTTTTTATTCATTAATAATAACGCTTTAAATAAGTTGTAAACCATAAAGGCCATCAAGCCAACGATAACTATTTTAAATACCATCTAAAACTCTTCCTAAGTAGGATTGTTGTAATAAGGAAGTAAAATTCAAGTGCAAAACTGTAAATTTTCAACCACAGACCGAATTAAAATTAGCTTATCAAATATTCGCCTACCATGGTTAATTTTTACCTTAGTTATTTTTGCTGGTTTAATACAGTTAGGGTTATGGCAGAGTTCAAGAGCTTTAGAGAAAGAGCAGCGCCTTGAACGTATTGTTAATTTAAAAGAGCAAAACTCGCTTTCTTTACCCAAAGTGCTGGCGCTACAAAAGTTAAATACTCAAGTTAACTACACCAATGATTTTCCCGTTACTGTTGATGGAACATTTCTTCCTAACACAGTCTTTTTACTTGATAATCAAGTCAATAAAAATTCATTAGGTTACCGAGTGTATCAAGTGGCACAATCGGGTGAACATGCTGTTTTAGTTAATTTAGGCTGGACACAGGGATCTATTAATCGACAAGAATTACCGATAGTACCGCCATTAGTTGGTCGGTTTGAATTTGAGGGGCATATTCGTTTTATAGAAAAAGGAATTATGTTAGCTGAGCAGAATTTTGAAACGAATCAATGGCCTTTAAGAGTACAACAAATAGAGCTTGAAAAATTTTCGACATTAATAGGCCTTAAGCTATTGCCCTTTGTTGTCTACTTAGATGAAAATGAAGCCTTAGGTTTTGTAAAAAATTGGACACCCATTGTTATGCCTCCTGAGAAACATCGAGCCTATGCGTTTCAATGGTTTAGTTTAGCTGTAGCTTGGTTGTCGTTAATGATTTGGGCAAATTATCGATCTGGTCAAGATAGTGATATTAATAATAAAGAATAATGACAAAAAGGTTGGAAGGTATGAGTAGTAATAACACCTCAGAAAATAATGCAGCGAAGGAGTCAAGCCAATTAGCTCCTGAAAGTAAGTCAAAGTCACGTCGTAGTTTTATTTTGATGTTAATCGCTTTTGCACTGCCTGTTATTTTGGCAAAACTTGCTTTAGAGAATAATTGGTTAGCTTATGGTGTGACCAATCAAGGTCAACTTATTGAGGGAGAGTTAACACTGGAAAAGTTAGGATTAAATACCGCTAACTTTGATGAACAATGGTTAATTCTTTACGCGATGCCAGAAAACTGTGATAGCCATTGTGAACAAACACTTGAGAGCGTACACAATAGTTATGTTGCCTTAGGATCAGCGATGCCTCGGGTCACTCCTATTGCTCTTAGCCAAGTTTTATCATCACAACAGTTAACTAGGATAAGCGACAGCGAATGGCAATTAATACCGATGCCAGCTTTAGCTAAAAATAGGATGGATCATCCACAAATATTAGTGGCAGATCCTCAAGGTAATGTTTTTTTAAGTCACTCTATACCTGAAAATAACGCTGAGTTGTCTGCTTTTGGTAAACAAATTTTGGCTGATATGAAAAAATTATTGAAGTATTCGAGGATTGGCTAATATGTATAATCAAAAAAAATTAACGATTAGAAAGCTTGTTTTACTCAGTATTTTATTAGCTATCATTGTGGTCAGTTTAGGTGCTTATGCCCGATTAACCCATGCAGGTTTAGGCTGCCCAGATTGGCCAGGTTGTTATGGGATGATAGATGTACCTGTAAGCACTGAACAATTAAATAAAGCAAAAATTGCCTTTCCTGATCAAGTTGTTGACCCTGAAAAAGCGTGGAACGAAATGATCCACCGCTATTTTGCGGGTGCTTTAGGTTTATTAATTTTAGCGATTGCATTTTTGTCGTTTAGAAATCGTGGGCAGGGTACACCACTTCGTCTGCCATTACTGATTTTAGCTATTGTTACCTTTCAGGCAGCTCTAGGTATGTGGACAGTCACAATGAAACTGATGCCTATCGTTGTTATGGGACATTTGTTAGGCGGCTTTACTACCTTGTGTTTATTATTTTTGTTGTATTTGAGACTTAACCCTTATCGTTTGAGTACGGGCGATTTTTCAGTGAAAAAATATGGTCGCTATGGTCTTATCGGTATAGTGATTTTAACGGCGCAAATAGCGCTTGGTGGTTGGACATCTTCAAACTATGCGGCCCTAACCTGTACTGAATTGCCTATTTGTCAATCTGGCTGGGTAGAGCGCTTAACATTTGAAGATTCTTTTGATCTCATTCCACCAGAAAAAGAGACTTACGAATTTGGCCATTTAGATCATAACGAAAGGTTAACTATCCATGTGGTACATCGTATCGGTGCCATTGTTACTTCAATATATTTAGCTTGGTTACTGCTGATGGTTTTTATAAAGTCTAATACAATATTCTTTAAAAAATTATCAGCTCTTGTTGCTGTTTTATTATTTACTCAGATTAGTTTGGGTATAAGCAATATTTGGTTTTCATTACCCCTTGCCGTTGCCGTTGGCCATAATGTAGTCGCGGCTTGCTTGATGCTTGCACTGATCATGTTAACTTACAGCCTTCGTCGAAAAATTTAAGATTTTAAGGAATTTATATGAGCGACTCTTCAGCATTATCAATCAATGCAAAAGATGAAACGAAAATCACATTTATGAGTAAATGCAGCGCTTATTATGAGATAACTAAACCCCGTGTTGTTGCTTTACTCGTATTAACAGCCGTCGTCGGTATGAGTTTATCTGTGCCTGGTGCGCTGCCATGGGAACTCTTTATACCCGCAATGTTAGGTATTGGTTTATTGTCATCAGCTGCTGCAGCAATTAACCATATTGTTGATGAGAAAATTGATGCTGTTATGGGCCGTACACATAACAGGCCTTTGCCTGGTGGGAAAATAACAATTAACAACGCCATTATTTTTGCTGCAACTATCGCCATTATTGGTTTTGTTATGCTTTATGGTTTAGTCAATCCATTAACCGCATGGCTTACTTTCTCTGGGTTAGTAGGTTATAGCTTTGTCTATACGCTGTACTTAAAAAGAGCGACCCCACAAAACATTACTATTGGTGGCCTAGCTGGTGCGATTCCACCTTTGCTGGGTTGGACAGCAATGACCAACGAAATTCACCCTCATGCGTTATTACTAGTACTATTGGTTTTTACTTGGACACCACCTCATTTTTGGGCGTTAGCTATTCATCGTAAGAATGAATATGCCAAGGTGAATATACCGATGTTACCAGTGACCCACGGTGTTAATTTTACTAAAACTCAAATACTGTTATATACCGTATTGTTATTTGTTGTTGGCCTTTTACCCTATTTAGTTGGTATGAGTAGTTGGATCTATTTAATTGGTGCAGTCGTGCTCAATTTGGTCTTTTTCATGTACGCGTGGAAGCTGAAATTTAATGCTGATGAAAATACCGCGATGGATACCTTTAAATTTTCTATTGTTCACTTGATGGTTTTATTTATTGTTTTGTTACTAGACCATTACATCTTACCGTTAAATTAAGGACGAGCAAAAATAGTGAATAAATTACTTTATATTATTGTTGGCTCGGTGGCGCTTGCTGCCGGCCTATTAGGTTTTTATAAATCGTTTTATTTAGTGCAACCTGAACATGCTCTTTATTATCAGCAACCCAGAGTAATAAAGCCTTTTCAGTTAACTGATCATCAAGGTAATTTATTTACTAATACTCAGGTAAAAGGTCAGTGGTCTTGGGTTTTTTTGGGTTATACCTCTTGTCCGGACGTTTGCCCAACAACGTTGCAAGAATTAAACTTTATTTATGATGATTTAACCGCAATTGCTGAGAACCAAATATTACTAGTGTCTGCAGATCCCCAACGTGATACTCAAGAAAAGTTAGCGCAATATATTGCTTATTTTAATAAAGAATTTATAGCACTTAGAGGCGATCATGGTTTACTCTTTCCTTTTGCTCGTAATATGGGCTTAATGTATGCGATTACTGATAATAAAAACACGAGTAATGCTGGAGAATACTTAGTTGATCATAGCGCTTCTATGGTACTTATCAATCCGGATGGAAAAATTGCTGCGATATTTAAACCAAAGCAAGAAATTGGAGAAGTGCCTAGTATTGATGGCGAAAAACTTATTAGTGATTTTGAAAAAATAGTAAGGCTGTATAACTAAACTGCTGGTTATTTAACAACCAATTCCACCAGGCTTTAATGCTAAAATAAGCAGAGGTTATATCTGCTTATTACATTTATGACCCATTAGACTTAAGGTCTTTATTAAAGCCCCTTAAGTAGTCACTTCAATTATTGTGCTCATGGTGTTATTGATTACAGCGGATACCACTCCCCACCTTCTTTTAAGATAAACCATGGTTTTGAATACCAATAGTAACGGCCGGGCTTACTGATACTCGGTGCAGTACAATTACACCTCACCCTGCCTGTCGGTAGGTCAGCATTAAAGTGAATAGTAAAACTATTATCTTCTTGCCAGTGAATATTTTGGCGGCCTAGACCAGAGATATAACAATTGAGTTGTGATTTATTAAAATCTTTAATGGCGACATTAAATGTGACTGAATTTGTTGTTTTATGTACAAAAATAGTTTGGGTATTTTGATCCACTAAACGGACTGTAAGCGGCAGTGAGCTAAGTTTATTACCAAGACTTGCTATAGCATCATAGGGTTGTGACGCTGGGAATCTTGGGACTATTGATAAATCAGTAGCCAGACCAACTGCTCCAGATTGCTGGGTAAAGGCGATAAAATTATTTTCTTTCATCCATTGCTGATTGATTGGCGAATATTCACCAAAAGGGTAAGCAAAATAACGCCAACTTTTCCCTGTTTTTTGTTCAATCATTTTTTCTGACTTGAGTAATAATTCGCTATAGTGGGCTAACCAATCACTTTGGCTGAGTTCATCTGGCACTCTTACTATAGAGTCGTGCTTATAACCATGGTTAGCAATAATGACTCCTTCATCGGCTAACGCCTTTAATTGCGGCCATGATAGATAATTCTTTTTGCCAGCATTAATAATACCTGGATTAACAAAAATCGTGTAAGGGTAACCAAAATTATCGAGTAGCGGTTTTGCAAAAGTGACATTGTCTTGATAAGCATCATCAAAGGTTATCGCCACAGTTTTATCTTTTAAGGGCTGTTGGTTTTTTATCGCATTGATTAATTGGGATAATGGCACAACAGTAAAATTATTATCTTTAAGGTAATGTAAATGGACTTCAAATTGAGCAGGAGAAATACTGGTACTTTTTGGCGTGGTATCACTGACATGGTGATATTGAAGAATAACAGCGGCGATACTATTAAAGCTTAGCCCAAATAATAGTGCAATGAAGAGCGTATTTCTCATCCTGTTAGCCTTATACTGATGTTGATAAATTTTAACAGAGTAAAAATAACGTTTTTTCATCACAAAACATAGTATATTTTGCACAAGTTGCCGTTTGCCTCAACTTTTAGGAAAGTTATTGTTTCATATAAAAAATTCAGTACAGCATAAAAATTTGTTTATGCTGGCATTGCCGATGATTTTTTCAAATATTACTGTACCGTTATTAGGGTTAGTGGATACTGCTGTTATTGGTCACTTAGACCATGCCTATTATTTAGGTGGTGCAACCGTTGGTGCCATGGTGATCACCTTTATTACTTGGCTTTGTGGTTTTTTGCGAATGTCTACTACAGGGTTGGCTGCCCAAGCATTTGGCGAACAAGATAGTCAGCTGGGTATTATTATTTTATTCAGAGGGATTTTGGTTGCCTTTTTAGTCGGCTTAACATTAATTGTTTGCCAGATTTTTTATTTAGATGGTGCGCTCTTTTTGGCTGGAGGCTCAGAGCAAGTTCAGTTTTATGCTCGTCAGTACAGTGATATCCGTATTTGGGGTTTGCCAGCAGCACTCGCTAACTTGGTCATATTAGGGTGGCTATTAGGTAATCATCAAACGAAAACAGTCATGTGGTTACTTATATTTACTAACCTGGTGAATTTAGCGTTAGATCTGTTTTTTGTACTAGTACTAGATTGGCAAGTTAAAGGCATAGCAACAGCGACATTAATTGCTGAGTATTCAGGCCTAATGCTTGGCTTTTTTGTGATAGGTGTCAACTTTAATGAGGCAATTAAACGGGCATTTAATACGCAGAAACAACTAGTTAAAGCCGTTTTTGAAAAAAACGAATTGTTGGCTTATTTTCAGTTAAATCGAGATATCCTCATTCGAACTTTATGTTTAGAGCTCTGCTTTGTTTTTATTACCTTTCAAGGGGCAAGGTTAGGAGATAATGCGGTAGCGGCTAATGCTATTTTAATGAATTTTGTGTTACTCATTTCCTTTGGTTTAGATGGTATAGCTAATGCCGTAGAGGCCATGGTTGGAAAAGCTAAAGGTGCAAAAGATTATATTACTTTAAATATTACCGTGGATATTTCCTTATTTTGGACAGCAATATTTGCCTTTAGTTATTCCGTGTTATTTTTCTTTGCGGGTGAGATTTTTGTTACTTGGATAACGGATATTGAAGAGGTCATCGCTTTTACAAATCAATACCTTTTTTGGGTAATGATTTTACCTGTGTTGGGTTGCTGGTGTTATTTATTTGATGGTATCTATATTGGTTTAATGCGGGCTAAGGCAATGCGAAATAGTATGGTTATCGCCACCTTCGCCGGTTTTTTTCCTATGTGGTTTATTTTGAAAGATTATGGTAATCATGCTTTGTGGGCTGCGTTATCACTATTTTTACTCGCCCGAGGAGTTACATTGGCTTGGCATTATTATTATCGTGTTAAGGTCAGTATTGAAGACTAGAGTATTGAGCAGCTTCGCTTAATTGAGTTTAATGAAGCTGCTGTTTGACTTGTGAATATTTAGGGAAAATTATAGATAGTTATCGAAGGTCATTAGAAGTTATTTGTTAGCGCGGCAATTAAGCCAATAATACCACCAAAAACACCCCCCCAAACGACTAACCAGCCCAGATGTTTTCTGATCATTGCTTGAATGATCTCTTTGACTAATTCGGGGGTTAATTCATTTAATCGCTGTTCAATAATATTACCGACCTTACTTTGCATACCATCGATAACATCAGACTGTTCAAGTTCACTACGTAACATGGCATTAAATTCGGTACTTTGGGTGATTTCGGTAACTGTTACTTTCATTCGTTCAATAAAAGGGGCTTTTAATGGTGTTAAGGCCTCAGTGCCACCGACCATGGCTAACATACCACCAAAAGAAGAGTTTTCGATAACATCAACTAGGCTATCAAATGCTGGAGCAAGGTCTGCTTTAGCAATAATCGGCGATAAATCTATAGTGCTCGGTTTACCTGAGTTGTCAGATAAGAATCGTTCAATATTTTCTTTGGTAAAAAATTGATCCATCATTAAACTACGAATGCCAATTTTGAAATCTTCAAAACGTGCAGGTATTACTCCAGAACCATATAACCCCGGCACTTTTTCAAACAACATATGCACAGCTAACCAATTGGTAATGGCACCAGAGAGTGCAAACAAACCGATAGTAAAGACTATATGTTGATCTAGAAAGTAGCCCGCTATAGTGCAAACTAAAGCGATAAGGTTGGTGATAATACTTTTATTCACGATAATTCTCATATTCATTGACGTTATTTTGTCGTGCATGATAGCAAAAATACTTAACTTTAAGCGTGTTTTTAGTAATAATAACGACAAGATTTACTATTTATGGCGACTTTTATGAAAATAATAATAATATTAATCTCTCTGTTGTTAGTCAGTGCCTGTTTAGTGGCCAATGCCAGTGATATTAGTTGGCGAGAATTAGATCGCAAACATACTGTTTTGATGTCCTTACCTCAGGGAAAAGTTGTTATAGAACTCGCTCCCCAGTTTTCGCCCAACCATGTCATTCAGTTTGAAAAACTAGCAAAAGACGGCTTTTATAACAGTACAAGCTTTTATCGAGTTATTGATGGCTTTGTTGCCCAAGCGGGCCCTAAAGATGGCGGTGAAAAAGATAAGTCTGTTACTCAATTAAAAGTCGAAGATCAGTGGTCTACCGATGAAACCTTTTCATTCACCAAGGTGCAAGACAATGATTTGTTTGCCGAACAAACAGGGTTTAAAGAAGGCTTTGCGATTGGTCATTCACCTAAAGAAAATACAGCATGGTTAACCCATTGCCCTGGTACTTTAGCTATGGCGCGTCAAACCCCGGCAGATACCGCAACTAGCCACTTTTATTTTGTCATTGGCCAAGCACCTCGGTATTTAGACCGGTTAATGACTGTCTTTGGCCGAGTTGTTTTTGGTATGGAGCATATACAATCAATTAAGCGCACCTCAACCATTGAAGGAGAACTTGCGGTTAATAGCAAAGAACACACTAAAATAATGAGTATGCAGCTGATGACAGACGTTCCTAAAGATCAACAAATCATCATTGAAGTTGAAAATACAGAAGATAAAAACTTTGCCAAAATGTTAGAGGCACGCCGTGCTAGAGAAAATCAATTTTTCTACAATAAACCACCACCGGTATTAGATGTTTGCCAAGTACCTGTTAAAAGTCGATTAGTGACGAACTAAATTTGTTGCGCGGATAGATCTGGGAGAGTTTAAATAAATATTTACCAGGGGGTATTTACAGGGTCAAAATGATTGCTTGTTAAACGTTTGCCGTATAACGAATCGCAACAATATCAAAGACTTTTTCACCTTCAGGGGTTTGTACGACAACTTCATCGTCTACCTGCTTACCTAACAAGGCTCTTGCCATAGGCGAGTTTATACTAATATCGCCTTGTTTTACGTCCCATTCATCAGGGCCAACGAGGCGGTAAATTTTTGTTTCATCTTCTTCATTGATTAAGGTTACCCAAGCGCCAAAGTACACTTTTCCTTCTTGCTGTTTTTCAGGGTAAACAATGGTGAGCTCATCAAGCCGTTTTATTAAAAATCTTACTCTGCGGTCTATTTCACGTAATCGTTTTTTACCATAGATATATTCGGCATTTTCACTGCGATCACCTTGAGCTGCCGCTTCGGACACTGAACGGGTAATTTTTGGACGTTCATCTTTCCAAAGAAACTTAAGTTCTTGATCTAGGCGTTCCCAACCTGCTCGAGTGATGTAGTCTGATTTTTTCATTAATTATGTGTCATAGCATTATCATTATTAATGACATTGTAAGTGGAATTGACGATAGATGAAAGATCAACCCACGCTAGTGAGTACTCCCATTTATATGGTCTTACTCAGGGAGGACTAGATTTCATTAAAATTACTGGTAGAATGCGGTTAATTTAAAAATGACTAACTGTGGATTTTCGACTTAATGACTTCAATCGCTGAGCAAATAGCTCAAGAACTTAATGTAAAAACATCACAAATAATCTCAGCGATCGCCTTATTAGATGATGGCTCTACAGTGCCGTTTATTGCGCGTTATCGAAAAGAGGCCACCAATGGGTTAGATGATAATCATTTACGTCAACTCGACCAGCGATTGGCTTATTTACGGGAATTAGCAGACCGCCGTAAACTCATTTTAACAAATATTGAACAACAGGGTAAGTTGTCGGTTTCATTAAAAAAAGAGATCGAGCAAGCCGATAACAAAACACGTTTAGAAGATTTATATCTCCCTTACCGCCCCAAACGCAGAACTAAAGGGCAAATTGCCATTGAAGCAGGTCTTGAACCATTAGCGAATAAACTCTACCAAAATTGGTTGTTAGTACCAGCAGATGAAGCCCAACACTTTATCAATAAAGCCGCCGGTTTGGTTGATGAAAAGTCAGCACTTGACGGTGCCTTAGCTATTCTTATTGAACGTTTTGCCGAAGATGCTAATCTATTACAAAAATTGCGTAAGCATCTTTTAAAACAAGCTCACTTGATTAGTAAAGTAGTGAAAGGTAAGAACCAAGAAGGTGCCAAGTTTAAGGATTATTTTGCTCACTCTGAGAAACTAAGAACCGTACCTTCTCATCGAATGTTAGCTATGCTCCGTGGTCGAAATGAAGGTTTTTTAAAGTTACTTATTGATGTTGATCCCGGACAAGAAACTGATAATTATTCAAGTGCAGAACAGATCATTACTGAGCATTATAATTTACGTCTTAATGGGCAAGCGGGTGCCGCTTTTTTAACCAAAGTCATTCGTAGTGCTTGGAAAACTAAATTGTCTCAAACCTTAGAAACTGATTTATTAGGTAATTTGAGAACACAAGCTGAAGTTGAAGCGATTAACGTATTTGCTAGCAACTTAAGCGACTTGTTGATGGCCGCACCAGCAGGTGCTAAAACGACTTTAGGTTTAGACCCCGGTATGCGAACTGGTTGCAAACTTGCCATTGTCGATGGCACAGGCAAGTTGATACAAACCGCTACTATTTTCCCTCATGCCCCTCAAAATCATTGGGATAAATCAGTTCGCACCCTAGTTAGTTTGTGTCAACAACATAAAGTTGAATTAGTCGCAATAGGTAATGGTACAGGGTCAAGAGAAAGTGACAAACTTATCGGTGAGGTAATCACCGCACTGTCAGCTAAATTAGCTGAGCAATCACCTGATAAAGCTGCAACGCCATTAACAAAAATGATTGTTAGTGAAGCCGGCGCGTCAGTTTATTCAGCGTCTGAATTTGCAGCTAATGAGTTTCCAGATTTAGACGTTTCCATCCGAGGGGCGGTTTCTATTGCTCGACGTCTTCAAGACCCACTAGCAGAATTAGTGAAAATTGATCCCAAAGCTATTGGTGTGGGTCAATATCAGCATGATGTTAGTCAAAGCCAGTTAAGCCAGTGTCTAGATAATGTCATTGAAGACTGTGTAAATGCTGTCGGTGTTGATTTAAATAGTGCGTCAGCGGCGCTGCTAACTCGTGTGTCAGGGTTAAATAAAACCATGGCACAGAACATGGTCGATTATCGCGACCAACATGGCCGATTTAATGATCGCAAAGAATTGAAAAAAGTCCCACGTTTAGGGCCAAAAGCCTTTGAACAAGCGGCTGGATTTTTACGGATCACTGACGGTAGAAACCCATTAGATATGTCAGGTGTCCACCCTGAAACTTACCCTGTTGTTGAAGCGATTATTGCTAAACTTAATATTGATATGCAGTCAGTACTTGGCAATAGTGAAGCCCTCAATAAAATTAATAGTAGCGAAGTTGCTAATCAATTGGCCGACAGTGGTTTTGGTGAATTAACCGTAAAAGATATTATCAATGAGTTAGACAAACCCAGTCGAGACCCACGACCTGAATTTAAAACAGCAATATTTAAAGAAGGCGTTAATACCGTTGCTGACTTATCCGTCGGTATGATTTTAGAAGGGGTTATTTCTAATGTTGCTAACTTTGGTGCATTTGTTGATATTGGTGTTCATCAAGATGGACTAGTGCATATTTCATCACTTACTAATAAATTTGTCAGCGATCCAAGAGAAATTGTCAAAGCAGGCGATATTGTTAAAGTAAAAGTTGTCGAAGTTGACGCAGCTCGCAAACGTATTAGTTTAACAATGCGTTTAGATGATGTTAGCCCAGCGAGGCAAAACCAGAATGGTCATAATAAGAATACTCAGTTTGAAAAGTCGGGACAGATGACCAATAAAGCGCCACAAAAAAAATCACCACAACAAAGCGCTAGAAAAGTTAATAAAATCAAAGAGTCGGAAAATGCTGCTATGGGAAATGCGTTTGCCGATGCCTTTGCTAAGTTAAAAAAATAAAGCGTTTGACTAAAAAATTGAAGCATATTTTTGGGCAAAAAAAGGGGAAGCATATACTTCCCCAAAAAACCTCAATAGAGGTTGTAACGCAAGGTTGGAACTGTTGTCAAATATACTTATAAAACATATTTAGCAGAGAACTGTAGATAGTTAGTATCTTCATTAACTTCTGCCATTTCAAAATTACCTACTTCAACACCAAAAGATAACTCTTTGTTATAGTTTTTGAATAAATTTACGCCCCAGTGGACACGTTTTGTATCTGCTATATCCGCTTTGGTAGTGCCATAAAATGCAGTGCTTCGCATTTCATTTGTCCAAAAATGACGGTAAGCAACCATAACCGAAGTTGTTTCTTCTACTTCGACAAAACCGTTTGCTAAATCTCTTGCAGCGACGACGCCGACATAACGGCCAGTATCTCCGCCATGGATTTGAAAGCGAAGATCATCTTTACCAACCGTTTTAATGCGACCAGCAATACCATATCCTAGAGCAGATTCAGAGCCATTAATTGTGTTTAATTGGCGAGATAAACCTGAAACAGAAACATTACCCCAATCACCTTTAAAAGTATATTTTGCAATAACATCTGGAACTGAATCTTGGCTGGCATCACCTTTGTCAGTGTATGGATTTTCTAATGAAACTTGAAGACCTCCCATGGTATAGCGTACTTGACTTTGACGAATGAAAGCTGAGGCTACTAGTGGGCCAGCAAAATCAGCTGCTTCTGCAAGTGCACTGGTGTTCATGAAAGTCGTCCATGTTTGACCAACTAAGATATCTTTATATTTAATAAATGCGTGGCGAAGTCTTGGATGAGAAGAGTTTGAAATAATTTCATTACCGCCACCACCTAGAAAGTCCATTTCAATAAAACCGGTAACATCACCATTGACATATTTAGTATTAAAGCGTGTTTCATTGACTGAAAATTTAGTTTTCGTCATATCCTCAACAACTGCACCGTAACCGATCCAGTAATCATCATTAGTTACTGTGCCAGTTGACACTGTACCATTTAAGTGGCGCGCATCCATTTTGATGTAACCACCAAAAGTGATTTTGTGATCTTCACCTAGTTCTATCTCATAACCAGCATTAGCAGCACCTGCCATTGTTAACAAGCCGGTAGCTAGTAATATTTTTGTGTTATTGAACATTTTATATCCCCATTTAAAATAAATTGCCAAAGCCTTATTAATTTGCTTTTTGGTAGTGTGTTATACAACTTGGCTATTAAGATATGGAATTAAATATAAAGATGTAATTAGACATAAGTCTAAGAAAAAGATCAAAAGTATTAACGTGTCCATTTTTATTGACGTTAAATGATAAAAACATCAACTAATACTTTGGTCTAATATAAAGGTTGAAGTTTATTTAGTTGAAAATAAATTCTGTTTGAGATAAATCAATTAAAACGTGTGATGAGTCAATAAGAGGAGAGTAAAATGCTTATGAACAATATTTTAATTACGTTAGAAGAGAAAAAAACACAATTAGTTACCCGCATTGATGCCATTGAGCGTGACTTTAAAAAAGGACGCTCGCCAGACTTTACAGAACATATGACAGAAAGTGAAAATGATGAGGTACTCAAGGGAATTTGTCAAGAAGCGCAAGCTGAACTCCGTCAAGTAAATGCTGCTTTAATAAGCATTGAAAACGGTGAGTATGGTCATTGTGTTCAGTGCGCAGAAAAAATAGCGGTTGGACGTTTAAAAGCACTCCCCTATACCAACACCTGCATTAACTGTGCTCAATAACGTTAAGAATGTATTGAATGATAAAAGTACAGTAGGTACGTTATTCAAGAAGACTAGTATGTAATTAACATAACGTCTTAAGTGTTAAGTTGTTATGTTTATCTTGGGCAATAAAGAGTTCAGCGGTGGCTATCGCATCATTTAATGCGTTATGGGCAAAGTGATTAGGTAAACCCGTTTTTTTGCGTAAAGCAGGTAATGTTAATTCGGAAGAGTCGTAGGCTATATCACGTTGATCTAACTTTCTTTTGGCTAATGCTAACGTATCAATAATGAGTAAAGGAGGATAAAAACCATAGAGTTCAAGGCAAGCTTGCTTTAAAAATTGTTTTTCGATACGGGCAAAGTGCACCAGCATGACTTTACCGGCTAAGGCCTGAAGTAATCTTTCTACGACAATTTTTAAAGACTTTCCATATGATTTTTGTTCATCGGTAATTTGATGGATAAATATATTGCTTGCATCAAGTGCTTTTTCTGTATTAATAATCTGATGGTAGCAGGTACTAAGCTTAATTTGTTGGTTAATGATTTCGACAAAACCGACACTGAGTAATTTATCATTGATAGCGTTTAAACCCGTGGTTTCGAAATCAACAGATAAAATAGCTAACTCATTTACCAAGGTATTTTTATCAGGGAAGGGCACGGATAAAAAATCTTTTAAGGCACCATTAGGTACTTTTTTTAATAAAATTTTACGTCGTTTTTCATGGCTTTGTAACCAATTAAAGAACATATTGTTATCCTCTTATAGTACTGTCGACTGACGATGGTCTTGTAGTGTTTTAATGACTTTAAATGCATCTTTTAAATGTTCACGTTCAAGTCTCGAAATTTCTTTGGGTGAAATATAATTGTCAGGAGCAATATTTTGTTGTATTTGTTTTGCTCTATGTACTAAACGTACCATAGTTAAAAACTGATAAGCATCAATAAGGTTAGCAGCGGATGAACTACTTAGTGACGCACTGCCGGCTGATAGTTTAATACGTTCAATAGTATTAACGGCAGAAATGCCTTCCGATAAGGCATAAATTCTTGCCAAGTCGACAATAGGGGCAATGCCATTATGCTTAATATCAAGAGTAGACTTATGCTTACCGTTTTGAATTAAAACAAAGTCTCTAAAAAAACCGAGTGGTGGGGGTAAACTTAATGCATTAGTTGATAAATGAGCGATAAACAACGTATTACGTTGAGTTTTAGCCAACATTTTTTTTCGTACGGGGTCAAGTAAACCGGCATCACCATAAACAGTTGTTAAATCAAAGAATATACTGCTGAACAATAATGCAGAGGGGTCTGGAGTATCAATCCATTGGTCAAAATAATGCTGCCATTGGCTTTGTGGTTGTCGCCATTTACTATTGGTCGCCATAACATTACCCGGGCAATAGATAAAACCGCAATTAGCTAAACCATCACAGACGAACTTCGCCAGTTTTTTAAACCAGGCATCATCTTCAGGCTTCATGTCATCTGAAATAATTAGCGCGTTATCTTGATCTGAATGGACAAGTTGCTCTTGCCTAGCCTGAGAACCACCAGCTAACCAAGCATAAGGGACGGGTGACTCACCATAAATTTTTTCAGCCATATTAATTAGACGACTGGTAAAGGCCATGGTTATAGCGCTAATACTTTTGCCAATATGATCAGCGCTCGCCCCTAATTTAGTGAGTTTTATTTGTAAATTAGTTAATAATTGACTTATTTCTACTAGCTCATTAACACTTTGGGCTTTCATAATAATACTGGTGAGGTTAATGGCGTTATTACCTTCATTATTAATTAAGTCAGTCACGGTAACTATACCAGCAAGCTTACCTTGATAAGTAATAGGTAAATGGTGGATATGTTTGTTTGTCATGGTAATTAATGCATCAAAGGCATTACTTTTAATGTCTATTGTAGTGATGTCACGGGTCATTATTTCAGTGACTTTTTTTGTAATAGGTAAACCTAAAGCAACACAACGACGCCGAATATCTTTATCGGTAATAATGCCAATTGGGGTATCATCGACATCCGTTTTATTAACGACGACCAAACAAGAAAAACCAAGCGTTGTCATCTTTATTGCGGCACTTTGAATACTGGCATTTTCTGAAATTGTCGCGATAGGACTGTTATAGAAATCTTTCACTGAGGTGTTTGTTAATGACGAGGCTAAAATAGCATCTTCATTCAATTGAAGTATTTTTTTATTAAGGCGTTGGGCTGCGGTTTGCTCAAAAAAATCGCTCACTCCAGGGGTATCTTTTACTAGGGCTTTTAAGGTGAGGTAATCGATAGTATAAAGTAAGGCATCTTCTTCAATAATGACAGTAATTGTTGAGTGGTCCAGCCCTTTGTTAGATAAGTTACTTTGTTCATCACGACAATAGACTGTACAGAGATCTCCTTCACCATATTTGGCGATAAGTTTTTTATCGGCTGCCAAATAACTAAGCGCACCTTTACGTAATATATATAAACTGGCTTGAGTTGTTCCTTTGGGTGGTAGTGTTTCTCCGGCTTTTAAGTAACAAATACTTATTTTACGGACAAGTCGATTTATTATCACCGGTGATAATAAATCAAAAGGGGGGATTTGTTGTATAAAAACTGTTATTTGGGATAAATCAGCGTCCATTTCAAAGGCCTTAAATAATAGTTGTATGCTATTTAATGTAGAGGTTTGAGCTAATTCAAGTCAACTGAAAAATGAAGATCTAGACTAAAGTGTAATACCAGTGAAAAAATATACTTGCTAGTGTATTTGGGAGGATAAGTTGAATATGGATTGATTTTAATCAATTGTCGATATTATTTATTGTTAATAGGCTTATTAAAAGTAAATCTATAGTTATCTTTTCCTTATATTATTACAAAGTATTATAATTTTTTATTATAACCTTTATTACAACGGTAATTACAAAAGCTTAGGCGTATAAAATAATTAAAAACGCTGACGTTTAGGAGAATATTGTGGAAGAGACAACATATTGGCAGAAAAATTTACGCTTAATAATGATATGTCTAGTCATTTGGTTTGTAGTGTCATTTGGCTTTGGCTTGTTATTAGTAGAACCGCTTAACGCGTTTCGTCTTGGGGGGTATAAACTCGGTTTTTGGTTTGCTCAACAAGGTTCAATTTATACGTTCGTTGGTTTGATTTTTTGGTATTCAAGTAAAATGAACAAACTAGATGACGAATATCACGTCGAGGAGTCATAATGGATGAGTTAAAGCTTTATACTTATATTGCCGTTTTCGGCTCTTTTGCCGTTTATTTTGGTATAGCATGGTGGGCTCGTGCAGGCTCTACTAGCGAATTTTATGTTGCGGGTGGTGGTATCACACCGATGCAAAATGGTATGGCAATTGGTGCTGATTGGATGAGTGCTGCGTCATTCATTTCAATGGCAGGAATGATTTCCTTCCTAGGTTACGGTGGCTCAGTTTTCTTAATGGGTTGGACGGGTGGTTATGTATTACTCGCCATGTTACTTGCGCCATATATGCGTAAACACGGTAAATTTACGGTACCTGAGTTTATTTTTGATCGTTATTATTCAAAAGCTGCACGTATTGTTGCGGTCGTTTGTTTAATTATCGCTTCATTAACTTATATCATTGGTCAAATGAAAGGTGTCGGTGTTGCTTTCTCTCGCTTCTTAGAAGTTGATTATGCCTTAGGTTTAGGTATTGGTATGTTTGTTGTTTGGGTATATGCTGTACTTGGTGGCATGAAAGGCATCACTTATACGCAAATTGCTCAATATTGTGTGATGATTTTTGCTTATACCATTCCAGCCGTTTTCATCTCGTTACAATTAACAGGTAATCCAATTCCACAACTTGGTTTAGGTAGCACACTTGCTGATGGTAGCGGTGTTTATTTGCTTGATAAGTTAGATATGGTCGTTACTGATTTAGGCTTTAAAGAGTACACTACAGACAACATGGGCGGTACATTAAATATGTTCGCATACACTATGTCGTTAATGATCGGTACTGCAGGCCTTCCTCACGTAATTATGCGCTTCTTTACTGTGCCTTCTGCACAAGCAGCTCGTTCTTCAGCCGGTTACGCCTTAGTATTTATTGCCTTATTATATACCGTTGCTCCTGCAGTTGGTGCCATGGCACGTTTGAACTTAATGAACACCATTGAGCCAGTAGCGGGTCAAAATATGGAATATTCTGAGCGTCCACAGTGGTTCAAAGACTGGGAAAAAACAGGTTTATTACAATTTGAAGACAAAAATGGCGATGGTAAAATCCAATACACGGCAGGCGAAACCAATGAAATGGTGAAAGTTGATCGTGATATTATGGTGCTTGCTAATCCTGCAATTGCGAATTTACCTAACTGGGTCATTGCTCTAGTGGCGGCTGGTGGTTTAGCCGCTGCATTATCAACGGCCGCCGGTTTGCTATTAGCAATATCTTCCTCAATCTCACATGATTTAATGAAAGGAGTGTTAACGCCCGATCTTTCAGAAAAGAATGAGTTATTGGCAGGTCGAATTGTGATGACTATCGCCATATTAATTTCCGGTTACTTGGGGCTGCATCCTCCAGGATTTGCTGCCGGAACGGTCGCACTAGCCTTTGGTTTAGCGGCATCATCGATATTTCCTGCATTAATGATGGGAATATTCTCTAAAACGATGAGTGGTACCGCTGCAATAGCAGGTATGTGTTCAGGTATTGGTATTACGATGTTGTATGTATTCCAACACAAAGGCATATTATTTATTGACGGTACATCCTTCCTTGGTAGTATGGATCCAAACTGGTTCTTCGGTATTTCACCTAACGCTTTTGGTGTTGTTGGTGCAATTGTTAACTTTGCTGTAGCATTCGCTGTACTTAAAGCAACAGGTCCAGCACCAGCGCATATTCAGACAATGGTTGATAATATGCGTAAGCCAGGCATTAACGCTACTGAAGCTCATGCACACTAAGTAAAATGTAAAAACATAGAAGAGAAAACGTAACAAACTTTGAGTTGGGGAAGTGACTATTCATCCTCACCTCAAAGTTTTTTTCAATTAAAAAAAAGATGAAAAATAAATGAATAAACATACTAGAATTGCTTTTATGATTGCGCCAATTTTGGCGGTTATAGGTTATATCGCGGCTGATTACTATAAAGAAAATCAAGCAAATGATGATAAAATTATTAAACTTGTACCTGTCAGTCATTGTGATGTTATTAATGAGTCGTGCATTCTAAAAGCCGGTGATTTTGAAGTAAATGTTTTTGATAAAAAAGGCATGACGACAGTAAATTCGACATTCCCGCTCGATACTGCAACACTTTTTTTAGTGGACAAAGAGAATAACTCTAAGCAATATCAATTAGGTATGATTGAAAGCCCTTATTATTGGCATACTAGAACCAACCTGAGAAGCCTAGCCGGTGAAAAGGGTGAAAGTTATAAAATTCGTTTGATTATTAATATTAAAGGTGGTCGTTATATTGCTGAGTTTTATACCCAAACGACAAAATAAGTTGAGACGGTGCGGTCAATAAGTGCTACAACATTATCAAATCAACGTTTATTTTATTGAGTACATATGTTCCCTAACTGGCAACTCATCACTTTAAGTTTCACCTATATTGGTTTAGTGTTTTTGGTGGCTTATTTAGGTGATAAATTTCGTCATAGTCTGGTTAAAAAATCTCAACCAATAATTTATGCTCTTAGTCTAGGTGTTTATTGCACTTCTTGGAGTTTTCTCGGTACTACTGGTCAAGCTTCATCTAATTTTCTTTCTCATATACCTATTTATCTGGCACCCATTTTATTATTCGTTTTTGCCTGGCCTTTTATTCAGCGAATTATCCGCGTTAGTTTAAAACTTAATTTAACCTCTATTGCTGATTTGCTAGCCTCACGTTTTGGCAAGTCACATAACCTCGCTATTATGGTAACTTTAGTTGCGTTAGTCGGCACTATGCCATACATCGCATTACAGCTTAAAGGCATTGTTTACTCCTTTGGGCAACTGCAAAGTGAACCTAATCAAATTACTTGGCGTTTTGGCCTAATTGTTAGTCTTGTACTGGCTGGTTTTACCATAGTCTTTGGTATTCGTAATCTCGATGTTACTGAACGCCATCCAGGGGTTATGTTAGCTATAGCTTTTGAGTCTTTAATTAAACTTATTGCCTTTGTCGCTGTAGGCTTATTTGTTTGTTTTGTTTTGTTTGACTCACCAATGGATATTTGGCGTCAAGCCAGTGCAAATGAGTTACTAGAGCAACAACTTGAAATGCCAAATATTAGTGCTATGTTTGCCATGACTGTGATTTCAATGGCGGCATTTATTTCATTACCTAGACAATTTCAAATGATGGTGGTGGAATTAAAAGATGAAAAAGATACTTGGCTTAGTCGTCGAGTTTTCCCTATCTATTTATTGATTTTTGCTTTATTTCCTATTCCGTTAGGTCTGGCGGGCCAACTCTTATTAGATGGTAATATACCTGCAGATGCCTATGTTTTATTTTTACCACAGACAGGTCAGCAATCATGGTTAACCTTACTTGCTTTTTTAGGTGCGATTTCAGCCGCCAGTTCAATGGTGATTGTTTCTGCAATCGCGCTAAGTACCATGTTAAGTAATGAGATTGTTTTTCCATTATTATTTCGTCCATCAAAAAATAAAGATCGGGACTTTTCCGAATTTAGAATCCGTTTATTAAATATTCGAAAGCTCTTAGTATTAATGGTTATTTTACTTGGCTACGGTGTGTTTTTGATGGCATCACCTGATACCTTATCGTCACTTGGTGAAATAGCCTTTGGTGCGTTTGCCCAATTAGGACCGGCATTAGTTGCCGCTTTTTATTGGCGAAAAGCTAGTTTAACTGGAGTTTACGGTGGTATATTAGTTGGTTTTATGGCGTGGTTGACACTCAATTTTCTTCCTCAATTTGGCCTATATCAACAACCCTTTGAGCAAGGGTTTTTACCCGTCAATACCACAGTAACATTGATGAGTTTAGCCGCTAATTGCATCGTGATGTGGGCACTGACAAAAATCAGTCGTCAGAGTGTGCAAGAGCGCGTACAAGCATCATTATTTTTAGAATGGCAGCCACCTAAGTTGTCCAATTTTCAAAAGAATCGTTTGCTCGATTACCGAGAATTAGAGTTGCTAGCTTCACGTTTTGTTGGCGTTGAAAAAGCCGAGTCCAGTTTTAGCGAATTCCAATCACAGCACTTTATCAATAAAGATAATAATAACGCTTACAACCAGTTATTGCGCCACCATACGGAGAATATTTTAGCGAGTGTTATGGGGGCATCTAGCGCTCGACTGGTTTTGTCCTCAGCACTTGATGGGCGTGATATTGCGCTTGATGAAGTCGCCGCTATGGTTGAGGATGCGTCAAACCAGCAACAAGAATTTAGCCAAAATTTATTACGTAGTGCCATCGAAAATGCGAGTGAAGGTATTTCGATTGTTGATCATGAGTTAAAATTGGTCGCATGGAATAAAAAATATTTAGATCTCTTTGATTACCCGAAAGAACTTATTTTTGTTGGTAGCCCAATAGAAAGACTTATTCGCTGTAATGTTGAACGTGGCCTTTGTGGTGCTGGTGATATTAATCAGATGGTAAACAAACGGTTAGAATACTTACGTACCAGTGCAAAGCATAGGTCAGAGCGTCAACACCAAAATGGTCAAGTGATTCGTATTGAGGGTAATCTGCTACCGGGTGGTGGTTTTGTTATGGTTTTTTCTGATATTACGGCCTATAGGCAAGCTGAAAATTTATTAAAAGAAGCAAACCAAGACTTAGAAACACGCGTCGTAGAACGTACGCAAAAATTAGCACAAACTAATGAAGCGCTAGCGATAGCCCGTGAAAAGGCTGAGCAAGCCCACATTAAAAAAAGTCAGTATTTAAAAGCCTGTAGTCATGATTTAATGCAACCTCTTGAAGCTGCGAGGTTATTTACTGCTGCCCTTGGCGAGCAAGATAACCTAACTAAAAACCAAAAAAGGCAAGTTGAAAACATCGATCACTCGTTGGAAGTTGCCAATGACTTATTGGCTGACCTGGCTGAGATTGCTCGTATTGAAAGTGGCAATATTAGACCTCATTTACAAAGTTTTCCATTAGCAGAAATTTTTGATAGCTTGGCATTAGAATTTGCTGCCAAAGCGGAAGAATATCGTGTGATATTTAAAGTGATCAAAACAAAAGCTTGGGTACGCTCTGATAAAAACTTATTACACCGTATACTGCAAAATTTAATTGGCAATGCTTTTAGTTATGCAAGTCCTGGTAAAGTCATACTAGGCGCAAGGTATAAAAATAATATCGTGAGCATCCATGTTCTTGATGATGGCCCGGGTATCCCATATGATAAGCAGCAATTAGTCTTTGAGCAATTCATCCAGCTTGATACCCCGATGAATAACAAACATTCAATAAAAGGCTTAGGGCTAGGACTCAATATAACCGAAAGTTTTTGTCAGTTACTTAATCATCCACTAAAGTTAAAATCTATTCCCAGCAAAGGCTGTAATTTTATTGTGATTTTGCCTAAAGTGGTCGAGCAGGTCATTACCCCGTCATTAGTACCAAAAAGTAATCACGGCTTAAAAGGTGTCAGTGTGTTATGTATTGATAATGATCTAGAAATTTTAAATGGGATGAAAGAGTTATTAACTGCATGGCAATGCCATGTATTAACGGCTGATTCGGTAAGTAATGCTTTAACAGTGTTTAGTGAACATAGTGATGAAGTTGAAATTTTATTAGTAGATTATCAATTAAGTAAAAATGAGGATGGCTTAACACTGATTCGCGATTTAAGAGCGCAATGCCAACACGATATACCTGCCATTTTAATTACGGCACAAACAGGTGAGGATATTGAAGAAAAGGCTAGAAAAGATGATGTTAGTTATATGAAAAAATTAGTAAAACCCGCAGCGCTTAGAGCAATGATGAGTGCGAAATTGGCGAAGCAGTTATCTGCGAATTATTTAACGTAAAAACCGTTAACCCAAGTCTTTGTGCTATTCAGACAATCCAGTATTCGTTAAGTTTAACTGGCTAATAGTAATAACTGCTTGGGTTCTATTACGAACATCAAGTTTGCGGAAAATTGCAGTCGCGTGAGCCTTGATTGTTGCCTCTGAGACATGCAAGTCATAAGCTATTTGTTTGTTAAGCATACCTTGAGCAAACATCATTAAAATACGGTATTGCTGCTGTGTTAAGCTTGCAACCCTGTCGGCAATATCGCTGTAATCTACAGATTTCTCTATTGCTTGGAATTTTGCAGGCAACCATAACTCACCAAGAAGTACTTGTTGAATTGCGTTAAATATCTCATCAACAGGCGTTGATTTTGGCACAAATCCCGCCGCGCCAAACGTCATTGCTTTACTTATCGTACTGTGATCTTCATGAGCTGAAACAATAACCACAGGAATTTGAGGAAAATGATTTCTAACATGAATTAAAGTATTAAAACCATGGGCACCAGGAATATTAAGATCAAGTAACACTAGATCGCTATCACTATTACTTGTTAATAATTGCTCTAATCCCTCAATTGTCTGTGCTTCAAACCACTGAGTTGTCACAAGTTTTGTTTTGAGTGTGCCCAACAATGCTTGTCTAAACAACGGATGATCATCAGCTATTATTATTTTTTCTGGCTGAATCATACTGTTTCCTGATTGTGTTTAATTAACACTAAATTTATCAGTTAATATTAAGGTATTCTATCCTAATTCTTGTTGTTAACAATAGTGTTAATCATTAATCTCTATTTAACAGGTATAGCTTTTAATGTAGCGACTAACAATTGCCAGTATTGGGCAACACTCGCTATATTAATTTTCTCATCTGGAGAGTGAGGAAACCTAATCGTTGGCCCAAAAGAAACCATATCCCAATGTGGGTAGGCCGTTTTAAATAAACCGCATTCAAGGCCAGCATGAATGACCATGACCTCGGGTATTTTACTAAATAATTCTTGATAAGTATTACGAACAGTTTTCATAATAGCTGAACTTGTGTCTGGCTTCCAACCCGGGTATGCGCCGCTAAATTTAATAGTAGCCCCAGCAAGTTCAAATACTGATTGCACCATTTGCTGAGCGTCTAAACGGCCATCATCATGTAAACTGCGAATAAGGGTCATCGCAACAAATTTCGGACCTTTACAGCGCATCACACCTAAATTTAATGAACTTTCAACAATGCCTTTAATATCATCACTCATCCGAATTACGCCATTCGGGCAGGCATTTAATGCCCGTAAAATTTGTTGTTGTGTGTGGGGGGTCCAACATAGATCAAAATCTTCTGGTGATATTAATAACATATCAATATCAGTTTCAATAGATCCCAAGTTATGACGAATAGTCGATAAATAATCACTCAATGCTTGTTTTAATGATGGGATGTTATCTTGAGCAATAACAAAGCTGGCATTGGCTTCACGAGGAATAGCGTTACGTAAGCTGCCACCATTAAGCTCGGTTAAGCGAAGGCCAAATTGTTCACTAGCAGTTAATAAGAACCGAACCAGTAGTTTATTGGCATTTGATCTGCCGGTATGAATATCGACGCCTGAGTGGCCGCCTTTTAGGCCTGAAATTGATAAATTAAAGGCTTGGCTGCCATCGGGTACTGCTTCAAAGGCTAAATTAAAACTTGCAGAGCCATCAATACCACCCGCACAACCCATATAAACTTCACCCTCTTGTTCAGAGTCAGTATTAATTAAGATGTCACCCTCTAGCCAACCGGCTTCTAAACCAAAAGCACCGGTCATACCGGCTTCTTCATCAATAGTCACGAGTACTTCAAGTGGACCATGAGGAATATCATTGCTAGCTAATACAGCAAGTGCTGAAGCCAAACCAACGCCGTTATCTGCACCTAAAGTTGTTCCTTGCGCCGTAACCCAATCACCGTCACTTTCAGTGATGATATAAGGTTGAATTGGGTCGGTTAAGAAGTCGTGAATCTTATCACTGTTTTTTTGTGGCACCATATCCATATGGGCTTGTAAAATAACACCCTGAAGGTTTTCCATACCAGCTGCTGCTGGTTTTTTAATAAATAAGTTACCAACAGCATCTTCTTTAATAGCTAAACCCAGGTTTTTCGCCCATTCTTGGATCCACAGTGATATTTTTTGCTCATGCTTTGAAGGATGGGGAATACTGCAAATTTTTTCAAATAATTGCCATAACATCGTAGGTTTCAGTTGGGAGAGTGTGCTCATTGGGTATCCTGATTAAAATATGTGACAGTTATGCGCTAGCCATAAAAAATTGCCATTGTTCATTAAAGTTGTCACTGGGCTTTTTAGTGAAATCAGAACGAACATACTGACCAATTTTACCTTCGGCATAAGCAACTAATAAGTTAGCTAAGGCTTGTTCATTAATTGTAAATCCTTTACCTTCTCTTAATTTTCTTTCTCGTAATACTTGTTTGAATTGTGACTCTAGTTTTTCAAAAAGTAAATGAACACGGGCACGTAAACGTTCGTTTTCTCCCATGAGCGCATCACCAGCAAGAATTCGACACATGCCAGGGTTTCGCTCTGCAAAAATAAGTAGTACGTGTAATATATGGTGGCAACGAATTAGGGCTTCCTTATGATCGGATAAAATCAAATTAATTCGTGAAAAAACGGACTCTTCAATAAATTCAATTAAACCTTCAAACATTCTCGCTTTAGAAGGGAAATGTCGATATAAGGCGGCTTCAGAAACACCCACTTGGGCTGCTAATTTTGCTGTGGTAATACGCTGGCCTTGACCAGTTTGTAACATTAAAGCTAAACATTCTAAAATTTGTTGTTTACGGTTAGGTTTGGCATTGGCCGTCATATTGTATTCTTCTCTTTGGCTATTGTTTTTTATTATTTTCGTATGCTTTTTCTAAAGGTTGTCAGCTATTATAGAGACTAACTGGTTAGCAACTACTTGCTTACTTGCTAATGTTATTTCAATTTTATTCACTTGACCATCTTGTTGACTAAAAATTGTCAACGCGTTGTTATCACTGTTAAAACCCTGTCCTGATTTAGCAACATCATTTGCGGCAATCATATCGAGACCTTTTTTTTGTAATTTTTGTAAAGCGTATTGGCTAACGTCTTGAGTTTCAGCGGCAAAACCGACGGTAAAAGGTTTCTTTGCCATTGCTGCTATATCGGCAACGATATCAGGATTTTTAATTAAATTGAGTTGCAGGGTATCGTTAGACTTCTTGATTTTTTGCTCGCTAACCTCAGCAATACGGTAATCAGCAACAGCCGCACAGGCGATAAACACATCAGCATGGCTTACTTGATCTAAGACTTGTTGATACATTTCTAATGCACTATTAACTTTTATTACCTTACAACTGTCAGGCGCTTCAATATTCACAGGACCTGATACAATTGTTACTGTTGCACCCGCGTTTTGTGCAGCTTTGGCAATAGCATAACCCATTTTTCCTGAGCTATGATTTGAAATATAACGAACGGGATCTATTGCCTCTCTAGTGGGCCCAGCGGTTAATAACCAGTGTTGGCCTTTGAGGGTATATTTTTGTTTTGTTAAAAAGAATTTGCAAGTTAATTCAACGAGTTCATCAGCGTCTAACATTCGTCCTAAACCAACATCGCCACAAGCCTGTTGACCTGCAGCAGGCCCCCAAATATTTACACCCCGGCTTGTTAAGGTTTTTATATTAGCTTGTGTTGCTAGTGCATGCCACATTTGCTGATTCATTGCCGGGGCAATGGTAATAGGTGCAGCGGTGGCTAAACAAATAGTTGATAGTAAATCATTAGCTAAACCGCCCGTTACTTTAGCAATAATATCAGCAGTCGCTGGTGCAATTAGAATTAAGTCAGCCCATTTCGCTAATTCAATATGTCCCATAGCAAGCTCTGCTTGAGTATCAAGCAAACTATCTGCAACAGCATTACCTGAAACCGCTTGTAAGGTTAGTGGCGTAATAAAAGCTTTAGCACCTTGTGTCATAACAACACGAATATTTGCGCCATGATCTTTTAGCCGACGAACTAACTCGGGTGTTTTATAGGCAGCAATACCACCTGTTATACCAAGAACAATGTTTTTATCCTGAAGTATTTGCATAACCTGCTAATCTTAAAATTATGAACGCTTACGCTAAGATAGCATTTATTACTAACCGTTGAAAATGCAAGGATGCAAAAATGATAAAAGATTGGCCTACCAATGAGCGACCACGTGAAAAATTGCTCAATCAAGGTGCAAATAGCTTAAGTGATGCCGAGCTCTTAGCGATATTTTTGCGGACAGGAGTCACAGGCTGTCATGTGGTGGATTTAGCCCGAAAATTATTGTCAAACTTCGGTAGTATTTCTGGGGTTTATCGAGCCAATCAACAAGGATTTTGTGCCCAACATGGTGTAGGTACTGCAAAATTTGTTCAATTACAAGCCTGCTTAGAAATGTCTAAACGCTATTTAGCTGAAGAAATCAAACAAGGTAAAGCCTTAACGTCATCGCAAATAACACGTGATTATTTAATAACAGAATTGCGGCATCAAACACGTGAAGTTTTTGCCGTGATGTTTTTAGACAACCAACATCAAATCTTAAAATTTGAAATATTGTTTTTTGGCACAATTGATGCGGCAGCGGTCTATCCAAGAGTTGTGGTTGAAAAAGCAATAAAGTATCAAGCGGCTGCGGTTATTTTAAGTCACAATCATCCGTCAGGTATCGCCGAAGCAAGTATTGCAGATAAACAGATAACCCTTAGGCTTGAAAAAGCATTAGCGTTAATTGATGTTAGAGTTTTGGACCATATTATTGTTGCTGGCCATCGCTGTTACTCCTTTGCCGAAAATGGAGACATAAAAAATAAAATATAATCACAAACCTACATTTGACTATTTTTAATACAAGATTTTGTTTAGCTAATAAGGTCATTTTATGAAAGTAAGTAATGAAAAGAAAACTGATCGTCGGCAGTTTTTTCGTCTCGATATGGAAAAAGAATTAATAGACATCACTTGGCAGGACAAGGGTGTTGATAAAAATAAAAAAATAGCGTGTTTTAATTTTTCTCGTGGGGGGTTAAAAATCGATTGTGATGAACCCATTCCAGTTTCGGTTACGCTAACAATAACATTTAAAGCTGCGGCTCCTAAAAGTCAAATATTGAAAGGCAAGGTGTTACGCTGTTTAAAACAAAAAAATGGTTGGTTTGAAATTGCTTTAATTTTAGGAACATCAGACAAGTTAGTTAATTAAAAAATAATGCTATAAATAATTTTAACTATAATTAATCATGTCGTGAACAAATAGAGTGTCAAGGAATACTGAAAATGATGATTCTAGTGGGTGGCGAAAAAGGTGGGAGTGGTAAAAGTTGTCTTGCTCAAAATTTAGCGGTTTATTTTACTCGTGATAAAAACGCCATTGTTTTAATGGTTGATTGCGATCCACAACGAACCACGTCCGACTGGATACAGGCTCGTAATACAGACCCAACACTTCCAGCCATTAATTGTATTCAACTGTATGGTAAAATTAGAAATGATTTACTGAGTTTAAATCAACACTATGATTATGTAATTATTGATTGCGGTGGCCAAGATAACTTAGCTCTCCGAGCCGCAATGTCAGTAGCTGATCATGTGGTTATCCCCTTAAGGCCAAAAAGGCGTGATTTAAAAACAGTACCTCATATGGAAGATATGCTAAGTACTTGTAAAATGGTTAACCCTAAATTACTGGCATCATTTCTAATTGCTCAATGCCCGGCATTGCCCAGTCAATTAAAACGGATTAATGAAGCAAAAGAGGTTTGTAGCTCATATGGCATAAATGTACTTAATGCGGTGACATATAATCGTAATATCTATGATGATAGTGAAGAACAAGGTTTATCCGTATTAGAACTAGACCCTGAAGGCAAAGCGGCGCTAGAAATGATTGCGATAGCTGAAGAGCTTATGGCCATGACACCGGATGACTCATATGAGTTTAATTGATTTAAAAAAATCTAGTGTCAGTAAAGCTAAAAAGAAAAAAGTGACTGCTGATGAGTTTATTGCTGATGCAGAAAATTATGCTGCCGGTAAGACTTCGGTTGTTAGTTCAGCAAAGACAAATTTAGATCAACCTATTATGACCAAAGTGACTGATTGGCCAAAAAATCAATTAAAAAAATGTAAATCAACAAAGCGTCATGCCACTTTTACTTTAAGTGAAGACGCTATTGTCCAGTTAAACTTATTATCTAAAGAAAGTCAGTTAGCTAAATCTCATATTATTAGAATTTTAGTCAATGAATGTTGTCATGAAAAAAAACAAAAAAAACTGGCTCTACTACTTAAATCAGAAATTGATTAATTAATGATAAACGGTACAAGGAAGAAATAAAACAGCACGATTAAACGACAACTCCAGATTAAAACGGGTCAATAATAGTGAGTTTTTTAAGCTAATCTCCTGTAAAGCAAAGATAAAAGCAAACATTGATCTTTAAAAGTCAGAAAAGCTAGCATTCAACATTTACTTTCTCTATAATGTGCCACCTAATTTTACGATCCTTAGGCGACGGCCTAGGGGAAAAATAGCTCGAGCTGACATTAATTTTTGGAGTGACTCACATGTCTAAAGTTTGCCAAGTAACCGGCAAGAAGCCAATGGTTGGAAACAACCGTTCGAAGGCAAGAAACGCGACTCGTCGTCGTTTTTTACCTAACCTTCAATCTCACCGTTTTTGGGTTGAGAGTGAAAATTGTTTCGTTAAATTACGTTTAACTCCGAAAGGAATGCGTATTATCGATAAAAAAGGCATCGATGCAGTATTAACTGATCTTCGTGCCCGTGGCGAAAAAGTTTAAGGAATCATCATGCGTGATAAAATTCGTTTAGTTTCTAGTGCAGGTACTGGTCATTTTTATACTACAGATAAAAATAAAAAAACCATGCCTGAAAAAATGGAAATCAAAAAATTCGATCCAAGAGTACGTAAGCACGTAATCTATAAAGAAGCTAAAATTAAATAATTTTGCTTCTAGAATTTTTAAAAACCCGGACTTACCGGGTTTTTTATTGCCAAAAATTCAGTATGATGGTCTTCATTACTTTGATTAAAAGGTTATACCAATTACCCATGAAACTATCTCGTCCTGCCTGGAATAACGTTATTATTATCAGTGCTGTGGTGATGATCTTATTACTTAATTTGATGAACTATAGATTATTTCCTGATAATAATGACAGAATACTCAATACCGATGGCGAACAGTTCATTGTATTGCCTCATGCTGTCATTTTAACTTTAGAAGTCCGTGACAAGTTTATTATTGAGCGCACAGGTCTGTCGTGGCGTATTAAAAAAAGCCAAGGTTTAGCTGAAATTAATAAACAAGCCATTGGACAAATGATGTTAGTCTGGCAGCAAAGTACAGGCTTATTGCAGGCAGAAGGTATCGACGTTTCAGGACAAAAGGGTATTGAGGTTTTAATCAACTTAGCAGGTAAAGCAGAGACTCAAGAGTTAATCTTGTATCCATTAGTCGATCAGTTACTGATTCACGACAAAACGCTTAATTTGTGGGTCGCTATGCCGCCAGAACGTTATAAGCAATTGATACCAATGGAAGTAAATAAGTAAATAAATTTATCCGAGCCAACAATAGCGAAGCTAGTTATGCCTGAATTACCCGAAGTTGAAGTGTGCCGTTTAGGCATTAGCCCACATATCCTTGATAAAACAGTTGTCGCTGTTGCTGTTCGTGTTCCTCGACTGCGTTGGCCAATTCCTGATGAGGTTAAGTTACTCACAGGACAAAAAGTAGAGAAAGTAGAGCGCAGAGCCAAATATTTACTTATCAGATTTACTAGTGGTACTTTGGTTTTACATCTTGGTATGTCAGGTACGGTTAGGATTATTGATACCAGTACGCCGGTAGTTAAGCATGATCACTTCGATTTAGCCTTTGAGCATAACAAAACCTTAAGACTCAATGATCCTAGACGTTTTGGCGCAGTTCTGTGGTTTAAAGAACATATTGACGAACAAGGGCTCTTAGCTAAAATGGGGCCTGAGCCTTTAGATGCTGGATTCGCTGCAGGTTACTTATTCAGTAAAGCTAAAAATAGAAAGGTGCCCGTTAAAAGTTTTCTAATGAATAATCATATCGTCGTTGGTGTTGGTAATATTTATGCAAATGAAGCGTTATTTTTAGCAGGAATTTTACCAACGACCTTGGCAGGTACTATTAATGAGTTAAGATTTGATAAACTGACGAACATTATTAAAAAAGTATTGGCTGATGCTATTACGCAAGGTGGCACCACATTAAAAGATTTCACACAGGCTGACGGTAAACCAGGCTACTTTGCTCAATCGTTACTGGTATATGGTAGAGGAGGGGAAAAGTGTTTAACGTGTAATGATAAGCTAGAAGAGATTAGGCAATCTAATCGCAGCTCAGTATATTGCCCAAGCTGCCAAACAGAATAGTCTCATATTTGATAGGTTACAAAGGCAAGGCTATTTTTTAAGCGCACTTATTAAAGCTGTCTCCACTACTGGGTGAACAAATTGATTAACATTACCTCGGTGTAAGGCAACTTCTTTTACCAGTGTTGATGAGATAAAAGAGTTCTCTTCAGCGGGTGTCAAAAATACGCTTTCTAAATCTGGCGATAAGCGACGGTTCATATTGGCCAATTGAAATTCATACTCAAAATCAGATACCGCACGTAAGCCACGTATTAATACCTGAGCACCATTTTCTTCAGCAAAATCAACTAAGAGACCACTAAAACCGATAACAGTGACATTGGGTAAATGTTGAGTAACTTTTTCCAGCATTTTAACACGATGGGCTAAATCGAATAGCGGTTTCTTACTTGGGCTTGCTGCTATACCAACGATTACCTGATTAAATAAGCGACTTGCGCGTTCAATTAAATCGGTATGGCCATTAGTTACGGGGTCAAAGGTCCCTGGATAAATTGCTTTTATTGTCATAGTTATTATAAATTTGAACGCTGATAGCACCATTGTAAAGCGAATTTTTACCAAATGGCAACTAACAAGGCAATTTTTCTTAAAGTATTTACTCGAAAGACTTCCCGTGAAGCACTTTTTGATAGTATTATGTCCAATCACTTTTTTAAGTATAAATAGCTATATTTCATGAAAACACGCGATAAGATTATACAAGCGAGCATTGCCCTATTTAATGAACAAGGCGAACGAAATGTTACTACTAACCATATTGCTGCTCATCTCGGTATAAGCCCGGGCAACTTGTATTATCACTTTCGCAACAAAGAAGATATTATTCTCTCTATTTATGAAGAATATGCGCGAAATATTGTCCTTGATACTATCCCAGAATCTACACAGAGTGGAAAACCGCTTGATGTCATCATTTTATATATGGACGCTGTTTTTCAAGCGATGATGAAATTCCGTTTTTTCTATAGTAATCTCCCTGTTTTATTAGCTAGAGACCCGGCTCTTCATGATAAGTATGTTGAAGTTCAGCATATTATTACCGTTAGGGTGAGTAATATGATGATTTCTCTCAAAGAGGCCAATGTCATTAATTTTGAGAACGATGAGTTAGCTGATATTGTCAGTTTATTACGTTTAGTCAATACGTTTTGGTTGAGTTTTTATCAAACACAGAATAATAATGTTGAAATCAATGAGGCTGTGTTTTATGAAGGGGTATTAAAGATTTTAGTGATTATTCGCCCTTATACTACTGAGATTGGCTTACCTGAGCTTATGAAAGCACGTGAAATGTATATGAAAAAATGTGAGGAATCTTTAGAGATTACTTAAAGTTAACCTGTCATTTAAATAAAGTATAGCTAGCAGGTGTCTTTGAGTCTGCGGACAACTAACCACTTTTACCTACCTATTACGAATATTAATCACAGCATTAATTTTTAGGCGTTATCTTTGTTATACATTGTATAGATTGAATTGACTGATGCAGCGGCAGAAGAAAAATAATTAGAGTGATGATAAATATCGATTAAACAGAGGTTGAGTTAGCTAAGTCACGATAGCCTTTTAGTAATATCGTCCAATTCTCTTCTTGCCATGAAAAATTAGGTAGTTTTTGATGTTCTTTTCTAAACGAGCGAAGTAATCTTTGCAAATTAGCCTCTGGCCAATTTTTATTTATTGGCCGTAAATCTCCGCGGTCAAAGTCTATTAGCCAAGGTTTTTCATTATTATCAAGTAATATATTATGGGCATTTAAATCATGATGATAAATACCTTTGTCGTGAAATTGTTTAATCATTTGTCCAATGCGAAACCAAACATCATCACTTATTGGCTGTTCTATGAGTATTGCCACTAAATCATTAGCATTTTTTATTCGAGTGCTTAAAAGGTCGGCTTGATAAAACATTCCTTTGCGTATCACGCGGCAAGCTACCGGCTTAGGTGCCGGTAATTGCCATGTTTGCATAACCGTCAGTAATTCGAACTCTTTGGTGGCACGGGTTTCTGCTTGAGAGGTGAAAATATAATGGTCTTTATTAAATTTACCTATAAGCCCGCCACGATAGTAATGACGTAATACCCATTGCTGTTCTTGATGCTCAATAAACCAGGTTGTCCCTCGGCCTTGTGCTGAGCCAACGATCGCATTTTTCTGTTGCCAATAATCGCTTGATAACATCTGTGGTTTAACATTAGCTAATAAATTGACATTATATTGGCAGTAAATATTACCAACGTGAAGATGAATTATTTTTGTTGAGTCTTCAATTAGCGTTTGTAACTTCATTACACTTCTTTTGCTCGCCCCTTGATTATCCTGTACAAGTTGGTAAGCATTGTTACCTAGGCGTTCTTGCTTTAATTCATCAACTATTAATGAGTCCACTGCTTGAACCAATTCATCAAGTTCGCTAGAAACCAATGGTAGTAAACCATTAACACGTTTAAGCTGCTGTTCAATTTCTAAAAAATTGGCCATAAAAGGACCAACAATGATGGCCTTTTTAAAAAGTGCAGGCTCAAGGGGGTTATGACCATTGACCTGGTTAAAACTACCGCCCATGGTGACTATATCGGCAAGCGCGTATGCTGCCATTAACTCTCCGATAGAGTCTAATAACCAAACTTGAGTCGACTCAGTTACCTGTTTTTTCTCACTTCGCTTAATAACGGTTAATTGATGTTTTTTACAAAGCTTCTCGACCCTATCGAAGCGCTCAGGATGCCGTGGGACTAGGACAAGCAATAAATTTGGCTGGGTTTTTATTAGCCTCTTAAAAGCCTGTATCGCAAGTTCTTCATCACCTTGATGAGTGCTAGCGATTAACCATACCTTACGATTTTTGGTTAAGAAATTGCTTAACTCTAGGCTTTTAGCCTCAATATTCGCATTATGGCTAATATCAAATTTCAAGTTGCCGACTACTTGGCATTTTAATTTTTTTGCTCCTAACGCAATGAAATTTTCAAGGTTAGTTTTTGACTGTGGCAAAATCGCATCAAAACAATTTAATGTTGGTTGAATTAACCAGCTTAGCTTTTTATAACTTTTCAATGAATGTCCGGATAATCTGGCGTTTACCAGTAACAGTTTTATTTTATTATTAGCTGCTTGAGTAATTAAGTTAGGCCAAAGTTCTGTCTCCATAAATACAATAGCTTGGGGTTTTAGTTTGTTCAGAAAAAACCAAGTACAAATAAAAATGTCTAAAGGTAAATAACAGTGCTGGACACGCTCGGCAAATAATTTTTTGACTTGAGCTGAGCCTGTAGGGGTAAAAGTGGTCAAAGTAATCGGTAATTCAGGATAAGATAAAAGCAGTTCTTCTATAAAAGGTTTAAGGGCAATAACTTCGCCAACACTCGATGCATGAACTATGATACCTGCTGATCTTAACGAGCGGGGGACTAATCCTAAACGTTCAGTTAAACGAAAGCGAAAGGCTGGATTTTTCCACGACTTTATCAATAAAAAACTAAGGATAACTGGAGCAAGTATCAGTAATACTATGCGATAAAGTAATAAGGACAAAAAATATTTCAAGAGAGTCGCTCTAATCAAAAGGTGAAAATTAATTGCTAAAGTATACCTAATAGTCTCCCTTAAGTTAGCTCTTTGAAAAGATTATTTATTATTAAGGGGTCTAGTAAGTTTACATACGGTTATTTAGTTTAGCGAGTGGACTGAAGCACGGCATAAAAAGTGCAAACACTTTCATCTACGCGCCAATGGCATATTGTGCCTTTAGGGATAAAGCATGCATCACCTTTACTAAATCTATGGGCTTGGTTATCTTGGTCAATGCAGACTAGTTCGCCAGACTCAATATAGATAAATTCATTGCGTGGAAATGCTTGTTGCTGGGTTTCAAACTGCTCACTTTGCCAAATACCTGAGAAAAAATTGCCACTATGACTTTGGTAAAGGTGTTGGCCTTTTTTCACCGTCTGACCTGCCTTCATAATAAAGCTATCACCACTAACAGTGACCTTGATATTACTGTTTGAGTCAGTACTTGCCGTTTCACCTTGATGGACTTTACTGATATTAATAAGGCCTTCGCAAGTAGGCTCTGTAGGTGTTATTTCATCAGGGTGCTTTGATCTAACATAAAATTTTCGCAAATAACCCTTTTGTTGCCACTGGCAGTCATAGCCATGAGGGATAACAATCGCCTCACCGGCATTAACTATTTCAAGCTCGCCCGTTTTAATATTGTGAATACCTACTTGGCCTTCAAGCAAAACCATAAACTCATCATAAGCATAAGGTGCTGGTTTTGAAACCATATCAGTCGTATCCCAGACACCAATATAGAGGCCTATTGCGGCATCTTCATAATAACAATGGTTATGTTGTGCTGGCATTGCCGACTCGAACATCTGCTCGTCCAATACAGTAGTTGCTTGAGCTAAATTTTTTGGTGAGGGATGTAATCGGATGATCTTTTTATCTGACATTAGGTGCTCATTAAAATAAGTGAGAGGTGTCTATTATTCTCATTTTTGTGCCACTCCATTGTTAACGATTATACACAAGTCTTAATAAAATAAGACCCCAAAAAATTAATGTTGAGGTCTTATTGATTTCTCTGTTTTGTCTTACCTTTATAAACAGTTAACTTGGAAAAGCAAAACTGACCCCTTCACGCACACCACTTGATGGCCAGCGTTGAGTAATGGTTTTACGTTTAGTATAAAAACGCACCCCATCAGGGCCGTAAGCGTGCAAGTCACCAAATAAAGAACGTTTCCAACCACCAAAGCTGTGGTAAGCGACGGGTACGGGCAATGGGACATTTATACCCACCATACCAACTTGAATATTGTCAGAGAAATAGCGAGCTGCTTCGCCATCACGGGTAAAGATACAGGTACCATTACCATATTCATGGTCATTGATTAACTGCATCGCTTCTTGCATCGTTTTTACACGAACAACTTGCAGTACAGGGCCAAAGATTTCAGCTTGATAACTTAGCATGTCTTGAGTGACATGATCGATTAAGGTGGCACCAACAAAAAAGCCATTGTTAAAACCTTCAATTTTAGGATTACGGCCATCTACAACAAGCGTGGCGCCTTCTTGTTGTGCACTTTCGATAAAGCCATTAACTTTATCGCGGTGTGCAGCTGTAATAACTGGGCCAAAATCGTTATTGGCATTACTGTATTCGCCAACACTGAATCCCTTCATACCTTCTGTTATTTTAGCAATGAGTGCGTCAGCAGCTTCATCACCTACGGCAACAGCAACAGAAAGCGCCATACAACGCTCACCTGATGAGCCAAAAGCGGCACCAAGCAATTGGTTAGCTGTATTGTCCATATCGGCATCAGGCATGATGATTGCGTGGTTTTTTGCACCACCTAACGCTTGGCAACGTTTACCGTTAGCACTTGCTGTTGCATAAATATATTCAGCAATAGGCGTTGAGCCAACAAAACTTACCGCTTTGATGCGCTGATCATTAAGCAGTGTATCAACGGCTTCTTTATCGCCATTAACGACATTCATTACGCCGTCAGGTAAGCCAGCTTCTTTGAGTAATTGAGCAATAAGCAAGGTTGAGCTTGGATCACGTTCTGACGGCTTTAATATAAAAGTATTGCCACAAACAATGGCCAATGGAAACATCCACATGGGTACCATGGCGGGAAAATTAAAAGGGGTAATACCAGCAACCACACCTAACGGTTGAAACTCACTCCAAGAATCAATGTTTGGCCCAACATTTTTGCTATGCTCACCTTTTAGTAATTGAGGTGCACCACAAGCGTATTCTACGTTTTCAATTCCACGTTGTAATTCACCTGCTGCGTCATGACAAATTTTACCGTGTTCCTGACCAATTAGCTGGCAAATTTTGTCCGCATTTTTCTCTAATAATTCTTTGAAACGAAACATTACACGAGCACGTTTGATCGGTGGAGTATTTCGCCATGCAGGAAAAGCAGCTTCTGCAGCAGTAATTGCTTGCTCAACAGTTTGCTTACTGGCCAGTGCTACCTTTTTAGTTGCCTCACCTGTTGCGGGGTTAAAAACCTCTTGTGTACGAGTATCGTTATTGATCATTTCACCATTAATTAGGTGGCCAATAGTATTCATGTGTTATTCCTTAAATCGGTAAATTTGGTCACTATTTTCAGTGTTTATTGAAAATAGTATTGTTGTTATTTAATTTCGCTAAGTGTTTCGCCAAGAGCATTTATTAAACTATCAATTTCAGATGATTCCGTAGTAAAAGGCAATCCTAGTTGAATAGTGTCGGCACCGTAGCGGACATAAAAGCCTTTCTGCCACATCTTCATGCCTATCTCATAAGGACGTTTAGCCGGTTCGGCTTTACCTTGTTCAGCACCATAAGGACTAATCGTTAAGGCGCCCGCTAAACCGTAATTCCGAATATCAGTGACATGGTTTGAGCCTTTCAAGCCATGTAGGACCTCTTCAAAATACGGCGCAACTGATTTAACCCGCTCTGGTAATTTATCATTTGCTAGGATGTCTAATGAAGCTAATGCTGCTGCGCAGGCAACAGGGTGGGCTGAATAAGTGTAACCATGAGGTAATTCTAACATGTATTCAGGTCCGCCAGTTTCCAAAAAGGTATCATAGATTTCTTGTTTAGCAACTACAGCACCCATAGGAATAGTACCGTTAGTCAGTTGTTTTGCTACGGTCATTAAATCAGGTGTTACACCAAACTCTTCTGCACCTGTATTTGAGCCCATACGACCAAACGCAGTAATAACTTCATCAAAAATTAATAATATATTATGTTTAGTACAAAGTTCACGTAGGCGTTTTAAATAGCCCACGGGTGGTGGGATAACTCCCGCTGAACCCGCAAGTGGTTCAACAATAACCGCAGCAATATTGGAAGCGTCATACAAGGCCACCATTTGTTCTAATTCATCGGCTAAATTAGCACCTTGTATTGGCATTCCTTTTGAATACCGATTTTCGCTGGTCATGGTATGGGCTAAATGACAGGCTTCTATACCTTGGCCAAAAATCGCCCGGTTAGGGCCAATACCGCCTACGCTAATGCCACCAAAGTTAACACCATGATAACCTTTGGCTCTACCAACAAAACGTGTTTTACTCGCCATACCTTTTTTGCGCCAGTAACCACGGGCAATTTTTAATGCCGTCTCTACTGATTCAGAGCCAGAACCGGTAAAAAATACTCGGTTCAAGCCTTCAGGCATTAATTGGGTAATACGGTGAGCTAATTCAAATGATTTAGGGTGACCAAATTGAAAGGCAGGGGAATAATCTAAGGTTGCCAATTGTTTACTTACCGCTTCAGTGATCTCTGGTCGTGAATGTCCTGCGCCACAGGTCCAAAGTCCAGAAAGGCCATCGAATATTTGTCGGCCTTTACTGTCGGTATAATAATGACCTTTAGCGGATACGATAATACGTGGATCTTTCTTAAATTCACGATTACCGGTATAGGGCATCCAATGCGCATCAAGTTGTTCTTGGCTGATGCCATGGTTATCTTTTTGGTTATTATTCATTTTTGTTACCTCAACAAGTTGTTCAGTTGACTTTTTCTCGCTTTTAGCGATTGTATGTCTTCATTATCGATGATTTAATAGGTTATTAAAGTTAATGTTTTTAAAGTTAAGTTAAGTAATTACTTACCTTACTAAAATTAAAAATCAATAAGTGTTTAGTTATATCTAGTGAGACTTATTTTTGAATAATTGAGAATTGAGATGACAAAAAATAAAAACTTATTACCTCGGCAATTAGGGGATGCTCATATTCGGTTATTACGAATTTATCGCGTAGTCATTGAATCTGGAGGATTTGCTGCAGCAGAGGTTGAGCTTAATATTAGTCGGCCAGCAATCAGTTTAGCGATTTCTGAACTTGAATCCTTGTTGAGTATGAAACTATGTCATCGCGGTCGTTCAGGGTTTTCGATCACCCCGCAAGGTGAGCAAGTTTATCAATCAGCTATGCAGTTATTGGGCAGTATAGAAAATTTTCGTGCTGAGATTAATGCGATTAATACCGACTTAGTCGGCGAACTTAATATAGGGATCACGGATAATTTAGTCACCATCGAAAAGATGAGTATTACCAAAGCATTGAGTGCATTAAAATTCCGTGCCCCTGACGTAGTGATTAATATTCGAATGATGCCACCTACCGAGATAGAAAGTGGGGTATTAAATGGTAAATTACATATTGGCGTTGTACCTGAATTTCGTACTTTGCCAGGGCTAGCTTATGCGCCGCTATACAAAGAACAATCATTATTATACTGCAGTCAACAACACCCGCTATTTAAGCAAGATTTATATGAAATAAGTGATGATGCATTGGCAGAATACGATGCGGTTGTCCCTAGCTATCCGCAATCACCCGATATTAAAGAGCAACAACGAAGACTCAAAGCAACGGCATCATCAACGGATAGAGAAGGTATCATCTTTTTAATTTTAACCGGACGTTTTATTGGTTTTTTACCTACTCACTTTGCCCAGCGCTGGACAGCTAAAGATAAACTTCGCCCTATTGAGGCCCATGGTCGTAATTTTTATACTAATTTTTCAGCCATTACTAGCAAAGGGGCTCGTAGTCACTTGATCCTGGATGTTTATTTAGAAGAGTTACAAAAAATTTAAAATAAGTTATGCTAATTAAAATTCTAATTAGCTAAAGAGAAGAGATGAATACTATAAAAAAAATGATTATCTCGCTGGTTATTTTACTTACCATTATCGCGTTGTTTAACCTAGAAAAAATATATCGATTACATGCTATTATCACCCTATTTGATCAAGAGAAAATTGTTAGTAATTTTTCAAATATGGAGCAGGCTACACTCTCTCTACCTATTTTAAAAACAGGTACAACTTATCAATTTACTCAAGCAAGCAAAGACCTTCCTGAAAACTTTACCTACCGGAACGAAGCAGTTGTTGTTAATGACTTTCTTAAACGTCGGGCAACTACCGCGCTTATGGTGATTAAAAATGATGAAGTTACTTTTGAAGACTATTACTTAGGGACTAAAAGTGGCGATAAACGTATTTCTTGGTCGATGGCTAAATCTTTTGTTTCCGTATTATTTGGTATGCAAGTTGATGCAGGGAAAATTGATATTGAAAAACCTGTGAGTTTTTATTTACCAGAAATGAAAGGCTCTGGTTATGAAAGCGTTAAAGTGAGACATGTTTTACAAATGTCTTCGGGTGTTAAATGGGATGAAAATTATCATGATTTCAACTCAGATATTAATAAAATGGGCAGAGTATTGGCCGTTGGGGGTTCGTTAGATGAAATGACATCCGAGCTTGAAGGCGAATCTGAACCAGGAAAAGTCTTTCATTATGTCAGTATGGACACCCATGTTATTGGGATGATTATTAGGCGAGTTAGTGGCCAATCGTTAGTTCATTTATTACAAGAGCGTATTTGGGCTAAAATTGGTATGCAAAGTGACGCTGTTTGGATCACTGACTCAAAAGGTGCAGCTTTTGCCCTAGGAGGCTTGAATGTGGTTACTAGTGATTATGCCCGATTTGGTCGGTTATTATTAAATAATGGCAACTGGAACGGTGAGCAGTTAGTCTCTGAACGTTGGCTGAAGGCATCGACTACCGCAGGCGCGGATTACTTAAAATCAGGAGAGAATCAACTCGGCTATGGTTTTCAAATTTGGCTACCACCAGAGAGTATTGCTGGTGAGTTTTTTTGCGTAGGTGTTTATGGCCAATATATTTATGTTAACCAACAAGAAAATATCATCATTGTTAAAAATAGCGCCGATAAAAATTTTTCGGATAGCCGAAATTCTAAGTTAGAAACCATCGCCTTTTTTAGAGAGATTGTGGCTTCGTTACATTAGAGCTTAGCTTATACTTGCTCGATGTAGGCTCAGCAGGTAGAATGCGCGTCGAGTTGACCAGACAATCGCTGCTTTATCGTTGTATCTGAGGTGTAAGCTAAAGGTATACGGGTAAAGGGGAGGAAAGTCCGGGCTCCAATGAGCAGGGTGCCAGGTAACGCCTGGGCGGCGCAAGCCGACGACAAGTGCAACAGAGAGAAGACCGCCGATGACCTCGCAAGAGGAACAGGTAAGGCTGAAAGGGTGCGGTAAGAGCGCACCGGATTGCTGGTAACAGTAATTGCAGGGTAAACTCCACCCGGAGCAAGACCAAATAGGGTTTCATGACTATTTTTAAATAGTATAAGCGTGGCTCGCGTGGAAACCGGGTAGGTTGCTTGAGCCTTAGAGTGATTTAAGGCCTAGACGAATGATTGTCCTAGACAAAACCCGGCTTATGGTCAGCTCACCTATTAAAAATAAAGCCTTCGCATTGTTGCGAAGGCTTTTTTTTAGGTAAATAATGATGAATCGTAGTTAATATTGTTAGTTTTAAAGCTGAACTGTCAGGTTATCTAATTATTGGGTTGTTAGTTGACTGTCATCATTTTAAAACTAAAAAGGCCACTTATTTAAGTGGCCTTTTTGAATTAGGTATAATCGTCAATAGCTAGCTCTTTTCATCCAAAGTACGAAAGGCTTTACTGCCAACAGCTTTTTTGGGATAAAAGTAAAGTAAACTACCCGCGCCAAACCAGGCAATAACCATCATCCATTCTTGTGGCCAAGCCAATGCGGCTGGCATGCCAGGTAAATAAAGACTGATCATCAGCAAACTGGCCAGTAAACCAAACCAACCCAATAATTTACCACCAGGTGCTTGATAGGGACGCAGCATTTCAGGTTCATTGTATCTCAACAATAAAAAAGAACCACAAACAAATATATACGATATCATTAAGCCTAAGCTACCAGCGTTTACAAACCAAAGCAGCGCAGGGCGTCCTAAAAGTGGTGCTAGCGTGCCAAGTATGCCGATAAATAAAATGGCATTAACCGGTGTTTTATATTTTGGATGTACTTTTGCTAAAAAACTTGGAACCATACCACTTGATGCCATGGCAAATAAAGCACGGCTACCGCCTAATAAAAAGCCGTTCCAGCTGGTCAAAATACCGGCTACACCACCCAGTAATAAGATCAAAGCACCCGTTCGTCCCCAAGCTGCTTGGGTTGCATCAACGGTGGCTAATTTGGAAGCACTTCGAGCATCAGCGTCAAGTAACATACCAACGGCTAACTCAATCAACAAATACCATACAATAGCCATTACGATTGACAATACCAGCAGTTGACCAATTTTTTTGGGTGGTAAATCAATTTCTTCAGCCGCTTGTGGAATAATATCAAAGCCGACCATCATAAAGGGTACTAATGCCATGGCAGCAAGAATGCCAGTACCACCACCGACAATTAGTGGGGTCATATTAACGGCTTCACCGTGAACGCCCAAGCCAATAAATAACGCCAGTCCAGATAAGACAATGACTGCGACCACAACACCTTGAATTATGGCGGCAATCCTTACCCCACGAATATTAATCCAAGTGATGACTATTGACGCTAAGGAACCGATAAGGACTTGATCTAGATAAATACTGTAACCACTAATTGTCCATAACTCACCATTGCCCAATCCAGGAAATACCCGTGTTAAGACATCAGGTAATGCCACTGCTTCAAAAGCAACAACGGAGATGTAGGCAAAAACAATGGCCCAAGTACAATAAAATGACGAGGTTTTACCCATCGCTCGCAAACTATAGGCATGCTCGCCACCCACCTCAGGCATGGCTGCAGTAAGTTCGGCATATATCATGCCGATAACGACAATCACCCCTCCGGCGATTAGAGTGGCAATAATGGCACCAAAGCTACCCGCTCGCTCCATTAATTGTGAAATTAATACCACCCAAGACCAACCAATCATAGCGCCAAATGAAAGGACTAAAATATCTATTTGTTTAAGGCTTTTACTTAAGCCATGTTTACTTACATCCAAAGTTGTAATCTCCTGTTAGTTAGAGTCAGCGTGTCAATGAAAGCTACATCATCATTGACAAATAATCATTGATTTTATTATCAATGATTTAATAGGTTATTAAAGTTAATGTTTTTAAAGTTAAGTTAAGTGGTTACTTACCTAACAGTTAATCATTTAGTCAGTATTTAGCGTTATTTATAGTTGAATTATTGAGCGCTGGCGGTGATAAATTAAAATAAACAGTCACTCTATTTGATTTACTATCCTGCCCTAAAGTTGTTATAAAAAATAGATAATAATACCGATTAGTAAAAAATGATTAAATTTTCATCTGTGATAAATACTTAGTAAAAATTGAATGGCGTAGAAAAATCCTAGCCAAACAAAAATAATATATTGTATAAATAGCTCAGAAAATGTGGTTTTTAGACTAAAGTGCGTTATATTTTATGATAAATGGATATAATTTAAACGCTGTTGAGCAGGGGTAATCAGAATGAAATATTTAATACTATTGATAATATTATTTTCCTCTCAGTCTGTTGGGCAAAATACGCCAGCAGAATTCGCTGAAATGAGTATGCAGCAACTGTTTAATCAAAGTATTTATGACGTTAAACTCTATGATAATCAAACCTCGCCATGGTCGCTGACCTATCAGTTTAAAACCGTGGAGTTTGAGGGATATCTTGATGGCACCAAAGCGTTAAGTTTCGACGAAGTGCTTTGGAATGGACCAAGTGAAACGCGAACCGCTAAAAACTTCCCAATTTTACCTACACTGATCACTCAAAAAGCCCAAATTTTTGCTTTAGGCTATCAGTTTAGTCCCCATTGGCATGGGCGTATTTCGGTGCCTTATATCCAACAACGTACTGATCACATTAGTATTGTGGGTAATTATGAATATTTTACCATCAAAACCCAAGGCGTGGGTGATGCCTCGATTTTAGCGAGTTATAAATGGTTTGATGCCGATTCTGACACCGGAGTGTGGCGATTCTCTTTTGGTTTAAACCTTCCCACGGGTTCAATTGATGAAACGGGCGATACACCAAGAGAGCCTGGAGAACAGCAGCTCCCTTACACTATGCAATTGGGCTCTGGCACTTATGATTTTCCGTTTGAATTTAGCTATATAAATACAGGCGCGCATGACTTTAATGTTGGCTTATCTGCCAATATACGATCAGGCACCAATGATCGAAACTACCGACTTGGCAACAATTATAGCCTACATGGTGGTTATAGAATTGACTTATCCCCTACAATCCAAACCTTTGTTAGAGTAAATTTTATGTACAGCCTTCCTATTCATGGTCAGGATGATTCGCTCTTGGTTAACTCACCCTTCCCATATCCAGCAGGTATTACTAACCCTGATCTTTATGGAGGTAAAAAAATCAATGTCCGATTAGGTATTTTATGGCAAATAGCCAAAGACTATCGTCTGAGCCTAGAAATAGGCAAGCCTGTTTACCAAAATTTGAATGGACCACAGCCCAAAGAAAAATGGCAAAGCGCTGTTTCGATTTCAAGAGTAATGTAATATAAATATGCGATTGCCAATACGACTAAACCAATTACGTAGAATCATGTCTAGGGGCTGTCTTATAAGTTTATTGAGTCTTTTACTTTGTAGTAGCGTTAACGCAGAACATTCATTAAGTAAGGAAGATAAACTCAAAGCCGCCTACCTGTTTAACTTTACCAAATTTATTGAGTGGCCAATCTTAGCCAAAAGTGAACGACCTTCTTCAATCAGAATTTGTGTAGATGGCTCATCGGCATTTTTTGAGTTTTTGGAGGAATTGGTTGCTAATAGAAGAGTCGGCAAGTTACAAAAAACTGTGGAGGTATTATCTCTTGAAACCGCAGGTGGATGTGAATTGCTCTTTGTTAGGGAGGGAGAGAAGAAAATAACTATACAGTTAGACCATACGGTCATCGTAGCTGATTCTGTTGGCACTGCTTTTCCAAATGGTGCTCTGTTTTTTTATGTAGAACAAGGTAAATTACGTTTTGAAATTGATCTAGAAAAAATTAATTCGCTCAATGTGATTGTTAGCTCTGAACTATTGAAATTAGCAAGGTTTAGGTCATGACTATTTTCCAAAAAAATCCTCACAAAAATAGAGTCAGTTTCTTTTATAAACAACTGTTCGCTGTGATGGGAATTAATATTCTCCCCTTATTGATTATGTCTGGGCTGCTCTATTCAAATTTTATTAATGATTATCAAAATAATCTGATAGAGGATATGAATAGTAAAATCAACTTATTAGCAGCGACGAGTCGCTCTGCACTGATCTTTAATGACAATGAAGCAGGAAACGTTTTGCTTTCTTCCCTTAAAAAATATAAAGCGACCCGTTATGTACAAATTTATAATACTGATATGGAATTATTTGCTGAATATAAGCGTGTGGGTCAGGTTATTGACGTACCTGTTGAGGATTATAAAAATAATGCATTTTTTAAAAATGAGAATGTTTACCTGTCACAACGGATAATGATGGGTGATGATTATCTTGGCGTCATTGTCTTATCAGCTGATACCAAGTCTTTAAACGTTCAGAAAAATAACTACCTATTAATATCAAGTTCGGTTCTTTTTGCCAGCCTAATAATGGCATTTATACTCAATTGGCAACTGCAAAAAAGACTCACTGCACCCATCCTAGAATTGATTAATTTGGTAGGCTACATTGCCGAAAACAAAAGCTATCACAAGCGACTTGATACTCATCGAGGTGATGAAATTGGAGAACTTATTTTAGGTGTCAACACTATGTTGGACACAATAGAGACTCACGAGAGACAACTCTTTCAGCGTGCCAACTATGACGAATTGACCCAATTACCCAACCGACATTTACTGATGGAAAGGCTTTCACACGGCATTCATGCTGCAAAGAGAAGCAAAACTGAAATAGCTTTGCTGTTTCTTGATTTAGATAGGTTTAAAATTATCAATGACAGTCTGGGGCACCGTATAGGCGATGAACTCCTAGTGCAGGTAGCTGATAAGTTATCTAACACGCTACGTAAATCTGATTCCATAAGCCGTTGGGGGGGAGATGAGTTTGTTATCCTGCTCGAGAATGTTGAAGGAGTTTTCCATATTGAGCATATTATTAAAAAAATCATTTTGGAGCTGTGTCGCCCAATGGTGGTGGAAGATCACCTTTTACATGTTTCTACCAGTATTGGTGTCGCCCGCTTTCCAAAAGATGGTAAAGACAGCCTAAGCTTATTAAAGCATGCCGATATTAGTATGTACAAAGCTAAAGAAAAAGGTCTGGGAAAGCATGAGTACTTTGAACGGGATATGCTTAACGATTCGGTACAACGGTTAACAATGGAAATGCAGGTGCATAAGGCATTAGAAAATAAAGATTTCTTTTTAGTTTATCAGCCACAAGTGGCGGTTGACAGTGAGTGTATTGTTGGTTTTGAAGCGTTGATAAGGTGGAACCTTAACGGTAGATTTGTACCTCCCACTGAATTTTTGCCAGTTATAGAAGAAGTAGGGCTTATGTATGAGTTAAGTCTGTGGATATTAGCTCAAGCCTGTAAGCAAAATAAAATGTGGCAAAGAGCGGGGTTTTCACCGGTAACGGTAGCGGTGAATTTATCTGCATCATTTATTATGCATCCTGATTGTGTCGAAAACATTCAATCGACACTCACCGATACCGGTTTAGCGCCAAAATACCTGGAGATTGAATTAACCGAGAATACCTTCATCAATTCAAGAATAACCGCTGTCTCGGTATTGCGTACTTTGCAAGCTATTGGCATCAATATAGCCATTGATGATTTTGGAACGGGCTATTCTTGTATGAGTTATTTAAAAGATTTACCTATTGGGACGCTTAAAATAGACGGCAGTTTTATCACCGGACTTGGGCAAAGCCAAGCTAACGAAGGGATAGTGCAGTCCATCATCACGTTAGGGAAAAGTCTGGATATGATGATAGTGGCAGAGTGTGTTGAAACAGAGCAACAACGTTCTATTTTACAAAGCATGCAGTGCGATATTATACAGGGGTATCTATTTAGTCCTCCCTTGATAGTTGATGATGCGGCAAGCTATCTTGCTAAATATAGCCCTCAAAAGAGTTGAGTAAATGCTTAGGTAAACAAAAACGCAAAGAAAAAGTGGAGTAATCTTGTCATAGTGATTAAAACTTAGTCCCGGGATTAAAGTGTAATTAAAAGTAAAAATAACAGGAATACACAGAAAAGTATAAATAGATCAGATCATCAATTAATGGTTTTAGTATTAAAAGGTTAAAAATATAAACGTATTATTAGTTAATTATTGGCCTGATGGATGCGCCTTTGTCATAATGATTACTTGATCAATTACCATGATCAAAAAAGCATTAGCAACCATCAACAGAAAAAAAAGATATGCCAATAATTAAAAAAACCATATTAACCAGTTGTTTAGCACTAATTGCTTTTGCCGCCAATTCTGTTTTATGCCGACTTGCTTTAGGCAACGCAGGTATAGACCCGGCTGGTTTTACTGGTGTTCGGCTATTATCGGGTGCGATTACGTTAAGCTTTATTGTTCTTTTTTTTACCGACACCAACAAACTTTCTCTGCCTCGTATCTTTAGTTTTGCCAATACTAAGGGATGGTTTGCATCAGCAATGCTATTTTTTTACGCGGCCTTTTTTTCTTTCGCCTACGTTAAATTAAACACAGCCACTGGCGCGTTGATACTATTTGCTAGTGTACAGTTTTCCATGATCGGGGTAATGCTTTGCAAAGGTCATCGTTTACATCTTATCGAGTGGCTAGGAGTGTTCATTTCATTTGCCGGTTTTATACTACTCATGTTACCTAGTGCAACGCAGCCTGCTTTTAGTGGATTTATATTAATGGTGATTGCGGGTGTTTCTTGGGCATTTTATACTTTGGTGGGAAGAGATGTGGAAGACCCTATTTTAGTTACCAGTGAAAACTTTATTCGCTGTATCCCAATAGCGTTTGTTTTTTTACTGGTGAGTTTATTGACATACTCTATTAGTTGGCAAGGTTTTTTTTATGCGATTACTTCTGGCTCGGTGGCTTCTGGTGTCGGTTATAGTCTCTGGTATTTGGCATTAAAAAACTTATCAATTACCCAAGCGGCTATTTCCCAGTTATCCGTGCCTCTCATTGCTGCGTTGGGCGGTATTGTTTTTATTAATGAAGCGTTAACGTATGAATTAGTGATATCTGGAGGATTAATTTTAATCGGCATATTGGTCGTTAGTTTGAAAAAAAAACCTGATGACGGCCGAAATATTAGTAACTCAAATGAAAATTTTTCAAACAAAAATCGATAGCTTACTCGTTAATACAGAGTTAAATAATATTGTCTGCTGTAATAAATAGCGAAAAACTTACAAGGAAATAAACGACTTAACTAGCAAGTTTTGATTATGGCTGATTAAGAATGTCCTCGCTATAATCTTTAATAACATTGTCGAGCCAAAATTAACCAATCGTTGGCTACCTAAAATTGAAATTAAGTAACCATTTTATCTCTTAACTACATCATCTAATGCTTAATCTCATCTATATAACTAGAAAGTTGTGGCTCATCAAAAGCATAAGTTGTTAAACAATATTCACAAGTCATGCTGACATTTCCTTGTTCCTCTATTATAGATTTAATCTCACTAGGTTCAATTTGAGCTATAGCCGATAAACATTTTTCGCTCGAACAACCACAAACAAAAGAGACGGGCTGGGGGTCAAAAAGTCTCACTTGCTCTTGATGGTATAACCGATATAGCAAAGTTTGGGCATCAAGACTGAAAATTTCTTCCGTTTTAATGGTATGGGTTAACTGACATAAATGGTCAAAGTCACTTTGTTGCTTTTCTTTATCACCACCATTGGCGTCGTCGCTACCAGGTAACAATTGAATTAAGCTACCAGCTACTTGTTGTTTTTCATCGTCACTAAATAACCAAATTTTTGTCGGGATTTGTTCAGACACATCAAAATAATGCGCTAAGCATTCTGCTAATGTTTCTTTCTCTAGAGCAACAATACCTTGATAGGCTTCAGCATTTTTCGGTCTAATGGTAATGATCATATTACCTTTGCCAATCAAGGCTTTTAAGCCCATCAGTTCGGTGTTTTCACTTAAGCGGGCGATGCCACGCATTGCTTGCTTATTATTACCATTCATCGACATATAAGCGACAGGACCATCGCCTTGCAATTGTACTGTGATATCACCTTCAAATTTTATGGTTGCGGTTAATAAGCAGGTTGCGGCCATCAACTCCCCTAGCAAAATACGGACACCTTGTGGATAGTTATGTTTATCAATATTTTGTTGATAGCTTTTTGATAGTTGTACTAATTCTCCACGAGCATGGAGGTCATCAAATAAATAGCGATTTAAAACGTCAGGGCTAGTCATTATTCATTAAATCCTTCTTTTAATTGCCGGATTTGTCGGCGTTGTTTTTTGTCTGGTTTACTGTCGCTTGCTGGGCTAAGTAGTATGCCCTGTTGGCGGGCCAGTGATGTCTTTTCTCTAATTTTTATACTAGTGGTTGTCTCTTGGTATAAAGTTACAGCAAAAGTTGCATCTCTTCTTTTGTCTGCAAGTGCCATTACCGTAATTTCTTTTTCATCAAAACCTTGGCGTATTTTAATGGTATCCCCTAGAGTGACACTTTTTCCTGATTTTGTTCGTTGACCATTATAAAAAACCTTACCCCCGTCAATCATTTGTTTGGCAATGGCGCGAGTTTTGAAAAACCTTGCGGCCCAAAGCCATTTATCAAGACGAATAGCGGTATTACTAATTTCTTTAGCATTATTTTTTGTTGTCACCAGTAGACTCCCTTTGCGAAATTGTCATGGCAGTACGCTAGTTAAAATATACCATTTATAAATTTTAAGTGTAAAAAAGTGTTAAAAAATTAAGACAATGCTTGTTGGTTGAGCACGGGTCAAGTACTATCCTTTAGCATCTAATTTTTAATAACACGATGTTAAAAAATCTTTCATTAATAAACTAACTTTTAATTATAAAAATCATGCAATTACCAAACAGCTTAGTTTCATTAACTGATGTATTAGTTAAACTTCCTCAACAGCAAATCGCCAAAACAATCAGTGGCGTGTTGTTGATTTATATTGCCTATTTAGCATCTCAAGCTACTTGGATGTTTGTGCCAAGCGGACAAATATCAAGTCAAAGTGTAAAAACGTCGAAAAATATGCAAAGTAATAAAGACGAAACGGTTAGTATTAGTAAATTACAGAAATTGCATTTATTTGGTGTTTATAATGCGTCACCGTCGGTAAAAACTATTGAAATTGAAGATGCACCAGAAACACGTTTGAATCTCACCTTATCTGCGGCAGTCGCTAGTGATGACATTAGCGCTTCTGCTGCCATTATTGAAAACAATGGCAGACAAGAAACTTACGGTATTGGTGATGTTATCACTGGAACTAAAGCAACTTTAGAGCAGGTATTAACTAATCGAGTAATTATTAAGCAGTCAGGACGAATGGAAACATTAATGCTTGATGGTATTGATTATAAAAAACTCTCGACGAGTGTACCTAATCAAATTAAAAAACAAGAACAACAGAAAGAGAATGCTTCTACTGTGATTGATATGCGTCAAAATAAGCAATTATCTAAAGAAGCAAGTAACCTTAAAGCGGACCTTTTTAAGGACCCAGGGAAAATAACGGATTATTTAAAAATTGTGCCTAAACGAAGTGGTGGTGATATCTTGGGTTATAGATTGATGCCAGGTAAAAATTCAGAGTTTTTCAACCGTTCTGGTTTAAAGTCAGGTGATGTTGCTGTTCAAATGAATGGCTTTGACTTAACTGTACCGAGTGAAGCTGCACAAGCTATGATGGCGTTAAGGCAAGAAAATCAAGTGTCTTTGTTGGTAAAACGTGAAGACAATATGACAGAAATATTGTTTAGTATAGATAATTAAGTTTATATAAATAACTAAAGAAAATTAGGAAGATACAGAAGTGATGAGGAATTTTTTTATGCGCAACCTTTGTAAACGAATATTTTTTACAATAAACAGTCGTAGCGTACATTCGTTAGCAAGCTGCCGCTCAGCTTTGATTGCGGCAATATTAATTAATGGTTTCTTCATCAGCGCCTCAGTAAGTGCCACAACTTATTCACCTAACTTTAAAGATACTGAACTTACTGAGTTTGTTAATATTGTCGGTAAAAGTTTGAAAAAAACGATGATCGTTGATTCAAATGTTCGTGGAAAAATCAATGTTCGAAGTTATGATTTATTAACAGAAGATCAATATTATCAATTTTTCTTAAACGTGTTGGAGGTCTATGGTTTCGCTGCGGTGCAGATGGATAATAACATTATTAAAATTATTCGTAATAAAGATGCTAAAACATCATCCATCCCTGTTGTTAGTAGTGAGAATCCTGGCATGGGTGATGAAATGGTCACCAGAGTGGTTGAAGTTAAAAATGTAACTGTGCGCGAATTGGTACCTTTACTTCGTCAGCTCTCTGATCAAGCCGGTGGTGGTAATGTTGTTAATTATGACCCAGCCAATGTTATTATGTTAACGGGTACTGCTGCAGTGGTTAACCGCTTGGTTAAAATTATTGAAAAAGTTGATCGTGCTGGTGATCAAGACGTTAAGATTGTTAAGTTACAATTTGCCTCAGCAGTTGAGCTTGTTCGCATCATTGAAGCGATGAATAAAACAACGTCAGGTAATAAAGGTACGCCAACGTTTTTAATTCCTAAAGTTGTCGCTGATGAACGAACGAACAGTGTAATTGTGAGTGGTGAAATACAAGCAAGAGAACGTATTATTAAATTAATTTCGCGCTTAGATAGCGAACTAGAGACTAGTGGTAATACCCGCGTATTTTATCTTAAATATGCCAAGTCAAAAGAATTAGTAAAAGTTCTAAAAGGTGTCAGTGAGTCTATTAAAGCAGACTCCCAATCTGGATCGTCAACTAAAAATAATAGTAAAAAACGCAACATCAGTATTGAAGCCCATGAGTCTACTAATACGTTAGTCATTACAGCTCAGCCCGATATGCTACGTTCACTCGCTTCAGTTATTTTCAAGCTTGATGTGCCAAGAGCACAGGTACTTATAGAAGCTATAATTGTTGAAGTCTTTGAAAGTGATGGTGTACAGCTAGGTGTTCAGTGGTATAGCGAACAAGGGGGGTTTACCCAATTTAATAATGGCCCTGCACCTATTAGCTCTGTAGTTGGTGGTGCTATTGCCGCAGAAAATATTCCTGGTGATTATGTACCGCCAGTATTTAGCCCGAGTAATGGTGAGGTAGTTCAAGAGGGATACAATAAACCTGATACTAATGGTGATTATTCATTATTAGCAAACGCCTTAGGCTCTGTTAGCGGTATGATGTTTGGTATTATGAAGAATGACTGGGGTGCCATCATTCAAGCCGTCAGTAGCGACACTAACTCTAATATTTTAGCCACTCCAAGTATCACTACGTTAGAGAATGAAGAAGCCTATTTTATTGTTGGTCAAGAAGTGCCTATTATTACTGGTTCAGCTACGGGTAGTAATAACAATAACCCTTTCCAAACGGTCGACCGTCAAGAAGTTGGGATTAAGCTATTGGTTACACCCCAAGTCAATGAAGGCTCTGGGGTACAACTAACCATTGAACAAGAAGTTTCATCGGTAAGTGGCACAACGGGTGTTGATATCTCGATTAATAAACGCGAAATAAAAACAACCGTTATGGCAAATACGGGAGAAACCGTGATTTTGGGTGGTTTAATTGACGAAGATGTTCAAGAGAGTGTCCAGAAAGTACCACTTCTTGGCGATCTTCCTTTTATTGGCCACTTGTTTAAGTCAACGAGCAATACCACTAGAAAACGTAATTTGATGGTCTTTATTCGTCCAACCATTATCACTAGTAGTGCAATGATGAATACGTTGGCAAAAGATAAGTATAACTTTATTCGCGCTGATCAAATTCGTAAGCGAGAAGAGGGGTTGTCGTTAATGCACAACGAAAAGTTACCATTATTGCCTGATTGGAATGACGTGTTAACACTTCCGCCTGCCTTCGATGAATATATGGACGAAGGCAAACAAGAGAATAGTGACGGCAGCAAAGAAGAACTTAATCCTCCATCGATGTTTGAGGTTAAGCCTCTTAGCATAGATAACCAAGTTCAATGATGACTAATGTTACTGAGCCCTCAAAGGGTGAAATTTTAGCTGCAGTCGATGATTTATTGATAGATAACTTATCCGATGACACATCACTGAAAAATGACTTAGAGTCAGATGTAACTGATGGAGATGACTCTAAAACAGTTGAACGTTTACGTTTTCCCTTCGGTTATGCGCAACGTTATAATGTATTACTCAGTCAAGACGATGATGGTTATGTGTTGCATTGCTTAGAAGATGTTAGTCAAAATGCTATTTTAGAAGCTCGTCGGATGCTTCGCGCTCCCTTTCGTTTTGACTTTCTTGAGCTAAATGATTTTAAAAATTTATTAATGGAAGTCTACCAGCGAGACTCATCTGAAGCACAGCAAATGATGGAAGACATTGGTAATGAAGTTGACTTGTATTCTCTTGCCGATGAAATAACAGAAAGTGAAGATTTATTAGAAAATGAAGATGATGCACCGATTATTAAATTAATCAACGCCATGCTCAGTGAAGCCATCAAAGAAAATGCCTCTGATATTCATGTGGAAACATTTGAGAGTTCGCTTCAAATTCGTTTTCGTATCGACGGTGTTTTACGAGAAGTATTAAAGCCGCATCGCAAGTTAGCCTCTTTGTTAGTCTCACGTATCAAGGTTATGGCAAAATTAGATATTGCTGAAAAGCGGATCCCCCAAGATGGACGGATTTCGTTGAAAATCGGTGGTCGTGCCGTTGATGTCAGGGTGTCTACTATGCCGACAGGTCATGGTGAGAGGGTAGTCTTAAGGTTACTTGATAAAAATTCAGTGCGTCTTGATCTCGAAGAGTTAGGCATGACAGAAACTAATCGTGGGTTATTTTCTAAGCTTATTGAGAAACCTCACGGTATTATTTTAGTTACCGGCCCTACGGGCTCAGGTAAAAGTACTACGCTCTATGCCGGCTTAACGCAAATTGATGCTAAAGAACGTAATATTTTAACTGTCGAAGATCCCATCGAATACGCTATCGAAGGCATAGGTCAAACCCAAGTCAATACTAAAGTCGACATGACCTTTGCTCGAGGATTACGGGCTATTTTACGCCAAGACCCCGATGTAGTGATGATAGGTGAGATTCGTGATCTTGAAACAGCACAAATTGCTGTTCAAGCGAGTTTGACCGGTCACTTAGTGCTATCGACTTTACATACAAATAGCGCAACCGGTGCTATTACGCGTATGGAAGATATGGGTGTAGAACCTTTTTTATTATCGTCAAGTTTACTGGGTGTATTAGCGCAGCGATTAGTGCGAACTTTATGCCCGCATTGCAGAGAATCTCACCTACCCGACGAAGAAGAACTTCATCTGTTAGGTTTGCCAAAAGATAGCAAAGAGTCAATTTATCGTGCTGTCGGCTGTGCCGAATGTAACTTTAAAGGCTACCGTGGTCGAACAGGTATTCATGAATTATTACCGGTTGATGATAAAGTCCGTGAACTGATTCATAACGGTAAAGGTGAACAAGCCATTGAAAAATATTTACGTAAATCAATTCCTAGCATTAGACGAAATGGCTTTGATAGAGTAATGGAGGGTGTTACAACCCTCCAAGAAGTTTTACGTGTCACACGTGAGGATTAGGTAAATTTCTTATGGCAGCATTTGATTACCAAGCAGTAAATAGCCGAGGCAAAATGATAAAGGGTGTTATCGAAGGTGATACCGCTAGGCAAGTGCGTAATTTACTCCGTGAGCAAGGTTTGATGCCAACAGAAGTCATACCAAGCTTAACAAAAAAATCTTCAGGTCAAAGCTTTAGCCAAGGAAAAATTAAGGGCGGCAAAGTCTCTTCAAGTGAATTAGCATTAATTACTCGTCAATTAGCCACACTAGTGGAGTCAGGTTTACCGCTTGAGGAATCACTTATGGCGGTGGCTGAACAGTGCGAAAAAAACAGCTTGAAAAGTATGATCATGGCAGTACGCACTAAAGTGACTGAAGGCTACGCTTTGGCAGAGAGTATGGCTGAATATCCACAGGTTTTTAATTACTTATTTCGCGCTATGGTCGCCGCTGGTGAAAAATCAGGGCACCTCGATAAAGTGCTTGACCGTTTAGCCGATTACACCGAGCAACGTCAGCAAATGCGTTCACAGCTCATCCAAGCATTAGTCTACCCCATTATTATGACGGTAGTCGCTGTTGGTGTTATTGCTATCTTACTAACCAAAGTCGTACCTAAAATTGTTGGTCAATTTGAACATATGGGAGAGAACCTGCCGGGGACAACAAAATTTTTAATTGCCAGTAGTGATTTTTTACAATCCTATGGCTTGTTTTTGGTTTTAGGTTTTGCCGGAATGTTATTACTCTTTAGTCAGCTATTGAAAAACCCAGCGTTCAAACTTGCCTTCCATCAAAGGTTAATTGCAATCCCTGCCATTGGTAAAGTGGTCAAAGGCGTTAATACCGCCCGATTTTCTCGAACATTAAGTATTTTAACAGCCAGTGCTGTTCCCCTACTCGATAGTATGAAAATATCGGGAGATGTGTTAGATAATTTATACATGAAAAAACAAGTGAGGGAAGCCTCTAACCGAGTGAGAGAAGGGGCGAGTTTGCGAGTCGCTTTAGAGCAAACTAAACTATTTCCACCGATGATGCTTCACATGATCGCCAGTGGTGAAAAAAGTGGTAAATTAGAACATATGCTAGGACGAGCTGCTGACAACCAAGACCGAGAATTTGAAGCGCTGATCAATATTTCACTTAAAGCCTTTGAGCCTGCACTGATGGTATCTATGGCTGTAGTGGTATTATTTATTGTCGTCGCCATTTTAGAACCAATTTTACAATTAAACACCTTAGTTGGTGGGTAAACTTTAACCCATAGTTAGGAACATATTATGAAAAACACAGTTAAAATAAGTCGTGGTTTTACTATCTTAGAAATGATGGTAGTCGTTGTTATTATTGGTATTCTTGCCAGTATGGTCGTCCCTAATTTAATGGGCAGCCAAGAGCGTGCAAATATGCAAAAAGCGGTGTCTGATGTCAGCGCTTTAGAAACCTCATTAAAAATGTACAAAATGGACAACTATGATTATCCCACTACTGATCAAGGGCTTGAAGCCTTAATCACACTCACCGATATTGAACCTGAGCCACGCCGATTTCCTGAAGGTGGTTATGTGCAACGTTTACCTAATGATCCATGGGGTAATGAATATCAATTATTAAACCCCGGTGAAAATAGCAAGATGGATGTTTTTTCTATGGGACCAGATGGTGAACCCGGCACTGACGATGATATTGGCAACTGGAATTTGGGTGACTATCAATAAATTCACTGTTTCTGAGAGCCGTAAGTGCCTAGAGATTATTATGAAGGTTAAACCATTATCAAGGGTTCAAGTTATTAAAAAAAAATCAGGCTTTACCTTGATAGAGATGATGCTCGTTATTATGTTGATTGGCGTTATGGTGGCTTTTGTCCAATTTAACGCCGGTGGCGATAAAAAAGAAAAGTTATTGCAACAAACCAGCCTGCGTTTTGCTGGTATTTTTGAACTTGCGGCCGAATATTCTATGCTCAACAATATAGAATTAGGCTTACTTGTTGATAAAAATAGTTATCGTTTCTTGGCCTATGATGGCAGTCGTTGGACGGATGTGGGTGAAAATGAATTACTAGTGTCAACAGTGTTACCAGAAGGTGTAGAAATAGCTTTAGAGCTTGATGATTTACCTATTGAAGAGCCACTATTCTTTGATACTGAGTTATTAAAAGAAAGTGGTTTTACTAATGGTGATGATAATGAAAGTGCTTTTGATGATAAAGCGAATGAAGACAAAATAAATACAGATGATCGGGGTACAGTGATTGAACCCAATAGTTCGAGTAACAAAAGAACCAAAAAGCTCATTCCTCAAGTGTACATTTTATCGGGAGGAGATATCAGCCCGTTTAGTTTGACTTTTTATTTGAATGAAGAGTTCTCTGGCGATATTGGCAATGATGAAAATCAACCATTATATCGAGTTACTGGTATTTATAGTGTGCCACTTAAAGTGGAGGGACCTAGATTAGATGAGTAATAATAAATTCAACAACCGCGGTTTTACCCTATTAGAAGTACTACTTGCTATGGCAGTTTTTGCTATAGCGGGGGTTTCGCTGTTGGGTGCGGCAGGTAATAATTTTACCCATATAAATCATCTAGAAACCAAAATGATAGCGAGTTGGGTTGCCTCTAATCAATTAGTCACCAGTTCTGTTGATCAAACCTGGCCGCCTAAAAATAACAAAAAAGGTAAGGAAGAAATGGCAGGTCGTCAATGGTATTGGCAACAGAAAGTGATTGAAACTGCTGATAATGATATGCGTGCTATTGTCATGGAAGTTCGCCTCGCTGAAGATGACAAGCAAGTGTTAACGAGTTTGATGACTTATATATCTAAAACTGACAAGTAATGCGGAAATCACCTGTCATAGTTATTCATCAGTTGAGCGCAATCAAAGGCTTCACTTTACTTGAGGTGTTATTAGCCATTGCTATTTTTTCAGTGATCAGTTTATCAAGTTTCACCTTATTCGATACTATTTTGAACGCAGATGAAAACTCACAACGAAGCAGCGCTAGACAAAATGAATTGCAGCGAGCATTCCTTTTAATTGAACGTGATTTTTTACAAATTGCTCACCGAAGTATTCGTTTTAATGGGGAAGAGCCCCTTGAAGAGTTTATTTATACAGACAGCAGTGCCATTTTTTCTGATTTTCAAACATTAGGATTTGTTCGGGGAGGTTGGACAAATCCAGGGTTATTGTTACCGCGTAGTAATATGCAGTCAGTGGCTTATCAATTAAATGAAAAAACCTTAGAACGCTTACATTTTAACTTTGTTGATGCTGTTGTTGGTCAAGAACCTAAAGTGCGACCATTAATTAGCGGTGTTGAGCAATTAGCTTTTGAGTATTACGACGGAAAAAAATGGCAAAAAAAATTAGACAGCGTAAAAGTTCCTACGGCGATTGCGATAGAACTTGAACTTGAAGATTATGGCTTAGTGCGTCGGCAATTTCTTATCGCAGGAGCGCTTGAGCAGCAAAGCAATAATCAGTCAACAGATGAAAATAGCTCACCAAGTCCTTTACCAAGATCTCGTGGTAGGCTAGGCCGTTAAATGGATATGGTCAATAATAAGCAACAAGGCGTTGCGTTAGTTACGGTTTTATTAATTGTTGCTTTAGCCGCTATTTTAGCAACTGAAATGACCGCTCGTTTGCAATTGCAAATGCAGCGCTCAACCAATATCATCTTTAATCAACAAGCTTATTGGTATGCCATGGGGGCAGAGGCTTTTGCTAAACGGGTATTGATTACTACTTTTGACGAGGACCCGAACACCACAAACTTAGGTCAAATGTGGGCGCAAGGTGAGACAACATATCCGGTTGATTATGGACAAATAACAGGTGAAATTATTGACTCGCAGGCCTGTCTCAATTTAAATGCTTTGCGAACCAAAGCCAAGAAAAATAGTTCAGTACAAGAAATAAAAGTACCAGCCAGAGCGGTACTCGAAGAACTGATTATAGCGTTAAATATTGAAGGAATAGGTCAGTTTGAAGCTGAATCTATGGGTGATGCGTTAACTGACTGGCTTGATGATGACAGTGGTATTAGTAGCGCAGGAGGCGCTGAAGATAATGATTATGCTTCGTTAGAGTTTCCATACTTATCAGCTAATAATTTTTTAGCCAGTATTGAAGAGTTGAGAGTAGTCGCCCATTTTACTGTGCCGGTAATTTATGCATTAAAACCTTATGTTTGTGTATTACCCGCTACTGATTTACATAAAATCAATATTAATACCATTAGCAGTGACAGTGTTAAATTATTACAAGCATTATTAAAGAGCAGCCGTGATGAGGCGAGTCAAATCTTGTCTGCACGAGAGGAAGATGGCTTTAAAGACTTAAATGACTTTTTTAGTTTGCCAGAAATGAACAACATAAAGTTATCAGATGAAATAAAAGATCAGTTTGTAGTTGATAGCGAATACTTTACACTCAAAACGACAACCAGTTTTAATGGCAGTTACTTTGCGCTTAATTCCATGCTCAAAGTCGCAAATAATAAAAATATTACCGTAATTAGCCGTACGATAGGACGACATTAATGGCCGAAAATTTATATATCCGCATTGGCAGCCAAGCACAGGATGCTATTCATTGGTTGATTCACTCAGCCAGCGACGAAGAAATAATTGCCAGTGGCAAGCTCAGTAATGCCAGTGAATTAGTTCAGTTGTCTGAAAAAGCTCAGCAAAGGCAAGTCATAGTTTTAGTACCGAGTTGTGATTTGGTACTAAAAAGCTTAAATGTACCGAGTAAATCAGTTCGAGCAATGCACCAAGCGGTACCTTACATGCTAGAAGAAGAACTAGCACAAGATGTAGAGCAAATGTTTTTTGCCTACGGTGATGTTAGTAATCAAGACCAAGAGGCATCAACTCATCAGAATTGTTTTGTTGCAGCGATTGATAGAACGCTTATGCAACAATGGCAACAGTGGTTTGCTGATGCCAATATCAACTTTAAAAAAATGTTGCCTGACGCACTGGCAATGCCCCTTGTCAATGATGGTTGCAGTGCGATTGTTTTAGACCAACAAGTCATACTTCGCCAAGGCCCTTGGCAAGCCATGACCATTGATTCTCAGGCATGGGCTGTTATCAGCAGTCAATTGATTAATACAGCAGATGATAAAAACAAAGAGTTGGCAGATACAAATGAAGGGAGTCCATTCCTTATTAATGCTTACTCAACGTTACCTTCTGGTGCTAACGAATTAAATATTAAAGCAATGCCAGAGGAGTTACCTTTAGCATTACTTGCTCAACAGGCAATAATACAGCCCTTTAATTTACTTCAAGGTGAATTTCAGTATCACGAAAAACGTTCACCAGTAGTCGCTAATTGGTTATGGGCGGCAGGTATTGCTATTTTTGCACTCTTGTTTAATGTTGGTTTAAAAGGTGGGCAATTATTACAGGTGAACTCACAACTAGAGTCTGTTGAGCAAGAGATAGTCAATAGTTATAAAGCAACTTTCCCAAACACTAAAAATGTTAGGGTCAACACAATAAAATCCCAATTAAAACGAAAACTTACTCAAGTGGGTGACGGTAATTCTCAAACAGGTTTTTTAGTCATGCTAGGTAAGATTCGTCCAGCTTTTGAGGCGGTACCAGAATTAAAGCCCGAGTCGTTAAAATTTGATGGTAAACGCCAGGAAATTAGACTTCAAGCAATCGCTAATGATTATCAATATTTTGATAAATTTAAAATAGAAATTGAAAAAAATCAATTAAGCGTTAAAAAAGGGGCACAAAGTAACCAAGATGATCAAGTCTCAGGCTCATTTAGTATTTCTGAGCCAAGTAGTATAAGGGGCAAATCATGAAGAACTGGTGGCAACAGCTTGATGTTCGTGAGCAAAAATTATTAGCCGCTATGGCCACGTTAATCGGCATATTTTTACTTTATAGTTTAATTTGGCAACCATTAAATGAAAATCTGGCCAAGTCGTCAAAGAAACTTGCGAGACAACAAGTGTTATTAACTTGGGTGGATAGCAATACCGCACGTTACCAGCAGTTGAATAAGGGGGCTAACAAAAAAAGTTCAGGTAGTATCTCTAGCATCGTTAATCGTACGGCTAGAAATTATCAAATAACGGTAACCCGTATGCAACCTCAGGGCAATGAATTACAGGTATGGATTGATGAAGTTGCCTTTAAAGACTTGTTGAAATGGTTAGAGCAACTATCTCTTAGTGAGGGTTTACAAGTTCAAGGTATCGATTTAACTCGTGGTGAAAAATCAGGTGTAGTTAGGGTACGTCGTTTACAGTTAGGAAAAAATTAATGTTACCAAGTGTAGGAATATAAGATGAAACAGTGGTTTGCCATTGGGGCAATTTTTATGAGTGTTTATTTGGCTTTTGTTATTGCCGCCGTTCCCGCTAGTTTTGTTATTAGTTACATTAAACTGCCGAGCAATATCACATTAAGTGGTATAAAAGGTACTATGTGGCAGATGAAGGTTGAAGAAGTTGTTCACCCTAAAGTGACGATTGATAATGTGAAGGCTTCTTTAAATATCTGGTCATTTTTTTCTTTAGACCCAAGCCTTGACCTTGAATTTGGTGATGATTTTAGTATGGGGCCTAGTGGCAAGTTATCAGTGGCAGGGTTATTAGCCGATATCACCATTAGTGATGCCACAGTGGTAATGTCAGCAGATGCTATTGCTCAGCAATTAATTCTACCTGTGGCATTAGTTGCTAGCGGCGAGATCAATGTCTTCATTGAAACCTTAATTGTTGACCAGCCTATCTGCCGAAGAATACAAGGTAATATTACCTGGAAAAAACCTTCTCTGTCGGCATTAAATGAGACGGTTAAACTAGGTGACTTAGCGGCAAAACTATCATGTGAACAAGGGGCTCTAGCAATAACTATTGATGAAAAAAATGATTTAGGTCTGTCTTTTGTCACTTATGTTCGCCCCAAAAAGATCAGTGGTAATGGATATCTAAAACCAGCGAAAAGTTTTCCTAATAATTTAAGAGCAGCATTACCATTTTTGGGTAAAACTGATAAGCAAGGGCGATATCGTTTGTTTTTCTAAACGTTAATTTTCTGACTAAACGGGATTGTTTAAAATATCCTTTAGTAGCAAATTATAATCGTTAATCGCTGGGAATTGGTCAAACACATTTTCTGGTTTCTTACTGTCAGGATTTGTTATTGCTAATAAATGTCTAATACCAAATAATTTTGCTGACTCTAAAATGGGTAAACTGTCATCAACAAATAAAGTGCTATGGAGTTCAAAAGGCTGTTTCTTTTGTAAACGTTGCCATAAAAGTTGTGACTCTTTAGTGACACCAAATTCATGAGTGGAATATAAAACATTAAAATATTTATCCAGCTCGGTACGTTCAATCTTTAAAGCCAAACTGTCTGGATGAGCATTTGTTACTAAAATAACTTCGCGGCCACTGGTTTTTAATGCGGTCAGAAATTCATGAGCATCGCTTCGTAATTCAATTAAATGTTCTATTTCACGTTTTAACTTTGCAATAGGTAATTGTGTTTGTTTAGCCCAATAATCAAGGCAATACCAATCTATAGTTCCAGCGACCTTTTGGTAATGCTTGGCTAATTTTTCTCTTGCTTCTTTTATACTGATTTTTGCTTCTTCACTGTACCTTTTAGGTAGATGCTCTAGCCAAAATTGATTGTCATAATGTAAATCTAGTAAGGTACCATCCATATCCAGTAAAACAGTTTTGATTTGTGACCAATCAAGCATAGATTTTTCTCTTAAAAGCAGCGTATTATAGGGGAAGAATTAATCATACCATTTATAGCTCTTTGGTATCAGAACTTTGCATAAAGGCAAATGATGACAGACAAGCAAAAACTACCGATAATCAATGCAAGAAACCGGGTCGCTAAAAGTCGACTTTTTAGTATTGAACAGCTTGATTTAACCTTTAGTAATGGTGAAAAACGACAATATGAGCGCATGCTGGGTTCAGGCAGTGGTGCGGTAATGATTGTGCCAATGCTTGATGCGAATACGATGCTATTAGTACGGGAGTATTGTGCAGGTACTCACACCTATGAATTAGGTTTTCCTAAAGGGTTAATTGATAAGGGAGAGGTTGCTGCACAAGCGGCTAACAGAGAATTAAAAGAAGAGATTGGTTATGGTGCAGAAAAACTCATCTCGATAAGAGAAGTGATGATGGCCCCGGCATTTTTTAATGCTAAAATGATGATATTTTTAGCAGAAGGTTTATATCAAGAAGAGCTCGAGGGTGATGAGCCTGAACCTCTAGAAGTGGTGCCATGGAAATTGGACAATTATCAAGCTTTGCTGGAAGAGCCAAACTTTAATGAAGCGCGAAGTATTGCGGCTTTAATGTTGATAAGAGACTACTTAACAAAAAATACTACAGATAGTTCAAATCAACCTAATCACTTGAGCAATGGGTTATGAGTAACGAAAAACTATTAAATATCGCTATTGAGAGTGCAAAAAAAGCAGGTGTAGAAGTGATGAAATATTACCGTCAAGGTAATTTCACCTCTCAAGTAAAAGAAGATGATAGTCCTGTTACTAGTGCGGATATCGCTTCAAACGATATTATAATGGATCAATTAAAAACATTAACGCCTAATATTCCTATCATCTCTGAGGAAGTCGGCGCATTACCTTTTAGTGAACGTAAATATTGGGATAAGTATTGGTTGCTTGACCCTATAGATGGTACGGGTGAATTCATTATCGGCAGTGGAGACTTTGCTGTTAATATTGCTTTGATTGAGAACGGCTGGCCAAGTATCGGTGTTATTCATGCGCCTGATCACAAATCAACGTACTACGGCCAAAAAAACACCGGGGCCTTTAAAGAAGAGGCCCATGCAAGTCACCAAATTCGCGTGGCAGAATACCATCAAGATAGAGCTATAAAGGTTGCCATCAGTCGCCGGCAAGCACTTAATTTAATGGGGCAATATCTCAATACAGATCTTAATTATGAATATATTGAATTAGGAAGTTGTTCGTTAAAAAACTGCTTAATTGCAGAAGGTGAAGCTGATTGTTATTTACGTATTGGCGTTACGGGTGAGTGGGATACAGGTGCTAGCCAATGCATATTAGAACAGGCGGGCGGGAGTATTATCAATAGTGAATTTCTACCACTGAGCTACAATAAGCGTGAAAGTTTGCTCAACCCTGATTTTTTAAGTTTGGGGTCAAGGGATTTCCCTTGGAAAAAAATCATCAAAAAACATCGTTCGACTAGGTAGTCAGCGGTGGAGTCTTATCCTTTAAAGGATTAATTAACCGGAGTTATTATGCGTTTTATTTTATTGTTTATTAGTTTAGTTACCTTTCCTGCACTCAGTGATTGGCAATTAGACAATCAGCATTCTTCTTTAAGTTTTATCTCAATTAAAAATACCGAAGTTGCTGAAGCCCACCATTTCAAAGAACTTAGTGGTAGCCTCACAAGTGATGGACACGTCAATTTTACCATTGATCTCTTAAGTGTTGATAGCAATGTTGTGATTAGAAATGAGCGAATGAAAGAATTTTTATTTAATACAGAGCTCTATCCAACAGCAAGTTTTATTGCTCAACTTGATATGAAAAAATTTAACATAATCGCTGTAGGCCAAACGGGCAAATTAAAACTAGTGGGTAAAATAAGCTTACATGGTCAAGAACAAAAAGTGATGAGTGACGTCTTAGTCGCAAAGCTTTCTGAGAAAAGTTTTGTGGTAAGTTCGATGAAGCCTATTATAGTAAACGCTCAACAATTTGGTTTAACTGAGGGCGTTAAAAAGCTACAAGAACTGGCAAAACTGCCAAGCATTAGTAATGCCGTTCCAGTGAGTTTTGTCTTAACGTTCAAGTAATGAGCTGTTAATTAATCACTTTGTTCTTCAGGGTTTTCTAAGAATTGCTCTTTTGGTAAAATATTAACCGTTTCATGTAACTCTGAATAAACCAGCACGACAGAACCTTGCGTAAGTTGTTGTTTAATTTGCGCAATTTTCTGAGTTAAACTAACATCTTCAGCACCATATTCGGTACCTTCTCTTAAAACAAACTCTTCAAGAATTGCCGTTAAGGTATCATTTGATAATTCTTCAATTGGGATAATCATTTTGTTAATTCCGATAAATGTTGTGCAATAAAATGAGGAATACGTTGCTCAAGCCAATAGATTGGATTAAGAGGATTTATACCAGAAATAAAGCCGACATGACCACCTTGCTCACTGGCTTCAAAGATAACATTTTCAGGTAAAGTGTTGTCAAAAGTAATCGCTTGATGACTCAAAAAAGGATCATCAGCAGCATGGATAATCAAGCAGGGTTGTTTAATGTTATGGAGCACAAATAGGCCACTCGCCTTTTGATAATAATCATCTGCACTGGTAAAACCATTTATTGGTGCGGTAATGATGTGATCAAAATCCCGTATAGTTTTAATTTGAGAAAAAGCGACAGGGCAAATATTAGTCATCATTTTTGATTTGATTTTGACTTGGGTACTACTTTTTAGCATTTTAACTAAATATTTTTGATAAACCTTAGAAAATCCTTGGTTGATACGTTCGCTACAACTAGCTAAATGTAGAGGCGCACAAACAATACTTGCTGCGGTAAAAGGATTCTTAGGGTGTAAAGATAAATAGCGACTGACCACATTCCCCCCCAGTGAAAAGCCCAACAAAAATAAAGGACTAGAGTGATAACGTTCGTTGAGTAGATTCGCCAGATAAGTGATATCTCGGGTGTCACCTGAATGATAAGCCGCCGCTAAACGGTTGGCACGGCCACTACAGCCTCTAAAGTGCATTAATAGCCCTATCCAACCTCTTTGCTTAATTGTCGCTAGCATGCCCTTCACATAATGACTTTCTACTGATCCTTCGAGGCCATGAAGGATGACTATAATTGGCGTTGATTTTTTTTTGTCTGGTAATTGTGTCCAAGCAAGATCAAGAAAGTCACCATCAGGTAATTCTAATGTTTGCGTTAGTGTTGTTAGCTTTTTTTTACGTCTTAACCACTTAGCGGCAATAGTTTGTAAATGAGGATTAGTGAGCCACCATGCGGCTTTAAAATGGCTTTTTGTTAACATAGTATGAGGTATGATTATTAAACACAGCAGAAGATAATCCATTGTACGTTAGCATTAAAGAAAAACAAATCATTGCAGAAATTACAGGAATTAATTTACCCAAAACACACCACAGTAAAAGCTGACAGAACCAAAGCTTAAAAAGTAAAGTACCTTTTTTTTAGTCAAAATTTTATCTGTTGCTTTATTGTTAGTAGTCATTAATGACTACTGGAGGCAGGTTATGAATTGGCTATTGTTTATCGATAGCAAAGTCACTATATGTTCATTATTTACTCTTTAATTATAAGATTGAAGCATCATAATTAAAGAGTAATACTAGCGATGTCATTGAGTTTAATAGAAACGTTTTTCGCTTGCTTTTTTTGCGTTTATCTCTGCTTGTTGAATGATTTTACGATATATTTCATCGGCTTTTTCTTTAGCTGAAGTTACCTCAGCTTTAGTTAATTTATGAGCGTCCATGTCGCGGCTTTTAGTCGCATCATCATAACCATTATAAGAAGCAATAACATTCCAAATATATGACTTATCAAGGCTTTTTTCAACACCTTCGCCTTCAAAATACATCAAGGCTAAATTGAATTGAGCCAGGGCATAATTTAATTTAGCCGCCTTTTGATACCAGTCAGCTGCTTTTACGTTATCTTTTGCTACCCCTTGCCCTTTATAGTACATCACACCTAAATTATATTGGGCACTGGCAAGGCCTTTATTTGCAGATCTAGTCATTAAGTTAAACGCTTTAATGAGATCTTTTTCAACCACGTTACCTTCTGAATACATCAACGATAAATCAAATTGAGCATCTGAATCATTTTGTTTTGCAGCCAAAGTTAATAGCTCAAATGCTTTCTGAGTATTTTTCCTGACACCTTGACCATTTTTATACATCATGGCAAGTTGATATTGCGCAGGAGTAAAACCATCCTCCGCTAAAGGTTCAAATTGCGCCATTGCCGCCTTAAATTGACCGCGATTGAGTTCATATATGCCTAGTTGATAATCATTTGCTAATACAACTGAGCTAAAAGGTAATATCAGAGTAACGAGTAATATCAATAGTGAGTGCTTTTTCATAGTAAATCCTTATTATTGAGTAACCATTGCTAAACCACATAGTGTTTGATCATTTAACTAAACTCTTTTGAGTTTAGCAAGATTATCAGTTTTAAGTAGCCTGAGACATTATTTCTTCAACCTGCTCTTCAAGTTCAAGCCAGTGCATTTCGTTCTCTTCAATCTTACCTGTTAATTGAGCTTGTTGTTTGATTAATTGAGTCAGTTTGGTTTTATACTCGCTTTGATATATTTCACTGGTCGACAATGACACCTCAACTTGATTCAATTCGTCTTGCCATTGATGCATCTGTTTTTCTAATTTGTCCGCTTGTTTACGCAGTGGTGCTGCTTTTTTTCTTAGTTCAGCTTGTTCTTTGCGCACCTGTTTTTTGTCAACAGTATTTTCATTGACTGTTTTATTACTTTTGGTGATTTGTTTTTTCTCGTCAGTAAGCCATTGCTGATAATCGTCAATGTCACCATCAAAATCACTTACCTGTCCGTTAGCAATCAAATAAAATTCATCAACACAAGACTCAAGTAAAAATCTGTCATGAGCAATTAGAATCATGGCGCCTTCAAAATCTTGCAACGCTAATACGAGTGCTTGACGCATTTCTAAATCTAAATGGTTGGTAGGTTCATCTAATAATAATAATTGAGGTTTTTCTTGAACAATAAGTGCTAAGACCAAACGTGCTTTTTCGCCACCAGACATCGTTTCGATAGGGGAAAGAGCTTGATCGCCACTAAAACCAAAACGCCCTAGAAAAGAGCGGGCTTGTAATTCTGTCACCTCTGGTTTAGCTCTAACGATATGGTCAATTGGGCTACTGGTTCGGTGAAGTTGTTCAAGTTGGTGTTGAGAGAAATAGCCAATCTTTAGTTCTTGAGCACAATATCGTTCACCTTTTTGAAGCAATAATTCGCCAGCGAGTGACTTTATAAGTGTTGACTTGCCTGCGCCATTTCTCCCTAATAAGCCAATTCTACTTCCAGGCACTAGTGTTAACGCGACATTTTTTAGAATAATTGTTTCAGGGTTATAACCGCACTCACTCTGTTTTAATGCCAATAATGGATAAGGCAAGGTTTCAGGCTTTTCAAAGCGGAATGTAAATTGTGTATCAACATGAGCCGGTGCTAAGTCAGGTAATTTTTCCAATCGCTTTAAGCGGCTTTGCGCTTGTTTTGCTTTACTCGCTTTAGCTCTGAAGCGATCAACAAAAGCGGTAAGGTGTGCTGCTTCTTTTATTTGTTTTTGATATTGAACATCTTGTTGGGCTAAGTGTTCGGCACGCTGTCGTTCAAATGCGGTATAATTACCCGTATATAATTTGGCTTTTTTATGCTCAATATGCAGTATTTGTCCGATGACGGTGTCGAGGAAGTCACGGTCATGAGATATTAATACCAAAGTACCTGTAAAACGTTTTAACCAGCGCTGTAGCCATATTACCGCATCTAAATCTAAATGGTTGGTAGGTTCATCAAGTAATAATAAATCAGCTCGGCTAATTAAGGCTTGTGCCAAATTTAAGCGCATGCGCCAACCACCAGAAAAGTCTTTTACTGCATTACTAAGCTGTGGCTGTAAAAACCCTAAGCCGTGCAAAAGTTCGCCAGCTCTTGCGGGTAAGCTGTAGCCATTAATACTGTCAATTTTATTAATTAATGTCGCTTCCCTATTACCATCATCATCTACTCTAGCTTGTGTTAACTCTTGCTCAAGTTGACGAAATTCTTTATCACCATCCATCACATAATCAAGGGCAGATTTTTCTAAAGAGGGCGTTTCTTGTCTTACCGTAGCTACGCTCCAACTTGCCGGCATAGATAGGTCGCCAGTATCAGGTTGCAATTCACCTAGTAGTGCAGCAAAAAGTGATGACTTACCACAGCCGTTAGCACCAACTAGACCAACTTTATGGTTTGGATGAATAGTAAAGTCAGAAGATATTATGAGGTTTTTTGCCCCTCTATCTAAGCCTAATTCGCTAGCAGTAATCAATCGGTAATCCTCTATTATTTTAGCTGTTTTTAAAGCCCAATAAAAATACGTTCACATTGTCTCTTTTCCTATGGGGGTACTTCAAGGTAAAATGCTAAAAATCATTTAATAATTGGAAGTCTCTTGTGAGAGTTAAACAAAAAAAACGCTTTATTGCTGGTGCAGCATGCCCAAAGTGCAAGGCTATAGACACCATGGCATTAACCAAAGAAAATGATGTAGAAACAGTGACGTGTGTTAGTTGTGGTGAACAAATGACGCAACCGGAAGCTCATGTTGAAGAAGTCGTTAGGCAACATGAGCAGGTGATAGGTGTATTTAAACAGTAATATTTAAGCGGTTAATTATCCATTAAAAGTGCGGTGGTGGCGGTTCGATTTCTTGACCTGATTCAGGCATAGAAGAATTTGCTTCTTTTATACGTATTGCCACTAGTTGTAACTGGCCGGTTAATTCAGCAATTTTTTCTTGATGAATAGCTAACTCTTCACTTAGCTGTTCGATGACATCGTCTTGAAAGACATTACGAGACTCTAACGCATCTAAACGACGCTCAAGTAATTCGATTAAATTTTTTTCTATTGGGGTATTCGCCATAATTCAGCATATCCTGAAAAGCTTTCGGTTAATATATTAGCATTATCGCCAAAAGCGACACTATACACAACTGCACCCTAAAAATTAAGCTGATAGCCGCCTAGCCTAGTGACATCAATAACATCACTCTTACGTTAACCTATTAGCAAGTAATCGGCATAATTTCTAATAGCAATATCAGAAGTAGTAGCGTTTGTAACTTTGCATTAATCCTCGGATTGACCTGTATCAATATTTTACAAAGCAAAATTCGATTGGCTTGCTGATAGAACCTTGTAATTAGTGATATCAAGCGAAAGCACTAAATTGTAGCTACTATTTTTTTGTGATTATACATCAACAAAATTTAAGTCTTTTTTCTTGTTGGAATTATCGTTACTATAAGGCGTTTTTATTTAATCCCGAAATAGTTTGGCAATTAGATAAACATTTCAATAGGCTTTGGGGAACTTCTCCGGCTGTGTTAATAAATGGAGAAACAATGAAATTTTATAAACTAACATTAATTGCTGTCGCTGCATCGGCATTACTTGGCTGTAGCCAAGAAGCTAAAAAGGAAACAGATAAAGCACCCGTACTTGATACTGAGGCTCAGAAACAAGCTTACGGCTTAGGTGCTTCTATTGGTATGTACATGCAACGTAATTTAGAGCAACAAAAAAAGCTAGGTCTAAATTTAGATAAATCGCTTATTTCAAATGGTTTTTTAGACAGTATTGATGGAGAGTCTTTATTGACTCAAGACGAGATTCAAGCATTATTAACGAATCTTGATCAGCAAATGAAAACTAAACAACAAGCAATGACTGCCAAAGCTTCTGAAGAAGGTATTGCAGAAGGGCAAAATTTTTTAGCTGAGAATGCAAATCGTGACGGTGTTAAAGTCACAGCCTCTGGTATTCAATATGAAGTTATTGTTGAAGCTGACGGTGAAAAACCATTAGCGACTGATACTGTTGTTGTGCATTACGCAGGCACTTTATTAAATGGTGAAGAGTTTGACAGTTCAATTAAACGTGGTCAGCCAGCGGTGTTTCCATTAAACCGTGTTATTGCTGGTTGGACTGAAGGTGTTCAGTTAATGTCAGTGGGTGCTAAATATAAATTTACTATCCCTTCAGATCTAGCTTATGGTCCAAATGGTAATCCACCGACTATTCCTGGTAATGCTGTTCTACAATTTGAAATTGAATTATTAGAAATTAAAAAACCAGAACTTGCTGCTGAAGCTCCTAAGTTAGACGTGATTAAAGACTAAAAACTTCAGTATTGCTTGAGGTGAAAATATAGTATTTGCCATTATTTTCAAGCGATAAACTTGGTTAATTATACAAAAAGCGAGCTTAGCTCGCTTTTTTTATGAAGGAATTTACTTAGCGATATCAGAACGGTATAAAGACGAATACTATGGGATAATATCAGATATATTTCAGGGTTTTCCGAAAAAAGTTATCGTAAAGTTAAGTTTTAAACTTAACTGACAAAAACAACCTAAGCGAGCGTCATGAAAAAACTGTTAATTATTGGCTATGTTTGGCCTGAGCCAAATTCGTCTGCTGCTGGCCACAGAATGATGCAACTGATTGCTTTTTTTCATCGTCAGCATTATCAAATCACCTTTGCGAGTCCTGCTCAGCTTTCCGAACACATGGCTGATCTTAAAAAACTTTCGATCAGGGTTGAGCCAATAGCATTAAATTGTGAAAGTTTCGATCAATTTACTAAAGAGCTACAACCTGACGTGGTGCTTTTTGACCGTTTTATGATGGAAGAGCAGTTTGGTTGGCGAGTTAGTGAGTCTTGCCCTCAAGCCCTTCGCATTTTAGACAGTGAGGACCTTTTTTGTTTACGCCATGCCCGTCATGATGCGTTTAAACAGGGCCGAGAGCTAGTCGACAATGATTTGTTAAGCTCGGATATCGCAAAGCGTGAGGTAGCGGCTATATTCCGTTGTGATTTGTCATTAATGATCTCGCGAGTTGAAATTGAATTATTAGAGCGTCTATTTAAAGTCCCTAGTAGCCTTCTACATTACAGTCCATTTATGTTTACTGACCAAGAACTCGAGAAAGACAAAGTCGCTTATGACGATCGGCATCACTTTATCTCAATAGGTAACTTTAGGCATGCCCCTAATTGGGATGCTGTATTATGGTTAAAACAGCAAATTTGGCCATTAATTAAAGCCCAATTGCCTCAGGCTGAATTATGGATTTATGGTGCTTACCCGCCGCCAAAAGCAACGGCATTGCACGATAAAAAGTCAGGTTTTTTGGTCAAAGGGTGGGTTGATGATGCTGAACTTGCTATGCAATCGGCACGGGTGTGTCTAGCACCGCTCCGTTTTGGTGCCGGTATAAAAGGTAAACTTGCCGAAGCTATGAGATGTGGAACGCCCTCAGTCACCACAGATATTGGCGCAGAGAGCATGCAAAGTGATAAACCCTGGGGTGGAGCCATTGCCAATGACGCTGTTTTATTTTCTGAACAAGCTATCACGCTTTATCAAGATGAAATTTTATGGCAACAAGCCAGTGAAAATGGAATTGATAATGCTAAAACTATGTATCAGCTTGAACGTCATTTCGCTAAATTTGAGGAGGTATTAACCGTACTTTTTAAAAATATAACTGCTCATCGCCACCAGAATTTTATAGGCAGTATGCTTAACCATCATAGTCATAAAAGTACTAAATATATGGCACAGTGGATTGAGGCAAAAAACAAA
>CAWVSL010000004.1:0-116814 GCA_963933115.1 uncultured Colwellia sp.
GCGAAAAAAAAGACGCTAATGAGCGTCTTTAATTCTTTGTGTGGTGGAGCGGGGGGGAATCGAACCCCCGTCCAAAAAGCCTACATCCTCGGTACTACATGCTTAGTCGCTTATTTATTTAACCAATTAGACGCCAAGCGACAGGCTTCGTCATGGTGAGCTTGATACTATTTCGCGGTTCAGCCTCAAGCGTGCTTCCCTCGCTAACCTATTTGGGGTGACCATCAATCCTCTAACCAATAGGTGAGATTTTGAGGTGATGGCTAGCCTAAGCGGCTAGTGCGAACGTATCGTCGTTAGCAATTATTGTTTTACGGCTTTTTACCAGGCCAACCGCCCCTGGGCATGCACCTTGGGTTTCGTGAATCTTGTCGAATCCTAGATCCGCCCCAAAGTTTTACTTGTTGGTCATTTTACCTCCCAACATTTATTATTTTAACTCGATTTTTGCAATTACACAACGTGAGTAAATAACGTTCGTTTTGTGTTTGTTTTTATATCAGTCGACAAGGGTATTAGCGTTTTTCTTGTTTCATCATACGCTCTTTACTTCTAGCCCAATCTCTATCTTTGATATCAGCTCGCTTGTCATGGAGTTTTTTACCACGGCCAACACAAAATTCAAGCTTGACCCAGCACTGTTTCCAATACATTGCGGTAGCGATTAATGATAAGCCATCTCGTTGTACTAGCATCGCTAATTTATCGAGCTGTTTACGACTTAATAATAATTTTCTATCGCGAACGGGATCACAAACCACATGGGAAGAAGCTTCGTGTAATGATTGAATTTCAGCACCCAACAAATACGCCTCTCCGTCTTTAATAAAAACGTAACAGTCGGAAATGTTAACTTTGCCGCTGCGAATACTTTTAACTTCCCAGCCTTGTAAGCTCATACCTGCTTCAAACTTTTCGCCAAGAGTATATTCGTGACGAGATTTTTTGTTTAACGCTATAGTATTGCTATTTGATTTTTTAGATTTTGTCTTTGCCATAATGGTGGCTATTATACGGATTAATTGATGTTTTTATATCTAGATTTACAATTAATTGTAAATATTTGAGTGTAACTTCAGATAATCTAACTTTAATGATGTTTGACTGCAATCCTATTAGTGAGTTTTGCGATAGCTTTGTTATAATAGCGCTAATATTTTTGGAGGATCAATGCCAGTAATCAATCGTAGTGCTTTAGTGATGCATAGTGTAGAAGAAATGTATCAACTTATTAATGATATTTTAGCTTATCCTAGTTTTATACCTGACTGTGGTGACAGTGAAATTATCTCACAAGATGGTGACACTATTACCGCCGCTTTATTGGTTTCAAAAGGGGGGTTAAATAAGTGGTTTACGACAACCAATACCATGGTCAGTAATGAAAAAATTGTTTTGAATTTAGTCGATGGCCCATTTAAGAAGTTGATTGGCAGTTGGACTTTAAAAGCGTTATCAGATGAAGCGTGTAAAATAAGTCTCAATTTGGATTATGAATTCTCTAATAAAGTTTTTGATTTAGCGTTTGGTCGAGTGTTTAATCATTTAACGAATAATATGGTGAAAGCATTTACTCAAAGGGCAAAAGAGGTATACGGTGATGTCTGAAGATCTTATTGATATTCTACAGATCGGTGAAAAAATTCAAGTTGAGGTGGTCTATGGTTTAGCCCACAAACAAGAGTTATTATCATTGTCCGTCAATGAAGGTACAACGATAGAGCAAGCGATAGTTGAGTCCGGTATTGTTGCAGTATTTTCTGAAATTGATTTATCAATAGATAAAGTAGGTATATGGAATAAAGTGGCAAAATTGTCTGATGTCTTACAAGATTTAGATCGTATTGAAATTTATCGTCCGTTAATTGCAGATCCCAAAGAGGTTAGAAAGCGCCGAGCAGAAAAGGCTAAAGAAGAAGGGCGCGCTAATAAGATCACCGGTGGACGTTTAAAGCCTCTGTAATAGTAACAGTCATTTTGATTATAAAAAAAGTGGCTAAAGCCACTTTTTTTTATAGTTAAAATTAACCGATATTGTTTAGTTTTTCATTGGGGTATTGAAATTATCAGAAACAGTGAAATCACCTTCAGCAGAAATTAACGTGTCATCTTCAAATTTAATAATGAAATTTTTATTAACATTAAATTCTTCACTGCGACCCGATCTAAAACGATAAACGTAATACCAAGTATCCTTATCAAAAGCATCATTTATTACAGGACTACCCAAAATAAACTTAACTTGCTCTTTAGTCATGGCAATTTGCAATTTGTCGATATCTTTTTGCTCAAGATAATTACCTTGTGGAATATCTATACGGTAAACCCAACTTGAACACCCTGTAATTGACAAGGCTAATATAATAGCTAAAACTCGAAACAACATGTTTTACATTCATCCTCTAAAAATTAAGCAGTAATAATAACGCTGTGAGTTAGAAGATTCCAAGGCTTTTTTACTAAAAAAGCATCTATTTTAAAAAAATAACTAACTCGCGAGTAATTCTTGCGCATTTGCCATGCTAAATTCAGTGATTTTATCACCGGCTAATAAGCGCGCAATTTCTTTGACGCGATTTTTTTGATTTAGTTCAGTCATCGTGGTTTCTGTGTGTTTGCCATCCGATAATTTCGTAACAAACAATTGCTGGTGACCTTTACTGGCGACTTGTGGTAAATGTGTGACACATATGACTTGCGTATTTTTTGCTAACTCTTGAAGTTTAGAGCCTACCATTGCGGCAGTGGGACCACTAATACCCACATCGACTTCATCGAATATCAATGTTGGTGTGACAACCTTATTAGCTAATATCACTTGCATGGCTAGACTGATGCGAGATAATTCACCACCCGATGCTACTTTGTTCATTGCTTCGAGTGGCTGGCCTTTATTAATACTCACTAAAAAATTAACCGTATCTAAGCCATTTGCAGAGAATTGCTCTTTGTGAACTGTGCTATCTGTAATTGCTTGTTGTACTTCAATGAAAAATTGACCGTTAGGCATATTTAATTCATTCATACTTTTACTGATTAACTTACTTAATTTTTTCGCCGAGTCAGTTCGTGACTTTGATAGCACTTGAGCTGCACTGATATAATTGTGCTTAGCCTGTTCAATATCATCATTAACATTTATTAAACGAGTTTCATCTGAGTTAATGGAGGCAAGTTCTGCTGACAATTCATTGTGGAGTATTACCATGTTCTCCGGTGATGTATGGTGTTTCTTTGCTAATTGAAGTGCTTGAGAGTAGCGGCTCTCTATCGCCGCATAGGCTTCGGGATCTAGGTCTAGTTGTTCATAATAGTGTTTTAAGTCAGTACTAGCGTCTTGAATTTGAAGCAGCGCCTCTTTTAAGATTGCAGCAATATTAGTTAAGCTACCATCAACTTGACTTAACGCGGTTAAATCGTCACAAGTACGGCTTAAATTATCAACAATGTTAAACTGTTCATTTTCGGTTAAACATTGCAGTGAGCTAAGGGTTTCGTTAAGCAAGTCTTGTGCGTTGGCATAGCGTTTAAAGTCAATTTCTAAAGTAACAAATTCACCTTGTTCTAAGGCAAACTCATCAAGCTCTATTACTTGATATTGAAGTAGTTGTTGTTTGGCATCCCTGGAAATCTTTTCATTTTGTAGTTGCTTGAACTCCGCCGTTAATTGTTGCCATTTTTGATGATGATATTTTACTTCATTGATGAGTTCTTGGTGGTTAGCATAATTATCTAGCAGATGACGTTGTTCTGTTGGTTTTACTAATAGTTGATGATCATGTTGGCCATGAATATTGATTAAGAACTGAGCTATTTCTTTTAATTGGGCTAAAGGAACTTGTCCGCCATTAATATAAGCTTTAGAGCGACCTTCTGCTGATATTACTCGTCGTAAAATACATTCATCTTCATGAAGTAAATCATGGTTTGATAACCATTTTTTAGCTAATTTATTGTTTTTAATATCAAAGGTTGCGGCAAGGTCGGCTTTTTTACAATTTGGACGCACAACGTTCGTTAATGCTCTTTGGCCTAAACATAAGCCAAGAGCACCAATAGCAATAGATTTACCTGCCCCGGTTTCGCCAGTGATGGTTGTCATACCTTTTTGCCAGTCGATATCCAGAGAACGAACAATAGCAAAGTCTTGAATGTTTAATTGTAAAAGCATGGTAGCCCCAAAGTAAAATGGATGACTTACTGCAAAACTACAAGCCACCCTGAACAAAAAACCAGTTACTGTTAATTTATACAGTAACTGGTTTTTGTGCAAGTTATTTCACCCTTATCGATTAAATAAACTCCATTTTATTTCAGGTGATTTTTACTACCAAGATTAATATAGCTTGTTACCCCAACTTAACTTGTTACGTAAAACATTAAAGTAGTCATGGTCTAAAGGGTGAATTAATCTTAAAGCATAGACACTTTTTTTAATGATAACTTCATCACCGGGCATAACCGATAAGATAACATGACCATCGCAACTGACTTGCAAATTTTCATAATTTTCATTGGCGAGTACCAGTTTTATTTCACTATCGCCATCAACTACTATGGGCCGACTTGTTAAGGTATGAGGAAACATAGGGACTAAGGTTAACGCATTAAGATTAGGTGTTAAAATGGGTCCGCCTGCTGACATTGAATAAGCCGTTGATCCTGTAGGCGTTGAAACGATCAAGCCATCTGAGCGCTGACTAAACATAAAACAGCCATCAATATAAACTTCAAACTCAATCATGTTGGCGACCTTACCCGCATGTAAAACAGCTTCGTTCACCGCGCTATTTGAACTCTTTAATTTACCGTGACGATAAACTTCTGCTTCAATAATGAAGCGTTGCTCTGAGCGTGACTCACCAGATAAAATGGCGTTAAGGGGCTTTATTAGTGTCCCCGGGGACAGGTCAGTTAAAAAACCTAAATTGCCACGGTTAACGCCAATAACACCAATGTTATAGCCAGAAAGTACTCGCGCAGCACCCAGCATATAACCATCGCCACCAACCACTATCGCTAAATCGGCTTTGACACCAATTTCAGTTAAGGAAGCAATGTTGATGTTTTCAATATCGACGGTTTGAGCAACAGAGTCTTCAACCAGTACTTGATAGTTTTGATTGTGTAAATGCTGATGCAAAGCTTCAATCGTTGCTTTAGCACCTTCATGGTTTGGTTTACCAATTAATCCAATAGTCTTATAAAGTTGTTTCATTGTTAATTTTACTAAAAGTTTAATAACTCACTGTGATATTGGCAGTTTCGCTGTATTTTACTCGCTTGTAAAGTTCACTTTTATGAAATGATTTACTTTTTAAGCTTGAATCGTAAAAACAAAGCCCCATAATTATCCTCATTGAAATTAATTTATTACTTTATTACTAACAAAGTTTGGAGCTTTTCATGACAAACGAGTCAAAAAACGAAAATGGTGCGGAGTTATCGCCAGAGCAAATAGTTGAAGATTCCATTAAGCAAGCTGAAGGACAGGTTGAAGAGCAACAGGTAGATGATCATGTTGCTATAAGTGCCGAGCAAGAAAAGATCAATGAACTTGAGTTAGCCCTCGTAGCGGCGAAATCAACAGTAAGCGATCAAAAAGACTCTGTTATACGTGCAAAAGCTGAGGTTGATAATGTTCGCCGTCGCAGCGCACAAGATGTCGAAAAAGCCCGTAAATTTGCTTTAGATAAATTTGCTGCTGAGTTATTGCCTGTTGTTGATAACCTTGAACGAGCCATAGCAACTGTTAATAAAGAAGATGAAGGCCAACAAGGTCTCGCTGAAGGTGTTGAACTGACGCTACAAAGTATGATGGCTGCTTTAGATAAATTTGGTATTAAAGTCGTTGATCCACTGGATCAACCTTTTAATCCTGAATTACATCAAGCAATGTCAATGCAAGAAATTGAAGGTGTTGCACCTAATACGGTTATTGCCGTTATGCAAAAGGGTTATGAGCTTAATGGCCGTTTAGTTCGCCCTGCAATGGTAATGGTTTCTAAGGCTTCGCCTAGCGTTGATGTTAAAGCTTAACGCTAAGCCAATTTTACAGCAAAAAGTTAAACTTTAATGCTTAGCTTTTTTTTGCTGTAAATAAAAACGAGGGGCTTTTTTTTAAACAGATTTTTTTACTTTTTTATTCATAAAGAGTTGAAAAGCTTATTCCAGCCCCCATTATTTATTCAACGACAAATTATTCATTATTTAAACACGGCTTATTCATTTATTGAGCCGCTGATTATTAGAAATAGGAGATCCCAAAATGGGCAAAATTATTGGTATTGATCTAGGAACAACCAACTCATGTGTTGCTGTACTAGAAGGTGGTAAAGCACGTGTTATTGAAAATGCTGAAGGTGACCGTACAACCCCTTCAATCATTGCTTATACAGAAGAAGGCGAAACATTAGTAGGTCAGCCTGCTAAGCGTCAATCAGTGACCAACCCTACAAATACATTATTTGCAATTAAACGTTTAATTGGTCGTCGTTTTGAAGACGAAGAAGTACAACGTGATATTAAAATTATGCCATTTGGTATTGTTAAAGCTGATAATGGCGATGCTTGGGTTACCACGCGTGACAAGAATGTTGCACCACCACAAGTTTCTGCTGAAGTTCTAGCAAAAATGAAAAAGACAGCTGAAGATTTTTTAGGTGAAACGGTTACTGAAGCGGTAATTACTGTACCAGCCTACTTTAACGACTCACAACGTCAAGCAACTAAAGATGCTGGTCGTATTGCTGGTCTTGATGTTAAACGTATTATTAATGAGCCTACTGCTGCTGCTCTTGCTTACGGCATGGACAAGCAAGAAGGTGATAAGACTATCGCGGTTTACGATCTCGGTGGTGGTACTTTTGATATTTCAATCATTGAAATTGATGAAATGGACGGTGAACACACTTTTGAAGTATTAGCGACTAACGGTGATACTCATTTAGGTGGCGAAGATTTTGATAATCGTCTTATTAACTATCTAGTTGCAGAGTTTAAGAAAGATCAAGGTATGGACTTAACTACCGATCCTCTTGCAATGCAACGTTTAAAAGAAGCGGCTGAAAAAGCAAAATGTGAGCTGTCTTCTGCACAACAAACAGATGTAAACTTACCTTACATCACTGCTGATGCAGCGGGTCCTAAACATATGAACATTAAAGTGACTCGCGCCAAGCTTGAATCTTTAGTTGAAGATATGGTTAAAGCAACATTAGAACCACTTAAACAAGCACTTAAAGACGCTGACTTATCAACAAGTGGCATCGATGATGTAATTTTAGTTGGTGGTCAAACACGTATGCCATTGGTTCAAAAAATGGTAACTGAATTTTTCGGTAAAGAGCCGCGTAAAGACGTTAACCCTGATGAAGCGGTAGCTGCTGGTGCAGCAATTCAAGCCGGTGTTCTTTCTGGTGATGTAACTGACGTATTACTCCTTGATGTGACTCCATTATCTTTAGGTATTGAAACTATGGGTGGCGTTATGACTAACGTTATCGATAAAAATACTACGATACCTACCAAACAATCACAAACGTTCTCAACAGCTGATGATAATCAAGCTGCAGTAACTGTTCATGTGGTTCAAGGTGAGCGTAAGCAAGCTAGCGCTAACAAATCTCTTGGTCAATTTAACCTGGAAGGTATTGACCCAGCACCACGTGGTACTCCACAAATCGAAGTAACCTTTGATATTGATGCTGATGGTATTTTACATGTAACGGCTAAAGACAAAAACACCGGTAAAGAGCAAAAGATAACGATTAAAGCGTCTTCTGGCTTATCTGATGATGAAGTAGAGCAGATGGTCCGTGATGCTGAACTCAATGCTGAAGCAGATGCGAAATTTGAAGAATTAGTTAAAGCACGCAATCAAGCTGACGGTATGGTTCACGCAACCCGCAAGCAAATTGAAGAAGCAGGCGATGATTTACCGGCAGAAGATAAAGAAAAAATTGAAGCAGCTCTAACCGAACTTGAAGCAGCTATCAAAGGTGACGATAAAGAAGCCATTGATGCAAAAACTCAAGCTGTTATTGAAGCGTCAGCTAAATTAATGGAAATTGCCCAAGCTAAACAACAAGCTGAAGCAGCAGCCGAAGCTGGCGAAGAAACAACAGGAAGTTCAGCTACGGCTGATGACGTTGTTGATGCAGAGTTTGAAGAAGTTAAAGATGTTAAAGAAGATAAGTAGTTAGCTTTAAATTGAATTTATTTCAATGAGTTAGCAAAGCGTCGGTCTTATTCCGGCGCTTTTTGTTATATAAAACAATGATTTTTTACCGTAAACAAGAAGCGAATTTATGTCAAAACGTGATTATTATGAAGTTTTAGCGGTGAATAAAAGCGCCACTGGAAAAGAAATAAAGAAAGCTTATAAACGCTTAGCAATGAAGTATCACCCAGATCGTACACAAGGTGATAAAGAGAAAGAAGAGCAGTTTAAAGAAGTTAAAGAAGCTTACGAAGTGCTCAATGATGAGCAAAAACGTGGTGCTTATGATCAATATGGTCATGCGGCTTTCGAACATGGACAAGGCGGTGGTGGCCAAGGCGGTGGTTTTGGTGGCGGCTCGTTCGATGATATATTTGGTGATATTTTTGGTGGTGGCGGTGGCCGTGGACGAGGACAAAGTCAATCGCGAGCACGACGTGGTTCAGATTTACGTTATAACTTAGACTTAACGCTTGAAGAAGCAGTTAAAGGTAAGACACTAGAGATTCAAGTACCTACCTATGTGAGTTGTGAACCTTGTACTGGCTCAGGTGCTAAAAAGGGCACCAGTGCAAAAACATGTTCAACGTGTCATGGTCATGGTCAAGTTCAAATGCGCCAAGGCTTATTTGCGGTTCAACAAACCTGTCCTACTTGTAGCGGTAAAGGTAAAGTTATTGTTAGTCCTTGTCCAAGTTGTCGTGGTCAAGGTCGTGTTGAAAAAACTAAAACTTTATCAGTGAAAATTCCACCAGGCGTAGATACTGGTGACAGAATTCGTTTATCTGGTGAAGGTGAAGCGGGCGAGCATGGTGCACCTGCAGGTGATTTGTATGTTCAAGCTGAGGTCAAAGATCACGCGATCTTTGTTCGTGATGAAAACAACTTATACTGTGATGTACCGATTAGCTTTACTACTGCAGCGCTTGGCGGTGAAATTGAAGTGCCCACTTTAGAAGGTAAAGTTAAGCTTAAAATACCTAAAGAGTCACAAACAGGTAAGGTTTTCCGTTTACGTGGTAAAGGCGTTAAGTCAGTTCGTAGTAGTTTTACTGGTGACTTAATGTGTAAAGTGGTTATTGAAACACCGGTCAGTTTATCAGGTGATCAAGCCGATCTTTTACGTCAATTTGAAGAGAAAATGGGTAAGAGTAGCTCAAAACATCGTCCCAAAGAAACGGGATTTTTCGATGGTGTGAAAAACTTCTTTGATGATCTGAAAAGTTAAATTTATCTGATTAAGTTGCTTTGAAAAGGGAAGAACATTAAATGTTCTTCCCTTTTTGTTTGTCTTGCCAAACGTGGAATCAAAAAAGAGTCACTCTTACATATCAAAATTGGGTAAGATACCGCTGCGGCTGTGTTCAAAAATCAATGACGTTTCAACATTAGTCACTTCATCACGCGATGTAATGGCATTAAAAACAAACTGACGTAAATGCTCACTATCTCTTACTGACATATGGATAAAGTAATCAAAATTACCTCCCATATGATACAGACTGATAATTTCAGGAAGTTTAAGTAAATCATCACGTAAATTATTCACTATATCTTCTGAATAAGGCTGTAAGCGAATAGCGGCGATTGCTTCGATATTACCACCAATATTTTTCAAATTCACTTCAATAAAAGCGTTTTTAATTACCCCATTATTTTTTAAACGCTTTACTCGCTCTAAGCAGGTAGAGGGTGCAATACCTATTTGAGCAGCAAGTTCTTTATTGGTGATATCCGCATCATTATATAAAATCGTTAATATACGTAAGTCGATTGCATCAAGTTTTTTCATCAGCTCATTTGCCCATTATTTTTTTTCTATCAGTTTATGATATTGATATTACACTTAATAAATTTGTTTTAAGAGAAAAATTGATGTTTTAGTGAATTTTTATCGTTTTATTGCGTAATTACCGAATTTTTTTAAATAACAGGGATATAAATTTCAATAACTAAGACGTTTGTTTGTTATTAACAAAATGTAACATCTATATTATTTGATTAACTAAGCCATTATGACATATTATGTCTAATTGAATTCTGTGAAAAAACTTTAAGGAAAAACGTGGCAATTACCACCATACAAAACTTTTTAAAAAAAGAATCTGCCAGTGGCATAATTTTGATGTTCGCAGCAATATGTGCAATGGCGCTAGCTAACTCTCCTTGGTCAACTTGGTATGACTTATTATTGGATGTTCCAGTGGTGGTCGCTATTGGCAGTTTTGAAATCGCTAAACCCCTATTACTCTGGATTAATGATGGTTTGATGGCCTTATTTTTCTTTCTCATTGGCTTAGAACTTAAACGAGAATTTTTAGAAGGTAATTTATCACAACCCGGTCAGATAATGTTGCCAGCAATAGGAGCTGTTGGCGGTATGGTGGTGCCCGCACTTTTTTACGTCTCGTTAAACTATGACAATCCCAGTGCACTTAACGGTTGGGCAATACCGACAGCAACTGATATTGCCTTTGCATTAGGTATTTTAGCTATTATTGGTGCCAAAGTGCCTTTACAGCTTAAAGTGTTTTTAACCTCTTTAGCTATTTTTGATGACTTAGGTGCGATTATTATTATTGCGCTATTTTATACGGAACAATTATCGGTGTTATCTTTAGTTGTCTCTGCATCTATATTAACTATTTTATTCGTATTGAATAGAGAAAATGTTACTGATACATCTCCTTATATATTTTTTGGCTTGATTCTATGGGTCGCTGTTTTAAAGTCAGGAGTTCATGCAACATTAGCGGGGGTCGTATTAGCATTTTTCATTCCAATAAAAGGTAAAGGAGATGAACCCTCACCTTTAAAATCGCTAGAGCATAACCTTCACTCAACTGTGGCTTTTATTGTGCTTCCCATCTTTGCCTTTGCCAATGCGGGTATTAGTTTTGTTAATGTTGGTATCGAACAAGTCATGTCACCGGTCCCGTTAGGGATTATTTTAGGACTGGTGGTCGGTAAACAGCTAGGTGTTTTTGGTTTGTGTTTTGTTGCCATTAAACTAGGTTTTGCCAAGTTACCAGAACAAGTTAATTTACAATTATTATACGGTGTCGCTTTATTGTGCGGTGTCGGTTTCACTATGAGCCTATTTATTGGTTCACTCGCCTTTGAACAAAATCCAGGCATTCCGCTTTATCAAGAAAGGTTAGGCATTGTTATTGGTTCATTCATATCAGGTGTTTTAGGTTATTTAGTGATTAAAAATGCCGTAAAAAAATTTCCAGATAGTGATTAATTATTATGGCAATATAATTAATAAAATGGCGCTTATGGTTGAACCGAAGCGCCTTTTTTCGTTAAAATAGCGACATGAAATTTTTTGACCTTTTTTTATTTAAGCTGTTATGACAGATATCAGGCAAATACACATTTACCAAGACTTGATAGACCTCTTTAATCATTGTTTTGCTGAAGAATTTAACACGCGTTTAGTCAAAGGTGCGGATGAACCGATCTATTCACCTGCTAGTGACAGTTGTAGCTATCATCAACTGATTTTTGCTCATGGCTATTATGCCAGTGCTTTACATGAGATAGCCCATTGGTGTATCGCAGGAAAAGATCGTCGTTTGTTAGAAGATTTTGGTTATTGGTATGAAGCTGACGGAAGAAACGCACAACAACAAGAAATATTCGAGCAAGTAGAAATAAAACCCCAAGCCGTCGAATGGGCTTTGTCTGTCGCAGCTAATAAAAAATTTAATGTTTCTGCTGATAATTTAAATGGCTCTCAAGGCGACACCAAGGCTTTCAAATGGTCTGTTTATCAGCAAGTACTGGTATATCTTGATAAGGGATTTCCACCACAAGCCCAATCATTTATTAAATTACTGAGTGAGTTTTACCAAATATCTTTCCCATTAACTGCTGAACATTTTAGCTTTGAGAGTTCCTAATTATGCATAACCTATTTAAACTTGGCTTTATTATTAATCCTATTGCTGGTATTGGCGGCAGTGTCGCGCTAAAAGGGAGTGATGGGGCTGGTATCGCAGAAAAAGCTCTAGCTTTAGGTGCTACGGCAAAAGCTAATGAACGGGCGAGCTTAGCTCTTGAAATATTACTGCCTTTTAAAGACCAAATCATTATTTATACGGCAAGTGGCCTAATGGGCGAGCAGTGTGCTAAAGCACTGGGTTTTAATGTTGAAGTTATTTATAGCGCCGATAGTGAGACAACGAGTGCACAAGATACAGAAAATACGGTTATTGCCTTACTTAATTTACAAAACCACCAAACAATTGATATTTTGCTTTTCGCTGGTGGAGACGGTACGGCACGAAATATTAGTGATCAAGTTGGCGATAACTGTCCAGTACTTGGTATCCCTGCCGGTTGTAAAATTCATTCAGGTGTTTACGCTATTACACCAAAAGCCGCCGGTAGAGTCGTTGAATTAATGCTGACAGGACAACTCGTGACGTTAACGGAAGCTGATGTTATGGATATTGACGAAAGCTTATTTCGCCAAGGTGTGGTTAAAGCTAAGCGTTATGGTGAAATGCAAATACCCAGTGAACTACGTTATGTTCAAGCAGTGAAGTCAGGCGGTAAAGAGTCTGATGAATTAGTGTTACAAGATATCGCCGCTCACGTTATAGAACATATGGAAGAAGAGTTATTTATTATGGGCTCAGGTTCAACTACTGCATTTGTCATGGGAGTGTTAGCAGAGAAAAACACCTTGTTAGGTGTCGATTTATTAAAAGCACAAACGGTGGTAGCTAACGACTTAACAGAGTCTGAACTATGGGCCTATATAGAAAATAATAACCAAGATAGTGATAAAGTCGCTGCTAAATTAGTGATTACACTTATTGGCGGTCAAGGGCATATTTTTGGTCGTGGTAATCAGCAATTGAGTCCGAGGATATTACGGGTAATTGGTAAAGATAATATTATGATTATTGCGACAAAAAGTAAATTGGCGGCTTTAAACTCTCGCCCTCTTATTTGTGACACCGGTGATGTTGAACTTGACCAAATGTTCTCAGGGTTCATGCCAGTAATCACTGGCTATAAAGATCAAGTTTTATACCCAGTAGCGAGTCCTGTTTAAACTTTTAAAATACCGTATAGGAATAAAAATGCAATTTCAAACATTAGCAAAACTTTATCAATACTTTGATAATTTAGCAGAAGAAGAAACCAGTAGCGATGAGTTGTTTGCTAGCAGCTATATCCGAGGTTTTATTGGTTTATCTGCCAGTGAGTTTGGCGATGAGCAACAAACATTAAGTATCGCTTTAGCGAATACTGTCAGTGAAAAACTCTATGAAGCACGAGCCGAGCTAACACCTCAAGATCGTGTGATAGTGAATGAATATTGGCAAGAGATGATTCCTATTTTTAACTAGTCTATCTCGTTAATTTTTGTAGCTTGAGGCACTTTTTTGTATGACGTTAGGTAAGCTTTATATCTGTGAGTTTTATATTGAAGTTTATTGCTTGTTATAAAACAGGGTTACGTTGAGCGTTGTTATAATTTTTAGGTGGAGATATATTGATAGATAAACTGAGTATTATTACTAAAGTATTATTTCCTTATCGAAACGTTGCTCTAGTATTAATTTTTTTACTGGCTTTGAATGTGGTGTATAGCTTTTTTTTTCAATCACATTTGGAGCAAGACGCTATAGCGTTACCTTGTTTTTTAGCCATGCTTTGGTTAGGAATGTGTTATTTACTTTTAGGTTTTTTACAGCAAAACGCTGAATACGCTGCATTTGAGTCTGGTAATAAGTTAAGTATCTTTAAGCGACTAAAAAAGATGATTCAACGTGGGTTTTATTATTTCCTTGCGGTACTTTTTTTAGGATTAACCCTAGCGCTTAGTATATTGACCTTTCGAATATTAACTATTTGGTTATAATAAAAGGCCAATAAATGGGCTGGCTTTATAGCTGAATGAACTATTACTAATCAATGAATATTTAAAAATGAGACGTTAATATTAATATCTCATCTTTAATAATTTATTGTTAAGAGCTGATTCTAGTCGCTGCTTTCATTGCACTCACAAATCGACTTAGTTCTGCATTCATTACTTGATTATCTTCAAGATTATTTTCAATAATTTTAACGACAGCCGAACCACTAATAGCCCCTTTTGCGTCAGCGCTTAAAGCTTCTTGTACTTGCTCAGGTTTTGAAATACCAAAACCTAGCACCGATGGTGGCGCATTATATTTATTGAGTGTGGCAATTAAATGTGTTCCAGGCATTTCAGCTTGTACCTCAGCGCCAGTAACGCCCGCTCGGCTAAGCACATAAGTATACCCTCTGCCATAGGAAGCTACTTGACGAAGCGTGTCGTCACTCGCATTAGGTGGAACGATAAAAATGGGTGCTACACCATGTTTTAATGCCGCCTCTTTAAAGGGCTTACTTTCTCGAATAGGTAAGTCTGCAATTAATACTGAATCAACACCGACAGCAGCCATATCTTGATAAAATTTGTCTATACCACGAGCAAATACTAAATTGCCATAAAGTAATAGGCCAATAGGAATGCTAGGGGCATATTCACGAACTTTAGCAAGTATATCAATACAAATGTCAGTGTTTATACCGGAATTAATTGCACGTAGTGCTGACTTTTGAATTGTTATACCATCAGCACTTGGGTCTGAAAATGGAATACCTAATTCAAGTGCATCGGCACCGGCATCCACTAATGTTTTGATTAATTCAAATGACTGCTCAGCATTGGGATCGCCAATAGTGACGAAAGGAATAAATGCCCCTTCATTTTTTTTAGCTAATGATGAAAACAGTTGATCATATCTAAAGCCCGCTTGGTTAGTTAAGTTTGACATTATGCATCTCCCTTAGATGAAGGCTCTAAAATTGTATGGACATGGGCTAAGTCTTTATCACCCCGTCCTGAAAGATTAACCAAAAAGATAGTTTCTTCGGTGACAGCCTCAGCCATTTTTAAGGTATGAGCTAGGGCATGAGAGGGTTCTAACGCAGGAATAATACCTTCATTTAGCGCTAGTGCTTTAAAAGCTTCTAATGCTTCATCATCATTGATGGGTACATATTGTGCACGGCCTAAATCTTTTAGGTATGCATGTTGTGGACCGACCGCAGGGTAATCAAGACCTGCTGATACAGAGTATGACTCTTCAATCTGTCCAGATTTATCTTGCATGATGTAAGTATAATTACCATGTAACATCCCTTTTGTGCCTGAGACTAGCGTAGCACCATGAAGCTTGGTATCGACACCTTTACCACCAGCTTCAACACCAATAAGTTTCACATTTTCTTCTTTAATAAAATCATGAAACATCCCAATAGCATTGGAACCACCACCAACACAAGCGATGACGTAATCAGGCAGTCGGCCTTCTTGTTTTAGTATTTGGGCCTTAGCTTCTTCACCAATCATCTTTTGAAATTCACGGACAATAGTTGGGAAGGGATGAGGTCCGGCTGCGGTACCGAGCAAATAATGGGTGTCTTCATAATTGGCTGACCAGTCACGAAGCGCCTCATTGACCGCATCTTTTAATGTGCCAGAGCCTGCGGTAACTGGAATGACCTTAGCGCCCATTAATTTCATTCGAAATACATTGGGTTGCTGGCGTTCACAATCTACAGCGCCCATATAGACTCTACACTTTAGCCCTAATAATGAACAAGCGATTGCAGTGGCAACACCATGTTGTCCTGCACCAGTTTCCGCGATGATTTCAGTCTTCCCCATACGTTTTGCCAATAAAGCTTGACCGAGTACTTGGTTGGTTTTATGAGCCCCACCGTGGAGTAAATCTTCACGTTTAAGGTAAATTTTCGCTAAAGGGTTTTTGACAATATTTCGACAAAGTGTCAGTGGTGTTGGTCGGCCTGCGTAATTGGTTAACAGGTTATTAAACTCTGTCAAAAAAGCTTCATCAGTTTGAGACTCAATAAAAGCTTGCTCTAACTGTTCTAAAGCAGGGACTAATAGTTCACCAACAAACATGCCGCCAAATTCACCGAAGTAGGCTGGCAAGGTAGTTTTGATTTTATTACCACTAGTTTCTGTTGTGTTTGTAGTATTAGTTGTCATGTCTGATTTTCCGTATTTTAATAATTTCTGATAGTCGAAAAAATTTTATTAAGTTTCTCGCTACATTTTATACCTGGGCTTATCTCAACGCCTGAGTTGATGTCCAGACCATATAAGTCTTGAGCAGCCATAGTTTCTAACGCTTGCTCAATGTTGTTCTGATTAAGTCCACCGGCTAATAAGCAAGCCGATAAGTCTTGTTGGCTCTCATTTAACATTTGCCAAGAAAAAACTTCTCCACTGCCTGCATTTTTACCATCAAGGACAAAATGTTTTACCGCAGCTGTTAATGGCGGAACTTGATCTTCGACAGCAACCGCTTTCCATACTTGGCAATGACTTTCTAGTTTAGACGTTAGTTGGTTAATATAATCTGAGTCTTCATTACCATGAAGTTGCACTGCGCTCAGGCTAAGTAAGCGGGCGAGGTCAGCAACATCATCAATTGCATGATTAACAAATACACCAACATAACTGAGTGATGGCGCCTGTTCAGTAATCTCTAGTGCTTGCTGTTTGCTAATACACCGTGGTGATTTATTAGTAAAAATTAAACCACCAAATTCAGCACCGGCATTAGTCGCTGCGATTGCCTGTGTGGGTGTGGTTAGGCCACAAACCTTGTTGTGACCATAAATAAGTTGTCGACAAGCAAGGTCAATATCTTCTTCGGCCATTACTGAGCTACCGACTAAAAAACCATCAACAGCAGGAGCAAGTTCTCTTACTTGGTTATTGGTATATATACCGGACTCAGAAATTAAAATACGGTCTTCAGGTATGTTTGGTGCATAATCAAAGGTACGAGCAATATCGGTTGAAAGATCACGTAAGTCACGATTATTTATACCGATGAGCTTCGCATCTAATTTAATCGCTCGGTCTTGTTCTTCTTTAGTTGATATTTCGGTTAATATCGCTAAATTATATTTTTTAGCAACAGCGGCAAGCTTAAGGTATTGTTCATCGTCAAGAACACTTAACATTAATAAAATAGCATCAGCCCCATAATAGCGAGCTAAGTAAACTTGGTAGGTATCAATGAAAAAGTCTTTGTTAAGTACCGGGCAGCTAACGGTATCAGTTACTATTTTCAAATAGTCATAGTGACCTTGAAAATATTTTTCATCCGTTAATACTGAGATTGCTGCCGCGTATTTATCATAAATTTGGCAGATACTTTTAATATCAAAGTTAGCCCTAATTACCCCTTTTGATGGTGAGGCTTTTTTACATTCGAAGATAAAACCAGCATTAGGATTATCTTTACTGCGACGAAGGGCGGCATACATATCTTTTTTACTAGGGGTTAGTTCATTAATAAAGCTTTCTAATGGCAGTTTTGCTTTTAGCTCGGCGACAGCTTCAAGTTTATCAATAACGATTTTTTCTAACACATTAGGCAGATCTTGAGGTAAATCGCTTGGTAAATTTTTGTCCAGTTGTTTTTTTACTGAGTTTTCTTGCGTATTATTATTCATTATTTTTCTTCTTTATTTGATACAGAGACTAACGTTGCTAGTGTTATCGCGGCTTTTCCTGAAGCTAATACTTCGCGGGCCATTTGAGCGGCGTCTTTTAAGTTGTTGGCTTTATCATGTAAATAAAGTAATGCAGCACAATTGATAATTACTGCCGCATTATGTGCTTGCTCACCATTACCAGAGAGTATTGCTTTAACAATATCGGCATTTTCTTTGGGTGTGCCACCTTTGATTGCCTCAAGTGGATAACTTTGCAAACCAAAATCTGTGGGACTTATTTGCTTTGAAATTAACTGGCCATTATTAATTTCAGTTAGTTGAGTTGACCCATGTAAAGCAATTTCGTCTAAGCCACTTCCGTGAACCACCCAAGCTCGCTTTACCCCAGTGAGCATTAAGGTTTTGGCAATAGTTTCTATCAACTCTGGGATATAAACACCGAGTAACATCACACTTGGCTGTGCGGGGTTAACCAGTGGCCCTAAAATATTAAACATCGTACGGATACCCATCGCTTTTCTAACGGGTGCGGCATGTTTAAAACCAGGATGATAAGCGGGTGCATATAAAAAACATAAATTGGCTTTTGCTAAACAGTCACTGGCTGTTTGTGGTGACATCATTAAATTAACGCCCAGCGCTTCAAGTAAATCCGCAGAGCCAGACATGCTAGAGACGCTTCGGTTACCGTGTTTTGCCATTTTTAAGCCACAAGTCGCTGCCAATATTGCAGCGGTTGTTGAAATATTGATGGTGTTAGCGCCGTCACCACCTGTGCCGACACAGTCTGCGACTGGGCTCAACTGCTTTGGAAATGTTGTCGCTGAACGTCTAATGGCAACAGCAGCCCCTGCTATTTCACTTGGACTTTCACCTTTTATCTTTAATGCCGTCAACACCGAAGCCAGTAAGGCAGGTTCAATATCACCTTTAATCATTTGGCTAAAAAACTCATTCGCTTGCTCTTGTGTTAACGAGTGTCCTTCAATAAGTTGCGTTAATATTTTAGACATGGATATTTCCTTGTGCATTAAGTGAAAGTAAATGCTCAATACTTTGGGCTAATAAGTTACTACCATAAGTCGTTAATATTGACTCTGGGTGAAATTGAAAACCAATAATCGCTGCCTGTTGGTGTTCAATTGCCATCGGTAATTGGACACCTTGCTCGGTAGTAAAGTGTGCGGTCATCGCCAAGTTATTTGGCATTTTTGTTGCGACTAATGAGTGATAACGTGCCACAGGTAATGGATTAACAATACGGTTAAAGGCACCTTTTTGATTGTGCTCAATGGGCGATGATTTACCGTGAACAATCTCAGGGGCGCGGTCAATAATGCCGCCAAAGTGCTGTATTAGTGCTTGATGGCCTAAACATATACCGAGAATGGGGGCTTTACCAACGGTCTTTTCAATTAACTCCATTAAACACCCTGCATGGCTGGGGTCACCAGGACCAGGTGATAATACCAGTAAAACCTGTTGATTCGATGTTTGTTGAATCTCACTAATCTGAGCAACAATAAAATCAGCACTTAAGGTATTACGATAAACCACAGGTTCAAACCCTAGTGTTTGAAATTCATCAACTAGGTTGTAGGTGAATGAGTCTAGGTTGTCTAACATCACTATCTTAGTGTTTGACTTGCTTGAGTTAGCTAGATTATCCATATTACCCTCTACCTTGAGTTTTGTCATTTGCTAAGACAATCGCGTTTAATACCGCTTGTGCTTTTTGCCGGGTTTCATTAGCTTCTGCTTGGGGGGCTGAGTCATAAACGACACCCGCACCTGCTTGAATTTGTGCAATGTCATCTTTGACAAAGGCCGAGCGAATAATAATACAAGTATCCATTTCACCCATGCCGGTAATATAACCAACTGCACCGCCATAACTTCCACGACGTGTACCTTCAACTTGTCGAATAAGCTCAGTCGCTTTTATTTTAGGTGCACCAGAGAGAGTACCCATGTTCATGCAAGCTTGATAAGCATGTAAGGCATCAAGCTCAAGGGATAGCGTGCCACAAACTCGAGACACAAGGTGCATAACATGAGAGTAGCGGTCAACTTTTAATAAATCGGGAACATGTCGAGTCCCGGCCTGGCTAACTCTAGCGATATCATTTCTTGCTAAATCAACAAGCATAATATGTTCAGCTAATTCTTTTTTATCGAGGCGAAGTTCAAGCTCAATTCGGCTATCGAGATCCAAGCAAATGCTACCATCACTTTTTAAACCTCTAGGCCGGGTACCCGCTATTGGATAAATTTCCACCTGTCGGTTGTGCTGTTGATACTTTATTGCTGATTCTGGAGAGGCGCCAAAGATACAAAATTCGCTATCTTTTAAGTAAAACATGTAAGGGCTAGGGTTACTGATTTTAAGCTCTTGATAGGCGAGTTTACTATCAAGACATGGTAAGCTAAAAGTACGTGATGGTACAACTTGAAAGATATCACCAGCGCGAATATTTTCTTTTAAGTTGTTTACTATGTTGCAAAACTCTTCGTCAGATTTATCTGTGGTTATCGCTAAAGATGAATCTGACGATGATTCATTAATTTGAACTCGATGATTATCAACAGCGTTGGCTGATTTTTTGGTGATATCTTCAGAGAGTAGGGTTTTAAATTGAGTAACACGTTGCTTGATTTTTTCATCAGCGCTTGTTTGATGCTCACCATCAAAAACATTAGCAATGATCTCTGTTGACTGACGTTCGTGATCGATAATCACTAATGTTTCCGCTAAATAATAAACGAAATCTGGGCAAGTATTTGCACCATCCTCTACCTGGGGTAATTGCTCACTAACGGCAATCATATCAAAAGAAAAAACACCACCAAGAAACACAGCGAAAGGGTGGTTGGTTTGGTTTTTAAGTCGGTTATAAAGACGTAAACTTTCAAAAGGGTTAATTGCCATCAAGCGAGATTTCTCGTCAAGCTCATTAGCCACCATAGGAAATTTTGCAATAAGTACTTGGGCGGAGAAGTTTTCATGCTGAGATTTTTTAAAACTCAGCTCTGCCACGGCTGATAATTGTTGAGCGGCAAAGGCGACTGCTGCTATACCATTTTGGGACAATGGACTAAAAGTGACGGTATCACCATTACAGACTATTTTTACTGCAGCATTAGTCAGTAATAGGCTTTTCAATAAGTGTTTTTTATCTACTTCAGCAGATTCTAATAATATGTTGTTATCTTTATCATTACATAATAAACGATAGACATTTAATGGATCGCTTTGGTAAGCAGCATCTTCAGTAATCGTCTTCACGGAACCTAAATTACTGTTATTGTTTTCAAGTGTTTTTTTCATGGTTTACCCTTAATTATTTAGTCTCTGATCTTGTCATCCTGCATATTTAGGCAAGAGCCACCAAATAAACCACGTTTTTACTTTTTTCATTGATATATCCTATTTTATTATTCCCATAAAATGTTATCGGGAATATATTATCTTAGTGTTTATAACAAAAAAGCCCGCTTATACAATAAGCGGGCTTTTGAGAATTATTTTTGTACAAATCTTACATACAAACAACGATCACAACCCACTTATGTTGAGTAAGGCCACCACCAAATCTGTGAAATAGTTTGTTTTGTTTGTATCATTATTCTTGTCACCAACGTAAAATTACGTATGAATTATTTTATGTAAAATTTATTTCCTATAGAAGACCTGATTATGAACCTTATGTCAACCGGTGATTTAATACCATGGGCAAACTTACCCGAAGGTACTCGACTTGATTTACATAGTCATACCAAATGCTCTGACGGTGGCTTGTCGCCAAAAGAGTTGGTGGATAGGGCGGTTAACTTTCAAATAGATATTCTAGCGATTACCGATCACGATACTGTTGCCGCACTTGATATTGCTAATGAGTATATTGTAGATCAAAAAATTCCACTTAAATTAGTTAACGGTATCGAGATATCAACTGGATGGGAGGGTTTTGAAATTCATATTGTTGGTTTAAATATCGATGAAAAGGCCCCCGAATTGTTACAACTAATTAAACGTCAGCAACAAGCCCGAGAAGAAAGAGCAATTGCGATGGGTGAAAAACTTGAAAAATGTGGCTTTGATAATATTTATAACCAAGCCAAGAAAATTTCTGGCGATGGTTCCATTACCAGAGCTCATTTCGCCAAAGTACTGGTAAGAGAAGGTCATGTTTCTGCAATGCAAAAAGCGTTTGATAAATTTATTGGTAAAGGACAACGCGCCTTTGTAAAAGCGAATTGGTGCTCCATTGAAGAAGCAATAGCGGCAATTCATTTGGCCGGTGGTAGTGCGGTGATGGCACATCCTGTAAGATATGGCTTATCAACAAAATGGTTAAGACGTTTGGTGGTTCACTTTAAAGAAAATGGCGGCGATGCGCTAGAAACTGTTTTACCGCAAATGGGTAATGAACAACGTAAATTAATGCTAAGCTTTTGTTTAGAATATGATTTAAAAGCATCAATGGGGTCAGACTTTCATTATCCGAGTAAATGGAGTGATTTGGGTCGAAATTTAACTATGCCAGATCAGGCAACACCTGTATGGCAAAGTTGGTAAATACCCTAAGTCGTTTTGATCTTCTATATTTGCAAGAAACCAGAATAAACAACAAAAAGGTCGAGATATGAGTCAATTTTTCTATGTACATCCTGATAATCCTCAAGGCCGTTTGATTAAGCAAGCGGTTGCTATGATTCATGATGGTGCTGTTATTGTTTATCCTACAGATTCTGGTTATGCTTTAGGCTGTCATATGGGCGATAAAAAAGCATTAGAGCGTCTTTGTCAGATTCGTAATATTGATAAAAATCATAATTTCACCTTACTTTGTGCTGACTTATCTCAACTGTCTGAATATACCCAAGTTGATAATGTTGCTTATAGGTTATTAAAAAATAATACGCCAGGAGCTTATACCTTTATTTTTAAAGGTTCAAAAGAAGTACCTAAGCGATTGTTAAACCCTAAAAAGAAAACTATAGGTATTCGTATACCTGATAATATTATTGCTCAAGCATTATTAACAGAATTAAAAGAACCATTAATGTCGACTAGCTTGATTCTTCCTGGCGAACATAGAGCAGAATTTGATCCCGAACATATCCGTGATGTTTTAGAGCACAATGTTGACCTTATTATAAATGGGGGCTATTTAAGCGAAAAACCGACGACGGTTATCGATCTTTCTGAAGATAATGTTGAGATCATACGTGTTGGCGAAGGAGATCCCCGTCCATTTGAATAATAGGTAGGTGATTCTTGGCTAATAATAAAGAAAAACGCCATTTTTGATAGTGTTAAAGCTTTATCATAATAAATTATCAAACAAACCTTATTAGCTGATTACAAAGTGACAAAAAAACGTATAATTGCCACCATTGAATGATTAGTCTTTGACAGTTGAGGGCGAGACATATAACTAATTAAAGTCGCTTAGGGTTATTGCTTGATAATTTTGACTTACTTAAGTAAGTAAGTAAGTCATTGGCTATATTTAAAAAATTAACGACTTGATAACCAAAACAGTGAATAAACATAAATCATCATCGTGATTTCAAGCTGAAATCACGATGATTAAATCAAAGAGACAGCAGTGTCGTATTATTATTATTCGGTATTATTTAACGCCAATGATGATTATATCAAGCTACTGACGAACGAGAGCCTAGATCAATGTCTGAAAAATTACAAAAAGTATTAGCCCGTGCAGGTAAGGGATCACGAAGAGAAATGGAAACTGTGATCAGTGCTGGCAGGGTAAGTGTTGATGGCAAAGTGGCTTATTTAGGCGACCGTGTTGAAGGTACTGAACAAATTCGCATTGATGGTCATCAAGTCAGTTTTAAAGATAAAGCTGAAGAGATATGTCGCGTAATAATGTACAACAAGCCAGAAGGCGAAATGTGCACACGTAAAGACCCTGAAGGAAGGCCAACCGTATTTGACCGTTTACCTGTCTTAGAAAATGAACGTTGGGTTGCTGTTGGACGTTTAGATATTAATACGTCAGGTATGTTGTTGTTTACCACTGATGGCGAACTTGCGAGTCGGTTGATGCATCCGTCACAAAGTGTTGAACGTGAATATGCAGTACGTGTTTTTGGCGATGTCAATGAGGCCATGTTACAAACACTTAGAGCTGGCGTTAAACTTGAAGACGGTCCTGCTAAATTCCAAGACATTACTTATCGCGGTGGTGAAGGTCGTAACCATTGGTTTCATGTGGTACTTTCTGAAGGGCGAAATCGTGAAGTTCGCCGTTTATGGGAGAGTCAGGAAGTACAAGTTAGTCGTTTGATTCGAGTGCGCTATGGCGATTTAGAAATGAAGCGTCAGCTACCTTTAGGTGGTTGGACCGAGTTGAATTTAAAAGATGTTAATTATTACCGTAAACTTGTTGGCTTAACATTAGAAGCAAAAAGTAAGGTCAAAGTGGACGAGAAGACAATGGACAATGCTAAGGCTCGACGGATTCGTCGCTCGGTTAAAAAACATCAGCAACGTAACCAACAAGCTACTCGCAGACGCCGTTAATCGTCAGTTACACTTTTTAGTTTCAATTATTAAGGCCTTGAAAGAACATTGATTAAAAGTTATGTAAAAGATTATCAGTCACTAGTTGAACTTTGTCAGCAGTTAGCGCAATCAAAAGTGCTTGCCATTGATACTGAATTCGTTCGCACTCGAACACTTTATCCGAAATTAGGGTTATTACAGGTTAGTGATGGTAAAAATTTAGCCTTAATCGACCCTATTGCTATTGATGACCTATCCCCGTTTTGGCAATTACTGAGCGATGGTGAAATTTGTAAAGTCTTGCATGCTTGTTCGGAAGATTTAGAGGTGTTTCTGACTGCAGGCAACTGCAAGCCAGTGAACCTTATTGATAGTCAAATCATGATGTCATTTTTAGGTCATGGTTTATCAATGGGTTATGCGGCTATGATTAAGCATTTAACTTCAATTGAACTTGATAAGTCTGAATCTCGAACTGACTGGACAAGAAGGCCATTAACCGAGCGTCAATTGACGTATGCGCAAGCTGATGTTGAGTATCTATTTCAAGTTTATCCTACTATTTTAAGTCAACTTGAACAATCAGGATGGTTATCTGCTGCGCAAGAAGAAACTCAGTTGATGATTGAGCGAAAATTTACGGCCATTGATGAAGATACCTTATACCGAAATATTAAGATGGGCTGGAAGCTAGATCCCAAACAGTTAAATTCTTTAAAATACCTTACTGCCTGGCGCTATCAAAAAGCAAAGCATCGTGACCTACCCTTAGGCTTCGTTGTTAAAGACAATACGTTAATGGCGGTAGCTAAATATAACCCAAGTAATATCACATCAATGAATGAGATCGAGGGTGCAGAAGTTTTAGATATTAGGCACCAAGGAAAAGCCATGTTGACAGTATTAAAAAAAGCTAACGAAGTGGCTTTGGCTGATTTTCCAGAGAAAATAGACCGTTTAGATGAACATCCTGGTTATAAGCAAATATTTAAAAAGGTAAAAGTATTTGTTCTACAAGAATCTGAAAACAGTGGCCTTTCTATCGAAAATTTGGCATCTAAAAAACAGATAAATCAATTTTTGACTTGGTATTTTAAATTAAATAGAGACCACTTATTAAAGGTCAACGTGGATATATTACAAGGCTGGAGATTAACACTCTTTGGTGAAAAATTGCAGTTATTTGCTGCGAATGATTTTAAATAAATATTACTTATATCACACAACATTAATTACTTTTAACTCTCAATACCTAGGTTTCCACTATGCTTTGTGCTATTTATAAAAGCCCTAAAAAAGCCAATACCTACCTCTTTGTTAAAACTAGAGATGATTTTTCTGATGTACCCGCTGCATTAATAACAACTTTTGGCTCACCCATCTTAGTGACTTTGGTTAACTTGGCGACCAAAAAAAAATTAGGTTTTGCAGACTTAAAGAAAGTTGAGAGTAATTTAACTGAGCAAGGCTATTATTTACAACTGCCACCTCCACAAGTAAACTTATTAAACGAGCATAAAAATAGACTCAGAACTCAGCGTGAAAATTCTTAACAAGACAGCGCTTGAAAACACTAGTCAACAAGCGTATCCGAAACAGTGATATGGACATTAACGTGAGGAATACTATGTTAAAAAACAAACACAAAGACAAATCAAGAAAAACAGTAATTGGCATCACTTTATTGATTGTGATGCTCAGCACTTCTTTATTTGTTAATGCTGTTCAATCGACTGAAGCAGGCTTTGAGCAATATATTAAAACACTGAAAGTTGAAGCGTTAGCACAAGGATTTCAACAATCATTAATAGAGTCAAGTTTTGCTAATGTTGAATTTCATCAACGTGCGGTTAACGCGGATAGGAGTCAACCTGAAACAGTTGAAACCCTAGACACCTATTTACCTAAACGTGTACCCGACTGGAAGGTTAATAAAGCGCGTGCGTTGTATAAAAAACATCAGCTATTGTTAACTCAAATAGGTGAAAAATATAGCGTGCAACCAAGGTTTATTGTTGCATTATGGGGCTTAGAAACTAACTTTGGACGCATTATGGGCAATTATAATGTTATCTCAGCTCTGTCTACTATGGCCTATGAAGGGCGTCGAGAAGCTTTTTTTAAAAAACAGCTATGGGCTGCTTTAACTATTTTAGAGCAAGGTCATATCAACGTTGATCAGATGAAAGGTTCTTGGGCTGGCGCTATGGGGCAAAATCAATTTATGCCAACCTCTTTTAATGCTTATGCTGTCGATAGTGATGGTGATGGTAAAAAGGATATTTGGGCTAATCAAGCTGATGTCTTTTCTTCAATGGCTAATTATTTACAAAAAGAAGGTTGGGATAATGAAATTACTTGGGGGCGTCAAGTAAAGTTACCTGCCAATTTTGATATCTCATTGGCGATACCTAAAAATACTGGTAGTAGAAAGAAATGGCTAAAGGCTTGGAGAAAAAGAGAGAAAACACTGTCACAATGGCAAGCATTAGGTATTCGCCGGAGTGATGGTACTGACTTACCTAAAGTAGACATTCAAGCAGCACTTATTTTTCCTGATGACGAAAATGGCCGTGTCTACCTTGCTTATGATAATTATAAAAGCTTAATGCATTGGAATTTGTCGTACTATTTTGTTAGCTCTGTTGGTCATTTATCAGATCGCATTAAATTTCCACCCATACAATAATTATTAATTTATTGAATAGAGTTTATACAAATAAAATGAATGATAACAACTTAATAAAACCTTTTTGGCAAACAAAAACATTACAAGAGATGAACCGTAACGAGTGGGAGTCATTATGTGATGGTTGTGCAAAATGTTGTTTAAATAAATTTATAGATGATGATAACACTGACGAAGAAACTGAGTTGAAACCAACCAATTATATTAATGAAGGCGAGCAGGTCTTGTATTCTAACATTGCGTGTTTTTTACTGAATGATAAATCTTGTCAATGTACTCAATATGAAGAACGGACAACGTTAGTACCAGATTGTGTTCAGCTGACTCAAGACAACCTTGATGACATATTTTTTATGCCAACAAGTTGTACTTATCGACGCTTGCAAGAAGGAAGAGGTATTCCATCTTGGCATCCATTACTTCATAACGGTAAAAAATCTGCCATGCACAAAGCGGGTATGTCAGTTCGTGGAAAAATAGTGAAAGATAATCAAGTCAGTATTGAAAAACTGGAAGATTATATTGTGAGTTGGCCGTTGAACGATCTTGATTAATTGCTCAGTTGCTCACCATCCTTAAATAAATTGATGGCAATATGGAAACTCACTAACAAAGTCTATTGCAATTACATGTGGCTGTTTTACTATTCGGTGGAACCGCTTTATTTGCCAAACTGATCGATTTACCTGCACTAGATATTACGGTCTACCGAAGTTTGGTAGCGGCAATAGTACTATGTATATTACTTATCTCTCGTAAAAAACCATTAAAATTAAACAGTGTTAAAGATTATATAATTGCCTTACTGTTAGGGGTTTTAATGGGGTGGCATTGGGTTACCTATTTTAGTGGAATGCAGCTAGCAGGCATTACTATAGAGTTGTTTAGCTATCCCGTAATTACTGTACTTTTAAAACCATTATTTTACAAATCCCAACCTCAATTTAAAAATGTCATCAGTGGTTTAGTGGTTGTGTTTAGTATCTATTTATTGATTCCAGAGGCTAGCTTAGGTAATCAAGTGACTTTAGGGGGAGTCGTTGAAATTATTTCAGCATTCCTTTTTTCTTTAAGAAATATTATTCATAAAAAATATTTTACTCAGTACTCTGGTCGACAAACCATGATTTACCAAGCACTTATCGCCAGTGTCATTTTATGTGTTTTTGTAGAGGTACCGCCGACGCAAGTTTATTTAAATGATTGGTGGCTAATATTGTTGGTAGGTGTGTTTTTTTACTGCCTTATCACATTCTCTTTTTACTGCTAGTTTACGTAACCTTTAAGCAACAACGGTAGGCTTAATATCCTGCTTACAAGTATTCTATGGTAGTGTCTTTGCTTTTGCGGTATTAGCAGAACAGGCTGCATTAACAACTATTTTAGGTGGTGCTTTAGTTGTGAGTGCTGCTTTTTTTGAAACTTGGTCAGTCAGAAAAAAACAAAGCCATAACATTTAAATAAAATCACATAACAATCAGAAAGTGGTTTTTTTAATTAACTCATTGATTTTGATGTTTATATTTTAGATGGCACCCCCTTTAAACCTGCCTTATTAATATGGGTATATCCAATATTTATAAATGAAATGACATTCTCTGTGTATAAATCATTCCAATAGTGGTAAAACATTAATCTATTAAGAAAACTCTGAACTATCATCTACTTTGAAGGTATCTTATGATTATTGGTGTACCCAAGGAATCCCTAGCTGGTGAAAATCGTGTTGCGGGCTCTCCAACCTCTGTTAGTGCATTACTTAAACTCGGTTTTAATATTCAAATCCAAAAGGGTGCGGGTGTAAAAGCCAGTTTTACCGATGAAGACTATATTTCAGCTGACGCTGAAATTGTGACTAAGAAGAAATGTTGGCAAGCTGATATTATCTATAAAGTTAATTCGCCTACCCTTGATGAAATTACTTTAATGAAAGAAGGCGCATATCTCGTCAGTTTTATTGCCCCGGCTCAAAGTCCGGATATTCTTGAAGCGCTTCGTGTTAAATCTATCACGACTTTAGCCATGGAGATGGTTCCAAGAATGACGAGGTCTCAGTCTATTGATGCACTTAGTTCAATGGGAAATATTGCCGGGTATCGAGCTGTTATTGAAGCAGTACATCACTTTGGTCGTTTTTTAACCGGACAAATAACCGCTGCTGGAAAAATGCCACCGGCTAAAGTTATGATTATTGGTGCAGGTGTTGCAGGTCTTGCCGCTATTGGAACTGCAGGTAGTTTAGGCGCTATTGTTCGTGCCTTTGATACTCGACCTGAGGTTAAAGAGCAGATTGAGAGTATGGGCGCTGAATTTTTGGAGCTCGATTATGAAGAGCCTGAAGATACGGGCTCTGGTGATGGTTATGCCAAAGAGATGAGTAAAGCGTTTATTGATGCTGAAATGGCACTTTTTGCTGAACAAGCCAAAGATGTTGATATTATTATTACCACAGCAATGATCCCCGGAAAACCTGCCCCTAAATTGATCACCGAGGCCATGGTCCATTCAATGAAAACAGGTTCAATTATTGTTGATCTTGCTGCTGCCGGCGGTGGTAACTGTGAATTAACGGTTGCCAATAAGATATCAGATATTAATGGCGTGAAAATCATTGGTTATACCGATCTTGTTTCTAGGTTACCTAATCAAGCGTCTCAACTTTATTCTAATAACCTTGCGAACTTAGCTAAGTTATTATGTAAAGAAAAAGATGGGGCTTTTGTCATTGACTTTAACGATCAAGTTATTAGAAATATGACTGTGGTTAAAAAAGACGAAATCACTTTTCCACCACCACCGATTCAAGTGAGTGCAGCGCCACCTAAACCGGCAACAACAACTACGTCAATAACTGAGCCTACCGAAGATAAAGCACAGAATAATAATAAAAAACATTTGGCCGTAGGCATTGGTTTAGGATTTTTTGCTTGGATTGCTAGCGTAGCGCCGACAGATTTTCTAACACACTTTACCGTTTTTACCCTTGCTTGTATTATTGGTTACAATGTCGTCTGGAATGTAAGCCATTCGCTTCATACGCCCTTAATGAGTGTCACTAATGCTATCTCTGGGATTATCATTGTTGGTGCTCTCTTGCAGATCGGACAAGATAATATTGTCGTTCAAATATTGGCAACTATAGCGGTGTTAATTGCTACCATTAATATTGTTGGTGGCTTTAAAGTGACTAGTCGTATGTTAAAAATGTTTAGAAGATAAGGAATTAACGATGGAATTTTCAGCAGGATTAATCACCGCGGCTTATTTGTTAGCTGCCTTGTTATTTATTTTTAGTTTGTCAGGTTTAAGTAAGCAAGAAACTGCAGAGACTGGTAATTTATACGGCATGATAGGTATGTCTATTGCGCTTATTGCCACATTGGCAGACCCCAGAGTATCTAATGTTATCGTTATTTTTGTTACTATGGCTATTGGTGCAGGTATTGGTCTGCGATTAGCAAACAAAGTTGAAATGACACAAATGCCTGAGTTAGTTGCTATATTACACAGTTTTGTTGGCTTAGCGGCAGTTTTGGTTGGCTTCAATAGTTATTTTGATATGAATAATCATGTGTTAACAGCAATCGCTACGAATATTCATTTAACTGAAGTATTTCTAGGGGTGTTTATTGGCGCTGTGACCTTTACTGGCTCTATTGTTGCTTTTGCTAAACTTAGAGGGCTGATTAGCTCGAGCGCTTTAATGCTGCCACATCGTCATAAAATGAACCTAGCCGCAGGACTTATCTCTTTTGTCTTAATGGTTATTTTTGTACAAAATGGAGGGACTGATCAGCCTTTATTTTTAATGACATTTATTGCCCTTATATTTGGTTGGCATTTGGTTGCTTCAATTGGTGGTGCCGATATGCCAGTGGTTGTTTCTATGCTCAACTCCTATTCAGGTTGGGCAGCTGCGGCCGCCGGTTTTATGCTTAATAATGACCTATTAATCATTACTGGAGCACTAGTTGGCTCTTCAGGAGCTATATTATCCTATATTATGTGTAAAGCGATGAATCGTTCTTTCATCAGTGTTATTGCCGGTGGTTTCGGTACCGATGTTGTTATTGACGAAGACAAAGATTATGGTGAGCACTTAGAAATTAATGCTGAAGCGGTTGCTGACCTACTTCGTAATGCTAGATCAGTTATCATCACTCCAGGTTATGGTATGGCAGTCGCGCAGGCACAATATCCTGTTTATGAAATGACACGTGCCTTAAAAGACAAAGGTATAGATGTAAAGTTTGCTATTCATCCCGTTGCCGGACGACTGCCTGGGCATATGAATGTATTGCTAGCAGAGGCTAAAGTTCCTTACGATATTGTTTACAGTATGGATGAGATTAATGATGACTTCGCTAAAACTGATGTGGTATTGGTCATTGGGGCGAACGATACGGTAAACCCTGCTGCGGCTGAAGACCCGACAAGCCCAATAGCAGGTATGCCAGTATTAGAAGTATGGCATGCTAAAGAGGTCATTGTTTTCAAACGGTCGATGAACACAGGTTACGCAGGTGTTCAAAATCCATTATTTTTTAAAGAAAATACTCAAATGCTCTTTGGTGATGCAAAAGACTCTGTCGAACATATATTTAAAGCGTTATAAAGCTTATTAACGCTTCTTTAAACCACCTTTATTAGACTTTAGGTGGTTTATTTTTATCCAAGGGTAATAGCGACTAATTCTACCCTTGGAACTGTAGTCTAAATAATAACGCCGTGGTATAATTTCAATCATTATACAACCCTATACTTATGACCAGTAAACTAGATATGACTAAGAAAAATATCGAATCGCTTAACATTCGTGAAAAAACAATTTTTGATGGTTTTTTGACCAAATACTTTTTAAAATCCATTTTTTATATCTGGTTTAAATTGGCTGGCTGGAAAGTGACCATGTCAAGCCCTGAAGGTGCTGGAGTTGCTATTGCTGCGCCTCATACTTCCAACTGGGATTTTGTTTATGCATTGGGTGCCGCCATATTACAGGATGTAAAAATATACTTTTCGATAAAAGACAGCTGGTGCAGAATACCGCTTATAGGCCGATGGATTATGTGGTTGGGAGCAATTCCAATTGACCGCTCATCAAAGGGTATTGGACAAGTTAATCTAATTAAAAACTTCATTAATACTCATAAAACAGCAAGAGTTTATTTTTTATTCACACCTGAAGGCACTCGAGGTAAGGTAGCTAAATGGAAAACTGGCTTTTATCATGTTGCACAAGGTTGTGGGATCCCCATCTTTTTAGCAAAAGTGGATTACCTCAAAAAAGAGTCAGGTGTTTTTCATTCTTTTCATGTGACGGGTAATAAAGACAATGATATTAATGCAATTCAAGCCTCTTATAAAACCGTTCGTGGTAGATTCCCTAAAAAGCAATTTCCATTGTATAGCGGACCCATGCCTAAAATTACCGATACTGAAGCGGCAGTAATAAAAGCCTTGTATTCATTTAAAGGTGTTGCGACGAAAGTAGAAATAACGACTAAGGCTAAGTTAGGTGAATTGTCTACGGCAATGTTAGACTTTCTAGTAGAAAAGGGCTTGTTAGAACAAAGTAGTGATAAAAACCCAATACCAACCTACCGTTTAACGTTTGCAGGTAAAGGCTGTCTTTTACATCTATACCCGAGCCTGATGACGAAATAAAGAATAGATTGATGTAATATTAGCTGACAATTACTTTATTTTCATCTGAACGATGCTTATTGTTAAATTCATTAACGCTAAGCTACTTTAATAGACAATGTTAACAGTATTGCTGTTAGTGACCCTTAGGTAGGGAAGTTAGCAAGTTAATCGGTAAAAGTCGCCTTTTGAATAGTTCGGCTTATTATCATGTTTATTGTGTTTACAGCTCAATATTGAGTAATGCTAATCACTAATTTTTTCATTGTTCTTCTTGAGGTCTAAGTTAGCTGACTCTTCAAGGATTTTCCTTAACACTTCAATACCAAATAAACTGGCCGGTAAACCCGTTTCACCACCAACAGGCTTTAGTACCATTTTTGTGCTATTTTCAGTAATACTTTTATTTAAAGAAGTGTCGACTAGAGAGACAATTTGACTGTTCATCAGTGTTATTTCTTCACTATTGATAAAAACCTCTGACTTTTGTCTTTTTCTGTCCCTAATCAAGGCAATTTTACTATTAAGCAGCTGATATAACTCTTCAAAATTAGTGACTTTTATCTTGTTATTATTACTCATTGACTCTATATAAAACTTACTGCCATTAAGCTCTATGCCATTAATGTTAATAACCTTTGCATTCAGACTTTTAGGATCAAATTTAAAAATTAAGCGCTCAATTGTTAAAGTATACTTTTCTTGATACTCACTCGGATTATATAATTTTAGGCCATAAATTTCACCCACACCTTTTTTTAAGTCGATTTTAACTTTATCAATATCTACTTTCTGTTCAGTATAATACTCACCAACTTGGACAATACGAGCTTGTATATTGACATTTAATTCACTGTTGGCTAAATACCAAAGTGTGCCACCAAAAAACAAGAGTAAACTAAGGGCGAGAATGGCTAATTTATTCATTAATACTCCGTTGGTTGTTTGAATAAGTATTATTAAAAGTCAGACTCAAAATAAACAGCGTTGTAATGACTAGTATCTTTACATCAAGGTAATTGCATTGGTCAATTAGCATGATTTTGGCTTGTTATTCCTGATTCTTTATTTAATGAGATACAAAAAGATGGCAAGCACTTTAGCTTGCCATTTAATGATGTATTGTAGCTTAAACGATGGCACTACTTGGCACACTCGTTGGATTTATATGTTCTATTGGATAACAGCCGAGGACTTTAATAAAATTCGTCAAACTTGTGATCTCATTAATAGCTTCTTGCAAGGCTAGCGACTTTAAGTTGGCTTCTACATCAATATAAAACATCTCTTCCCAAGGACGGCCCTGAATAGGGCGAGACTCAAGTTTGCACATATTGATGCCTTTGTTTTTTAAAACCACTAAACATTCGACTAAAGCCCCTGCTTTTTGTCCTGTGGCGATCACTAATGCTGTTTTAGCTGGAATTTGTTCAGCAACTTCAACGGGCTTACGGGCAACAAGAATAAAACGGCTATGGTTTTCTAATTGATTGGCAATTGACTTCTCTAGTGCATGAAGGTTATAAAGTTGTCCACCTTCTTCACTACCGATTACTGCAACACTTGGGTCTTGCAGTTGAAGCGCTTTGGCCATAGCGTCGGCGGTACTGTCACAATAGACAATGTTAATATCTCGCTGTCGGTCTAAAAAATTACTACACTGGGTGAAAGGTTGGCCATGAGCATAAATGGTTTTAATATCTTTTAAGTTGGTATTAACAGCGGTTAGCAAACAATGTTCAATGGGTTGGGTGATTTCACCAACAATGGAAAGGTTAGTATGCTGTAAAACATCATAAACTTCATTAATACTACCTGAACTGGTATTTTCAATCGGTAACATCCCGTAATCAGCATTACCTGACTCTACCTCTTTCATGATATCACGGAAATTTTGACAGCCGTGTTCTATAATTTTTTCTGCACGGCGTGAAAAATAACGGTGACTGGCCAAGTAGCTATAGGATCCTTTATGACCTAAAAAGGCGACACTAACTGTTGGTGTTTGAATCTCTGGGTTAGCAAGTGTTTGTAAATAAGCTTGTTGATTGAGGACCGAGTCTTCAATAATACTTTGAAAAATACTAGTGACATAATGTGCATCTAAACCAAGTTCTTTACCTTGATTAATCAAACGGATTAATAAAGCTTGTTCCCGTTGTTGATCTCTTACTGGGCGGACAAGATGGGCTTTGCTTTTAGCAACATTTAAGGTGAGCGAACGACGTTGAGAAAATAACTCAAGCAACTGATTATCAAGTGAGGTTATTTTTTCTCTTATTTTATCTAAATCTAAATCTTCGTTCACAGTTTGATCCTATTGAGTTAATAACATGGCATAACAGCTCATTTCCATCGTCGACATAAAAAAACCTCCTTATGGGGAGGTTTATCATCGTTTAAGTTTCTTAAGATAGTTATACCTTAGGCTGGTCTTGCCGGCGAAGGTAAAAAAGAAACCAAAGATAATGATCATATTACACTTTATATCTTTACTAGCTAGGTCCGTCAATGCTTTCTTTATAATGATTTGATAGGTATTAGCACTTATGGGATACATTGCAAAATAATAGCAAAAGAGGAAGTTATTCCAACAAGCCAAACAACCGTTCTTAGGATACCAATGTTTATTAAATAGAGAATGTTATATGTGATTCGCGCACCAATATGGACAATGGCCAGAGTTATAATTGATTCTGTTATTGTGTTTGTTGCCAGAGCACAAAGAATAGCCACACCAAATATAATTAAAGACTCAAAGGCATTTTGATGAGCAGCAAGCGCTCTAGCACCAAAACCTGTGAGTTTACTTTGTTGGTCTCGTGGGTGATTATTATCGTAGCCATTAAGCTTAGTCATGGCATAAGCAACAGGTGCTTTTGCTAAATAAGGTAAAACTGCAGCAATAAACAAACACCAAATTAATATTGTCATTATTATATTTCCATTAAAAGTTAAATTATTTACTCAAAAAAGGTTTTGTAAAATAGCGCTGCTTAGCAACTACGCGGTTATGTTATCAATATTATATCATTTAGACACCATTAATAATTCCAGTAAAATTAATTACTAACTCTATGTTTTAATGTTGAAAATAAAATAGTAGATATTTATATTAGAAAATCATGTTAATTGACTCTACTATATAATGAGGGAACGTTTGCTTAATCTTATTTTAAAAAGTCTAAGTTAAACTATTATTATCAGGATGATATTCGAGTATATTACATGGCAGAAAATATTTTTAGACACGTAAAAATTGGTAATTGGAACTTTGAGATAAAAATGGTGCGTGCAGTTAAAGTATTAGAGTATGGTCAACCTTATGCTGCGATAGCTAATTGTAATATTAATGGTGATTCTATGTATATTGATGGTTTATTGACTACAAATGATAAAGATTTTACTAAAGAAGACTTTATGATATTTCATAAACTCGGCTACCAACTAGGTATTGAAAATATATCTTATCACCGGTATCAAAATGGCGAGTCTGTGACTAAAGAAACAAAGATTTATATGGGTAAATAGTGTTTTATTAAGTAATAGGGCCTTTGAATTAATAATTAATGCGTTACAAAAGGATATATGAATGATAAATAAATTACTGGTAGAATATCAAGCAGAACTATTATTCAACTTAAACTAAGTTTCATTTATGCCATCACTTCAAGATCAATTACTCAAAGCCGGTTTAACTACTAAGCAAAAAACGCGTCAGGCGAATTCTGACAAGCGTAAAAAGAACAAACAAAAGCGAAGTGGTGTAGAACATGAAGCCACTTTACAAGAACAGGTACAGCAAGATCTAGCTAAAGCAAAGGCAGACAAATTAGCTAAAGATACCGCACTGAACGATGAGAAAAAACTACAGTTAAATGCCAAAGAGCAATTTTTACGTATTAAACAAATTCTTGATCACCATCAGATAAAAAACGTTTTTGGTGATGCAGTATATAACTACACATCTGATGTTAAAATTAAAAAACTTGCCTTAGATCACGACACTCATAAAGCTTTAGTCAATGGCCGTTTAGCTTTGTGTGGTTTAGATGATGTTACCTACATTGTGACCAGTGAAACCGCAGAAAAGTTATCAAAACTTGACGATCAAATTATCTTGGTTCAAAACGATAAGGTTGAAGATAAAGACTTAGACGAGTCAGACCCTTATGCTGATTATCAAATTCCTGATGACTTAATGTGGTAATGCTGATTATTAAATATATTCAGAGCTTGTTTAAATTTGTGGTAAACTCGACCGTTCAAAATTAGTTGTTATTATTTTATATAAGAAGTGAATCTATGTTTATTATCCGCTGGGTACTTGGCCGTATCATTTTATTTTTTAACTTTATTTTTTCACCAGCATCACCCAAACGAGATCAAAGTGTGCAAGATGAAATTGATAACCAGACAAAAAAAATGAGTCTGTACCAATTACCAGCCTGTCCATTTTGTGTGAAAGTTCGTCGTGATATGAAACGCCATGGATTGAATATTGAATTGCGCAATATTAGTGGTAAAAATGATTACCAAGAAGAGTTAATACGTGAAGGTGGTAAACGTAAGGTGCCATGTTTAAAGATTGCTGACGATAATGGTCAGTTTGAATGGTTGTATGAATCTAATGATATTATTTCATATTTACAAAAAATTGTTCGTTAGAACTTCATTCTAATGAAATTCCCTAAAACCGATTCCTTATAGTTATCGGTTTTTTTTTGACTTTTTTATTTTTACTAGTTGAAACTTAAGTGTACGCTTCTATAAAACCTATTTAGTAGTCATATTAACTTCATTGAATTAGAGTTATTCAAAAAAATTATGGAAACGGGAAAATCAGATTTTTAGTAAATACTAAACATTAAAAGTTAACAAAAGTGTCGCAGACGAAATTATTTTGTCTTAAACTCTATCTATTATTTTATATATTAAATATTAGAGATTTATCTATGCTTATTCAAATACCTAAGTCCTACCAATTAAAAGATAATAGTGTCACCGACGAAAAAATTTATAATGGTCGAAGAAAGCTATTAAAAAAAATGGGATTTATTGGCGCAGGGGCTTTATTGGGCGGTGCTTTTTCTCGTCACGCGCATGCTGGATTCTTTGATGATACATCAGAAGTATTTAAAACCTCTAAGCTTAATTTTCGCCAAGATAGTCTCAATCAACATTTAATTAAAACACCCGAACCCAAAGTTATTAGTCATAATAACTTTTATGAATTTGGTACTAATAAAACAGACCCTCAAGATAACGCACAACAATTTAATGTAAGTCCCTGGCAGTTAACTATTTCAGGCGAATGTGATAACCCAATAACACTTGATTATGATGATTTAACAAAAACCTTCTCTTTAGAAGAACGGATTTATCGGATGAGGTGCGTTGAAGCTTGGTCAATGGTAATTCCATGGGTAGGATTTTCCCTTGCGGAGCTAATTAAAAAAGCAGCGCCCAATTCAAAAGCTAAATATGTTGCTTTTGAAACACTCCACGATCCAAAACAAATGCCTGGCCAAAGTAACAGAAGAATCGGTGGTGGCGTTCAATACCCATATATTGAAGGGCTAAGGTTAGATGAGGCATTGAATCCTCTTACTCTTATGGCGGTTGGTCTGTATGGTAAAACTCTACCACCGCAAAATGGGGCACCTATTAGATTAGTTGTGCCATGGAAGTACGGTTTTAAAAGTATTAAATCTATTGTTGGTATTAAATTCGTTAATCAACTGCCACCGACAACGTGGAATATACTCGCGCCTAAAGAATATGGTTTTTATGCTAATGTAAACCCTGATGTTTCTCATCCTAGATGGAGCCAAGCAAGTGAACGAAGAATAACTACAGGTGGATTGTTTGCTCGCAATCGTATAGAAACATTACCCTTTAATGGCTATGGTGAAGAAGTTGCTCTTTTATATAAAAACATGAACTTAAGGAAATATTATTAATGGCGTTGAGTTTTAAACCAACGGTCAAAGATAAAGTACTTTTGCTAAAAATAATTATTCATCTATCAGTTGTATTACCTTTAATAAATCTTTATGTCGCTGCTTTTAACGATCAACTCGGTGCAGATCCCGTTGACGCTGTTATTCATTTTACCGGCATAGGTGCATTGAATTTATTATTAATTACGTTAACAGTATCACCTATTGCCAAACGGTTTAAATTGAGTTACTTGCTTCAAACCCGTCGTTTGCTTGGTTTGTACGCCTTTAGTTATGCAATTTGTCATTTGATTAACTTTTTAGCATTTGAAGTGCAGTTTGATATGGGCTTATTTTTTGCTGAGATTTTTGAAAGACCATATATAACGGTCGGTTTAGTTGCTTTTATATTTTTAGTTGCACTTGGGGTAACTTCAATCAATTCTATTAAACGAAAAATGGGTAAAAACTGGCAAAAATTACATAACTTTAATTACCTTGTTGTGCTGTTAGTGGTTACACACTTCTACTGGTCGGTGAAATCAGACATTACTGAGCCACTAATTTACTGGATTCTAACCTTGTTATTACTTCGTTTTAGATTTGATAAACTTAAAAAATGGTTTTCGCGTTAGGTGCTTTAGCACGAAAAAAATAATCTATTGATCGTGTTCTAATGTCTATTCAATTACTTTGCGCTAGTGTAAAATTGCATTTTTATTTTGTAGAGTAAGAGTATTAACTGATGTCAAATAATGAAGACTTTAAAGACACTGCGTCAATTCGCCACTTATTTATCGCTATAACAGTTTTATTAGCAATGCCATTACTACCTATGTTGATGGGTTGGTATACTATTCTCATTTAATTTCAATGCAGGCTTTTATTTTGACTTTTAATGGTGATGATAAATAAGCTGTGCGCTAGACTTAGAGCAAGTTGCTAATGACTAATGCTTAGACCGCTCAGATCCCTTATAATTGAGTTAATATCTTTTAAAGTAAAAAGTGTTATTACGTTTTTTATTAACTCTCGCCTCACTACCTTTTATAAATGGCTTTCAGTTGGCTTGCAGTTTATCTGTGTAATCAGGAACTACGCTATACCAATATTATTTATGACCGCTAAAAATATAGACAGTATAAATAATTCACTCGAAGCTTGATTATTTTTTGCTTTCTATCAAATAAAACTTCTTGCTGAGTAAGCTTAGTTAATTAAATAATAAAGATATCCAACCCCATTCACTATAAAATGTTGTCAAATTGCTTTATTCTTTAGTTATTCTATTTTATGACTTGAAATTATGACAGAGCAACAAACGAACCTCTTAAAAAATGCTATCCACACTATCGAAAATTATCCTTGTGAAGGAGTTATGTTTCGAGATGTCACGGGTATTTTAGATAATGCTGAAGCATTTTCTTTAACTATTGAATTATTGACTCAAAAATACCAAGGACAAGGTTTTACTAAAGTTGTTGGTACTGAAGCTCGAGGTTTTTTATTTGGTGCCCCCCTTGCTCTTGCTTTAGGTATCGCTTTTGTCCCGGTAAGAAAACCAGGTAAGTTACCAAGAGAGACTATTGCGGAACACTATGAACTTGAGTATGGTCATGACACGCTAGAAATACATCTTGATGCGCTAACTGCAGATGATAACGTATTGATCATTGATGACTTACTAGCAACGGGTGGTACAATTGAAGCGACAACAAAGTTAATTAGACGGCTTGGGGCAACAACAACCTCGGCAGGTTTTATTATTTCATTACCTGATTTAGGTGGCGAAAAACGTTTGGCTTTAATGGGGCTCTCAGTGATTTCATTATTACAGTATGCCGGAGAATAAGGATTAGCATGAGCTATCAAGTTTTAGCAAGAAAATGGCGACCGAAAAATTTTGAGCAACTTATTGGGCAAGATCATGTTGTCACTGTGTTGGTTAATGCATTGGCCCAGCAAAGGCTTCACCATGCCTATTTGTTTACTGGCACAAGGGGAGTAGGTAAAACTACTATAGCTCGTGTTTTTGCTAAAAGTCTCAATTGTGAAACGGGTATCACAGCCACACCCTGTGGAGTATGTGATGTTTGCTTGGATATTGATCAAGGCCGATTTGTTGATTTACTTGAAATTGACGCGGCGTCACGGACAAAAGTAGATGATACCCGTGAAATTTTAGATAATGTTCAATATGCACCAACTCGTGGTCGATATAAAGTCTACTTGATTGATGAAGTTCATATGTTATCTCGAAGTAGTTTTAATGCGCTATTAAAAACACTCGAAGAGCCACCTGCACATGTGAAGTTTATTTTAGCCACTACCGATCCTCAAAAATTGCCAATCACTGTATTATCTCGATGCTTGCAGTTTCACCTCAAAGCATTAACTGTTACTCAGATTGAAAGTAAACTTAAGGAAATATTAGCTGCTGAGGAGGTTGGTTACGATAGTGGTACTTTAACACTCCTTGCTAAAGCAGCTAGAGGTAGCATGAGAGACTCATTGAGTCTAACTGATCAGGCCATCGCTCAAGGGAAAGGTAATATTCTATTTACTAACCTTCAGCAAATGTTAGGTGGTATAGATCAAAACTGGATATACAAAATTTTAATTGCATTAATTAAGCAAGACAGTAAAGGTTTAATGTCATTATCATTAGATATTGCTTCTTACGCACCTAACTATAATCGATTATTTGCTGAACTTATTCAGCTGCTTCATCAAATCGCGATGTATCAAGTAGTCAATAATCATCTTGATTTATCCATAGAGCATGCCAGTTTATTAAAAAAATTCAGCCAAGCGCTCTCGCCAGAAGATGTTCAACTTTATTACCAAATTTGTTTGAACGGTCGAAAAGATTTACCTTATGCTTCAGACGAGCAAGCGGCTTTTGATATGACCTTACTTAGGTTATTAGCTTTTCAGCCTTTGCAGGCCGAAAATATATTGGCCAGTAATGAGCGTGTGAGTGAAAATTTACCTACGGCTATTTCGTTTGACGAAAATAATCTTGGCTCTAGTCAAGTTACTTCGGCTGTTCGGATGACAACTGAATCAGTAATTTTATCAAACCAATCGTCTGCCGAGAGTAATGAGGTCACTGCTAAAAATCAACAGTCGCAATCTTCTATCCAGACAGAAAATATAATTAGTGATAATGATGACTTGTCAGCGTCTGAAATCTCCCAATTAGCTAATAATGCTGAAACTATTCCCATTGCAGACTTAGCACGGATTGAAAGAGAGCCATCGATAGCTTCTAATATGAAAAATGACTCACAAGCTGGCGATGATATTCAAAAACCGGCTATTGACCTTAGTCCTGTGGACTCTATTTTAGCGACTAGAAATATGCTCAGGAGTCGGAAAAAACAGCTGGAGCCTGCATCAAAAAAGTCTGATGGCGCTGCTAAGCGTCAACTTACAGAAAATAAGCAAGCACTTTTAGACGAAAAAATTAAAAAACAAGCTAGTGTGCCAGCGATAGAAACCTTGCCTAAAAAACCTTATACTCCTGAGGTTATTGACCCAGCAAAAGTAAAATTAGCTAATCAGGTCGATAAATGGGCTAATATGATCGATGCTATGGCGTTAAGTGGCCGGTTAAGGCAATTGGCGATTCATGCAACTATAGATGAAAACTCTACGGATGATTATTTACTATTAAAACTTGATCAGGCCACCAAACATTTAAAAACAGACAATGCAGAGCAACAATTAGAAATATTCATCTCAGATTATTTGAAAAGGAATGTAACCGTTGAGATTACTAACGTTGAAAAAACAGTGGCTGACCCTTTTAAAATTCAATCTCATATTAATGATAAACGTTATGACTATGCTAAAGCGATACTGCTAGAAGATGAAATTGTAATTAAGCTCAAACAAGACTTTCATGCTACTGTTGATGAAAGTACTATTTTAGCTCGCTAGAACCAAATATTAGTTAACAATCAGTAAGTGGTTGTACTTGAATTTATTTTAAATTGCCAATAAGGTGTCGACAATTTTTGTAAATGTATTTATTAAATTATTTAGATAACTGTAAAGTTAAGAACTGGAGAATATTATGATGAAAGGTGGCATGGGTAACTTAATGAAGCAAGCCCAACAAATGCAAGAAAAAATGGCTAAAGCACAAGAAGAATTAGCTAAAATGGAGGTTACAGGCGAGTCTGGCGCAGGACTAGTAAAAGTGACTATGGCCGGTAGCCACAGCGTTCGTCGTGTTGATATCGACCAAAGTTTATATGAAGATGATAAAGACATGATCGAAGATTTAGTTGCCGCGGCTTTTAATGATGCGGTTCGTCGTGTCGAAGAGCAAAACAAAGAGAAAATGGGTGCTTTAACGGGGGGAATGCAATTACCACCAGGGATGAAAATGCCTTTTTAGTACCGTCTCATTCATCACCTCTATATTAGGTGATGATATTGATAAAAGTGTATTTTTTTCTTTAAAATAAAGTCTTTCTAATTTAAATTTATAAATAAACCACTATGAAATTTAGTCCACTCGTACAAGAATTAATTGACTCTCTTCGCTGTTTACCCGGAGTGGGTGCGAAAACAGCTCAACGTATGGCTTTTCATATTCTTGAGCGAAACCGCCATGGTGGACAAAAATTGGCAAATACATTGGCTTTAGCTACAGAAAAAGTTGGGCATTGTCAGCAATGCCGTAACTTTACTGAAGAGGACTTGTGTGACATTTGTCAGAGTCCTAAGAGGCAATTTGCTGAAACCTTGTGTATTGTTGAAGGTCCTGCAGATGTTATTGCTATCGAACAAACCGCTGAATTCCAAGGTTTGTATTTTGTTTTAATGGGGCATCTTTCACCTATCGATGGCATTGGGCCAGATGATTTAGGTTTTGATGTTTTATCAAAACAATTAGCTGAGAGACAATTTAAAGAGATTATTTTAGCGACTAATCCGACGGTAGAGGGTGAAGCAACAGCACATTATATTGCTGAACTTGCCCTGCAATATAATGTCAACATCACGCGTATCGCTCATGGTGTTCCCATGGGGGGGGAGTTGGAACATGTTGACGGAAATACTTTGTCTCATGCCCTTGTTGGCCGTAAAAGCTATGAACCATAAATCATCAAAAATATCTTTTTATTTTTAATAACAAGATAAAGTTACTGTTTATTCACATATCATAAAATTGAATTTCAACTAAAAATTTGAAATTCAATTTTACCTTCCCCTTGAAAAATGTCCGTTGACCCCCACAATTTAACTATAAACAATTTATCCGTTCAAATTAGGGAATATTTTAGATGTCTGAAACTGGCCAACCTGAAGTTCACGGTTTTCAAACCGAAGTTAAACAATTACTTAAATTAATGATCCATTCACTATATTCAAATAAAGAAATATTTCTTCGTGAATTGGTTTCTAATGCAGCCGATGCGGCTGATAAATTACGCTTTAAAGCACTTTCTAATGCTGATCTCTATGAAAGTGATAGTGAGTTAAGAGTTCGTGTCAGTGCCGATAAAGAAGCTAATACTGTTACTATTTCTGATAACGGCATTGGTATGAGTCATGACGATATTGTTGCACATCTAGGCACTATTGCTAAGTCAGGTACCGCAGAGTTTTTTAGTCACTTATCGGGTGATCAAGCCTCTGACTCTCAATTAATTGGCCAATTTGGTGTTGGTTTCTATTCTGCCTTTATTGTCGCTGATAAAGTCACTGTTCGCTCGCGTGCCGCAGGTGCTGCAACAAATGAAGGGGTTGAGTGGGTGTCAGAAGGCGAGGGTGAATTTACTACTGCAACAATTGAAAAATCAACCCGCGGTACTGATATTATCCTCCACTTAAAAGATGATGAGTCGGAGTTTGCTGATGAATGGCGCTTAAAGTCAATAGTGACTAAATACTCTGACCATATCTCAGTTTCAGTTGAAATGTTAACTCCAGCAGTTGATGAGGTTCCTGAAAGTGAAGGAACAGATGGTGAGAAAATTCCGGGTCAACCTGCTGTTCCTGCACAATGGAATGCGGTAAACAAAGCAACTGCGCTTTGGACTCGTGAAAAAGCTGATATATCAGATGATGAGTACATTGAATTTTATAAACATGTATCGCATGACTTTACGGACCCACTTTTATGGGCACATAACCGTGTGGAAGGTAAAACTGAATACACTAGTTTACTCTATATTCCTTCTAAAGCGCCATTTGATATGCATAACCGTGAGAAACAGCATGGTTTAAAACTTTACATACAACGCGTATTTGTTATGGATGATGCTGAACAATTCATGCCAACTTATTTACGTTTTGTTAAAGGCTTACTTGATTCAAACGATTTACCATTAAATGTTTCTCGTGAAATTTTACAAGATAATAAAGTGACACAAGCTATTCGTAAAGGCTGTACTAAACGTGCGTTAGGCATGTTAGAAAAGCTAGGTAAAAATAATCAAGACAAATATCAATCTTTCTGGAATGAATTTGGGCAAGTACTAAAAGAAGGCCCGGCAGAAGATATCGGCAATAAAGAACAAATTGCTAAATTATTACGATTTGCTTCTACAAATAATGACTCAAGTGTCCAAAATGTATCTTTACCAGAATACATTGAACGTATGAAAGAAGGTCAAGATAAAATTTATTATGTTGTGGCCGATAGTTTCGAAGCAGCTAAAAACAGCCCTCATTTAGAAGTGTTCCGTAAAAAAGGTATTGAAGTGTTATTAATGTCTGATCGCATTGATGAGTGGTTAGTCAGTCATTTAACTGAGTTTGGTGAAACACAGTTACAATCAGTAACTCGTGGTGGTCTTGATCTTGGTGATATGGATGATGAAGAAACTAAACAAGCACAGGAAAAGCTTGAAGAAGAGTTTGACTCTGTTATTACACGCATTAAAACAGTGCTTAAAGGTAAGGTTAAAGACGTTAAGTTATCTCAACGTTTGACCGACTCACCCGCTTGTATTGTTACCGATGAACAAGACATGAGTAGCCAAATGATGAAGCTAATGCAATCAGTCGGCCAAGAAGTACCTGACACCCTGCCCATTTTTGAAATCAATGGAGAACATCAATTAATAAAACATATCGCAGATGAGCAAGATGATGATAAGTTTAAAGAGTGGAGTGATGTTTTATTTGAACAGGCAATGTTAGCTGAGCGTGGAAGTTTAAAAGATGCTTCTGGGTTTGTTGCACGTATCAATTCACTAATGTTGAGCTTAACCAAATAGGATAGTTTGTTTAATTTATGCATTAAGATGTCATAGACTTTAGTATATAAAAAGGCCTGTTCTATTTCAAAGAACAGGCCTTTTTTGTCAGCTATCTCTTATTGATACTTGTTTGCATACAATTGAACTTGTATAGTGTCTGGCAAAATAGAAAACATTGATGACAGTATAATTATATCAAGAAAATACGTGGCCTAAGACAGGCAATTTTTCTTAATATAATTACATTTACACACACTTTTTAGGACTACATCTATATATGCGTATTATTCTACTAGGAGCACCGGGTGCTGGTAAAGGCACTCAAGCACAGTTTTTAATGGCTAAATTTGGCATTCCACAAATATCCACGGGTGACATGCTTCGTGCTGCAATTAAAGCAGGAACTGATTTAGGTAATAAAGCCAAAGGTGTTATGGATGCTGGTCAGTTAGTCTCTGATGATCTGATCATTGGCTTAGTTAAAGAGCGGATTGCTCAAGAAGACTGTAAAGCTGGGTTTTTATTAGATGGTTTCCCTCGTACCATCCCGCAAGCTGATGCTATGAAAGAAAACAGTGTTGATGTTGATAGTGTTATTGAGTTTGATGTACCTGATGAAGTTATTGTTGAACGTATGGCTGGCCGTCGTGTTCATTCTGGTTCTGGCCGTGTTTATCATCTTGTTTATAACCCTCCTAAAATTGAAGGCAAAGATGATGATACCGGTCAAGACTTATCAATCCGCCCTGATGATGAAGAGGCAACTGTTCGTAAACGTTTAGCTATTTATCATGAACAAACAAAGCCGTTAGTTGATTATTATCAAGTCGAAGCTAAAAATGATAATTGTAAATATTTAACTATTGACGGTACTTTGCCTGTTGAGCAAGTCAACAGTATATTACTCGATGAATTGACCTGATTCATCATTGATTAAAAGCTCACCTAGTGAGCTTTTTTTTTACTACCGATGGTGACATTAATTGATATACAAGATTAATAAAAAAAATATCAGTGATTTAATAAATTAATAACAGGACTACCTATGACCGTTTCTTTAAGTATTACCGCTTTATATGCGAGTTTATTGGCACTATTGTTACTGAGCCTCTCTTTTAATGTTATTCGTTTACGCCTTAAGCTCAAAGTGGGTATTGGTGATGGTGAACAAAAACCCTTGGCTGCTGCTATTAGAATTCATGGTAATTTTATTGAATATATACCGTTAGCACTTGTTCTTTTAGGTTGCTATGAGCTAAATGGAGCCAATAGCTTGTGGTTGCATATTTTAGGCGGGCTTTTGTTTGTTGGGCGTATTCTTCATGCTATTGGTTTAAGTAAATCCACGGGTACTTCTATTCAGCGCCAAGTTGGCAGCCTATTAACATTTTTAGTATTGCTTATCCTCTCGATTGAAAATATTAGAATGTTTTTAATTTAGCTTTAACTATATTATCTTGAAGCGAGTGGCTAACTCGCTTTTTTTATCATCGCAATATGTGGTATATCATCTTCTAAATACATATCAGAAACCCTAATGAAACCATGTTTATTATAGTATTTTTCTAAATGTTCTTGAGCTGAAATTTTAATAGCTTGTGAAGGGAAGTATTGAGAGCAGGCGGAAGTGGCCTCTGTCATTAATTTATGACCTAAACCATCCCCCCTCGCATAGGGAGCGATGATGACTCTGCCAATGCTAGGAAAGTTATCATAACTCTGCCCTTTAGCTAATATTCTTAAATAGGCCATGATTTTATTGTCTTGATAACAATATAAGTGCAAAGTTTGGTGATGTCTGTCTAGCTCATCTAAGTCTGAATAAAAACAAGTTTGTTCAACAACAAATACATCAATGCGAAGTTTTAATAAATCATAAAGCTCATCTGTAGTTAACTGATTAAACTTTTTTATTTGCCAGTTCATAATTTACCTTATGTTTATTGAGGATGTCGATCACATGTTTTAAAAAATTAATAGGCAACCATTCTTGCATATTCGATATGTTTGCCTAATATTGCTTGGCTACCCTTCAATGAAAACTTATATCCACATAACGTAAAGTAGTCTCTAAAAGCTATTTCTTGTAATAGACTCTCAGTATCTAAGGGGGAAAAATTTGCAAAATATTGTTCCCTATTTTCGGCCACTACGTCGGTTGTTCTTGTTTTTTTACCATTATTAAATGTAATTTCTTTACAGCTTTTATCTCCCTGGGCGTTTTGTAGTTCCCAAATTTTTTCATTATCACTACTGTCTGCTTGCCAGTTAATAATTAATCCATGGTGTTGTGATAATAATAGAGAAAAATTGTCAGGAAATGAAACACGATCTGTTCTCATTATTTCAATTTTTGGTTTTGCAGTAGTTTCTATCTCTTCATAATTATTACTAATACTTGATATGAGATAGGAAACTGTGAGTGTTAAAATAATAAGTAATGAAAGTATAATTAAAGTAAGTTTTATACTTTTATTACTTAATAATTTTAGCCTAATTAATACACCAATATCTTGTTCATTATTATCGTATTTACTAGTTGTCGAGTTTATCAAGCTATTAGATAGGACAGTTTCAGAACTTTGAAGTTTTTGTTTGTTTAAATTAGCATTTATTATTGGTGTATTTGGATTTTGCAAATCAGTAATAATTATTGGTTCAATACGCTGGTTACGTTTTTGCTTATTAACGCGAGTATAATCGAACTCACTTAAGTCAATAGGACCGGAATACCCCAAGATATAATCAGTTTTAGCTTTGCTTGGATAGGTCATTAACAATAAGGAAAGTATGATAGGTAAGATTAATAACCAGTTAGTATTACTGTCATTTGTAATTGTGGTAATTAAACCAATAATTACAAAAAGAGAAGCTGGGCCAACGGACCAGATCCTTTTTAATTGTGCATCATTAAGCCGTCTACACGTTGTTAATACGATAACAAGGGCTAAACATAATAATATGAAGATATTAGAATATACAAACTGAGCAAGCACTGAATTACTAGCAAGAATAATCAAATGACAGGAAAAAATAATCACTAAAAAGCGAAGACGGTTATCGAAACCTGGATAACAAAAAATTGATTTTAATAACTGCACATAACCCCCTAATATTTTGTAGCAAGGTTACACTAAATTTTAATGCCAGTCAGTGACAATGGAAATTAATTATTTTCAAAAAGATGCGTAATTTAGCATGTAAGGCAGCATTTATTATCATTGGGGATACCCTCGGTTTAAAAGCCGATGAAACATCCTATTACTGATCTTTAATTTTTTTTAGGCTGATATCAATCATGAGATGCTGGTTAATAAGACTCATTATTATCCCACCTCAGGGATTAATTTAATGCATTGATCATTAATGTTGTTATCCAATGTAAATGTATAAAAGACATTAATAGATAGACCATGTGAGACATGTCTGACATGTAAGTAAGTCTTTGTATGTCTCACTGAATTTTTTTATAAGCTTTGTTTTTTAAGTCGTTGTTTTTAAAGTGTAAAATTAAAATTGTATTTTTTGCGTTAAATTTTATCGAGTTTATTTTAATTAATCATATATTTAAAAACTCATATTCCATTAATATTAACGTTGTCAAGGAGACAAGGATAAAATGGAATTTGAATTAGTATTTGGTATGGACGCTAAGCTATACAAGGATCAGTAATTACAGGATGTAATTTAACATGGATGTTAAACCCTTTTAGCAAAGAATATCAGAAAACACTATTAAAATCGGACTTTAATAGTACATGGACGAAGGTTCAAGGAAGAAAATATTAGTAAAATAATATCTAGGTTGTAATTATTTTATAGAAATTAAATATGAGCATTACTATTATTTAAGACTAATAGTAATGCTTTTATTTTATTTTCTAGAAATAAAGTTACATTACTAGAAAAGATAAACTATCGAAGATAATCAAACTCTAGCTAATAAAGTGATGGTAACTAGCATTTAATGTTTATCAGTTATTATCAATATTATACACGCCACTAAAGAAATTTCGTCCTCATGTTTACTCAGTTATTGAATAAGTATTAGTTATATTTCATTTTCAGTGTTGGTTATTCGATTTATTATTGTTAAGTCAATGAATAACTATCGTTAACATTAGTGGTGAAGTTTTATTACCATGTTCCCTTATTTTTCATACTAGTCCAAGGCTCTCGTGGGGATAAACGATTACCCTTTTGTAAAAGCTCTATAGAGATACCGTCAGGGGATTTGACAAACGCCATATGACCGCAGCGAGGAGGGCGATTAATGATAACCCCTAAGTCTGTTAACTTTTGGCAAAGCTGGTAAATATCATCTACTTCAAAAGCTAAATGACCGAAGTTTCTTCCTCCATCATATTGTTCATTATTTTCCCAGTTATGGGTTAATTCAATTTCTGGCATACCTTGCGCTGTCGCTAAAAATATAAGAGTGAATTTACCTTCTGGTACCTCTATCCTTTTAGTTTCTATTAAGCCTAAAGCGTCGATGTAAAAAGCTAAGGATTTTTTAATATCTATCACTCTGACCATGGTGTGTAAAAATTTCATTTTATTCCCTTTTTAATCAATTTTATTTCCAAATTCGCACAAGTCTTCAATAATGCATGAGCCACATTTTGGTTTTCTTGCAATACAGGTATAACGACCATGTAAAATTAGCCAGTGATGAACATCAACCTTAAAGTCATTTGGAACTACTTTAAGGAGTTTTTGTTCTACTTTGTCAACATTTACCCCCATCGCTAGTTTAGTTCGGTTGCTAACACGAAATATGTGGGTATCAACTGCAATAGTTGGCCAGCCAAAAGCAGTATTCAATACAACATTTGCCGTTTTTCTACCAACACCAGGTAAGGCTTCTAAGGCCGCTCTATCTTCAGGGACTTCACTGTTATGTAAATCGACTAACATTTGACAGGTCTTGATAGTATTGGCCGCTTTGGTGTTAAATAAACCAATAGTTTTGATATAAGACTTTAAACCGGCCAATCCTAAATCTAAAATAGCCTGTGGTGTATTAGCAATAGGGTATAACTTGTCTGTGGCTTTATTTACACCAACATCAGTAGATTGAGCAGATAGTAGTACCGCAATTAATAACTCAAAAGGAGATGAAAAATTAAGCTCAGTAGTTGGTATAGGGTTATCATCACGTAAACGTGTAAGTATTTCTAAGCGCTTTTCTTTATTCATAATACTCGTTGTTTTTGTTTATGTTATAACGACTTATTGATCTTCAAAATTGACTCTTACCCGCTCAATGTTTTGTTTCTCAATTATTGGTTGGTGTTGTAATATTTTGTCATCAATGGCATTTTTAGCGGCTATTAAGAATCCCATCACAATGAAGGCTCCGGGTGGTAATACCGCTAATAGGAATTTAGTATCAAACTGAAAAATTTCAATACGTAAACCTAACGCCCAATCACCTAATAGTAAGTGAGCACCATCAAACAAGGTCCCTTGGCCTAATATTTCACGAACAGCACCTAATAAGACTAATACTAAAGTAAAACCTATACCCATCATCAAACCGTCAAACGTAGCCTGTTTAATAGGGTTTTTGGATGCATAGGCTTCTGCTCGGCCAATAATGGCACAATTTGTTACTATCAATGGAAGAAAAATACCAAGAGATTGATAAAGTCCATAGGTAAAAGCGTTCATCAGTAATTGCACGCAACTAACAAAAGCAGCAATAATTAAGACAAAAATAGGAATGCGTACTTCTTTGGGTACCCACCGACGTACCGCTGATACCGTTGCATTAGAGCAAATTAATACTAACAGTGTTGCTAGACCTAAACCAAGGGCATTGGTTACAGTCGAAGTGACCGCAAGTAGCGGGCAAAGGCCAAGAAGTTGCACCAAACCAGGGTTGTTTTTCCATAAACCTTGCCAAGCAATTTCTTTATACTCTGCGTTAATTTTCATTAGTGACTCCATCTGCAGTCAAAGTCTGATTTTTTTGAGTTCGTTTAATTTCAGTGAAAGAGTCATTTACCTTACAATCATTTTTTTGACTAAACAGATCATTTTGATTGTTTAAAAAATAAAGTGTGGCTTTTTTAACTGCATTTACAACAGCTCTAGGGGTAATAGTCGCTCCAGTAAATTGATCAAACATGCCACCATCTTTAGTAACTGCCCATCGACTATCACTTTCATTCATTAATTTTTTACCTGAAAAACTGGTAATCCAATTACTTTTAGCTAGTTCAATTTTATCACCCAAACCTGGCGTCTCTTGATGAGATAAAATGCGGACACCATTCACACTGCCATCAACATTTACAGCAACAATTAACTCAATATTTCCGCTATAGCCATCAGGCGCAACGGTTGTAATTGCGCCTGCAACAGGAATAGAATCTAATCGGGCCAGATAGATAGTCTTCTGTTCATATGATCCTAAGGCGATATTGCTGACATTGACGCAATCAAGGGCTAACTCGTTGTTGTAAAGTTCAGGCTCAATAATACTGTTTAATGTTGATAGTAATTGTTTTTGTTGTTGAATATATATTCTATCTTTGGTTAATTCATTAACTATACCAACGGTTGCCGTACAAGCGATGGCAAATAAAGCTAAAATCTGACTGTTTTTACTTATTGCTGCAGATAATGACATTATTTTTCCTCGCCTTGGTGGCCGTATGTTCTTGGTCTAGTGTACTGATCAATTAGTGGCGCTGTCATGTTACATAACAATACGGCGAAAGCTACTGCGTCAGGATAGCCACCAAACTTGCGAATTAAATATACTAATAAACCTGCTAGTGCAGCAAATATAATTCGACCTTTAGTGCTCGTTGCTCCCGAAACAGGATCCGTTAAAATGAAAAACGCACCCAACATCGTTGCGCCACTAAACCAGTGAAACATAGTGGACGCACTGCTATCAGGGCTAATTACAAAAGCAATAAAAGAACAAATAAATAAACTGACTAAAAAGCTAACAGGGGTTACCCAGTCAATGGCTTTCTTGGCTATAAGTAAAATACCACCCAGTAAAAAGCCTAAGTTAATCCACTCCCAGCCTACGGCAAAATGCTGACCAAAAATAGGACTTTGAAAACTCTCTGAAATAGTTAACCCTAGCGTAAGATTTGTCTTTAAGGTGTCTAAAGGCGTTGCCATAGTGTAACCATCAATATGCAGTCTTAGCTGCTCTATTGAGAATCCATCAATAGTAAAACCCGTAAAAATGGCAGAAAGTGTATTTTCAAAATCTAAATCAAAAGCCATTAAACTTAATGGTGGTTGCCACATTGTCATCTGTAGTGGAAATGAGATTAATAGCATGACATAAGCTGCCATAGCAGGGTTGAAAGGGTTATGACCTAAGCCACCATATAGTTGTTTGACAACAACAATGGCAAATATAACGCCCAAGACAGAAATCCACCAAGGTGCTAATGCCGGGAGGCTTATGCCAAGCAGTACTGCGGTTAAAATAGCGCTACCATCGACTAAATCTGAGCTTATCTTTTTTTTCCTCAAAGATAAAACCGAAAATTCGGCAATCAGTGCAGTCATAACCCCCAAAAATATGTGAACAATATTCCCCCAACCAAAAAAATACCATTGAGCAATTATACCTGGCAGGGTGGCGTAAATAGTTAAACGCATCAGAGAAGATGTAGCGTTTTGAGTATGATTATGTGGCGAACTTTTAATCCAAAAGGCCATAGTGTTATTTCGTCTCTATTTCTTGTTGTTTTTTTACTTTCGCTTCAGTAACCGTTGCTTTTGCTTTTGCAACCGCAGCCGCTACTCTAAACTTTCTTTCTTCAGCGTTGTTTAATTCTGATTCAGGAGTATCTTTATTTTTATCTGTAGTAGCGGTGTTTAGACCGCTAAGTAGTGAATCTGTTGTCTTCACATTGTCTTTAGCAACTAGCTTCTTTGCTTTAGCTCTAGCAATGGCAGCCGCAACTTGAGACTTTTTATCTAAGTTATCAGTCGTAGTTTTAGCTGTAACATTAGTTTTAACGTCACTTTCTTCCACTGAGCTTTTCATAGCTGATTTTTTTGCTTTAACACGAGCCAATGCTGCCGCTACGGCAGATGAAGCGCTTTTTCCTGAATCTGTTTTATTACTCATCGCTACTTTGCGAGCTTCTGCTGCTTTTTTGTGTTTCGTTTCACGAGCGAGTTTTTCTTTCTCAAGTCTTAATTTTCTTGCTTCAAAACGTACTTTTGATTTTTCAGCTTGATTGTCTAACATTTGTTGTTGACGGATCTCCGCTTTAGCAACACGGTAATATTGTACTAATGGAATTTGGCTAGGGCAAACATAAGCACAGGCACCACAATCAATACAATCAAATAAATTGAGTTTGTTAAGTTGATTATAATCTTTAGCTTTAGCACTCCATTGTAATTCTTGAGGTAGTAATTGACTTGGGCAAACATCAGCACATTGACCACAGCGAATACAATCTACTTCTTTAGTTTCAGTTGATATTTCTTGCTCACTTGGTGCCAAAATACAGTTGGTTGTTTTAACAATAGGTACATTATCATTAGCTAAACTAAACCCCATCATTGGACCACCCATGATCAAGTGTTTATTATTACTTATATGGTAACCACATTGTGATAATAAATAGTGAACAGGAGTGCCTAATAATGCCCATATATTTTGCGGTTTTTCTAATGAACGTCCTGTGACCGTTACTACGCGTTTTATTAATGGTGTATCGTTTATTACTGCATCAGCTATTGCGTAGCAGGTGGCAATATTTTGCATCACTATACCCAAATCTAGTGGTAATTTTCCACTGGGCACTTCCAGACCTGTTAATAATTTTATTAATTGTTTTTCGCCACCTGATGGGTATATGGTAGGCAGTACACAAACTATTACTTTTTCTATATCCTGAGTGGCTTTTTTTAAAGCTTTAATCGCTTCTGGCTTATTATCCTCAATACCAATTAGGATATATTCAGGTTTTAATATAAGGTCTAATATCTTAATGCCATCGATGATAGTTGCGCTTTGTTCGCGAATTAGCAGGTCATCTGCAGTAATATATGGCTCACATTCAGCAGCATTTATAATTAAGTAATCAATTGGCTTTTTTGTACTTATTTTTATGTCAGTAGGGAAACCTGCACCCCCCATACCTGCAACCCCAGCATTGGCTATTTTATTAAGAAGCTCTTGGTGGGATAGTTTATCAAATTCTTCACAACTCTTACGTTTCTGCCATGTATCTTCACCATCAGGTGTGATAAATATACATAAATCATTTAGCCCTGATGGGTGTGCTATTGTAGATTGCTTAATTGCACTAACTACACCACTTGTTGGTGCATGGACAGGCACAGACATCGGGCTAGAATGAAGTGTTAGTTGTTGTCCCTTTAAAACTTTGTCACCAGCCTTTACAAGTAACTTACCAATTTGACCAATATGCTGCTGAAGCGGAATAATTAATTCTTTCGGTAACTCTAAAGTTCGGATAGGCTTTTCATTAGTTAAAAACTTTTGTCCAGGCGGGTGAATACCGCCATGAAACTTCCAGAAATTTCCTTTATTAATACGCTCAATTATTGATGTCAAAATATCCTCACTTAATTAAGCTGGGTAACGGCAATGGCATTTAAATCCCATTGCCAATTTTGGGTGGTTTGGACAAGAGGTCTCATTTCAATACAATCTACAGGGCAGGGTGCTACACATAAATCACAACCCGTACATTCATCAATAATAACCGTATGCATTTGCTTTGCTGCACCCAAAATTGCATCGACAGGACATGCTTGAATACACTTTGTACATCCGATGCAATCCTCTTCAATAATAAAGGCTACTTTAGGGCTGCTGTCTTGTTCATGATTTTCATTCAAAGGAAGTACCTCAACCCCCATTAAATCAGCAATCTTTTTGATAGTGTCATCACCGCCTGGAGCACACTTATTAATTGCTTCGCCATCAGCAACAGCTTTTGCATAGGGTTTACAGCCTGGGTAGCCGCACTGACCACATTGAGTTTGTGGCAAAAGCGCATCTATTTGTTCTGCTAAGGGGTCGCCCTCAACTTTATATTTAACTGAGGCAAAACCAAGTAAAGCGCCGAAAAGTGATGCCATAATACCTAGTACTGCGATGGCAATAATTGTTGTCATTAAAATTTCACCAACCCAGAAAACCCCATAAATGCTAACGACATTAATCCTGCAGTAATCATCGCAATTGCGGGACCTTTAAATGGTTTAGGTACATCAGCATTAACTAGTTTCTCTCGCATTGCGGAAAACATAATGATGACTAAAGAAAAACCTACTGCGGCACCAAAACCATATGTTATTGATTCAAAAAAGTTATGTTGCTCTTTAATATTAAGAAGAGCGACGCCTAAAACAGCGCAATTAGTGGTGATTAATGGTAAGAAAATACCAAGTAAACGATATAAATTGGCACTGGTTTTATGAACAACCATTTCAGTAAATTGAACAACAACGGCAATAACTAAAATAAAAGTCATTGTTGTTAGGTATTCAAGAGAAAGTGGGACAAGAATATAATTATTGATTAAATAACTTAATAAAGAGGCAAGGGTCATCACAAACGTGGTTGCAAAAGACATACCTATTGCAGTTTCTGTTCGTGAAGAAACGCCCATAAAAGGGCATAAACCTAAAAATTGTACTAAAACAAAGTTGTTAACAAGAACAGTACCAATAAGTAGCAGTAGATAATCAGTCATTTATTTTATAAGTCATAATAAAGTTGAAACTATTATCCGTCTTTATTAATCAATAAACAACGTGTTAGTTGTAAGGTTATTGTCAGTTTTAGCTGATGGGGATCAAAAAAACTAACTATTATTATAAATAGCGTTCAATTAGGCGTTTAAAATAATTTTATTTTCTTGTTGATGGCATTAGTTATTAGGAATATAAAATTTCTGGTAAACAATAATGAAATTGGTGGTTTATTATTAAAAATATCGAATTATCAATAATACATCATATTAAATATAACTATTGTCAGAATTTAGCCTCTTAATTTCTCATTTGCTAGACTGATAATATCTGTATTTATTTAGCTGCTATTAATATTAGTTAAATCAGTTGTAGTTTGTTAGTTAATCAAAATAGGGACATGATTTTTTAAGTAATAACTGTGTAAAATAACGACTTATTTTCTTATTTAACCTTGCGCTTGTTATGTAGTATCTATATAATTCACGCAGCTTAAATATAGCGAGAGTACACTGAAAAATTTTGAAGGATTTTCTGGATAAATTTAACCCTCGTTATACACGATCAATTGTTCAGCTTTTATGCTAATAATTGGTACACATAGGGTTCAGTGATACAAGCCCCTAGTGACAGGGGCTTTTTTGTATGTTTTTTTTAATACAACGTTATTTTGCCGTTATATTAGACTCATTACATAACAGTTATAGTGTCTCTGGGCTTTACGCCCTTTTTTTGTTTTTGGGCTTTTTATAATTAAGGTAATAGTGAATAACTTTACTGATTGGAGAAATACGATTGGCTAAATTTGAACAGAAATTGACTGATATGTTAAGACCTGCTGTTGAAGAAGTAGGTAAAGAATTGCTTGGCTGTGAATTTATTAGCGCTGGTAATCATTCAGTTTTACGTTTGTTTATTGATCATGAGAATGGTGTGGAAGTTGACGACTGTGCAGAAGTTAGCCGTCAAGTAGGTGCTATTTTGGATGTTGAAGACCCTATAAGCTCAGAATATAGTCTAGAAGTTTCATCACCAGGTTTAGATCGTCCATTATTCGAAATGTTGCATTTTCAAGCAGTCATTGGTGAAACTATAAATGTTAAATTGTCGATGCCACTTAACGGCCGTCGTAAATTTAAGGGTAAATTAGAAGCTATTGAGAATGATACTCTTGTTGTTTCACTTGATGGTGAAGAATACGAGCTTATTTTCAGTAATGTTGACAAGGCTAACCTTGTTTATAATTTTGACAAATAATTTATTGAATGACTATTCAATAATAATCACAGATAAAGGCAAAGTAGCATGAGTAAAGAAATATTACTGGTTGTAGATGCTGTTTCTAATGAAAAAGCATTACCTCGTGAGAGTATTTTTGAAGCAATGGAAACTGCTTTAGAAACTGCCACTAAGAAAAAATATGATGGCGACATCGCTGTTCGTGTATCTATTGATCGTACCACAGGTGAATTTGATACTTTTCGACGTTGGTTGGTAGTAAATGACGATCACGATATGGAAAATTCATATGCCGAAATAACTTTATCCGCCGCTCAATATGGTGACGTTGAAATAGGTTTAGGGGATTATTTTGAAGAACAAATTAAGTCGGTAACCTTCGATCGCGTTACTACACAAACAGCTAAGCAAGTGATTGTACAAAAAATACGTGAAGCGGAACGGGCATTAATTGTTGATGCTTATCAAGATCAAATTGGTGAGCTAGTTACTGGTGTCGTTAAAAAAGCTAGTCGTGATAGCGTTATTTTAGATTTAGGTAATAATGCCGAAGCGATTATTTATCGTGATGATATGTTACCACGCGAAAATTTCCGTCCTGGTGATCGTATTCGTGGTCTGTTATACGAAATCAAACCGGAAGCCCGTGGTGCCCAGTTATTTGTTAGCCGAACTAAACCTGAAATGTTAATTGAACTTTTCAGCATTGAAGTACCAGAAATTGGTGAAGAAATGTTAGAAATTAAGGGCGCTGCTCGTGACCCAGGCTCTCGTGCTAAAATTTCTGTGAAAAGCAATGATAAGCGCCTTGACCCTGTGGGTGCTTGTGTTGGTATGCGTGGTTCACGTGTTCAAGCCGTATCAGGTGAGTTAGGCGGTGAACGTGTTGATATCGTCTTGTATGACGATAACCCTGCTCAATATGTTATTAATGCGATGTCTCCCGCTGAAGTCGCTTCAATTATTGTTGATGAAGATAAAGGCACGATGGATATTGCTGTTGAAGAAAGTAACTTAGCTATGGCTATCGGTCGTAGCGGTCAGAACATTCGTTTAGCAAGTCAGTTAACTGGCTGGGAACTGAATGTGATGACAGTAAGCGATATGAATGAAAAGCATCAAGCCGAAAATGATAAAGTGATTACTTTATTTACAGATAAACTTGATGTCGACGATGATTTTGCTGGCATGTTAGCTGACGAAGGCTTTACTTCATTAGAAGAAATTGCTTTTGTTCCTGTTGCTGAATTATTAGAAATTGATGGTTTAGATGAAGAAATGGTTGAAGCCTTAAGAGAGCGTGCTAAAGAGGCGATTACTACGCAAGCATTAGCTAGCGAAGAAACACTTGAAGGGACAGAACCAGCGGCAGACTTATTAGCCCTTGAAGGTTTAGAACGTCATTTGGCCTTTGTACTTGCTAGTCGAGGTGTTATCACTCTTGAAGATTTGGCAGAACAAGGTGTAGATGAGATTTCTGATATTGAAGAATTAGATGAAACCAAAGCGGGTGAGCTTATTATGGCTGCTCGAAATATTTGTTGGTTTAATGAAGAATAATTTCCCCGGGAGAAAATCATAGATGTCAAACGTAACAGTTGAAGATCTAGCTAAAGAAATCGGAACACCGGTGGATCGTTTGATTAGCCAGTTGGCTGATTCAGGCGTGAAAAAAACGGTAACTGATTCAGTAACGCAAGAAGAAAAAGAAGCTTTGTTAGAACATTTAAAAAAACAACATGGTGATGATTCTACTGCGAAACCGAACAAAATGACGCTCAACCGTAAAACTAAATCTACTTTAGTACTAGGTCATGGTAGCAAGGCTAAATCGGTACAAGTTGAAGTTCGTAAAAAACGTACTTACGTAAAACGTAGTGATGTTGAATTACAACAAATTGCTGAAGCTGAAGCCAATGCAGAAGCAGAAATAGCTAAAAAAGCAGAAGCTGAAGCAGAAGCTAAAGCATTAGCTGATGCAAAAGAAGCTGTTAATGTTAAAGCAGCAGCTGCAGCGAAAGCTGAAGTCGCAGCTGAAGCGGCTGACAAAGCAAAAGCTGAAGCGGCTGAAAAAGCTAAACAAGCTGCTGTAGCAAAAGCTAAAGATATCAAAGAAGGTAAAGTTGCACCTGAGCCAGTTAAAGTAGTGGAATCAGAAGAAGCAAAAGCCCTTCGTTTGCAACAAGAAAAAGAAGTTGCGGCTAAAATTGAACTTGAAGCTAAAGAAGCAGCTGATGCAGCCCGTAAACTTGCGGAAGAAAATGAAGATCGCTGGAAAATACAAGAAGCTGAGCGTAAAGCAAAAGAGCAAGAAGTTGTTCATTTAACCTCTTCTAAATACGCTCAAGAAGCAGAAGATAAAAGTGACTCAGCTGATGAGGGTGCTCGCCGACGTCGTAAGAAAAAAGGTTCACCAGATAAAGCCCCACGTGGTGGCAAAGGTAAATCTAGAGGTAAATTATCTCTAAATTCACCAGAGAGTTTAAAACATGGCTTTACTAAGCCGGTAGAAACGAAAGTTCAAGAAATTCGTATTGGTGAAACAATCTCTGTTGCCGAACTCGCTAATAAAATGGCGAAAAAAGGTGCTGAAGTTGTTAAAGCCATGTTTAAAATGGGTGCGATGGCCACTATTAACCAAGTTATTGATCAAGAAACTGCCGCGTTAGTTGCAGAAGAAATGGGCTTTAACGTTGTTATAGTTAAAGAAAACGCACTAGAAGATGCAGTGCTAGCAGACCGAGATGATTCAGGTGAAGCTATTACTCGTGCACCCGTTGTTACTATTATGGGTCATGTTGACCATGGTAAAACATCACTACTTGATTACATTCGTGAAGCAAAAGTTGCTGATGGTGAAGCGGGTGGTATTACCCAGCATATTGGTGCTTACCATGTAGAAACTGGTCATGGTATGATTACTTTCTTAGATACACCGGGACATGCCGCCTTTACTGCTATGCGTTCTCGTGGTGCTAAAGCGACTGATATTGTTATTATTGTTGTTGCCGCTGATGATGGTGTAATGCCACAAACGGTTGAGGCAATACAGCATGCTAAAGCATCTGATGCACCAATTATCATTGCTGTGAACAAAATGGACAAAGAAGGTGCTGACCCAGATCGTGTTAAGAGCGAACTATCTCAACATGACGTTTTATCTGAAGAATGGGGTGGAGAAGTCCAATTTGTCCATGTTTCAGCAAAAACTGGTTTAGGTATTGATGAACTACTTGATGCTATTTTACTTCAATCAGAAGTATTAGAACTTACCGCTGTTGTTGACAAAATGGCAAATGGTGTAGTTGTTGAGTCTAAATTGGATAAACATCGTGGCCCGGTAGCTACTGTTCTTGTTCAAGAAGGTACTATTAATCAAGGCGATATTGTTCTTTGTGGTTTAGAGTATGGTCGTGTTCGTGCTATGCGCGATGAGAATGGTAAAATTATTCAATCAGCAGGCCCTTCAATACCAGTTGAAATACTCGGTTTAAGTGGAGTACCAATTTCTGGTGACGAGGCTACTGTTGTTAAAGATGAGAAGAAGGCACGTGAAGTGGCTTTATATCGTCAAGGTAAATTCCGTGATGTTAAATTAGCCCGTCAACAAAAGGCTAAACTTGAAAACATGTTTGCTAACATGGCTCAAGGTGAAATATCTGAAGTTAATGTGGTATTGAAGTCTGATGTACAAGGTTCTTTAGAGGCAATCTCTGATTCATTAATTAAACTATCTACTGATGAAGTTAAAGTTAAGATTATTGGTTCAGGCGTAGGTGCTATTACTGAAACTGATGCAACCCTTGCTGCAGCATCTAATGCAATTGTTGTCGGTTTTAATGTTCGTGCTGATGTTTCTGCCCGTAAAGTGATTGAGTCAGAAAATATCGACTTACGATACTATAGCGTAATATACAGCTTAATTGATGAAGTTAAACAAGCGATGAGCGGTATGCTTGCGCCTGAGTTTAAACAAGAAATCATTGGCCTTGCCCAAGTACGTGATGTCTTTAAATCACCTAAAATCGGTGCAATTGCCGGTTGTATGGTTACTGAAGGTGTCATCAAACGTAGCCAACCAATTCGTGTTTTACGTGAAAACGTTGTTATTTACGAAGGTGAGCTAGAGTCTTTACGTCGATTTAAAGACGATGTACAGGAAGTACGTAACGGTATTGAATGTGGTATTGGTGTTAAGAACTATAATGATGTAAGAGTCGGCGATCAAATCGAAGTCTTTGAAATCATTGAAATTAAACGTTCACTTTAATACGTAAACCTCTAATATTAATGAAAACGGAGGCTATAGCCTCCGTTTTGTTTTCAGTTTAATAGTGATATTGACGGATTGACAAATTGTAGGTGCGACAAGCATTGATCAGTTTGACACTCGTAACAATAAACTAATAACTGTTATTAAGGAATTTTTATGGCTAGAGAATATGCCCGTACTGACCGTGTTGGTCAGCAAATCCAAAAAGAAGTTGCGCTTATTTTGATGCGCGAAATTAAAGATCCACGTTTAAGCATGACCACAGTTTCTGCGGTAGAAGTGACTCGTGATTTAGCTTATGCCAAAGTATTTGTTACGTTTTTTACTAGCGAACAAGATGAAATTGATGCTTCAATTGAAGTATTAACTGAAGCAGAAGGTTACATTCGTTCATTACTAGCTAAGCGTCTACGCGCACGAATTATGCCACATTTAAGATTTGTTTATGATAAATCAATGGTTGAAGGCGTTCGCATGTCAGCTCTAGTTGATAAAGCACTAGCAAGTGATAAGGGTGATACGAGTTCTGAACATACTGATACACCTTCTACTGATGTTGATGCATCTGGAGAGCACTAGTTAATGGCTAAACGTAGAAAGGGTCGAGCGGTCAATGGTGTTTTGCTACTTGATAAACCTTACGGAATGTCATCTAACGGTGCACTACAAAAAGTTAAACGAATTTATTTTGCCCAAAAAGCGGGCCATACCGGTGCACTGGACCCATTAGCCACTGGCATGTTACCTATTTGTTTAGGCGAAGGTACTAAGTTTTCCCAGTTTTTACTTGATACGGATAAAACTTATCAAGTGACAGCAAAATTAGGTATTCGAACTACCACAAGTGATGCTGATGGTGAGGTTGTAGCAGAGAAGCCGGTAGTGGTTACTAATGAACAGTTAGTTGCTGCTCTTAACTTCTTTCGTGGGACTACTCAGCAAATACCCTCGATGTATTCAGCACTAAAATATAAAGGCCAACCTTTATACAAGTACGCCAGAGAAGGAATTGAAGTACCACGTGAGTCTCGTGATATTACTGTTTTTCGTCTTGATTTAGTGCGCTTTGAAGCTGATGAAGTTGAACTTGATATTCATGTATCAAAGGGCACTTATATTCGAACCATCGTTGATGATTTAGGCGAGTTATTAGGTTGTGGTGCTCATGTTGCTAATCTACATCGTAGTGCTGTAGGTAATTACCCAACAGATAAAATGATAACATTAGAGCAACTAGAAACTTTATTTGACGAGGCTAATACTAATGATATTGCACCATCAGAATTACTCGACCCCCTTTTATTACCAATGACTTCTGCATGTGACGGTATACCAACTGTTTTTGTTGATGATATGTCAGCGAACTTTTTACGTCACGGTAATCCGGTACAAGCATCAAATGCACCGAGTGATGGTTTAGTCCAAGTGTTTATTGGTGATAATGAAACTGAAGGTGAGTTTATTGGTGTCGGTCATATTGATGACAACGGCTTAGTTGCACCTAAGCGAATCGTTGTTCGTGATGAAGTATTAAGAACACTCTAAAATAGAGGATTCGGTCAAATATCAGTTGCAATTCCAATCGCGCCTGATAGAATACGCGCTCTTTTGTAACCAATGCTGAATTAGTGTTTGGCTTGGTTCATATATTTGCTATTGAAATATAGCTAAACACTAAGGATTATTTATGTCTTTAAATGCTCAAGAAAAAGCAGCAATCGTTGCAGAATATGCTCAAAAAGAAGGTGATACCGGTTCACCAGAAGTTCAAGTTGCTTTGTTAACAACTCAGATCAACCACTTACAAGGTCATTTTAAAGCGCACATCCATGATCACCACTCACGTCGTGGTTTATTACGCATGGTTGCTCAGCGTCGTAAATTACTTGATTACTTAAATGGTAAAAATGCGGAACGTTACTTAGCATTAATTGCTAAACTAGGTTTACGTCGTTAATTTTAGTTAAAGTAATTAGAATGAGTGTAATATCTCTACTAAGAATTTAAAAAAAGGAGCCTTTGGCTCCTTTTTTGTTGTTTATGTTAAACAATAACGCATTGGCGGTAGTAATAACCTGTTGACCTAGTATAATACGCGTGCGAAATTTCATTATCACTTTTGGGTAATGACTAATTAAATAATCAATCAAACTGTATAATTTTTTGTTCTACTCGCCTTTGTTTTTAAAATGTTTTCATTTTAGAAATAGAGAGTGGATAAATAATTGTACAGATTGGTTAAAATGAAAATCTAATGCCTTAAAGGTAGAGGAACACTTTATGTTCAATCCAGTTACTAAGAAATTTCAGTTCGGTCAACATACCGTCACGTTAGAAACGGGTACTATTGCTCGTCAAGCAAGCTGTGCAGTTATGGCAAGCATGGACGATACTTGTGTATTAGTCTCAGTTGTCGGTAAAAAAGAAGCTAAGCCAGGGCAAGACTTTTTCCCTCTTACAGTAAATTATCAAGAACGTACTTATGCTGCAGGTAAAATCCCAGGCAGTTTCTTTAAACGTGAAGGCCGCCCTTCAGAAGAAGAAACCTTAATTGCCCGTTTAATTGACCGCCCGATTCGTCCATTATTCCCAGAAGGGTTTACTAACGAAGTTCAAGTTGTTATTACCGTTGTTTCAGTTAACCCTGAAATTGCACCAGACATTATCTCCTTGTTAGGTACTTCTGCTGCATTAGCTATTTCGGGCATGCCATTTAGTGGTCCTGTTGGCGCTGCACGTGTTGGTTATACTGATGGTAAATATATACTTAACCCACTTCAGTCTGAATTAGAAGCTTCGCAATTAGATTTAGTTGTTTCAGGTACTGACTCTGCCGTGTTAATGGTTGAGTCTGAAGCTGACGTATTATCTGAAGAAGTTATGCTTGGCGCTGTTATGTTTGGTCATGAACAGATGCAAGGTGCTATCACTGCAATCAGTGAAATGGCTGCAGAAGTAAATAACCCTAAATGGGATTGGGCTGCTCCAGTTAAAAATGCCGACTTAATCGCTAAAATTGCTGAACTTGCTTCAGTGCAAGTAGACGAAGCTTATCAAATTACTGAAAAAGCTATTCGTTATGAAAAAATTGCTGATATTCGTAACGCTGTTATCGCATCATTATTAGCAGACGATGCTGAATTAGATGTTAGCGATGCAAAAGATTTATTTCATGATTTAGAGAAAAAAGTTGTTCGTGGTCGTATCACGCAAGGCTCTCCACGTATTGATGGTCGTGATCCTGAAATGATTCGTGCATTAGATGTAATGACGGGTGTATTACCAAGAACACATGGTTCTGCGGTATTTACTCGTGGTGAAACTCAATCACTTGTTACGGCTACTTTAGGCACACAACGTGATGCACAACGTCTAGATACTATTATGGGTGAGAAAACTGATGCATTTATGCTTCATTATAACTTTCCTCCATACTGTGTAGGTGAAACTGGTTTTGTTGGCAGTCCGAAACGTCGTGAAATTGGCCATGGCCGTTTAGCTAAACGCGGTATGTTAGCGGTTATGCCAACACTTGAAGAATTTCCATACGCAGTTCGTGTTGTTTCTGAAATCACTGAATCTAACGGTTCGTCGTCAATGGCTTCAGTTTGTGGTGCTTCATTAGCACTTATGGATGCAGGTGTTCCAATTAAGGCATCCGTTGCTGGTATTGCAATGGGCCTAGTTAAAGAAGGTGATAAATTTGTTGTCCTTTCTGATATCTTAGGTGATGAAGATCACTTAGGAGACATGGACTTTAAAGTGGCGGGTACTACAGGTGGTATTACGGCATTACAAATGGATATTAAAATTGAAGGTATCACGCAAGAGATCATGCAAATTGCTTTAAATCAAGCAAAAGCCGCACGTACTCATATCCTATCTGTTATGGATGAAGCCATCAGTGGACACCGTGAAGAAATTTCGCAGTTTGCTCCTCGCATTCATACGATTAAAGTTAGTCAAGATAAAATCCGCGACATCATTGGTAAAGGTGGTGCTACTATTCGTCAACTTACAGAAGAAACAGGCACAACCATTGAAATTGATGATGACGGAACAGTAAAAATTGCGGCAACTAATGGTGATCAAGCAGAAGATGCAATTAACCGCATTAAAGCATTAACTGCTGAGATAGAAGTAGGTACGCTTTACACGGGTACAGTCGTTCGTATTGTTGACTTTGGTGCTTTTGTTAATGTATTACCTGGTAAAGATGGTTTAGTACATATTTCACAAATCTCTGATGAGCGTGTTAACAATGTTACCGATGTGCTTAAAGAAGGCCAAGAAGTGAAAGTTAAAGTACTAGAAGTAGACCGTCAAGGTCGCGTTCGCTTAAGTATTAAAGAAGCAATGGAAAAGCCAGCAGTGTCTGAAGCGCCAAAAGTTGCTGAATAATTTTTACTTAGTAAATGATACTATGAGTAATAAATAAAACATAACAGGTAACAATTCGATGCCTGTTAATTTAAATAAAAAGGAGCCAACTGGCTCCTTTTTTTATATACTGCAAACTATTATAATATACGTATTTAAGGTTTCTTTTGCTGAGTTCAATAATTAAATTAGTGCCAACTGTCATGTTTTTTGGTGTGGTATTATCAATACAAGGTTGTGTATCACTTAATAAAACGTCACAGCAGCCAACATCGATGAATCAACTTGTTATAGCAGAGCCGATGCAAGTGAGTTATAAAAGTGAAATTGCTATTGCTCGTTTATCAGAAGTTATTCTTCGTGCAGAGGTAACCGATGAACAAAGAGCTCAGCTCTATTATGACCGTGGCGTTATTTATGACAGTGTCGGTTTACGGTCGTTAGCCCGGCTTGATTTTAACAGAGCACTTCGTTTAAAACCTGATTTAGTGAACGCCTATAATTTCATTGGTATTCATTACACGCAAATGCAAGACTATATGAAGGCTTACGATGCTTTTGATTCTGCGCTAGACTTGGCACCAGAGCATGAATATGCCTATTTAAATCGTGGTATAGCGCTTTATTATGGTGGTCGTCCAGCGTTAGCTTTAGATGATTTTATTGTTTTTCATCAACGACAAAAAGATGATCCTTACCGTGTGTTATGGATGTATCTTGCTGAGTATAAAGTCAACAGTGAAACCGCTAATGTTGCATTGAAGAAACGTGCTGAAAATATATATGATAAGACTTGGGCAAAACAAGTGATTCGATTATATTTAGGTGAAATTACCCAAAGTGATTTTATTGCACACTTAACTGATGGTGTTAAGTCAAATAAGGCTCTAACAGATCGTCTGTGCGAGGCTTATTTTTACTTAGGAAAATACAACCAGATTAAAGGTCAGCAGAGTATTGCGGCTAATTTTTTTAAATTAGCCCTTTCTACTAATGTCTATGAGTTTGTCGAACATAGATACGCCAAACTTGAACTGACACTAATGCGAGAAGCTATTAAAGGTAGTGTTGAACCTAAGTAAGAAACATTACCACTTAGCGTTCATATTTAAGTATTTATATTTAATTATTCACATTTAGGTATTAGCTAGTGCAAATTAAAGTCATCATCACAATGATTTTGTCGGTTTTATTATCGTCAGGGTCATTTTTTTTAGACGATTATTTAACTGAAAAACTTAATAACAATCATTATAGTAAAGATGATTTAAGTTATGGGTTAATGTTAAAACTTGATGCTGCATATAAAATTAAACTTACCGAGTTTGAGTTAGGAACAGAGTCTTGGTTGAACTACGGAAAAGTGCTAGCCAAAGGTAATGGTCAAATAAGTAAAAAGATAGCTGATTACTATTTTCAGCAAGATGAATTCGAAACTAGTATTATTTGGTATCAACAGGCGATTAAACTTTTAGATTATTCTGCAGCTTTACCTTTAGCTAAAGCCTACTTTATTCAAAATAAATTAGCACTGGCTCATAAAACGCTTGAGAATGTTAAAAGCCTCTCTGCAACGGATGTGCTCTTTGCTATCGAATTAGCAATTGCTCAAGGAGATACTTTCTCTATAGCTAAGTATATTGATATGTTATCAAGCAGTGAAATCGGCAAAACCTTAGTAGATAAGATTATAAAATATCAAGTTTTATCAGGAGCCAACATTAATCAAACGTTTAATAATGCAAACTATTCTTTAAATGAATTGCAGAATAAAGCTTTACTCTCTGAGCAAAGTTGTCCAACAAGTATTCAATTATATGCAACGACACTTGCCGATTTAGACCAACTGTCTGAATTTATAAAGCAATTTAAACAGCATCCACTTAATGAATACCTCTGTTTATCTCAGCCGAAATATATCCCAATCAAGCAACTACATTGTCATCATAACAAGACTAAGGCGATTAAATGTGATGAAGGTACTTGGCAAAGCTTTACTCAACACCTTAATACTCGTTATATTGGTTTACTCTATCCTCATGGTGGTGCTAACGTCCACTTAGGTATTCTGTATATTGATAGAGAAGATACTTTTGATGTTTTCTCCCACGAAATCACTCATCTATTAGGCTTTGTTGATGAATACCCTTTAGTTACAAATCACCCTAGATGTCACCAAACACAAACAGCAATGTTTGCTCAAAATATTGCTGTACTAGATAAAAAGTACTACGGTGATAAAAAAGAGATTCGAAATAATATTATTAAAAGTATACCCTGGGGGGAAAAAATAAAACCAACAACACCGATATTAACCTTCTCTGTCAATTTAAAAAACGAATTATTGAATACGTTTGTTAAAGAAAACACTTGGTTACTCGGTACTCCTAATACATACAAAGGTGAGTATGGTGTTTTTAATGCTGACACTTGTAATGAAGGGAGTTTTCGCTCATATAAACCTTTAAAGAGAATAACCCAGTTACAATATTACCAAGTTGAATTTCCAAATCAATACTTAGATTTATTGGCTAATAATTGGTATGAATACCTAATGCCAAGTTTTCATTATAATATTGCTTTGTCATTATTAGTCAAGGGGGACCTTGTTGAAGGCCGAACTTGGTTATTGAAATCAGCAAGTATGGAAAGTAAAAGTGCGAGAAAATTAAAAATATTACAAGCAAAATTCTAACCTACTATCTTTACGACCTATAATTTAATATAACTTGCTATATGGTCAATAATGCTGGGTTTTTTATTTAAATTAATGGGTTAATTGTGTATTAGGGGCGTCTTTATTTAAGGTGTTATTTCCTGTAATTATTGGCCAAGCGTTTTGTGTTTTTTCTGATGTTTTTTTGTTAATTGTGATTGTTACTTCTTGTTGTTCAGTAATTGATGAAAAATCAGATTGGTTTCGGTTAAACCATGAGTATAAAGCCATCTTATGTAATCCTTTTTATCGATAGTATTACCTACCTATTTCCTTAGTAGGGTCTAACAGTTATAGCTTATAAACCGGATGATTTCATATTTTAAAGTAATAAAATTAATATATAATTTGCTAATTTTCGATGTGAGAATAAGGTATAATTGAGTATATTTTATTCTGTTTTTATATCAATTAGTTAGCATGAACCAGTTTGATCATTTAACCTTCCGACGCCATTTTCCTTTATTACAGTTAAAGTTTAGTCACGACGGGTCTGAAAAATTTCCTTTAGTCTATTTTGATAACGGCGCTACCACACAAAAACCAAATTGTGTGATTGATAGTTACCAACACTTTTATGAGCATAATAATGCCAACGTTCATCGCTCATCCCATATGCTGAGTGCAAGAGCAACCAGTGATTTCGAACGAGCAAGGAGTGAAGTTAAAGGTTTTATCCATGCTAAAAGTGTAAAGGAAATCATATGGACTAAAGGCTGTACTGAGGCCATTAACTTAGTTGCTAACAGTTATGCTCTCAACTATTTAAAATTGGGTGATGAAATCGTTTTAAGCCAATGTGAACACCACGCTAATATTGTTCCTTGGCAAATTATTGCTGAGAAAACTGGAGCGACGATCAAAGTATTACCACTTGATAAAACAGGCCGAATTGACAAGTTATTTTTATCGAAGGTGATCACATCTAAAACTAAAATAGTTAGTTTTTCTCATATATCCAATGTCTTAGGTCGTATTAACCCAATAGAAGAAATTATTGCTCAGGCAAAATCGGTTGGTGCGATTACATTAATTGATGGTGCTCAAGCAATTGCTCATTTAAGGGTCGATGTACAGGCGTTAGATTGTGATTTTTATACTTTCTCTGCTCATAAGATGTATGGTCCAACAGGCGTTGGTGTACTTTATGGCCGTGAGGAGTTACTCAATGATATGCCACCATATCAGTTTGGTGGCGAAATGATTAATACAGTAAGTTTTCAAAATGGAACTACCTATAATCAACTTCCCTTTAAATTTGAAGCTGGAACCCCAAATATTGCCGGTGTAATTGCTCTATCAAAGGCTGTTGAGTTTCTAACATCTTATGTAAGTAAATCTTTTATTGAATACGAACAGAGTCTGACTGACTATGCATTCAAACACTTTAATGCAATACCTAATATTGACTTGATTGTCGACGGTCAGCCTGATATTCCTGTTATTTCATTTATAGTAAAAGGCCATCATAACCATGATATTGCTGTTGCATTAGACAGCTTTGGTATTGCGGTTAGGTCAGGTCATCATTGTGCAATGCCTTTAATGGATTATTTAGACATTAGTGGTTGTCTCCGGATTTCTTTATCAGCGTATAATACTTTTGATGAAATTGATTTTTTTATTAAAAAGTTAACCGAAATCTTAGCTAATAATACAAACCCCGATTATTCGAATATAAATACTGTGGTTAGTGAAAGCGAGGTTGGTTCTAAGTCAGCGACTGATGATGTTTTGGCGTTATTTGAAAATATTAAGGGTTGGGATGGTCGTCATCGACAAATAATGTTGCTGAGCAAAAAACTGGCTAATATCCCTGATAATAAAAAAAATAATGACTCACTCATCAATGGTTGTGAAAGCTTAGCATGGCTGTATTATGACAAAGATAATCAGGGTAACTTTTCTTTTTATGCCTATAGTGATGCAAAAGTTATCAGAGGGTTATTAGTTATTATACTTGCTGCTTTTGATACTAAAAATAGAAAACAAATTCAAAGTTTTAATTTAGAGGGTTATTTTGAGAAATTGGGCTTGATGCATCATTTAAGTCCTTCAAGAGGAAATGGCGTTAGAGCAATAGTTGATAAAATGATGGTGATTGTCGAGGAAAAGTAGACTCAAACCACAGCTCAGCTTAACTGAAAATCAGTGGTTTAGTTAAATTATCGTATTGGTTATTAGTTGTTCATGATTTGTATTTTTAAGTGATTAGTTTTTTAGCTAACAATTTTTGAATTGATCGACCGACAGCAAAAAAAGCAAAAGTCGCTGTGACATGGGTTGTAGCACCAAAACCACTACTGCAATCTAATCGCATTGTACCATCTTGTTTTTGTTTAGCGTGGCAAACACCACCTTCTAGGTCGGGGTAAAGTAATTGTTCTGTTGAAAAAACTGCATCTATGGCAAACTTTCTTTTGCTTTTCTTCTCTAGTGTATCTCTAGGGAAATTATGTTCACGGCGTAACTGGTTTTTTACTTTAGCCAAAAGTGGGTCTTGATATGTTTTACTCAAATCAGTAATTTGAATTTTACTTGGATCTACCTGCCCACCGGCACCACCGATAGTAATTATAGGTAATTTATTACGTTTACAATGTGCGATAATTTTTGTTTTTATATTGACTGAGTCTATTGCATCAATGACATAATCAAAGCTCGATGATATCAAGTTTGTTAAATTTTCTTCTGTGACAAAATCATCAATTTGATAAATATTACATTCGGGGTTTATTTGATGAATTCGTTCAGCCATCACTTCGACTTTATCTTTTCCAATAGTTGATGATAAGGCATGAATTTGGCGATTAATATTTGTGGTACAAATATCATCTAGATCAATTAACGTAATATTCCCTATACCATTTCTCGCTAACGCTTCGGCTGCCCAAGAACCAACCCCACCAATACCTATGATACAAAAGTGCGCACCTTGCAAAATATTTGCGCCTTTAACGCCATAAAGACGGGCAATACCACCAAATCTTAATTGATAATCTGACATAACAAATGAAATATTTAACCTAAGTATATATGTATCAGTATTATACCCAAATCTGGTATGAAAATATCTATATCAAGTGAGTAAAAAAGGATTATTCACGATTTGCTCTGTTACAATTTAGTCAACCAGTAAAGCCTTTTTAGTGTTGAGTTTATGAATAACTGGCATAGTAATGATTTTTTAAATTAAGGTGAAATTCGTTTTATGTATTTGGTTGGTGAATAGCCACTATATTAAAAATAAATATAAAATATATAACTTTACTGTTTGTTTTTAGGTTTTGACTCCTTTTTTGAAGATAAAAGTATATTTTTTGAGTGGTCGTTGACCCATTAACAATGATAAGTGCTGAAATTTAATCATTAAAAAAGGTAGCTTTCGCTACCTTTTTTTAATGATTTTACTTTTTTATACGTACTTATTTATTTTCTAACGGCGTAAACTCACGATTGATTTCACCAGTATATTTTTGACGAGGACGACCAATTTTTTGTCCCGGTTGGCTCAACATCTCATCCCAATGTGAAATCCAACCAACGGTACGTGACATTGCAAAAATCACAGTAAACATACTTGTTGGAATACCAATCGCTTTTAAGATAATACCCGAATAAAAATCAACATTAGGGTAAAGTTTTTTCTCAATAAAATACGGGTCTTCTAAGGCTACTTTTTCTAACGCCATCGCTACGTCTAATAAAGGATCCTGGATACCAAGCTCTTTGAGGACTTGGTGACAAGTTTCTCGCATTACCGTCGCACGTGGATCAAAGTTTTTATATACCCGATGACCGAAGCCCATTAGGCGGAATGAATCGTTTTTATCTTTAGCTTTATTGACATATTTCTCTACATGTTCAAGGCTGCCAATTTCTTCTAACATAGTTAAGCATGCTTCATTAGCACCACCATGTGCAGGCCCCCATAATGACGCTACACCCGCTGCTATACACGCATATGGGTTTGCACCTGAAGAACCGGCAAGACGAACAGTTGACGTTGATGCATTTTGTTCATGATCAGCGTGCAGAGTGAAAATTCTATCCATTGCGCTAGCAATAATAGGGTTCACTTTATACTCTTCGGCTGGAACAGAAAACATCATATTAAGGAAGTTTTCTGCATAGCTAAGGTCATTTTTTGGGTAAACAAAAGGTTGACCAATACTATATTTATAAGCCATTGCTGCAATAGTCGGCATTTTAGCAATTAAGCGATGTGCACTGCGCATGCGTTGAACAGGATCATCAATATCTAAATCGCTGTGATAGAAAGACGACAAGGCACCAACAACAGCACAAAGCATAGCCATTGGATGTGCATTAGGGAGAAAACCTTGGAAAAAATGGGCGATTTTTTCATGTATCATTGTATGGTTAGTGATGATTTTTTTGAATTCATCATATTGAGATTTTGTAGGTGCACCACCATTTAATAAAATGTAACAAACTTCTAAATAATCTGCTTTTTTTGCAAGATCATCGATAGCATAGCCTCTATGCTGTAAAATACCTTTGCCACCATCAATATAAGTAATTGCAGACTCACAAGACGCAGTTGCCATAAAGCCAGGGTCATAAGTGAAGTAGCCTTTACCACCTAGTGTTCTGATATCAATGACATCGAGACCAGCGGTCCCTTTTAAAATAGGCAAGTCTATAACTTCATTACCGTCGATACTCAGTGTGGCCTTAGATTCAGCCATATGTTTTATCCCCTATCAAATTGGTTTGCTGATTAAATTGAACAACTAATCAGTTTTTAACAATAAAAATCTGGAGGTAGTCTACTGCAAAATGATGCATAAAAGCTAATCGTATTATTGAACAATTGAGCTTTTGCTCAATAAAGTTGAATTGGTTGGTTAAAATCACCTCAAAATCTACTAGTTTATTAAGAGAATAGTTAGGAACTAAATTGTATTCTATCGCTATCAATTATATAATCCTCCAGTCAAATGAATGTTTTGTGTAATCGACTGCTTTACTCTTGTAATACATTCGATTTAGTCATTAGACTGACCATTATTATTTCGTCAATATTAATGAGTTTTTATTAAAATATCAGTGTTCGTTTTGGGGATTATTTTTGGAATTACTTACAGTTAAATTTATTAATTAACGTCAACCGAAAATAATTTAAAGTTATAATAAAAGTTGAAAGCTCTTTGAGCTCTGTTAGGCAACAATTGTGAAAAAACAACGTCCTGTAAATCTAGATCTAACTACAATAAAAATGCATCCTGCTGCAACGGCTTCTATCTTACATCGTGTTTCGGGTGTAATTATGGTCTTTGCGATTGGTATTTTATTGTGGACACTCTCAATATCTTTATCTTCTGCTGAAGAATTTAACCAGCTCAAAGCATTAGTTGATGGTCTTTTCTTTAAATTTATTATGTTTGGCATACTCTCTGCTTTGGCTTATCACTTATTAGCAGGTGTTCGTCATTTGTTGATGGACTTAGGTCATTTTGAAGAACTAACTTCAGGCAATGTCACCGCTAAATTGGTGATGGCACTTTGGTTAGTAGTTTCTGCAGTAATAGGAGTTTGGTTATGGTAGACAACGTAGCAACAGTAGGCCGTAATGGCGTACATGATTATCTTTTAGTAAGAGCTAGTGCAATTATTTTGACGCTATATACTTTATTTTTAGCTAGCTTTTTTATCACCACATCGACAGTAACGTTTGAAATTTGGCAAGCGTTCTTTGCGCAAATGTCTGTTAAAGTATTTACTTTATTGGCTTTGTTATCACTTGTTGTTCATGCTTGGATTGGCGTTTGGCAGGTACTGTCTGACTATATCAAACCAGCATTCTTACGTGGTTCTTTACAATTTATATTTTCTGTTACCTTGCTAGCATATCTTGCTGCAGGCTTTATCACAGTGTGGGGTGTGTAAGTGAATAACGTTCCAGTTCGTGAATTTGACGCCATTGTTATTGGCGCAGGCGGTGCGGGTATGCGCGCTGCTCTATCTATTTCTGAGTCAGGTAAGTCTTGTGCCCTGATTTCTAAAGTTTTTCCTACTCGTTCTCATACGGTGTCTGCGCAAGGTGGTATCACCGTAGCGCTTGGTAATGCCCATGAAGACCATTGGGAACAGCATATGTATGATACTGTCAAAGGCTCTGATTATATCGGTGACCAAGACGCAATCGAATACATGTGTAAAACAGGTCCTGAGTCTATTATAGAATTAGAGAGAATGGGATTACCTTTTTCTCGCACCGAAGAAGGTAAAATTTACCAACGTCCATTTGGCGGCCAGTCAAAGAATTTTGGTGGTGAGCAAGCTGCCCGTACTGCCGCTGCTGCTGACCGAACAGGTCATGCGTTGTTGCATTGTTTATACCAACAAAACGTTAAAAACAAAACTAACGTTTACAGTGAATGGTATGCGTTAGATTTAGTCAAAAATAGTGACGGTGCTGTCGTCGGTACCACAGCCATTTGTATCGAAACGGGTGAGATTGTTTATTTTAAAGCCCGTGCAACTGTTCTCGCTACTGGCGGCGCCGGTCGCATATATGCTTCAACGACAAATGCACATATTAATACTGGCGACGGTGTTGGTATGTCAATTCGTGCAGGCATTCAAATGCAAGACATGGAAATGTGGCAGTTCCACCCAACAGGAATAGCCGGTGCAGGTACACTTGTTACTGAAGGTTGTCGTGGTGAAGGTGGCTATTTGCTCAACAAAGATGGCGAACGCTTTATGGAACGTTATGCACCCAATGCTAAAGATTTAGCGGGTCGTGATGTTGTTGCTCGTTCAATGATGACAGAAATTCGTGAGGGTAGAGGCTTTGATGGTCCATTGGGTCCTCACCTCAAACTCAAGCTTGATCATTTAGGTCGTGAAACGTTAGAGAAACGTTTGCCTGGTGTATGTGAGTTATCGAAAACATTTGCTCATGTTGATCCGGCTGAAGAGCCAATCCCTGTTATCCCTACCTGTCACTATCAAATGGGTGGTGTGCCTTGTAATGTTAATGGCCAAGCCCTTAATATAGCAGCTGATGGAAAAGAAACCATCGTTGAAGGTTTATTTGCTGTTGGTGAAATCGCTTGTGTATCTGTTCACGGCGCTAATCGTTTAGGAGGCAACTCATTACTTGATTTAGTCGTGTTTGGTCGCGCTGCAGGTAAGTTCCTAGGCACTTATCTTAATGATTCAGAGTTTGGTAAAGAAGCTTCAGCGTCTGATATGGAAGCTGCTCTTGCTAGAACCAACCGTTGGGAGTCTTCAACGACGGGTGAAGAACCGGTCCAAATTCGTAAAGACTTACAGCAGTGTATGCAAATGAACTTCTCGGTATTCCGTGAAGGCGATGCTATGGCAGAAGGCATGAAAGAGTTAACTGAAATTCGTGAACGTCTTAAAGTTGCTAAGCTATCTGACAAATCTTCAGAGTTTAATACTCAGCGTATAGAATGTTTAGAATTAGATAACTTGATGGAAACTGCTTTTTGTACCGCTAAAGCGTCCAATTTCCGTAAAGAGTCTCGAGGAGCTCATGCTCGTCAAGACTTCACTGTTCGTGATGATGAAAATTGGTTATGTCACTCAATTTACTCTCCAGAAACGGAAGAAATGTCTAAGCGCGATGTGAATATGCAACCTGTCCACCGTGAAGCTTTCCCACCGAAAGCTCGTACTTACTAAGGAGTCGCTAATATGTTGCAAAAGTTCTCAATTTATCGTTACAACCCTGACGTTGATGACAAGCCTTACATGAAAGATTACTCGCTGGAAATTCCAGAAGGCTCTGACATGATGGTACTTGATGCTCTTATTCTTTTAAAAGAGAGAGACACTACTATCTCATTTCGCCGTTCATGTCGCGAAGGTGTCTGTGGTAGTGATGGTATGAATATTAATGGTAAAAATGGTTTAGCGTGTATTACACCTTTATCAGAGATTAAAAAAACCGTCATTGTTCTTCGCCCTTTACCTGGTTTACCTGTGGTACGTGATTTAATTATTGATATGACTCAGTTCTATAATCAATATGAAAAAATCAAACCCTATTTGATTAATGATGGTCGTAATCCACCGGCACGTGAACATCTTCAAACTATTGAAGAACGCGAAAAGCTTGATGGTTTATACGAGTGTATTTTATGCGCTTGTTGTTCAACGTCTTGCCCATCTTTCTGGTGGAATCCGGATAAGTTTGTCGGACCAGCAGGCTTATTGCACGCCTATCGTTTTTTAATTGATACCCGCGATACTGCAACAGAAGAAAGATTAGATGGTTTACAAGATGCTTACAGTGTATTTCGTTGTCACGGAATAATGAACTGTGTTGATGTTTGTCCAAAAGGATTAAACCCAACAAAAGCTATTGGCCATATCAAGTCGATGTTATTAACACGAGCTGTGTAAGCAACCTTTAGTAAAGTATAAAATCGATAGCCGGATGGAATAAAATTCATTCTGTTATTGATTTCTCTACGAAAAGTGTAGTAGTTTGTGTTTCTATTTTTTAGAGGGTAACAGTTTAGCAAAGTATAATAATACTCAGCTTCAACGTTACATTTTTTTTTGCTAAACTCCAGCAAAGGAACAGGGCAATGCCAGAAGGTATAATGAAGGCTTGGCTAGAGTCTTCTCATTTGAACGGTGCAAACATCGTTTACATTGAAGAATTGTACGAATCATATCTAGATAATTCACAGTCTGTGTCAGCAGAGTGGCGTGAGTTATTTCAAAATCTTCCTAAAATTGAAGGTACTTCAGTTGAATATCATCACAGCGCTATTCGTGATGAATTCAGAGAACTTGCAAAACAACCGTATCGACATATTGTCACCTCTGGTGGTGGAGATACCAAGCAAGTCAAAGTATTACAACTGATCAATGCTTTTAGATTTAGAGGTCATCAAAACGCTAATTTAGATCCCCTTGGTTTATTGCAACGCGATAAAATTCGCGATTTACAATTATCTCACCATGATCTTTCTGAGAACGATTTTGATAAAGAATTTAATGTCGGTTCATTTGCTGTAGGGCAAGATTCAATGAACTTAGGTAACATCTATAAAGCGCTTAAAACCACCTATTGTGGTTCTATTGGTGCCGAATATATGCATATTACTGATACAGAAGAAAAGCGCTGGCTTCAACAGCGTTTAGAGTCAGTTCAGTCAAAAGCTAAGTTATCTAACGATGAAAAAGTTGAACTGTTAAATGGCTTAATTGCTGCCGATGGTTTAGAAAAATACTTAGGAGCTAAATTTCCTGGCGCTAAACGGTTCTCTTTAGAGGGTGGCGATGCACTTGTTCCTTTGCTTAAAGCACTTATAACGCGAGCAGGTGTTCATGGCAGTAAAGAAGTCGTTATTGGTATGGCTCACCGGGGGCGTTTAAATGTCCTGGTTAATGTTATGGGTAAAAACCCCTTAAAATTATTTGATGAATTTGCTGGTAAACATAATGAAATTTTAAGTTCTGGTGATGTTAAATATCACCAAGGCTATTCATCTGATTTTGTTACCCCTGGTGGCAATGTTCATTTAGCTTTAGCGTTTAATCCATCACATCTAGAAATTGTTAACCCTGTGGTTATTGGTTCTGTACGAGCCAGACTGGACCGTCGTGGTGATGATCAAGGTGATCTAGTTTTACCTATCACTATTCATGGTGATGCTGCTATTGCTGGTCAAGGTGTCGTCCAAGAAACCTTTAATATGTCTCAAGTTAATGCATTTAAAGTGGGTGGTACCATTCGCGTGGTAGTTAATAATCAGGTTGGCTTTACCACCTCTAGACAAGAAGACTCTCGAAGTGGTGAATATTGTACAGATATTGCTAAAATGGTTCAGGCACCAATTTTACATGTCAATGGTGACGATCCAGAAGCCGTAATCTTAACTACCCAAATTGCTCTTGACTACCGCAATAAATTCAAACGTGATGTTGTTATTGATCTTGTTTGTTATCGTCGTCATGGTCATAACGAAGCTGATGAGCCAAATGCAACTCAGCCTTTGATGTATCAAAAAATAAAAGTTCATCCGACAACTCGTCAACTATACGCAGATCAATTAATTAATGAAGGTTCTTTAACCCAAATTAAAGCCGATGAACTTACCGCTTACTATCGTAAGTTACTCGATGAAGGCCAGTGTACTGTTAGTCAATGGCGTCCAATGACAGAGCATTCGGTCGATTGGTCTCCTTATCTTGGTCATAACTGGGATGATGATTACGAGAAAGAAATTTCTGTCGAAAAATTGAAAGAGTATGCAAGTAAGATATCAACTTACCCTGATGATCATCCTATTCAAGCCCGCGTTAAAAAAATCTATGATGATCGCGCTAAAATGGCTAATGGTGAAAAACTATTGGATTGGGGGATGGCGGAGAATTTAGCTTATGCCTCTATTGTTGATCTAGGTAAACGTGTCCGTCTTACTGGCCAAGATTCTGGCCGTGGTACTTTCTTTCACCGTCATGCGGTTTTATATAATCAAAAGGATGCGAGTACTTATTTACCACTACAAAACATCAGGGAAGGACAAGGTCCTTTTGATGTTCACGACTCGGTATTATCTGAAGTATCAGTACTTGCTTTTGAATATGGTTATACCACAGCAGAGCCTTCAGGCTTAACTCTTTGGGAAGCACAATTTGGCGACTTCGCAAATTGTGCACAAGTTGTTTTTGATCAATTTGTTAGTTCGGGTGAACAAAAGTGGGGGCGTCTATGTGGCTTAACTTTATTGTTACCTCATGGTTATGAAGGTCAAGGACCCGAACATTCTTCTGCTAGGTTAGAACGTTTCTTACAACTATGTGCCGATTATAATATGCAAGTCTGTGTGCCATCTACGCCTGCACAAGTCTTTAATATGTTACGGAGACAAGTTATTCGTCCAATGCGTCGTCCACTTATTGTTATGTCACCAAAATCTTTACTGCGCCATCCTTTAGCTGTTTCTTCGTTAGAAGAGCTCTCTACGGGTGAGTTTAAAAATGTTATTGGTGAAATTGATGAGCTAGATGCAAAAATGGTTGAACGCGTAGTATTTTGTAGTGGCAAGGTTTACTACGAATTACTTGAGAAACGCCGTAAGAATGAGCAATTTAATGTTGCCATCATTCGTATCGAACAACTATATCCATTCCCAGAGAAAGAGCTTCAAGACGCGTTGGCAGATTTTCAACACGTGAAGCAATTTATTTGGTGTCAGGAAGAACCGCAAAATCAAGGTGCTTGGTATTGTTCTCAGCACCATTTTAGAGCGGCTATTCCTAAAGGTACTTATTTGTCATATGCAGGCCGAAAGGCTTCAGCAGCTCCAGCTGTTGGTTATATGTCAGTTCATGTTAAAGAGCAACAAGCGTTAGTTAATGAAGCGCTAAATGTTGATTAACTACGTTTAAGCTTAGCTAAATCAATAGCTGAGCGTTTAAGATTGTGAGTAAGGAATAAATAGATGACAACCGAAATAAAGGTTCCAGTTTTACCCGAGTCAGTTGCTGATGCAACTATCGCTACTTGGCACGTAAAAGTAGGCGATAAAGTTAGCCGTGATCAAAATCTTGTTGATATCGAAACAGATAAAGTTGTACTAGAAGTTGTTGCGACAGCTGATGGTGTGATGACCGACATTAGTCAAGAAGAAGGGGCAACTGTTCTAGGTGAACAAGTTATTGCTATTCTTAGTGAAGGTGCTATTGCAGCAGCAAACACTCCGAAAGCAAATGTGCCTGAAGCTACATCATCTAGTGCAGTTAAGGTTATTGATATTGTGGTTCCGGTATTACCAGAGTCTGTTGCTGACGCTACTGTTGCAACATGGCATGTGGCAGAAGGCGATACAGTTTCAGTTGACCAACACTTAGTTGATATTGAAACCGACAAAGTGGTACTAGAAGTTGTTGCTCAAGACAACGGCGTGATTGGTAAGATTAACCACGTTGAAGGTGATACCGTTCTAGGCAGCCAGAAAATTGGTGAGCTCAACGCGGGTGCAAGTGCTCCAGCAGCCACGGCTTCACAAGAAGAAGCCATCGGCGGTGATGAACTTGCCAGTCCCTCGGTACGTCGTTTAATGACTGAAAAAGGCTTAACAGCAACTGAAGTTAAAGGGTCAGGCAAAGGCGGACGTATTTCTAAAGAAGATGTTGAAGCAGCATTGGCTAATAAAACATCAGCTTCCACTGCCGCTAAAGTTCAGGTTGCTCAAGTATCTGCTCCTACAGCACCGGCTGAAACGCTTGGTGAACGCAGTCAAAAACGTGTACCTATGACGCGTTTACGTAAAACTATTGCGACTCGTTTATTAGAAGCAAAGAATTCTACGGCGATGTTAACAACTTTTAATGAAGTTAACATGAAACCGATTATGGACCTACGTAAGCAATATAAAGATTTATTTGAAAAAACACATGATACACGTCTTGGTTTTATGTCTTTTTATGTTAAAGCGGTAACTGAAGCGTTAAAGCGCTTTCCAGGTGTAAACGCTTCAATTGACGGTGATGAAATTGTCTATCATAACTTTTTCGATATCTCTATTGCTGTATCCACACCTCGTGGTTTAGTTACACCGGTATTACGTGATACTGATCAACTAGGCATGGCGGCTATTGAAAATGGTATTCGTGGTTTAGCTATTAAAGGCCGTGATGGTAAACTATCAATTGCTGACATGACCGGTGGTAATTTCACTATTACTAATGGTGGTGTATTTGGTTCATTGTTATCAACACCTATTTTAAACCTACCTCAAGCGGCTATTTTGGGTATGCATAAAATCCAAGATAGACCGATGGCAGTAGATGGTAAGGTTGAAATATTACCGATGATGTATTTAGCCTTATCTTATGATCATCGCTTAATCGATGGTAAAGAGTCTGTTGGTTTCTTAGTCACGATTAAAGAGTTGTTAGAAGACCCGACACGTTTATTACTTGATGTTTAATATAAATATTTAAGTAAATAGCATCAAAAATGCGTTGATTTAAAATACAAATATAACGACTTAGACTATAGTATTAGCTCTTTTGACTACCGTCACTAGGGCTTTTGTAATATACTTCGTCAACTTTTCATTGGCCATTGTTTTATTTTATTATTTATTGAACAGATAATGAAAAAACGATGGCTTTCATTTACAGATAAATGGATAAAACACCATGAATTTGCATGAATATCAAGCGAAACAATTATTCGCTGAATATGGTTTACCAGTTTCTGAAGGTTTCGCTTGCGATACACCTCAAGAAGCTGCCGAAGCGGCTGATAAAATCGGCGGCAGTATGTGGGTAGTTAAATGCCAAGTCCACGCTGGTGGTCGCGGTAAAGCTGGCGGTGTTAAGCTAGTTAAATCTAAAGAAGAGATTAAAGCATTTGCCCAACATTGGTTAGGTCAAAACTTAGTCACTTATCAAACAGATGAATTAGGTCAGCCAGTAACTAAAATTTTAGTTGAGAGCTGTACCGATATCGCCAATGAATTATACCTTGGTGCTGTAGTCGACCGTGCATCACAAAAAGTGGTTTTCATGGCGTCTACTGAAGGTGGTGTTGAAATTGAAACTGTTGCTGAAGAAACTCCAGAGTTAATTCATAAAGCAGTAATCGATCCTCTTGTCGGTCCACAGGCTTACCAAGCACGTGAACTAGGTTTCAAATTAGGTTTGAACCCTACTCAAATGAAGCAGTTTGTTAAGATCTTTATGGGTCTTGGTAAAATGTTCACTGATTTCGATTTTGCGTTATTGGAAATTAACCCATTAGTTATTACTGATGAGGGTAATCTTCATTGTTTAGACGGAAAAATTGGTATCGATGGTAATGCGTTATATCGTCAACCTAAAATCCGTACTTTCCATGATCCATCTCAAGAAGATGAACGTGAAGCACAAGCAGCACATTGGGAACTTAACTACGTAGCCTTAGACGGTAACGTTGGTTGTATGGTTAACGGAGCTGGTCTTGCAATGGGAACGATGGATATCGTTAACTTGCATGGTGGTAAGCCGGCTAATTTCCTTGATGTTGGCGGCGGAGCAACGAAAGAACGTGTTGCTGAAGCATTCAAAATCATCCTTAGTGACGAAAATGTATCAGCTGTTTTAGTTAATATTTTTGGTGGTATCGTTCGTTGTGACATGATTGCTGAAGGTATTATCGCTGCTGTTAAAGAAGTAGGCGTTAAAGTACCCGTTGTTGTTCGTCTTGAAGGTACTAACGCTGAAGCGGGTCGTGCAGTATTAGCAACATCTGATGTTAACATCATTGCTGCTGAATCATTAACGGACGCAGCACTTAAAGTTGTTGCCGCTGCGGAGAGCAAATAATGTCGATATTAATTAATAAAGATACTAAAGTAATCTGTCAAGGTTTCACTGGTGGACAAGGTACTTTTCACTCAGAGCAAGCTATTGATTACGGTACACAAATGGTTGGTGGTGTAAGCCCAGGTAAAGGCGGTCAAACGCATTTAGGCCTTCCAGTATTTAACACAGTTCGTGAAGCCGTAGCAGCAACTGGCGCAACAGCAACCGTTATCTACGTTCCAGCTCCATTTTGTAAAGACGCTATTTTAGAAGCTATCGATGCTGGCATCGAGCTTATTGTTACCATCACTGAAGGTATTCCAACTTTAGATATGGTTGACGTAAAAGTTAAGCTTGAGCAAACTGGCGTTCGTATGATTGGTCCTAACTGTCCAGGTGTTATCACTCCAGGCGAAACTAAGATTGGTATTATGCCAGGTCACATTCATTTACCAGGTAAAGTTGGTATTGTTTCACGTTCTGGTACGTTAACGTACGAAGCCGTTAAACAAACAACTGATTTTGGTTTTGGCCAATCTACTTGTGTAGGTATTGGTGGCGACCCTATCCCAGGCACTAACTTCATCGACGTATTGGAAATGTTCCAAAACGATCCTCAGACTGAAGCAATCGTTATGATTGGTGAAATCGGTGGAACGGCTGAAGAAGAAGCCGCTGAATACATTAAAGCTAACGTTACTAAGCCTGTCGTATCTTACATTGCTGGTGTTACCGCACCAGAAGGTAAGCGTATGGGTCATGCTGGTGCGATTATCGCTGGTGGTAAAGGCACAGCGGATGAAAAATTTGCTGCCCTTGAAGCAGCGGGTGTTAAGACTGTTCGTTCATTAGCAGATATTGGTGTTGCACTTAAAGAGAAAACAGGTTGGTAATCAGTTTCTGATTGCAAACTAAGTTTCTTATTTAAAACCCACTACCTAGTGGGTTTTTTAATGCCAAATATTATAAGATTAGTCAAAGAATAGTCTTTTAATACAGTTGCTCATTAATCACTGGTTTTTAATGTGCACTTATTAGTGTGTGAAATTTTTACCTTCTGGAGAACTTCTCTAGCCTGAATTTATTAACGGATTACCTTTTTATTTAAAGTCTATTAGTGTCTGTTATTTAAATATTAGATAACATAATTGATTTATTAGTTAACAACAAAAGTTACCAAGGATTATTAGGATAGTAAAAGTTGAGCTGATAAGGGACAGCACATTCAATATAAAAAACAGCACTTAATTGTTTATATGAACGTTTTTTGCTTAGACTGATTGTTAACTACAGTGCATTTTATTGGCATCATCCGTCCTATTGTCCATTGAACGTCATTCCCTTTTCCTCTAAGAGTATACTTGCCATTAGTATATAAAAAACCAGAGGCTACCTGTTTAGCAGCCAAAATTATCGATTGATTGCCTTGGCTGTTTACAATCGCAATATCTTTTTGAGTATTTTTTTTATTTATGGAGGTATACGATACTGATATTTCTTTGTTGTTGTCGCAATGGTAGTCAATTACTTTTTTTTTACTTTCTATTGGTACATCTAGATAAACTTGAGTTGGCTGTTTTTTTGTATAGCAGCCAATCAGCGGGATAACGAATAAAATGATTAAATGTTTCTTCATTATAAGTCCTAGTTTAAAATGATTTTGAAGCCTTTAGAATAAAGTAATTATAGAGTATTGTTCAAAATTATTTTATCTATTGATAAGTGATTGTCTTGTAAAATATAAAGTTATAAAGCTAAGTTAAAGTAAAAAAGTTAATATTAAAGTATAAATTACAATAAAAGGCATCACAGCAATGGGTTACATCTTATTAAGTTTTTTATTGCTGCTTATGGTCATTTATAGTTTATTTTTTTAATGGGTGAAATTATAACCACACTTTAATAGTCAATATAATGCGGTTTCATATATAATTATTGACTCAGATTTTCGTCATTATAAATAAAGTGTATTATGACGTGTTAAGGTCGACGTCTAGATAAACATTATTTCCAGTTAAAGTAAAAAACCATAACCGAGGATATCTACCATAACCAAGCAATGCAACAATGTTATATCGTTGGTACTAATCGAGTATTAGTTGATATTGAAACAAAGTTTGGCGATGAGTTTTTAGATGAATTTGCCGGTATTACTATTGGTAATACCATTTTTAACTCGTCGGTGTTGTTCGATGAACAATTAGTATTGCTTGACTTCATGTCTGATAATATCCAAATAGGTGATTAAGCCTATCGCTTTGTTGGTAATATCTCATCATGTGTCGAATTGAATTATTTATAACCCGTCGATGGTCCAATAGGGCGTTATTTTATCTTTATTGATGACAGTGGAGAACGAACTTTTGCCCTTAATGCAGGGATACTAAATCAATTGAAGCCTGAGTCGGTAGGTGAGTTATTAATGAGTCAGGCTGCAGTGCTTGTGATCAGTTTATATCTTATACGCACCGAAGACGGATTTCCAAATAAAGAAGTTTTGACACCACCAATTAACTCGAAATTTCATTAAATAATACTAAAATAAAGTCAAAAAAATCGAGCGAATAATTATGCCAAATGAAGTCATTGCTTTTATCTCTCAACTGCCAATAGACCACCAGTACACTTGGGTAAAGCAATTATCTAAGCAACTACCCAATGAAAATATAGTCTTGGCTAAAAACTTAACGAAGCAACAAAAAGAACACTGTATTATTGCTATTGTTGCAAACCCAGACCCTGAAGAGGTTATGCAATTCACCCAATTATTATGGTGCCAAAGTTTATGGGCCGGTGTTGATGCATTAGTCGATGCTTTTAGCGCTTTCGTTGCCAATAATTGTAATAAAGGTAAAGCCGGTACGCTTAATAGGATTAACTTCAAAATATCGCGATTAATCGACCCTCAACTTGCGTTAACAATGAGTGAAGCAGTGTTAACTTGGACATTATATTTACATCGCGACATGCATATATATCAACAACAGCAAAATAAAGCGATATGGCGACAATTAGATTCTACATTGGCTACTGAGCGCACCGTTGGTGTTTTGGGCTTAGGTGAATTAGGGAGAACTAGTGCCTTAAGGCTCAAAGCTAATGGTTTTAATGTTCTTGGTTGGAGTCGAAGCGAAAAAAAAATCAATGGCCTTTGTTGCTTATCAGGTGAGCAAGGTTTAAAAGAGCTCGCTGAGCAAAGTGATATTGTTATTTGTTTATTGCCATTAACCTCTGATACCCAGCACCTAATTGATCAAGATTTTTTACAAAAATTACCAACACGGGCCTTTATTATCAACTTTGCACGTGGCGGAATTATCAATAATGATGATTTGTTACGTTTTTTGAGAGAACAACCATTGTCACATGCAGTATTAGATGTCTTTGACCTTGAGCCCTTGTCTAAAGAGAGTGAGTTTTGGCATCATGAGCAGGTCACGGTATTACCTCATATATCAGCCCCAACAAACATACTCACGGCAAGCACTATTGTTGCTGATAATATCAATAATTACCGTGCAACAGGCCAATTACCGATTTGTATCGATTTAGCTAAAGGGTATTAAGATAAAATTTAACTATTGCACCATAATGCCGCTATTCTACTGTATAAACACTTGCTATAATGTCTACAAATAAAAAATTCATTTACTATCCCTAAAGGTTACTCAATGTCGGATACAGAAAACCGTCCTACCAATTTTATACGTCAAATTATTGATGCAGACTTAGCTAGTGGAAAACATGGAAGTGTACAAACACGCTTTCCACCAGAGCCTAATGGTTATTTACACATTGGTCATGCAAAATCTATCTGTTTGAATTTTGGTTTAGCACACGACTATAACGGTTTATGCAATCTGCGTTTTGATGATACTAATCCTGAAAAAGAAGATATTGACTATGTTAACGCTATTCAAAAAGATGTTAACTGGTTAGGTTTTGAGTGGGCAGGCGATATTCACTATTCATCTGATTATTTTGACCAATTACACAGTTTTGCTATTGAACTTATAGAAAAGGGCTTGGCTTATGTTTGTTTTTTAAACAGTGATGAAACTCGAGAATACCGAGGAACATTAAATAAACCAGGTAAAAACAGCCCATATCGAGACACGTCGATAGAAGAAAACCTTACTCATTTTGCTAAGATGAAAAACGGTGAGTACCCAGAAGGTAAGTGTTCACTCCGCGCTAAAATTGATATGACCTCAAGTTTTATGTGTATGCGCGACCCTATTATTTATCGTATTAAGTTTGCCAGCCATCATCAAACTGCCGATAAGTGGTGCATTTACCCAATGTATGATTTTACCCATTGTTTATCCGACGCTATTGAAGGTGTTACTCATTCAGTGTGTACCCTAGAATTCCAAGATAACCGTCGTTTATATGACTGGGTAATTGAAAATGTTTCAATTAAAACTAAACCACATCAATATGAATTTTCTCGTTTAAATCTTGAATATACCTTGATGAGTAAACGTAAATTATTAACTTTGGTTGAAGAACAGTTAGTGAATGGCTGGGATGATCCAAGAATGCCAACCATTTCAGCATTTCGTCGTCGTGGTTATACACCCAGTTCTTTGCGTGAGTTTTGTAAACGTATTGGTGTGACGAAAATGGACAACACGATAGAAATGGGCGTATTAGAAGCCTGTATTCGTGAAGACTTGAACGATAATGCGCCACGCGCTATGGCAGTGCTTGACCCAATAAAATTGGTCATCGAAAACTATCCAGATAGTCAAACTGAGCAATTAACGGTAAAAAATCATCCTAGTGATGATGGGAAAGGTACCCGTATTGTGCCATTTAGCCGTGAACTTTATATTGAAGCTGAAGATTTTCGTGAAGAAGCTAATAAAAAATATAAACGCTTAGTGATTGATAAAGCGGTTCGATTACGTGGCGCCTATGTGGTTACTGCTACACGTTGTGATAAAAATGAGGATGGCAAGGTTACTACTGTATATTGCACCTATAACAGCGAAACGCTAGGTAAAAACCCAACAGATGGGACCAAACCTAAAGGTGTTATTCATTGGGTAAGTGCTGCAGAGGCTCTTGATGCGGAAATACGTTTATATGAAAGGTTATTTAATGTTCCTAATCCAGCAGCAGAAAATGACTTTCATACGGTAATAAATCCAGACTCTTTAATTACGATTAAAAAAGCTAAAGTCGAGCCAAGTTTGGAAAATGCAAAACCAGAAGAGGCTTATCAGTTTGAGAGACAAGGGTATTTTTGTCTTGATAATAAAGACTTAATTGAAGGTAAACTGGTCTTTAACCGGACTGTTGGTCTACGTGATACTTGGGCTAAAATCGATAAATAATTATTTTGATTAGTAAAATTTATAGATAAAAAAAGAGCTCAGGGCTCTTTTTTTTATCTCTAACTATGTGAGTATTTAATGTGTTAAGAAATAGCTGATATAAATGCTAGTAATTTAAGTTTTTAATAAACTTGGATACCACTTGGTTATGATTAAAAATTGGCCTTACGTAAAGCTTCACATGCTTCAGTGTCTTGACATTCACCATATAAATATAAGCTATGGTTAGTCAGCGTTATCTTGTGCTTTTTAGCAATATCATCTTGGCGCTTTTCAATAACATCATCTTCAAATTCAACTACTTTGCCACACTTTAAACAGACAAGATGATCGTGATGTTTTTTATGAGCCAATTCAAATACCGACTTTACACCTTCAAAGTGATGGCGAGTTACTATACCTGCATCATCAAATTGATTGAGTACTCGGTAGACTGTGGCTAAGCCAATCTCTTCATTTTGCTCTAATAATAATTTATAGACATCTTCTGCGCTGATATGTTGGTTGGCAGGGTTTTGAAGAATGCTGAGGATTGTTATTCTTGGCAGAGTGACTTTTAAACCAGCTCTTTTTAATTCTTCATTTTGTGCTGACATATATTTTAATCTCTGTGCGTTTTAATAGGAAAATTATAGGAAGTTCTTAATCGAGATAACAGTCATCATTGAATTAACCTATCGAAAAAACAATCCGTCCGTTATCTATTTTGGATAACCTAGTGTACATATTGCAAAAAACTGCAACTCAGTTTGGATAATATTGAATTACCATATCATAAAAATGTCCAAAAACCTCAGAATAAGCTTTGGGGAAAATTACCAAGCGGTATTGAAAACCAAATTATTATAAGATAGCGGATAGCATTACATTAGCTAATAGTCATAAACTTGCCAGGTAACAGGTCAAAAGTTAATTTTATTTAACGATAAACCAGAGCGTTATTTCGGAAAATCAGTACGTATGGTCCTAATAATTCTGAAGTAGAACAGGTTGTTAAGGGCATAATTCAATACGTTTTGAGATGGAAATACGACAATGATTATTTTGGTAAAATAAAATGACGGTCAGTTTTTAAAAAAGATTAAAAGCTAAAGGTATACTGATATGCTAAAAATCATTAATAAAAAAACCATATTAAATATTAATATGGTTTTCTGTTTAACTTTTGGTTTATGCAAATTCAGCTAAACACATTTCATCATTAATTTGTTCTACCCATTTATTAACTCGTTCTTCGGTTAACTCCGGTTGCCTGTCTTCATCGATACATAAACCGATAAAAGTATTATCGTCAACTAAACCCTTAGAAGCTTCAAATTCATAACCTTCAGTTGGCCAGTTACCAATAACAATAGCACCTTTAGACTCTGCAATATCACGAAGTGGGCCCATAGCATCACAAAAATATTCAGAGTAATCTTCTTGATCACCAAGACCAAAAATAGCGACTAATTTATCAGTGAAATCAATCTCTTCTAAATCAGGGAGAAAATCATCCCAATCACATTGATTTTCACCATAATACCAAGTCGGGATACCTAGAATTAACATGTCAAATCCTGCTATTTCTTCTTTAGTACTTTTCGCTATATCTTTAACTTCGATAAGTTTCTCACCCAGTTTTTTCTGGATCATTTTACTTACTGCTTCGGTATTACCGGTATCACTACCGAAAAACAAACCTACAATTGCCATGAGATTTTAACCTTTTAACTTAAATTTTAAATTTACTATTTCGCTAATTGAGCTTTCAATAGCGACTCTATAAGCTCGCCACGACTCACATTATTTTCTTTGGCTAACTCTTCTAATTGTTGGAATAACTGGTGGTGAATCTTAAATTCAACCCTTTTTAAACCATTATTCTTATCTCGTTTAACTTGATTACGTTTATTTATTTTAATTTGCACGTTGCGCGGATTTGGGTTCGTCTTTGGACGTCCAGGGCGCTTTTCATCACTAAATAGATCAATAGTGGTCAAATCACTTATTTCTTTTGCCATGCTATATACTCTTTAACACCTATCCAACTCCTTGACTTTCAAATAAAAATTGAATAATTCCTTTGATGATAAAGCCAAAGCAGCCAAGAAATAATACAAAATAAACCACATAACGTCCCATTTTGGGTACATCATTGGTTTTCATTACGTCATGGATTGATAACCCGATGAAAATAAAGATAAATGCAAAAAATAAATTTAGGCCGACAGCCTCAATAAGTTCTATATTTTCAGATAGCATTACAACAGTCTAATCTTACCCTAAAATAACTGGCAGTATTGTAACATAAGGTCATGAGCAAGCCCATATTTTTGAGAGCTAAACTACTAACTAAAACACTCTTTTCTGGCGTGTATATTAAACGTTAAACTAGGCTTTAACTGTCACCAAATATAATTGAATTATTGCTTATTTATTTATTCATTCGCGTGTTAAAAAATCACTGACAATCTTATTAAATGCCGTGGTTTTTTCTGCATGTAACCAATGACCCGAGCCTTGAATAATTTTGACTGAACTAACGGGCAGTATTTTATTAATAATCGTTCTATGAGAGGTTTGAATGTAATCAGAGTCCCCACCTTTTATAAATAATGTGGGTTTATTAAATTGGGCATTACCCTGATAACCCTGCATTATTTGTGGATAACAGCAGTCAATAAATTCAATGCTACATTTAAAGGAGTACTGGTTATTGATATTAATAAGGTTACGTAACAGAAACTGTCGGACAGCCAAATTATCTACATAAGGGGCTAATTGTTTGTCAGCATCACTGCGTTTTTTTACTTGTTTTAAGTTTATCGCCTTTAAGCCTTCAATAATCTTAGTATGATGAGGGGGATAATCTACTGGGGCAATATCGGCAACAATTAATTTCTTTACTCTTTGAGGAAAAGATAGCGCAAGTTCCATCGCAATTTTACCGCCCATTGAGTGCCCTAAAACATAAGCTTGTCCAATGGCTAAGTGATCAAGAAGGTTGACAATATCTTGAGCAAGATTGTCATAAGCCATATCATTTTGATGAAAAGACTGGCCATGATTCCTAACATCGACACTGGTCACACAATAATCAGTAGCCAATACCTTCGCCACCATATTTAAATTTTCTAAGCTGCCAAATAGACCGTGAATTAGAACCAAGTGTTCACCACTGCCTTGTTGTCGAAAGTTTAGTAATGGATAATTGGCCAAAGAAGGTGCTGCTAATGTCATTGCTGTCTCAAAAATAGGTTGTGTTTTCTGTAATACAGGCCATTTTAACTGAATAATTTCTTATTTGGCATAAAAAACAACGAACAATCTTTAATAGGTACTAGAGAGTTTTTGTTAAGATAAGTATAATCGTGCCGCAACATTTTTTTTGTAAGGGTAGTAATGAAAAACATCGAAATAGACGAAGAGCTTTATCAATTTATCGCTCAAAACACTCAATTTATTGGTGAAAGTGCCTCTTCAATTTTACGTCGTCTACTATCGCTTAAAATTGACGGCTTAGCTTCGACCTATACTAATAAAAATATCTTATTAGAGGAACAAGAATTGCTAGTTGATATGGCAAGCCCTTCTGAGGTACAAGAAACAAATTTGGTTGAAAATAGAGATATTAATGAAACTGTTTTTAATTACGTCAATAAAGAAGAGTTGGCGATGCAACGTGGCGCTGTTGGCCGATTTCTATTAATTTTAGCTGCCTTGTATCGCGGCCATTCGTCACAGTTTCCCGTCGTCACCAAAATTAGTGGACGCGATAGACTATATTTTGCAAATACTGAGCAAGAACTTGCAGCAAGTGGCAGTAGTACAAAACCTCGTCAGATCCCTGAAAGTCCGTTTTGGGTAATGACCAATTCAAATACCACACGTAAAAAAATGATGTTAACTAAGGTGGCTATTGCATTAGGTTACAGTGATGATGATGCTGAAAAAATTCGCGAATTATTATAATTATATTGCCCAACTAACAATAGTTAAGGATTAACGATGACAGTTCATCACCATGCAGGAAAACCGGCACGTCCAGAAGATAGAATTAATTTAGGGCGTTTAGTCAGTGATTACTTCCTCAAACAGCCAGACGTAACTGTTGTAGAACAAAAGGTAACCTTTGGCACTTCTGGTCACCGGGGTGCGGCAAGCAAGTTAAGTTTTAATGAACATCATATTCTGGCAATTTGCCAAGCAGTCGTTGAATATCGAAAGGATAAAGGGTTTAAAGGACCTTTATTTTTAGGCAAAGACACTCATGCTTTATCAGAACCCGCTTTCGCTACTGCCTTATCAGTATTAATCGCTAATGGTATCCCTGTTATTATTCAACAAGATGAAGGATTTACTCCAACACCTGTTATTTCTCGTTTGATCATAAACCATAATAAATTTAACATGACAAAGGCGGATGGCTTAATTATTACGCCTTCGCATAACCCCCCATCAGATGGTGGTATTAAATATAATCCACCCCATGGTGGTCCCGCTGAAGGTCAAATAACTAAACAAATTGAACAACGTGCCAATACTATTCTTAGTAATAACTTAAAAGATATTGTTCGAATGCCTTTTGGTGAGGCGATGCAGTCCGAGTTATTGAGTAAACAAGACTTTATTGAGTTCTATGTCAGTCAACTTGATCAAGTTATTGATATGAAAGCGATTGCTGAATCAGGTGTCACTATTGGTGTTGATCCTCTGGGTGGCTCAGGTATTCATTATTGGCCTGTAATTGCAAAAAAATATGGTATTAATATAAAAATAGTCAATCCTGTTGTTGATGCAAGTTTTGCCTTTATGCCACTTGATAAAGATGGCAAGATTCGTATGGACTGTTCATCACCCTACGCAATGGCAGGTCTTATTGCCATGAAAGACCACTTTGATTTAGCGGTAGGTAACGACCCTGACTTTGATCGCCATGGTATTGTTACTAAAACCGGTGGTTTAATGAATCCTAATCACTACCTAGCCGTGGCGATTAATTACCTGATGACTAACAGAGATTGGCCAGAAACAGCTAAAATTGGTAAAACGTTAGTTTCAAGCTCTTTAATTGATCGTGTTGCCCAACATATTAATCGTCCTCTAGCAGAAGTGCCAGTGGGCTTTAAATGGTTTGTTGATGGTTTACACGATTCAAGTTTTGCTTTTGGTGGGGAAGAAAGTGCAGGGGCATCATTTTTAGCGATTGATGGTAGCTGTTGGACCACAGATAAAGACGGTTTTATTATGGCCTTACTCGCTGCTGAAATATTAGCCGTAACAGGTAAAGACCCTCACCAACATTACCTTGATTTAGCTAACAAACTTGGCCAACCTTGTTATGGCCGAGTTGAGGCAATTGCTAGCTTAGCTCAAAAAAAGGTATTAACTGAACTTAGTGCTGATGTAATCACTGCTGATAGTCTAGCAGGCGAGCCAATTAACCAAGTATTAACCCGTGCACCGGGTAATAATGCAGCAATTGGTGGCCTTAAAGTGGTTACTCAAAATGGTTGGTTTGCTGCGCGTCCATCGGGCACTGAAGATATTTATAAAATTTATGCGGAAAGTTTTATTGATGAAGTTCATTTGCAAGTGATTATTGAAGAAGCACAAGAGATTGTCAGTGCTGCTTTTAAACAAGCGGGTCTTTAAATCGGCTAAAAGTCAGTTAAATGGTTAAGTCACTGTTTAACTGGGTTTTATTTCAGATATTGATACTTTTCCTCTATTGACATCCATGCCATTTTTTTGAAGGCTAACTAACAGCTATATAAGTATTGTTATCAATTAAATTAAAACAGCGACGTCATTTGTTGTGATTCATTTTATTTAAATGCATTAATAGGTATTGATAAATAATGTAAGCCATTAGAACTTGCGGCTGCTAAATGGCCTGCTCGTATATTTATTTGTACTGCGGGCAACATCAGTTTTGGCATACTAAGGCTTGAGTCTCGTTGATTTCTGAACGAAGTAAACTCATCCATAGTGACGTTTTTATGGATATGAATATTTTGCTCTTGTTGTTCGGCTACGGTACTTTGCCAGGCATAAAAATCTCTATTAGGGCTTTTATAATCATGGCCAGTAAAAAGTCTGGTTTGTGAGGGCAGGCTTAATATTTTTTGAATTGATTGATACAAGGTGCTGGCATCGCCACCAGGGAAGTCACAACGTGCAGTACCATAATCTGGCATAAATAGCGTATCACCAACAAAAGCAGTATCTTCGATCAGATAAGTCACACAAGCAGGTGTATGACCTGGTGTGTGTAAAACTTTAATTGAAAGCTTACCTAAACTTAATATATCACCATCATCAAGTAATTGATCAAATTGACTTCCATCAAGAGCAAATGACTCTTCAAAGTTAAAGACTGTTTTGAATATTGCTTGTGTGGCAGTTATCTTAGAACCTATCGCTAGTTTACCCCCTAATTTTTTTTGTAAATAAGGCGCCGCAGTTAAATGATCAGCATGGGCGTGAGTTTCTAGTATCCAAAGACATTGCCATTGTTGTTCATCTATATAACGAATTAATTGATCTGCCAATGTCGTAGTGGTGGTGGCAGATGCTTGATCAAAATTGAGTACAGAATCAATAATTGCACACTGCTTGCTAAGTGGATCAGCAATAAGATAGCTCGCGGTATTTGTTATGTCATCAAAAAAACAGTGAATACGAACTGAGCTCATCAAGCACCTCCTCGTTAACGGTGTGAAGCTAGTTAATACGATAAAAACTATGGTATCTGTTCGTTCTAATCTTGTGTAGCGGTTTTCAGTCATAGCCTGATACGTATCAATTACTGCGTAAAAGCCTGCAAATTAACGTACAATATCGAAAAATATTGTCAAAGTGAAAGTTAAATTGAACGAATTACACCATCTAAATCAAAAAGAGTTGTCAGAAAAGTTATTAAAAAATAAGGACTTTTTGAGTATAAGCCGTGAAAATGAATTTATACTGCCCGCTTTTTCTTTTGAAGTATCAAATGAAAAGGAAAGTAGTCAATGTAAAGTATCAGTGCTTGATACCGGCATCATTCTTTTTGAACCGATAACTCACTCTTCAAAAAAGGATATTATCTTATCAAGTGCCGTTCATGGTAATGAAACTGCCCCTATTGAAATATGTAACGATTTAATCAAAAACTTAATCTCAGGCCAGTTACATCTTCAAGAGCGCGTGCTGTTCATATTTGGTAATCCGGCATCAATTAATATTGGTGAACGTTTTGTCGAAGAGAACCTTAATCGGTTGTTTTCTGGTGGCCATTCTCAAGATCAAGGCCATGGCGAAGGGCTCATTAATAAAGAGCGTCGCCGTGCATTATTATTAGAAAATACCGTTAGAGATTTTTTTGAACAGGGTAATAATATTAGTGATAACCGTCAGCGTTTTCATTATGATTTACATACGGCAATTAGAGGCTCTAAAAATGATAAATTTGCTGTTTACCCATTCAGACATCAAAAACCGTGGAAAGAACAACAACTGCAATTTTTATTAGCATGTGGTATCAATACTGTTTTATTATCTCATTCACCAACGACCACCTTTAGTTATTTTTCATCAAATGAGTTTGGTGCTGATGCCTTTACAGTTGAATTAGGTAAAGTTAAACCTTTTGGTGAAAATGATATGACTAATTTTGCTGCGGTTATTCAAACATTAACCGGTTTTATTTCAGGACAAGTACTAGCGCTTAAAGATTACGTAGCAGAAGACTTTAGTATTTTTGAAATTGATCAAAATATTAATCGCCATCATCAAGACTTCCAATTACACTTTGCTGATGATGTTGAAAATTTCACAGACTTTCCTATTGGGACACTTATTGCTAGTGATGGTGATATTGAACACAGAACTAAGAAGGAAGGAGAAGCTATTATTTTTCCTAATGCAAATGTTGCCATTGGACAACGGGCATTACTAACAGTTACACCAACAAAAATATAGCAAGAAAACCGTCATAGAAAATTTTCAGGGTGAAAATATTAAATTAAGTTTTTAATAAGTTCACCCTGTTTTTTGTCAATACTCACCCCCCTCTATACCCCTGACCTTTTCTACCTGTAAAGATTTATGCTCACTGTGAGAGGTCAGTTAACGCCTCTATTTGCCCGTTAACTTGAATCTCGGTTTACCTAAAGGTAAAGTGCGATCATCTATATAACAGTCAACTATTAGCCAATTTATCGAGCAAAGATAACGATAAAAGGTTAATGATTTAAACAATTCCTTTTAGCTGTCTCTGAGTCTATGTCTATACTAACAGAGATAAAAAAGTGTTTAACTCGTTAAGCTTGCAACGAAATAGTTTAGGCAAACAAGCAGATAACAAAGAGAATGCTATGAACTCTGACATTTATAATGACGGGCCGGTTGTCCACCAACCTAGCTTTATTGACGGTCACTCAGTCGAAATTCCACTTCTTAAAATTTTACAGCAAGATGGTACTCTATTTGACGGTGCCCAAATGCCAAAAATAGATCAAACACTTGCGACTAAAGTTTATAAAACCTTAGCGTTTCACCGTGTCTTAGATGAACGTATGGTCGCTTCACAGCGCCAAGGTCGTTTAAGTTTTTATATGTCGGCCCTAGGTGAAGAAGCAGCAAGTGTGGGTGGAGCTGCAGGGTTAAAAGATCAAGATATGATTATGGCTCAGTATCGTGAACAAGGTGCCTTGATGTTTCGAGGTTTTAGCCTCGAAAATTTTATGAATCAAATGTTTAGCAATAGTAAAGATTTAGGTAAGGGTCGTCAGATGCCTATTCATTATGGCTCAAAAGAACTCAACTATATGACAGTGTCATCACCCTTAGGGACACAAATACCACAAGCAACAGGTTATGCCTATGGTCAAAAACTTCAAGGTTTAGATGAAGTGACTATATGTTACTTTGGTGAAGGTGCTGCCTCTGAGGGGGATTTTCATGCGGGCTTAAACATGGCTGCAGTGCAAGAAGCACCAGTAATTTTTTTCTGTCGTAATAATGGCTACGCAATTTCAACGCCCTCAGATGAGCAGTTTAAAGGTAATGGTATTGCCTCCCGTGGTGTTGGCTATGGTATTAAAACGTTGCGAATTGATGGTAATGATATTCTCGCTGTTATTTTGGCGACACAAACAGCACGTCAATACGCCTTAAAAGAAAATGCACCCGTACTCATTGAAGCGATGTCTTATCGTTTGGGTGCTCATTCAACCTCAGATGATCCGTCAGGTTACCGTACCCGTGAAGAAGAAGCAGTTTGGCAAGCTAACGATCCTATTTTACGGATGAAAAATTGGATGCTAAACCAAAATTGGTGGGACGAAACTCAAGAAACTGAGCTTTTTGAACAGTACCGAGAAGAGGTGTTAGCCGCTGTTAAAGTATCAGAAAAAATTGATAAACCCCATTTAGACACCCTGATTTCTGATGTTTATGATACACCACCAGTGCACTTACAAGCACAACTTGATGAGCTTAAAGAGCACATCAATAAATATCCAGATGCTTATCCATTTACTGCGGGGAAATTTTAGTCATGGCTCAAATGAATTTGTTACATGCCATCAACAATGCTATCGACATTGCGATGCAGGAAAATGATAGAACAGTATGCTTTGGTGAAGATGTAGGACACTTTGGTGGAGTTTTTCGTGCAACTAGTGGATTACAAGAAAAGTATGGTAAGGCGCGCTGTTTTAATACACCATTAGTTGAGCAAGGCATTATTGGCTTTGCCAATGGTTTAGCAGCACAAGGTAGTGTTCCCATTGCTGAAATTCAGTTTGCCGATTATATTTTTCCAGCATTTGATCAAATTGTTAATGAAGCGGCAAAGTTTAGATACCGCAGTGGTAACGAATTTGATGTGGGTAAATTAACTATCCGTGCTCCATATGGCGGTGGTATTGCGGGCGGTTTATATCATAGTCAATCGCCTGAAGCCTATTTTGCTCATACTCCCGGTTTAAAAGTGGTTATTCCACGTAATCCTTATCAAGCTAAGGGGCTCTTGTTAGCGTCAATTCGTGATGATAATCCGGTGATTTTCTTTGAGCCAAAGCGTTTATATCGAGCCTCGGTTGGCGAGGTGCCTGAGGAAGATTATCAATTACCCCTAGGGAAAGCAGAAGTCGTCACTGTCGGTAATGATATTACTTTACTTGCTTGGGGCGCCCAGGTCGAAATTATAGAAAAATCCGCGAAAATGGCTGCTAATGACGGTATTTCGTGTGAGATTATTGACTTACGAACTATTTTACCTTGGGATATTGAAACGGTTGTTAATTCAGTATTAAAAACAGGCCGTTTAGTTGTTTCTCAAGAAGCACCATTAACCGCTGGTTTTGCCAGTGAAATTGCTGCGACCATACAAAAAGAATGTTTCTTGCATTTAGAATCACCAATAGAACGTGTTTGTGGGTTAGATACTCCCTATCCACTAGCCTTAGAAAAAGAATATGTTGCTGATCATTTGAAAATTTATGAAGCAATTAAACGTAGCGTTAATTACTAATTTATCGAGGCTAGAAAAGATTATGAGTATTGATTTTATATTGCCAGATATTGGTGAAGGTATCGTTGAATGTGAGCTGGTGGAATGGCTAGTCAAAGAAGGCGACGTAATAGTTGAAGACCAGCCTATAGCCGATGTAATGACAGACAAAGCATTAGTGCAAATTCCAGCAATGCATAATGGCGTGATTGAAAAATTATATTACCAGCAAGGTGATATTGCTAAAGTGCACGAACCGTTGTTTTCAATTGTCCCTGAAAACTCTAAAGACAATATCACTTCGTCAGCGGTTGATAACCCTTTACCTGTCGATAACTCTATAGCTGAACAAGCTAAAGAGGTTGCTGTCAATGCGGTAGAAGACTTTATTCTTCCAGATATAGGTGAGGGTATTGTTGAATGTGAGTTGGTCGACTGGTTAGTCAACGAAGGCGATATTATCGAAGAAGATCAACCTATCGCTGATGTGATGACCGATAAAGCCTTAGTGCAAATTCCAGCAATGCACGCGGGTAAAGTGGTTAAGCTTTATTACGCTAAAGGTGAAATTGCTAAAGTTCATCAACCCTTATTTTCAATAGAAATCTATGGCAGTGCGGCGGTAATAGCTCCAACTCCAACTGCAGCTTTAGTAAAACCACTAACAAAAAATGTAGCTCAACAATCTATTGCAAAAATAGACACACCCACTGTTCTTATCACTAATAATGGTAAAGCAGTCGCTAGTCCTGCTGTAAGAAGAGTTGCTCGCGAAATGAATGTTAATATTCATGAAGTGCCTGGAACAGGAAAGAAGGGGCGTGTTTATAAAAATGATATAGCTGCCTTTATTAAAGAGACCACTGATAAACCTTCTGAACAGAAAGTTGTCACTCAGTCTACTGTGAACATCGGTGGTATACGTGTTGAACAAATACGGGGTATTAAAGCCGTAATGGCTAAAGCTATGGTCAAATCAGTGTCAACCATTCCTCACTTTACTTATTGTGAAGAAATTGACATGACCAACTTAATCAAACTTAGAAAAGATCTTAAAGAAACGTCACTTATTAAAGAATTAACCACTAAGCAAGACATCAAATTAACCATGATGCCATTTTTTATGAAAGCGATGTCATTAGCATTACAGCAATTCCCACTTATTAATTCACAAGTTAATGAAGAGTGTACCGAGTTAACCTACTTTAATGATCATAATATTGGCATGGCGGTTGACTCAAAAGTAGGTTTGTTAGTACCTAACGTTAAACAGGTGCAAACTAAATCCATTTTAGAGTTAGCTACTGATATTACTCGCTTAACTAATGACGCAAGAAGTGGTCGAGTGCCATCATCTGATTTAAAGGGTGGCACCATTACCATCTCAAATATTGGCGCGATTGGTGGTACCGTTGCGACGCCAATAATAAATAAACCTGAAGCCGCTATTGTTGCGTTAGGTAAATTACAAGTTTTACCTCGCTTCAATACTTTAGGTGAGGTGGAAGCCCGAAGTATAATGCAAGTGAGCTGGTCTGGTGATCATCGAATTATTGATGGTGCTTCAATTGCACGGTTCTGTAATTTATGGAAATCATTCCTTGAAGAGCCTACCAATATGTTAGTTCATATGAATTAATCATTGAGTTAGAAGTTTGACGTGAAAAATTACAAGAGTGTTCACTCAACTTAACGTTGTTCATTTATAAAATGAACAACGTTTTATTATTTAAGTTGTTATCATCTAATTATGATTATTTACAAAATATAATAAATAAATACTTAGCAGAAAATTTATAATAACCGATATTCTTCAGGTTGTTCATACACCTCAATAACAAACCCCAATTAATAGCATCTTCGCTGGATAGTTAAAAAAATTGATCAATTCAAAGTAACTAAAGCCAATTATTGTAACTTCTTATTCATATCCAGAAATTTACAAGGTTCAATATTTTTTGGTATCTAATATAATGATGTTATGGGATGTTAATATTCATTAGACAAAGAACTATATAACCTAGATTATTGTGGTGTTTTTATTAAAGGCAAACATATAGTGGGTTAATAATAGGGTAGGTGGTAAAGGTGGCAACAGCAGTTAATGACGATAGTTGGACTATATGTTTGGAATGTCAGGGGCGTGGTAAAAAAAGTAAGGGGCTTCGCAAAAATGTCAGACTCCGATATCAGAATGAATTAGATCTGTTTTTAAAAAGTAAGAGCTCAGGCAAAGCACCAGTTCGTCCTAAGGCTCATCTAAATGTATGCTTAAATTGCCAAGGGGCTGGTTTGATTCGTTCTGCAACGTATCCTTTAGCCGATAATAATTACCCGCATATTGCGATTGTTGGGGGTGGAATAGGGGGGGTAGCTCTTGCGGTAGCTTGTTTACACCGTGGAATTCCTTTTACTCTTTATGAGCGCGATAATAGTTTTGATGAACGGTCTCAGGGGTACGGACTCACTTTGCAACAAGCGAGCAGAGTAATCAAGGGCTTGGGGATTTTTGCTTTAGAAGAGGGCGTGATTTCGACCCGACACCTAGTTCATACGATCGAAGGAAAGGTCATTGGTGAGTGGGGCAGTAGAAACTGGTTAGCGTCAAATAAAACAGCATCAGCTAAACCCTCTAATATTCATATAGCTAGGCAGGCGTTGCGACTAGCTTTGCTTAATCAGTTAGGTGGGCATGATGTCGTGAAGTGGGATCACCAGTTAATCGACTTTAAAAAAGAGCAAGGTAAAGGAGTCAATTTGAGCTTTCATACGGCGGGTCAAATGAAGCAAGTTAAAGCAGACCTTGTGGTAGGAGCTGATGGTATTCGTAGTAAGGTGCGGAGTTTGTTAATTGGTGAGGACGCTTCACCATTATGTTATTTAGGTTGTATTGTGATTTTAGGAATATGTCCTTTAGCAAATATTAAAGGGCTTAATAGCCCATTGCTAGACTCAGCCACGGTATTTCAAACTGCCAATGGCAATGAACGGATTTATATGATGCCTTATACATCAAACTCTGTGATGTGGCAGCTCAGCTTCCCAATGTCAGAAAAAGAAGCTAAGGCATTAAGCGCGCAAGGAGCTAAAGCACTCAAGGCTGAAGCGTATCGAAGATGTCAGTGGCACGATCCCATTCCTCAAATTCTAGCAGCAACCCTAGAAGGACAAATTTCCGGTTATCCCGTTTATGATCGGGTACCACTCGAATCTCAGTTATTGGCGAAAGCAGGCCAAGTGACCTTAATTGGAGATGCGGCTCATCCTATGAGTCCATTCAAAGGACAGGGAGCAAATCAAGCTCTTCTTGATGCGCTGGCGTTAGCACGGGCGATTACAAGAGGATGTTGGCCTTTATCTCAATGGCGAGAAGTTGGTTTGAGAAAAAGTGTGTTAACAGAGTTTGAACTAGAAATGCTGGCACGCAGTGCGACCAAGGTAACGGATTCAGCCGAGGCTGCTGCCTTCTTACATTCTGAGATCGCACTTCATGAAGGCAATCAACCAAGAGGGCGCGTTCAAAAGAGAAAAGAAAACAATGAGAAAATGACATGATTTTGTAGCGAAATAAATCTATTTTGCTACATTTTTTTATTTAGAAAAACCTATTTTTAGGCGTTAATGACCGTTAAGATAAATGCTCGAAGTGCGAGTTATTTATTTTATGAATCTTTACTAAAAGATCGATGGGAATAAACTGTAATGGTCTAATTAAATTTTATAGGTTTATAGATCAAGTTTATTGAATTTATTAAATTTAATTATTGAGGTAAGTTCATGGCCATATTCAGCACCTTTCTCAGAATACCGATCTAATTTAGTGACTAATAAGAACGGGTCATTACTTTGCATTCTTAATTCTCTAAATTCCTTAAATGCACTACTACGGCCAAGAGTTCGATAATAATCTTTCACCGCGGCTTTAACTGAGGAATACTTTTTAACCCAGATAGTTTTGTCACCGCGTTTTTGTAATGCAGCAATTCTAGGTTCATCCTCATCAAATGACCAAACACCAAATATATTATTGGCCTCTCTAAAAAAACGAGAGGTTGCCCAAGCACTTTCCATTGCGGCTTGTGCAATAGCAATACTTTTAGGGTGGGGTTTAAGCGCCATAAGCAACTCATCATTAGTTGTCGCTTTATATTCAACTTTGAGCTTTTCTATTTGTTGACTATTTTTTTGAGCGTCGATTGATGCTGAGATTTCTTGATATTGGGCCATAAGTTCAGCGTAAACATCATTAACAGCAGGAATAATTAATGTTTTAAATCGCGCTTTTTTTTCTTGAACCGTCATCTGAGGGATGTCGGCCTCTTCTATAGAAAAATAATAAATGACAGCAGAAATTAAAAATACTGAAATGAGTAAAATGATTAGTTTTGACGGAATGGACGTTAGTTTCAAAATAGAGCCTATCTTAATTAAAAATGTAGAGAGTTGAAATTATAAAGCAGTCAAATAAACTATCATACTATTGTTTATTTGACTGCTAAAAATCATTAAATATGATGGAAATTGGCTGAAAACCATCTCCATGATAAAAATACATAAGCTACAATAAATGTATTTCTATCACCATTTCTCTATTAAAGGCCATTATGGTATTGCACATTGGTTGACTCTGGCACCAATTTGTTGAGTGTTGATTGAATACTCGATTGTTGCTCTAACTCACCATTAAGTAATTGTTCAAATTGCTCAATAAGTACTGTTTTTTCAGGTGGCTTTTTATCTCCAGTGCCTATATTGGTTAAATCGATCATAAAGCCGTCAAATAACTGAGCAAGGTCACTAACAATCTCCATATTCAAAAATTGATCGTCATTATAGATACTGGGGTAGCCCGCTTTTTGTTTATCAATAGCAAATGAAACCCCTTTAAGGTTAGTTATACTAGTCGACTTATCACAAGAGAGCATACAGCCATTGTCAATACGTGGCTTTTCACAACCGACACTTTGTTGGAAGAAACATTGTCTACTGGTCATTAATAAAATGGGGTGGTAGACACTGTAAAACATTTTAAAGTTTTCAGGACGAGCAATCGTTTTCATTTGTTGAAGGTTTATTTCGTTTGAAATAAAGGCACCAGCACAGTCAAAAGCTTCTTTCATTGCTAATAAGGCGTAGGAATTAGTGGTATTTAAAAAAGGACCTGCAATCCATTTTATGCCAAGTTCAAATGCTCGGTTAGCGATACCGGTATTATTAGTGACAATTAACGGCGGCTTCACTTTGTTTAATATATTTAAAGCCGCATCGAAGTCTTTACCAATTAACACGGCTGGAAACCAAGGAATTAATGTTGGATTGTCATTGAAAAAATCAACATATTTAGTACAGCCACGCTTATAGGCATCGGGCAATTTAAAGTAAATATCGGCATCAGTTACATTGGTGAGCTTAACATCGGTTTCATCACAAATTAATATTGATAATTTGGCTTTGGACACTATTTTATTTTTTTCAGCGCCCAGGCTTTTGGGATGATGAACAAGTTTAGGTAATTCAATTTCAGGCAATATCGTTCTGTTATTATTGAGTAATAATGTTATTTTATTTTTTAGCGCAGTTAACTCTTTAAATGGAATTGATACACCCTGTGGTATGGCGTCTGTATTTAATTGGATTAAAGTAAATTGGCTATTGTTGAAGCTTTTGAAGCGTTTTTCAATAGCACTTTTATCTAGACAACTCTTTTCACTGCTCTTAAGTGTGCTGGTTGAATGAATAATATAGCTTTTATCTTCTTCTGTTGTTTGTCCAACGATGAAATCTTGCGTAGTTATTTCGACGGTTAATGGCTTACCAACTTCACCAGTAAAGGTTATTGATAATGGACGCTTTTCGATACTTAAATGCTTTGTTTTTTCCTGCACAGCGATATTTATTGCTGATTTGTCGTTACTAAGTTTGTGTTCAACCTCTTGAATTTGAACCACAGAAATAGCATTACTTTGATCGATGGCGTGATATTTGGAATTATCACGCGGGTTTTCAATAAACATTGATTGGTTTAAGTCGCCCTTTAAAAAAGCATTTGTTAAATCACGATTAAACACTTTATACAATCGCTCACCGTCTTCAAGTAATTCGCCTGTTTTTAGAAAACCATCAATTTGTTTTCGAAAACTGTCGACGACGGTATGAACATAATCCGCGCCTTTAATTCGGCCTTCTATTTTAAAAGAATGAACGCCGGCGTCTATTAGGGCCGGTAAATCGAAAAATGCAGAATTATCTTTAATATTAAGGGGGAAGTTATTACCTGTAGGCGTTGTTTCATATTCTTCTCGACAAGCCTGGCTGCAACGACCTCGGTTACCTGAATTACCGACACTGGCGGAGGTTGAATAACACAAGCCTGAAAACGCGACGCAAAGAGAGCCATGAACAAAGACCTCGGTAAGTACCTCTTGCTCACGAGCAACTGCGGTAACATCAGTTATCTCTCTTAAATTCATTTCTCTTGATAAATTAACACGAGAAACGCCTAACTTTTTCAAAAATGGAATTTGGCCAACGTTATGCGTTGTTAATTGAGTTGATGCATGAACATCTAAAGTAGGGAAGTGCTTCTTTAATATATAAACAAGACCTATATCTTGAACAATAACACCATCAAGCGTGGTGTTAGCAAGCTTACTCAATAATTTTGCCAGTGACTTAAATTCACGTTGTAATATGACAATATTTAAGGTTAAAAATATTTGGCATTGGTACTGGTGCGCAAGTCGAATAATACCGCTGAGTTGATCAAATGAGATATTAGTTGCACGATTTCGGGCATTAAAGGTATCTAAACCACAATAAACCGCATCTGCGCCAGCAATAATTGCTGCTTTTATCGCCTCTACATCGCCACCTGGGGCTAATAATTCAATTTTAGGACTCATTTACACAACTTTAGCCAGTTTACTAGGCAGTTAATTTTTTAAAGTAAGGATTTTACGCATATATTTCGCCAAAGAATACCGTTAAAATAGCTTAATTGAATTAATCATCAGTCTACATTGTTATCCTGGTGCTGGAAGATAAATAATAATGAATGAAAACAAAAATAAAAAGCAGAGTAAAGCTGAGCCGTTACCTATTTTTTATTCGCTCAGAAATTGCCCTTTTGCCATGCGAGCCAGAATGGCTATTTTTAAAGCGCAACAAACAGTATTGTTACGAGACTTAGTATTAACGAATAAACCAAGTGAAATGCTAATAGCGTCACCAAAGGGCACAGTACCTGTTCTAGTGTTAAATAATGGTAAAGTAATCGACGAAAGCTTAGACGTGATGTTGTGGGCACTGCGAGAGACAGACCCAGATGACTTATTACATCGATATCTAGATAATGAGCAAGCGCTTATTGAGATTGATATGCTGATGTTCATTAATGAATTTGATATTGATTTTAAAGCTTGTTTAGAGCAATACAAATGCGCTAAACGCTATAAAGAAGGCAATATCGAACAATGCCGAACAGCTTGCGAACTATACGTTGAAAAATTGGAGCAACGCTTAACTGCACACTTGTTTCTATTTTCTGACAAAGAGAGCTTAGCAGATATTGCTCTACTGCCCTTTATCAGGCAGTTTGCTCGAATAGAACGTCAATGGTACTTACAATCACCTTATCCAAAATTAAGGCAATGGCTAACTAACTATTTGCAAAGTCCGATGTTTACTAAAGTGATGGCCAAATACCCTTTGTGGTTAACTAATAATGAAATAATATTATTCGGTGGTAGTGGTTCATCATTTGAAACAGCATCATACCACAGTGATATAATATAAAAGTTAGGGTCAATAACACAGCGATTAAAGGCAGAGAAATGAACACTAATATATTAAAAAAAACAATAAAAATTAGTTACTTAATCACTTATCTAGGACTACTGACTTATAGTGTTTTCTTAAGCGCCGATGATAAAATGCCGTTGAGTGCCAATAAGCAATTAACCACTATAATCACTGAACGGTGGGATTATTCTTTAAGAGAAAATCCTATGTCGGCAACGCATGCAGGAGTTGAGAAATATAATCATCTGCTTAACCGTGTATCTTCAGTCGATAATAATCGACGCCTTGACGCAGAAAAAGTTTTTTTTAATCGTTTAACAAGCATTAATGTTAGTGCACTTACTGCAGAAAATCGGATTAATCACCAATTACTTAAGTGGGTATTAGAGCAAGAAATTGAGGGTTATCAATTAAATTTATCTCGTATTCCATTAACAACCTTCAGCAGTTTTTTTATGTCGGTACTGAATATGGCGAATGGCTTGCCAATGACCAGCGTTAAGGATTACCAAGATTACATCTCCCGATTGAACGATATTCCAAGATTTTTTAATGAGAATGTTGATAATATGCGGACGGGTATTAAGACAAATTTCACTTTACCGAAAATAGTTGTTGAAGGTATTTTTCCCACAGTAATGGCTCAAGTATATAAAGATCCAACAAAAAGTAGTTTATACAAACCCTTTATAAAAATCAGCGGAGATATATCGGCAGAAAGTCAAAAAATACTGAGAGTTTCTGCTAAAAAAGCGATATTACAATCAGCAATTCCTGCCTTTAAGTCTTTTGCTGATTTTTTTGGTGGTGAATACTTAGCAGCGGCCACCGACACGCTTGGTGCACAACAAATGAATAATGGTAAAGCGTATTACGCTCATCAGATTAAAACCTACACAACCTTGACTAATATCACTGCACAACAAATTCATCAGACAGGACTTAGTGAAGTAAAGCGTATTCGAGCTGAAATGGTAAAAGTGATCAAAGAGCTAAACTTTGAGGGGACATTTGATGATTTTACTGAGTTTCTCCGAACAGACCCCCAGTTTTATGCTAAATCAGCTAAAGACCTATTAAAAGAAGCGGCTTATATTGCTAAACGTATTGACTATGTTATGCCCGAATTTTTTGGGAATCTTCCTCGTATTCCCTATGGTATTGTGCCAGTACCCAAAGAGATTGCGCCCAACTATACAACCGCGTCATATAACTCTGCACTAGTTGGTGGTAACCGTGGTGGCGCTTATTGGTTAAATACTTATCAGTTAGACCAAAGGCCGTTATATGAGCTTACCGCTCTAACTTTGCATGAGGGAGTCCCTGGACATCATCATCAATCCGCTATTTCAAGTGAATTACAAAATGTACCTAAATTTAGACTCGCTTTATATTTTAGTGCTTATGGCGAGGGCTGGGGATTGTATGCTGAAAAACTAGGGGTTGAGATGGGCCTTTATGATACCCCCTATGACAATTTTGGCCGACTCAGTTATGAAATGTGGCGTGCTTGTCGACTCGTTATTGATACGGGCATCCATGCCATGGGTTGGAGTCGACAACAAGGTTTAGATTTTCTTGCAAGTAATACCTCATTGTCTCAAGCTAATGTTCGAGCAGAAGTCGATCGTTATATCTCTTGGCCGGGCCAAGCACTTTCATATAAAGTAGGTGAACTTGCCATTTGGACGTTAAGAAATAAAGCAGAAAAGTCTTTAGGTGAGAAATTTAATATCAAAAATTTTCATGACACTTTATTGGGTAATGGTGCGTTACCATTGACTATGGTAGAAGCAGAAATCGATCGTTATATTGACGCTAGCCGTTAATATTTTTTAGGATGGAATATTTGTTAGTCATTTAAATAGTTAAATCGATGTTATGTCTGGGGAGTTTTCATGCCCCATTTTCTTCAGTCACAATGAATGAGCATCAATACAACTTTAGTTTTAAGCTTAAAACACCTATTTTGGTAACTTTTTTGATTTTTTCAAGACTATTGTGTCGAAAAAACAGATAATTGCCTTAATGAATATCACTTAGCTGATAGACAGCTCCTAAAACCCAAAGTAATAGTAGGTTTAGGGCTGTCGACTTCAGCACATAACGCCGGAAATTATTCAATGGAAATCAAAGTTAACTTTCTCGACAACCTCAGACTTGAAGCTAAGTTTGATGATTTTACTGTCATCGCTGATCAGCCTATTCGTTATAAAGGCGATGGGTCAGCACCTGGGCCTTTTGATTACTTTTTAGCATCATCAGCCTTATGTGCTGCTTACTTTGTCAAAGTGTATTGTTCGTCTCGCGATATTCCTACTGAAAACATTAGGTTATCTCAAAATAACATTGTTGATCCTGAAAACCGTTATAATCAAATATTTCAAATTCAGGTTGAGCTTCCTGACAGTATTTCTGATAAAGACCGCCAAGGTATTTTAAGATCAATTGATCGCTGTACTGTTAAGAAAGTTGTACAAATGGGACCTGAGTTTAGGGTTGAAGCGGTTGCCAATCTTGAAGAAGATGCCCAAGCTATGCTTATGGGGCAGGCAGAAGGTGATGCTAAAACCTATATATTAGGTAAGGACTTACCGTTAGAAAATACCATTACTAACATGACTGAAATTTTGGCTAAACTTGGTATGAAAATCGAAATTTCGTCATGGCGTAACATCGTCCCAAATGTTTGGTCTTTGCATATCCGTGATGCTGCATCTCCAATGTGTTTTACTAATGGAAAAGGGGCATCAAAAGAAAGCGCCCTTTGTTCGGCGCTAGGTGAATTTATTGAGCGCCTTAACTGTAATTTTTTTTACAACGATCAGTTTTTTGGCCAAGACATAGCTAATAGCGATTTTGTTCACTACCCCAATGAAAAATGGTTTAAGCCAGGATTAGATGATGCGTTACCCGAAGGTATTTTGGATGAGTATTGCCTAGAGATATATAATCCTGAAGATGAATTACGTGGCTCAAATCTTACCGATACAAACTCTGGTAATGTTGAACGTGGTATTTGTACTATTCCGTATAAGCGCCATTCAGATGGTGAAACCGTCTATTTCCCTTCCAATTTAATTGAAAATCTGTTTTTAAGTAACGGTATGAGTGCCGGTAATAATTTGCCTGAAGCTCAAGTACAATGCTTATCTGAAATATTTGAACGTGCGGTTAAAAGGCAAATTATTGAACAAGAAATTGTTTTACCAGATGTACCACAACAAGTGTTAGCAAAATACCCAAACATTGTTGCTGGTATTAAAGGGCTCGAGGATCAAGGTTTTCCGGTAGTGGTTAAAGATGCTTCATTAGGTGGCCAATTCCCCGTTATGTGCGTTACATTAATGAACCCGAAAACAGGTGGTGTTTTTGCCTCTTTTGGCGCACATCCTAGCTTTGAAGTGGCACTTGAACGAAGTTTAACCGAACTATTACAAGGCCGCAGCTTTGAGGGATTAAATGATGTACCAAGACCAACCTTTAATAGTATGGCGGTATCAGAGCCAGAAAACTTTGTAGAACACTTTATTGACTCAACCGGTGTGATCTCATGGCGATTTTTTAGTGCTAATCATGATTATCAATTTAATGAATGGGATTTTTCGGGCACCAATGAGCAAGAGTGTGACGCTTTATTTGCTATCTTAGAGGTGTTGGGTAAAGAATCTTACATGGCGGTCTTTGATGAACTTGGTGCCACAGCTTGTCGCATCTTAGTTCCTGACTATTCAGAAGTCTATCCAGTGGAAGATCTTATTTGGGATAACACCAATAAATCATTAAACTACCGTGAAGACATTCTCAATCTTCATGACTTAAGCGACGAAGCTCTAGCGAGTCTAGTGGAGCGGCTTGAGGAGAGTCAGCTTGATAATTATACTGATATCATCAGTTTAATAGGTATTGAGTTTGATGAAAATACGGTTTGGGGCCAGCTAACTATTCTTGAACTGAAAATTCTTATTTATTTATCTCTTGGAGCGCTTGAAGATGCGTTGGAGTTAGTCGGTGAATTCCTGCAGTACAATGACAATACCGTAGAGCGGGGATTATTTTATCAAGCAGTTCATGTGGTGCTTGAGGTTACCTTAGACGAAGACTTAACCATTGAACACTTTATTAATAACTTCAATAAAATGTTTGGTAAAGAGACTATGGTAAACGTGCTGGGTTCAGTCAATGGTGATCTAAGATTCTTTGGCCTAACAAAAACCAGCATGAAATTAGAAGGTTTGGATAAACACTTACGACTTATTGAAAGCTATAAAAAATTGCATCAAGCTCGTCAATTAAAAATTTAAAACATAACAGTTTAATTTGTTGATGTTAGTTAATTAGTGAAGCTGAGTGATAATTCGAAATAACAACATCAGCTTCTTTACGTTACACTTTATGCCATATGTTTAGCTAAGTGAGGATGGGCGAGTTGTATGATGTTAACTTTAGTCGTTAACTCTCTTTTAAATGTAACTTTAAAAAATTAAATACGATAATTTTTTAATTGACTCAGTTTAAATGAGAGTTGTCTATCTTAGGCTTTAGGTATTTGTCTATTACAGCTAACAAGTCATCTTGGTAAAATGGTTTATTTATAAAGTCGTTAATGCCTAATAGGCTCGCTTTTTCTTTATCTTCATTACTGACGCTAGCACTTATGATGACAATCGGGATATTTTGAAGTGCCCTATTTTTTTTAATCAAGTTGGATGCTGTAAATCCGTCCATATTAGGCATTTGTAAATCCATCAAAATTAGATCAGGGGTTTTAGTTTTTAAATAAGACAAAGCCATCAAACCATCGTTGGCAAAGTCACATGTTATTCCCTTAAAGTCGAGCTGTTTGCTAACAATAAACTGATTTACTTTATTATCTTCTACAACTAATACTTTGATTTCTTTATAATGTGAATCCTTTGATTTAGGTGATGAAAAATCATTGTTTTTTTCTATTTTTGGTAATGTTATTGTTACAGTAAAAGTACTACCTTTATCAGGCTGACTCCTTAACGTTATATCTCCTCCCATTAGAGAACACAACTGTTTAACAATAGCTAATCCTAATCCGGTTCCACCATATTCTCTTGTTTTAGTACTAGTAGCTTGGGCGAAGGGGATAAATAAGTTTTTTTGATCTTCTTTGTTAATACCGATACCTGTATCTTTAATGATTAGGGTTAATGTTCTGAACTTATCATCAATATCATAACTATCACCACTAATATTTATACTACCGTTATGCGTAAATTTAATGGCATTATTGAGTAAATTTATTATGATTTGTTTAAATCTATTATCATCACCTTCAACGTGGAGGTCAAAATTTGAAGTGAAATTTTTGTTAATGGTTATTGATTTATCTGTAGCTTTGACAATAAGCATGTCTATAACTTTTTGAGTAACTGCTGATGGAGAAAAGGGTCTGTTTTCAAGATTTATTTCTCCAGCCTGTATTTTAGAAGTGTCTAAAACATCATTAACGATACTGAGTAAGATTTTTGAAGACTCTTCTATTTTAGTGAAAAATTCTAAGGCATTTTTATCTTTTATTTCTCTTAGTGCTATTTCGCTAAAACCCATAATAGCATTTAAGGGGGTTCTATATTCATGACTAATGTTAGCTAAAAATAGATTTTTAGCTTGGTTAGCGCTGGTGAGTTCTTTATTCTTTTCAAGTAACTTAGCGGTATCTTCTTTTATTTGTCTAGTGAGAGAAGAGTTAAATGCGACAATAAAATAGACAAACGCGACACAAACAGCACCGATAATGCCACCCATAGTCATCATTATTAATATCTGCCAATTTATCAGGCTTAGCTCAAATTCTGATGTACTGGCAAAGTATAACTGGCCTTTTTTATCAAAAATATCGATTTCATTTTGGAGGTTAAAAGTACTGTTTAAGTGGTAACCAGGCTGGGTTATCCTATTATTATCACCATAAGTTAGCTGATACGTGAAAATATTTTTATTCATACTCGTTTGCAAGTTAGAGAGTATGGTATCTAACTTAAAGACAACTTTTACTAAACCTTGAAGTACATTTTCTTCATTAGGTGAGTTCTTTTTATATATGGGATAATAAACAATTCCCCAGGTATGTTTATCTTGGTGTTGGCTTAGAGATAATAACGGGCTGATAATATGATTTTTATCTTTAATCGCTTTATTTATAGTGTTTTTTAATATTGTTCTCGAGAACTCATCTACGCCTACGTTTGTTTCATCAAGGTCAAAGTTAGTGATAAAATGAAGGGGTAGGTAAAAATCTGCCTGGGGAGCAATTATTAACCCCTGCTTAGTTTGTTTTTTGATACCAGCATCAACCATACCTTGTGATACTAAATTTGCTTCATAATTTTCTCGCTCTTGATCTGTAATGAATGGCAACCAAGCTAAAGCGCTTAAATTAATTTTATCGTTAGCAATTTTAACCGCGTATTTATCAAATTCAGCCCTTGTTACTTCATCACTCGCTTGGAACAGTCCATTTAAACCTGTCAGGCTATTTTTAATAGTCAAATTGATCATATTAAATTTTTCAACAAAGGATTGCGCTGAGGTCGTAAATACCCGTTCTTTTTTTACAAAATCATTGTTACTTGTTAAAACATAAATAAAACTTATCAGTGAAAATGAAAGTAGACTAACCAAAATTGCTGCTGTTGAGTTTTTAGTTCGGTGAACAAAAATATTATCCTTTAGAAATAGAAATATTGGTGTAATAGCTACCATAGTAAGTAAGTCGCCAATATATTTTACCAAGCTAATATACATTAGATTTTCAGTAGGTATATTCAATGAAAACTTTAAAGTTAGCACAAACAATAAAGTTGAAATGAATACAGTTAAAGGTCCGATTAGAAGAAAAAATTTAAGTATCGGTAATGGCTTACGAATGTTTATTGGTATAATACAAAAACGTAAAACTAATTGCTTAGCGATGACAAATTGTAAGACAGAAATACTCGCTAGTATTAATATGGCATAGCTTGGCAGGTCTGGATGTAAGGAGTCTTGTTGGAGTATTAATAGAGAAGCGAGTAATGAACCAACTAAGATGGAACGACCGAATAAAAAATATAGGCCGGTCATAACACCTGATAATGGCCAGATAGGACTAGAAAAACCTAAGAAAATGGTGAACATTGAGCCAAATTCTACTAATAGGTAATATGTACAAAAGGCTATGAGGGCAATCAATATTTGAATCAAACTGTTACCTTTATTCATTATTAAGTTACTTCATTTACTCAGTTAGGTTTTGAGGCTTGTAAAATACCTATTCAGTAACAATAACCATCTGTAATGAATAATAACCTTATTTTATGGTATAAGGATACATTATATAATGTATATTTTTATTGGTGGTTTATATCTGTGCGAAGGGAAAGGGGAATTTAGATATCGTTTTTGTTACTTTGTATTGATTTTATGATGTTGTGAAGATGATTTTTTAGTTTGTAAATAAGCCAATAAATTTATTGGCTTATTGAGTGAAATTTCAGTCTATATTTAGTACCTTTTTTAGTGGTGTTAAATGTTGTTCGAAATGTCGCCATTGTTCAGTCGCACTTTTATAAATCGGTTGGCGAACTTGCTCAGAACTTGGGGTTTTAATAGTACGCTTGGTTTTATGAAAATCAAGACACGAATGTTCAAATTCTAAACCACAAAAATCAAGCATTCTCCGCACCTGTGTTTCCAAGTCTTCAACGACATCTTCATGATTTACTGTTAAGACAAAGCCGGGTAATACCTGATCCCAATGTGCCATTAATTTTAGATAAGCTTGGTAGTAACGACCAATATCTTCAAGGTTATAGCTAAAGTCTTGTCCTTCGGCAAATAACTGTTTGAAACCACTAAAACAACAAGCCATTGGTGCACGTCTTGCGTCAATGATTTTAGCGTTGGGCAGTATTAATCGGATCAATCCTATGTGGAGAAAGTTATTGGGCATTTTATCAATAAACAGTGGTGCTTGCTCTCGATAATCCTGAGTTTCATCAATAAACTGTTGGCCAAAGCGCTTAAAATAATCAGGGTTAATTTCACTTAAATTTTTTGGGTATTGATTTTCTTGATTATTTTGAACTCGGCCCCGCAATCGCGAAGCTAACCCTAAAATATTGTGCAGCTCCATCGTTCCGTCAATTTGACTGTGCGAGGCCAGTATTTGTTCAAGTAAAGTAGAACCAGCACGTGGTAAGCCAACTATAAATATAGGGTCGGGTGAGTTAAGTCCTAAATCTCCAAGATTTTTAAATAATGCCGCGGTGCAGTATTGTATTTGCTCTGCTATTTGTTGCTCTACTTTATTGATGTCAAAACTGCTATGGCTATGCTGTAATTCGTTGCCTTGTTGATAAGCGTTAAAGGCTTGATCGTATTCTTGTCTGTCTTCAAAGGCTTTACCGGTAGCAAAATTTAACTGAATTCTATCAATTAGTGCAGAGTTGCTATTACTTTGTTGTGCCTGCATTTGGTTAATTTCTTCATCACTAAAGCGATAGGTCTTAGTGTTTGCTAAACTCCAAAAAGCGTCACCATAACTTGGCTTTAACTGATAGGCTTGTTGATAAGCCTCAACCGCTTGGCCCATTTCGCCTTTGGCTTTGAGTGCATGCCCAAGTTGTAAATAAAAACCAGCAATTTTATGGTCGTTTTCTGCGTTTGTGATTTGTGTGGTTGCTTGTGTTATGGCTTGCTTAAATAGGGTGATGGCTTGGTCTATTTCCCCTAAACCGTTTAATGCATTGGCTTTGGCTACCTTAAACGTTAAATTATTAGGCTGTTCGATGAGCAGTTTGTCAACTTGCTGTTGTGCCACTTTGTATTTACCTAAACGATTCAGTAGATTAAGGTATTGGGACCGAGCATGAATATGGTTAGGGGCTAATTCAAGGGCACTGGCCAGTAAAAATTCAGCATCGTCATAAATTTTCATTTCAATACCTATTTCAGCAAGTAAGCACATGCCATCGATATGGCGTTTATTATTTTGTAAAAAATGCCGACAAATTTGCTCTGCTTTTAATAATTTCCCTTCATGCATTAACTCTGTCACAGCGAGTAAGGCCGGCGGTAATCCTTTGAGTTTATCCAATTGATTGGCCGCTCTTTGAACCCCATCGACTTCATTTTGATCGTGATAAAGTTGAATAAGTTCTTGCCAACTGGCAACTAGGCTTGGATTGAGTTTTACCGCTGTTTCAAATGACACCTTAGCTTTTGTTGGCTGTTGTAAGGCCAGATTGATAAAACCTTGTTCTTGATGGGCTCTACTGTGTGTTGCATCATGTTTAAGCAACTCGTCAACACTGATTAATGCATTGGTAAAGTCTTTGGCATAGCGTTGAGCAACGGCAATTAAATACCATAGTTTAACTTTGCTTTGCGCATCTGATGTTTCTTTTAGTAGTTCTGAGCTGTAATTAATGGCGTCATTGAACTTTGCTGTTTGAATTAATTGCTGAATCGATTTTAATTGTGCATCAATTGAGGCAGGGGATGAATTTTCCAACGACATGGCTCCATATAAATTAGCTGAACTATTTGTATTTTAATAAAAAAAATAGTTTGGTCTTTGCTCAATAAAAAAGCCGCTTGGTAAAGAACCAAGCGGCATTATCTGGTTTTATATCTTATTATGGCTTAATAAAAGTCATATGAGAATCTAAAGCCAACCGTGCGTGGTCTATTAGACACAACTTTTGGAGTAAACTG
>CAWVSL010000005.1:0-115849 GCA_963933115.1 uncultured Colwellia sp.
TTAGAGAAGCCCGACACTATGTGTCGGGCTTTTTGCTGTCTAGTATAAAATTTATTAATATTTAGCGTTTTTTAATGTGGCTCTGTTAATTTATTGCTAAAATCCATCAAAATAAACTTATCAAGTGATTATATGTCAATTAACTGGTTCCCGGGGCACATGCATAAGGCCCAAAAGGAAATAAAAGAAATCCTTCCTCAAATTGATGTTGTGATCGAGGTTTGTGATGCACGACTACCTTTTAGTAGCGAAAACCCGATGATAACTGAGATTCGTGGTGATAAACCGTTAATTAAAATTTTAAATAAAAGTGATTTAGCGGATCCACAAGCAACTCAGATCTGGCTAGACTATCTCGATGCCCAACATAATGTTAAAGCGATTGCGTTAACAACACAAAACCCAGCAATCGCTAAAACTCTTCCCTCTATTATTAAAAACTTGATACCCAATAAGGATGAAACGGGTAAACAGATTAACGTTGTCATTATGGGGATACCTAATGTGGGTAAATCAACATTAATTAATACCCTTGTTGGTAAAGCTAAAGCTAAAGTGGGTAATGAACCTGCGGTAACTAAAGGACAACAGCGGATAAAATTAGAGGAAGGTTTATACTTACTCGATACACCAGGCATGCTTTGGCCTAAAATTTTAAATGACAACAGTGGTTACCGTCTGGCAATTTCTGGTGCAATTAAAGATACTGCATTTGAACATGACGATATTGCTTGTTTTGCTGCTGAGTACTTACTAAAAAACTACCCAGAGCAATTGGTTAAGCGCTATCAGTTAAAAGAGTTACCTGAGCAAGATGTAGATTTAATTGAAGCGATAGGGAAAAAACGTGGTTGTGTTAAAAGCGGAGGTATTGTCGACTTTCATAAAGCATCAACAATATTGATCAATGAGATCCGTGATAAAACACTGGGACCGATAACGTTTGAAAATCCAGAGATGGTTGAGAAAGAGGAGACATACTTTCTTGACCAAGAAGCTAAAAAAATCGCTGCCAGAGAAGCAAAGAAAACAGCTCGTGGCCGTGGTCGAAAAAACAAACGTTAATTTTATTATCTTGGATAATTATTATGGAAAACATATTTAGCTTACACCCTCAACTCTCTAAAGATTGTATTGTGTTAACCGATTTACCATTATGCAAAGTGCTGTTATGTAACGATAAAGCGTACCCTTGGTTTATATTAGTTCCTAGGATTGCTGATGTTACTGAAATCTATCAATTAGAATGGCAAGACCAACAACAATTTTTAAATGAATCCAGTTTATTAAGCGAATTACTTATGGCAGAATTTAACGGGGATAAGTTGAATGTTGCAGCACTTGGTAATGTCGTGCCACAATTACATATTCACCATATTGTTCGTTTTAAAGATGATTTTTGTTGGCCTAAACCTATATGGGGCCAACATCCGCTGACGCCATACTCAATTGATGAAATTGAGAGCATAAAAAAAAGAATACAACCTAAAATTTCCTTGTTCACTTAGGTTATATTTATTTTGATTAAGCGACATTTTTATCTAGGTTAACAATTTTTATTTCAGCAAGGGATTGGCTGAGATCTGATATTAGATCGTCAACATTTTCTAAGCCAACCGAAATTCTAATTAAGGTATCACTAATACCTGCTTCAAGTCGTTCTTCTTGTGTGTAAGGAGAGTGAGTCATTGAGGCGGGGTGTTGAATGAGTGATTCTGCATCACCTAAGCTTACTGCTATCGAAAATAATGCCATACGGTTAATAAAGTCTGCACCACCGGCTAAAGTAGACTTGATTTCAAAAGCGATAACACCACCTGCCGCCTTCATCTGATTGCCGATAAACTTATTGCCAGGGTGACTTTTTAAACCCGGGTAATATACTTGATCCACGGCTTCGTGTGCTTCTAAAAACTCAGCAATCGCTTGTGCATTATTACAATGACGTTCCATCCGAATTGGTAACGTTTTAATACCTCGTAATATCAACCATGCATCGTGGGGACTAATCGTTGCGCCAATATCTTTTAATATCGTCATTTTTATTTTCATGATCATTTCATTAGTACCACAAATAATACCTGCGACAACATCACCATGGCCGTTTAAATATTTAGTAGCACTATGGACAACAATATCGATACCAAATTTTCCTGGTTGCTGTAATACCGGGGTTAAAAAAGTATTATCGACAATTGACAGTATTTGGTGTTTCTTGGCGATGTTGGCAATTTTTTCAATATCAAGAACAACAAGGTTTGGATTAATAGGTGTTTCTAAAAAGATAACTTTTGTATTTTCCTGGATGACTGTTTCAATATTACTTGGGTTTGTCATATCAACAAAACTCACTTCAATACCGAATTTTCTAAGTTGATGGTTAATCAGTGCATAGGAGCAGCCGTATATTGCTTTGGACGCAATGATGTGGTCTCCACATTCCAAATTAGCTAATAGAGCCCCTGAAACCGCCCCCATACCAGTAGCAGTTGCAGCAGCATCGTCCATATTTTCCATTGCAGCCACACGCATCTCAAATTGGCGCGTTGTTGGATTTCCTAGACGAGTGTAAATATACCCCTCAGCTTCACCTGCAAATCTGTCAGCACCCTCTTGCGCATCATTAAAGATAAACGTTGAAGTTTGATAAAGTGGTGTCGCTAATGATCCAAATTGTTCATCATTAATACGACCAGAATGAATGGCTTGAGTTTCAATGTGCTTGCTGTTGTTCATAGTTATCCCTTGCGTGTCTATTTGAGCTGAGGTGACACAATAATAAAAGTGGCTTACTCACTTCATTAGCAAAATAGCGGCCAATAAAATAAAAACCATATAAAACAGTCTGTTAATTTCTTACAATCAAAATAGTTATCTTTTTGTAATAATATTAGTACGATATTGAGCTCTTGATAAGAATAAATTTATTTACTAGTTTAGAAACCAATGAATTTGGGCTTTATATCGATGTCATAATAATAGTACAATGTAATTATTATATGACAAGGTTTGAAAAAATGAGATTAGAGATTGAATCAACCGATAGGTTAGGCATTAGTCAGGAAATACTGGCTGTATTTTCAAGTTTATCTTGGGATGTTATTGCAATTGAAGTGATTACTAATTTTACTTATGTTCATATAAAACCAGAATACCTATCTATGGATGAGGTCCTTAGCTCATTAAAAAATATCAATGGGATCATTACTTGTAAGAAGATAACGCTATTGCCAACTCAACGGCGTGAAAAACACTTACAGGCGCTTTTGGACCAAATACCTGATCCTATAATTGATATTGATGAAAACGGGCTTATATTAGCGGTAAATCAATCAGCAGAAACCCTGTTGTTTACTCATAACGAAAGTACTAGCTTTGAAGGTTTATCTATTGGTCAATTTATTGAACAAGACTATTCGACATTAGTCTCTAATAAACCAACATCTTGTTCGGTAACCTTTGTGGGACAATCCTATATCGCTGATATTAGTCCTATTTTTTCAGGTGAAAAAGATAATAAGGCTAACAAAGAAAAACAAAAAATAAGTGGTGCCGTTATTATTCTGAGAACGATGAATACTTTGGGACGGCAAATATCGCTATTACAGTCTCAAAAAGATCAAGGTATTGAAAGTATTATTGGTGAGTCATCGAAAATAAGGGTGTTAGTAGAACAAACATTACGTTATGCAAAGTTAGATTTACCGGTATTAATAAGTGGCGAAACAGGGACGGGGAAGGAGTTGATAGCGAGAGCACTTCACGCGGCAAGTAATCGATCAAAATCTCCATTTTTAGCTATTAATTGTGCAGCAATATCAGAACATTTACTCGAAAGTGAGCTTTTTGGCTATGCCTCAGGTGCCTTTACGGGGGCGCAAAAAGGTGGAAAACCTGGATTATTTGAATTGGCTGATGGTGGAACCATTTTTTTAGATGAGATAGCTGAAATGACAGTGTATTTGCAAGCTAAGTTATTACGGTTTTTAGAAGATTTTAAATACAGACGAGTAGGTGGTACGAAAGAGTTAATTGTCAATGTTAGGATAATCAGTGCGAGTCATCAAAACTTAACCAGCCTATTAGAGAAAAAGTTATTTAGGGAAGATTTATTTTATCGTTTAAACGTCCTTAATTTAGACTTGCCACCGTTGAGAGAAAGAACAGACGATATTCCATTGCTCGCCCACTACTTTATTGAAAATGCGGCACGACAAGTTAATAAAAGTGCGCCAAAAATAACAGAGCAAGCCCTCGATACATTATTGGCATACCACTGGCCTGGTAATATTCGACAACTTCAAAATATATTGTTTAGGGTAGTTGCTCTTGATACCAACTTAATCATAGAACAAGCTGATTTAGTTAATGCTTTATCTCAATTGGGAAACAATAACTTAACGAATGATAGTTTGCTGCATGAGGGAAGAGAAAACGACGAGGTTAAATCAAATACTGAGGACTGGGCTTTACTTCAAGCTAAGTTTGAATATCAATTGTTGAAAAAACTTTACCCCATTTATCCAACAACAAGACTGTTAGCAACAAGGTTAAACGTTTCTCATAATAAAATTGCGATGAAACTCAGAGAGCATGGTATCAGTAAAATTATTTAGCTTTAATACTAGTGTTAGAACTTTACTACTTTAACCACCGGTGAATTTAACTTTATAGCCTTGTTTCTCTAAGGCTAGTTTTATAGCCTCACGTTTATCACCCTGTATTTCAATAGTTTCTCCGACTACACTGCCACCAGCACCACAAGATTTTTTTAGTTTACTGGCGAAGTCTTTTAATGCCTTTGTCGATAAAGCTAAACCACTGATAATAACCACTCCCTTACCTTTTCTGCCTTTTGTTTCTCTGCGTACATTGGCAAAACCATCACTTTCGGTTATTACTTCTTTTTTACTTTGTTGTTTTATTCTGCCCCGGTCAGTTGAATAAACTAAATTAGAGTCAGTGGCCGTATTATCCTGGATGGGTAACTCTTTTCCAAAGGCCGCCGCTAAATCGCTGAGGCTAGAAAATGAACTTTTCATAAGGTGATGACCTACAATTAAGGGCATAAAAAATGCGAAATAAACTTGTAATAATTACGATGAGATATACTAAAGCGAATAAAAAGATAAAGCCACTCATAGAGTGGCTTTATTATAAGGTAACAAACACTAATATATCTATGTTTTTTGCAAAAGCTTATAACTAAAAGTTTAAACTTAAAGTTTACTTTCTAGCATGGGTAAAGCTTCAAATAAATCACCAACAAAACCATAATCAGCAACCTGAAAGATAGGTGCTTCAGGATCTTTGTTGATAGCAACAATAACTTTAGAGTCCTTCATGCCAGCAAGATGCTGAATTGCACCACTAATACCAACAGCAATATAAAGGTCTGGAGCAACAATTTTACCTGTTTGACCAACTTGCATATCGTTTGGTACAAAGCCCGCATCAACTGCAGCACGTGATGCACCAATAGCCGCACCCAGTTTATCGGCAATACCGTCAAGCAATTTAAAGTTATCACCATTTTGCATACCACGACCACCTGAAATAATGACACTGGCAGCACCTAACTCTGGTCGCTCTGAAACCGTTAACTCATCACTGACATGACTTGAATTACCTGCATCCATAACACTATCTAGTATGACAACTTCTGCATTACCATCACTAGTCACGGGATCAAAACCAGTAGTTCGAACCGTAATAACCTTTTTATTATCTAAAGATTGAACCGTAGCAATCGCATTACCTGCATATATTGGACGAATAAAAGTATCAGGACTTTCTACCGCAATAATGTCAGATATTTGAGTAACATCTAGTAATGCCGCTACTCTAGGCATAAAATTCTTACCGGTAGTTAAAGCGGCAGCAAGGATATGCTCATAGTCATTAGCAAGTTCAGTCACTAATAAACTTATATTTTCTGCCAGTTGATGTTCATAAGCTGCATTTTCAGCAACTAACACTTTAGTTACACCATTAACTTTAGCGGCTTCTTGGGCAACATCCTGACAATTATTGCCAGCGACTAAAAGGTGAATGTCACCACCAATTGCTTGAGCGGCTGCCACTGTTTTTAAGGTATCCGCTTTTAAATTATTATTGTCATGTTCTGCAAATACTAAAATGCTCATGAGATCACCTTCGCTTCATTTTTCAATTTTTCAACTAATTCATCAATTGTTTCAACAATGATGCCGGCTTGACGCTCTGCAGGAGGAATGACTTTTAATGTTTTAGTTCTTGGTGATAAATCAACACCAAAATCATTAGCATTCTTAACATCTAAAGGTTTACGTTTCGCCTTCATTATATTGGGAAGAGAGGCATAACGAGGTTCATTCAAGCGCAGGTCAGTAGTTACGATAGCTGGAAGGTTTAAAGCAACTGTCTGTAAGCCACCATCAACTTCACGAGTGACATTAACTCTATCGCCTTCAACTTTAACAATAGAAGCAAACGTACCTTGAGGCATGTTAGTTAATGCAGCAAGCATTTGACCCGTTTGGTTATTGTCGCTATCAATGGCTTGTTTACCTAAAATAACGAGTTGAGGTTGTTCTTCTTCGACAATTTTTTGCAATAACTTGGCTATATTGATTGAGTCTAGTTCCAAATCTGTTTCAATTTGAATAGCCCGATCAGCACCTAAGGCTAAAGCTGTTCTAAGTTGTTCTTGGCAAGCCTTGGTACCAATTGAAACCGCAATGACTTCTGTTGCCACGCCGGCTTCTTTAAGACGGATGGCTTCTTCAACTGCTATTTCACAAAACGGATTGATAGCCATTTTAACGTTAGCAAGATCAACATTTGAATTATCTGATTTAACGCGAACTTTGACGTTATAGTCAATTACTCGTTTGATGGGGACTAATACTTTCATCTTTGCCTCTGCTTGTTGTGGTTATATTCTGTGACTAACTTATTTAGTGCAGGTGGTAATAATAACACTTGATCAAAATATAGTCATCTGAGTGTAAAATGATACTCTCGGGTAAGCTACATTATTTATTTGAATATTACTTCAAAAGACTACGTCAAACATTACGTGTACGTCAACGTAATATATAATATAATCATTAACAAATTTTATTAAATACGTTTTATTTGTAAATTCATTATTACAATATAGTATTTACTTGCAAAATATCTATAATGGGTTGATATTATCAAACAGGTGTTTGAAAATCAAACGCATGTTTTAATTATCTTGAAAAGAAATCAATAATGGGAGATATCATGGAACGCGAATCAATGGAATTTGATGTGGTAATCGTTGGTGCTGGTCCTTCGGGCTTGTCAACAGCCTGTCGATTAATGCAATTAGCACAAGAAAAAGAGCAAGAGCTCATGGTTTGTGTCGTTGAAAAAGGTTCAGAAGTTGGGGCTCATATCCTTTCGGGTGCAGTTTTTGAACCTCGTGCTCTTAATGAGTTATTTCCTGATTGGCAAGAAAAAAAGGCACCGCTAACAACTAAAGTAACAGGCGATGATATTTATTTGTTTAATAGTGAAAGCAAGAGTATTAAATTGCCCAACTTATTAGTACCTAAAACCATGCACAATGACGGTAACTATATTGTTAGCATGGGAAATGTTTGCCGCTGGTTAGCTGAGCAGGCAGAGCAACTAGGCGTTGAAATATTTCCGGGTTTCCCTGCTCAAGAAGTTATCTACAATGACGATGGCAGTGTCGGAGGAATTATAACAGGAGATATGGGACTTGACTCTAATGGCAATGAAAAAGACTCGTTTATGCCGGGTATGGAGCTTCGTGCCAAATATACGGTATTTGCTGAAGGTTGTCGTGGTCATTTAGGTAAAGAACTTATTACTAAATTCAATTTAGATGCTGAAGCATCGCCTCAGCACTATGGTTTAGGGTTTAAAGAAATTTGGGACATAGCACCCGACAAACATCAAGAAGGTTTAGTTGTTCATACCGCAGGTTGGCCTTTAGATAAAGACACCACTGGTGGTGGTTATTTGTATCATGCAGAGAATAACCAAGTTTTTGTCGGCTTAATTGTGGATTTAAATTATAGTAATCCACACTTGAGTCCATTTGACGAGTTTCAACGCTACAAACACCACCCCAAGATTAGTCAGTATCTTGAAGGGGGTAAACGTGTTTCTTACGGTGCGCGTGCTTTAGCTAAAGGTGGTTTTAATTCACTGCCAAAAATGACCATGCCAGGAGCTATATTAGTCGGTTGTGATGCGGGTACGTTGAACTTTGCGAAGATAAAAGGTAATCACACCGCAATGAAATCAGGGATGTTAGCTGCGGAGACCATTTGTGAAGCACTGATGAGCGAGACAGACTTAAAGGATGGTGCCAAAGACTTAACGGATTATGCCAAAAAGTATAAAGACTCCTGGTTATTTGACGAACTGTATAATACCCGTAATTTTGGCCCAGCAATACATAAGTTTGGCACTATAATAGGCGGTGGTTATAACACGATTGATCAAAATTTATTTGCCGGTAAATTACCGTTTAATTTCAAAGACGATACTTTAGATCATGCACAGATGAAGTTAGCCTCCGAAGTAGCCGTTATTAATTACCCTAAACATGATAATAAATTAAGTTTTGACAAGTTAACATCAGTCTTTTTATCTAATACTAACCATGAAGAAGAACAACCTTGTCATCTTAAATTAACTGATGTCACCATTCCCATTGCTGTTAATTTAGTTAAATATGGCGAGCCTGCACGACTTTATTGTCCTGCTGGTGTTTATGAGGTTGAAACGAGTGAAAAAGGCGATAAGTTTGTCATTAATGCACAAAATTGTATTCATTGTAAAACATGCGACATCAAAGACCCAAGTCAGAACATTACTTGGGTAACACCCGAAGGTACTGGCGGACCAAATTACCCCAATATGTAAAAACAATTACGATTTATAGTGGTGATTTGTCATTTCAACCCACCACTATAAGCTCCTATTTTAGTGTAGCTTATGGTGGTAAGTTAACTATTTCCTAGTTAGCAATGTTATGTAGTTTGCTATTTACAGGGACGAGGTTTACTAATTATTTTTAATGATATTAATTATGAACTATCGGTTCAATATGAATGAGACGATCTTTATAGATAACTCGACTAGGTCCATACTCTCGGCGAGATCTTTCGTAAAAGTCGCCTGCGGTAAATACCACACCATGATAAAGTTTCTCAGTGGCTTCCACACAGATACTTGACATATATTTTTGTGAATTTTCCTCTAACCTTCTTTTTTCTTCAAGTATCTCTGCTATTTTATCATTATGAAACTGGTTGGTAGTAATCACTTTATTTAGCATTTCAAGGGTTGCTATATCTTTTGGCAATTTGTTAAGTTTATTCGTTACTTCTCTAAGCTCTTGAATGATAGTTGTTTCACTTTTTAAACGACCATCAATATCGATATGTAATTTTTTAAACTCGAGGATTTGAGCTTCAAAATTAATAAAAGTATTACTGCCTGCTGTGGCACCAACAGTTCCTGCATGGACAGAAGTGACCACTTTTACATAACCACCGATTAATTTACCATTAGCTTTATCCTTTGTGCCTAACCATAAACCTCCACCGGTATTGACAACACTATGCATTAACTGATTTTCAATACGAAGATCTGAGTTACAAGTGATTTCAGAATATTGACAATATTTTGCATATATTTTACCTCCAGCTGAAATATTAACAGTCATCTTTAATTCAGTAGCATTTGAATTTTCAATCTCTTGCTTTTTACCAATAACTCCTCCAGTAATAGTAATATCGCCCCCAGCTTTAAGTGTGGCACACTCCACAAAACCTAAAACAGTAATATCACCAGTGGCAAATACTTTCATAGACTCACAGACATCACCCTCGATGATTACGCTACCGTCAAAGTCAACATTTCCACTACCGACATCAACATTTTTTATTTTATAGACCTCATCAACTTCCATTCCGTTATCTATCATTTTAGGTAAACCGGCAATTGTTGAAATTAATAAATCTTTATTTTCAGGACTAATTGATGTGCCTTCACCCACATTGAGAGTAATGTCCTCACCTGCCTCATTAGATAGAATAGTTCCAGTTACAGTGTAGCCTTCTACTCCTTTGGTTAGAGATAATTTTTGAGCTAAAGGGTCTCCAATATTGACACAAATAATATCGCCCAGTTCGCGCATGTCAACATTACCATCACCTAGATCTTTGGGCTGTAATATACGCTCTTGGGCACTTTGAACCAAATTTATGACTTTAGCATTTTCACCCTTAATGGCTTTTTTTCCAAACGCTACCGTTGAAGAAACTACCCTTCCAGCAGGTCCTTTAGAGGCGAGTTGTGCGAGGTTAATAATATTTGCCTTACTAAATCCTTTTTTAACACCATAGTTCTGAGCTGAATTCAAAATGGTTTTGGCACTAAGATTTTCACCTCCAAGTGCTGTTGTTATTTCAGCTATAGCAGTCATCTCGTCTGGTGCTATGATAATAGCTATTGTTGCATCCTGTCGCTCTAAGATCTGGTAGCGAATTTTAATACCTGTTTGCTCTGCTTCTAACGGTTTCAAAACATTGTGTAGCTCAATAATGGCATTATTGATATTAGATTTATTTATAAATAGTGACGTATATGATGATGCATCAATAAGTTTTTGAATAGAGAGCTGAGTGACAGGATCACCGACCTTCTTTGGCTCCAAAACCAAATCTACATTATTCTGTGAGTTAGTTACTAAACTAAGACTTGTCATTTTTCTCTTCTTATGTGATAACTGCCATTCAAGCTAAGGACTCACTATAAATATATCTAGTGACTTAATATATTAAGTCACTACTTTTAAATATAATTGTATTTATGAATGTTAATAAAAGCAGTTATACCTGCTTTATAATAATCAATTTTATATTATCTAATAATAAGTATACTTTTAATTCATCAAAAAGCCTGGCCGGAGTCAAGCAGTCATTTCTTGATGTTTTTTCATCGAGAAGTTTGTTAAGAATACGAGCTTTAAAAATACCAAGATTTTTTCGCTCAAATTTATACTATCAAAAAGCAAATGATTTTTATTTTATGAATAATGGTATTGCAAACACTAACAATAAAATTATTACTAACAATAATAGACACCTACCTATTTTAATTTCGATAGGTTTAAATATATAATTTTTAAATTTTTTATTCAATATGCAATATTTAAAAAACACACTTAACTAACATGAAAATATCATTTCAACGTCATAACTTATTATTTACAGCCTTTTCTGTTATATAATATGGCACCTCATCGCTATTGATTAATAAACGGCGGATTAAGTCTAAGGCAATAGCCGCGACATAATTTTGGAAATATACCCGAGGCGCGTGTATATTTAAACACACACTGTTCAAACTTGCCTGTTCTCCCCATGAAAGCCAAACTGTGCCAACTGGTTTTTCTTCTGAACCACCATTAGGACCAGCAACACCTGATACGGTTATAACAAAGTCTGCTTCAGTCACATTTAAAGCACCTTTTGCCATAGCTAAAACCACTTCTTCACTAACAGCACCGTTGTCGCCTAATATTTGAGTACTAACATTTAACAACTTGCTTTTCATATCATTAGAGTAGGTAACAAAACCGGCTTCAAAAACACTTGATGCGCCAGAAACTTGAGTGATTAAGCTAGCTATCAAGCCGCCAGTGCATGACTCTGCCAGGGTGATTTTTTTATTGTTTTTAAATAATAGTTCGACGACATATTCAGCTAGACTTTTTGGCCGCTTATCAACTACACCTAGAATGTGATCGCCTAGTAATGCATAAAGGCGGTCTAAATATTCTTGCTTTAACTGCTCTCCCATACTGCTTTTTGTTGTTAACTTAACTTCCAATAAGGGCATCCCTGCTCTGAAACCCAATTCAATTTCATCAGGCCAATCAGGTATATGGTCATCAATGAGCTTTTGTATGCTTGACTCGCCTAAGCCAAATAATTGCAGCCGTGTAACCTCTAAAGATATATTTCTAGGAACTTGCTGAGCTATTTTAGGCAGTATTTCTTCATTAAACATAGTCTTAAGTTCGCTAGGTACTCCGGGCGTACAATAAATATCACACTGTTGAAAATTGACAGCAAAGCCAACGGCGCTTCCTCTTTTATTGGCGATAATATGGCAATCTTGGGGTAATATTGTTTGTTTTAAATTGGGTTGATTTAATTTGACACTACGCCTTATACACCAAGCTTTAATATGTGATAGAGCCTCTGGATGTTGAGTTAACGGCTTACTTGTGGCTAAAGCTAAAGCTTCTGCAGTCAAGTCATCCACTGTGGGACCTAATCCGCCATTAATAATTAATATATCGGCATGAAGGCTTAATGTTTTAATTTCTTCTGCTAGCATCATTAAGTTATCAGAAACGGTAACCTTCCGAAAAACCTCTAAGCCTAGCTCTTTTAATTCTTGAGCGATCATTGCTGAATTACTATCAACAATATCCCCTGTCATTAACTCGTTTCCTGTCATTAAAAGTTGGATATTCAACTGTTTCATACATTGACCTCAGTCTTTTTTACAATATGCCTAAACTTTTAAACCTTTTTTAGATTGTTGTCATCTAAACTTTCAAAATAAGGTAAAACTAATTTGGCCAGACTATTAAAAATATATTTAGAAAAACAACCGGCATATTGGTCATAAGGTAAACCCGCCATCGGCCTTATTAAATTTTAACTATCGAAAAGCTAAAAAGATTACCTGTTAAAGCTCAATGTTATTGATATATCGTTATGAAACTTTATAAAAATAACGATATAATCACGTCCTAAATTTATTTACACCGTTTTTTATCAATTGATCTCAAAATGGCAGGAAATGTTAATGACCTTATCTTGTATCGAAGTATTACCGGCAAAAGAGCCTTGCTCCTCAGTTATCTGGTTACATGGTTTAGGTGCGGATGGCCATGATTTTGAAGCGATTGTGCCGCAATTGTCCTTAGATCCTAGCTTAGCGATACGTTTTATTTTCCCTAATGCTGCTCGAATTCCAGTTACTGTTAACGGCGGTGTTTTGATGCCTGCTTGGTATGATATTTTTGAGATGAATATTGACCGAAAAGTGGATACCCAGCAACTCAATCAATCCGCTAATGACATTATTGCTTTGGTTGAGCAGGAAATTGCAAAAGGTATACCGAGTGAGCGTATTATTCTTGCGGGTTTTTCTCAAGGTGGTGCCGTTGCTTATCAAGCCGCATTAACCTACCACAAACCGCTTGCTGGCTTGTTGGCCATGTCTACTTATCTAGCAACTGCTGAAACTATTGAGTTAAATAAAACCAATGCTAAATTACCAGTGATGATTATGCATGGCAGTCAAGACCCTGTAGTACCAGACACGCTAGGCCAATTTGCTAAAAACTTTCTCCTGAATAAGGGTTACCCTTGCCAATATAAGAGTTACGCTATGCCCCATAGTGTTTGTGCTCAGCAAATCAACGATATTAGCCATTGGTTAAATAAACGTTTAGCCTCTTGATATTGCTCAGATGAATTATTCTAGAGAGCAACTTGTTGGTCAGTGGTACCGAATGGATAATAATGAACTTGGTCATCAAATGAGCGAATATGCAGAAATTTCTGCCGATGGTAGTTATGAGTTTACTTTTTCCACATTAAATGAAAAGGGCAATGTTATTGAACAAAGCATTGAGTTGGGAGATTGGGGACTGGTTGGTGACATTCATTTCACCTTAACCAAAAGTGAATTTGTTGATAATGAACTTTTCAACTCTGACTTAGGTAATAGTGATAATTATCATGCCTATCGAGTATTACAACTTAATAGCCAAGTTTTTCAATATCAGCATATAGTCACAAATGAAGTGTTTATCATGCGACGAGTTGTTGGTAATATTGCGCACTGTTAAAAATTGTTTTTTAACTTGAATTTTCAACAAAAAATCTATTTAGAGAATGTAATGAACCGTATTAAAGCCGCTAGTCTAATTACCGCAGTAAAAACCCCTTATACCGTAACTGGTGATATTGATCTCGATAGGTATGACATCTTAGTAGAGCGTCAAATCGCTGCAGGTGTCGATGGTATTATTGTTGGCGGCACTACAGGAGAAGGGCATTTATTAAGTTGGGAAGAGCATTTAATGTTGATTGCCCATAGTGCCCACCGTTTTGGTAATAAATTATTAATTGTTGGTAATACCGGGAGTAATAATACTCGTGAAGCCGTTAAGGCGACAGAAAATGGTTTTGCCATAGGTATGGATGCCGCATTACAAATCAACCCTTATTACGGTCGAACTTCATTAATAGGTGTGAAAGATCATTTTAATCGTGTTTTAGATGTTGGTCCTGCTTTTATTTATAATGTGCCAGGTAGAACAGGACAGGACTTAACGCCAGAAATTATTGAGCCCCTAGCGAAACACACTAATTGTATTGGGGTAAAAGAATGTGGAGGTAATGAACGTATCGCTTATTATGAGCAGCAAGGTATCGCATGTTGGTCAGGTAACGATGATGAGAGTTTTGTTGGTAGACATCAGCACAAGTCTCACGGTGTTATCTCGGTAACCTCTAATATTATTCCTGAACTAATGCGTCAACTAATGGATAATAACGATGTGTTGTTAAATGAACGCTTACAAGGTTTAATCAAGTGGTTGTTCTGTGAGCCAAATCCCATCGCTATAAATACCGCTTTAATGATGACAGAAGCGGTTTCAGCTAACTTTAGATTACCTTATCACGCGCTAACTTTAGCACAGCGCCAACAAGGTTTTGCTTTATTATCAGCGTTTGAACAAGATGAATTAGTGGGTAATGCATTGACGTTAATGGCAGATGAAGATTTCAATTATTGTGAATAATTGTTGATTTATCTACCAGTATCATTATTCGAACTCACTAAAGGTTATTGCTATAAAAGGGCAATAACCTTTTTTATATCAGGTCTATCTTCTTCACTTAGTTTGAATAGTCGTTGTGTATTTGAAAGTGGGCAAATAAAGCTCAATTCAACAGCAGATAATTGTAAATTTAATTCATCCCGATAAATTTTTGTTTTATCACCATGTAAGCGATCGCCAACAACGGGTAAACCGATACTTGCTGCATGTATTCTAATTTGGTGTTTTCTACCACTATCAATTTTTACTGTTAATAGTGACAAATCATTTTCTTTATCGTAACTTTTCAAAGTGAAAGTACTTTTTGATGTTTTACCATCAATGTCCAGGGTGATGATCTGAGGTTGTTTATTGTTTGAATGATTACCATGAACGATAATTTGATAAGATTTTTTTAGTTGATATTTTTCGTCATCACGGCTTTCAAACATTGCGGTTAAGGATCTAACCGCTTTTTTAGAGTGTGCAATAATGATTAAGCCCGTTGCTGCTTTATCTAAACGATGAACAATAAAAGCAGGACGTTCAGGAGTTAAGTGTTTTTGTGCCCAACGCGCAACGGAGCAATGGTCACTCCATTTTGTTCCTTGGGATAACATGCCAAAAGGCTTATACCAAACACTGTAGTCAGTTAAATCAGCGATTAAATGTGCGGGGGCTGGCACTTGAGATAATATCGCTTCACTGTAGTAAAAATGTAATTGGTCATTCATTTTTAACAGTTTTTTAATACGGCGATATCTTTGTGTTTTTTTGTTTCTTGTCAGCCATAAGGCTCCATCATTAATCGATTGTTTAATAACGTTTATGCTTAAATCACATTGCTTAGATAACGCTAATATTGCCGTTATGTTATCGACATCGATGGTGAGATGACATTCAAATTTTTTCAAAATATTAAGTCTACTAAAGTAAAGTATCAAGAATGTAATGAATTAGTTTAACAAATTATTTGTTAAGTTTTTGATAACGTCTAAAAAAGGCTCGATTTATTTTTAACTCAAGGATAAAATATCATTAATTAATGGTATACCATTGGATTTCTCTTGTTTATGAAGAGATAAATAACAGAGAGGAATAATAAATGTCACGAGATTTAACCCAGTTTCCTGAAGATAATATTGGTGATGCTTTATGGAAAATGCAACAAGCCGGTGATGATTTATTCCGAATGAGAGAACTTGAGTTCTCTGTATTGTTTCCGAGTGAACTATTAGCCTTAAAATTTGGTCAGTTGCTTTTAGAGAATAATCAAAAAATTTCGTTTTGTCCGTTTCAAAATAACGACGAATTACCTTGGGAAATTACTGCTTATCCCGAGTTTCTTCCCTCTTATGAAAATATAGTGGCCTATCAAGACCTACTTGTTACAAGTGCTATGCCTTTAAAGGGAGAGTTTGATGGCTGGTACTGTATGAGTTCGAGTAAATAGCCTTATTAATTTTAAAGCCTATTTAATTATTTTTACTGTTTTTTTAAGTGACTGCACCAATGATTGATTTAGATAAATTTTCAGCAATACAAAAAGCCAGTAAAGAGTCATTTTATCAGCAAAAAAAATTGATAAAAAAATTAATGTCAGGGCAACAAGTTTTGTGCTCTAAATGCCAACAAGTTATCCACCTTAATTTACCTATAACTGGTGAAGCTTCAACTGACAATAAAAGGTCTAGTATTTCATGTGCTAAAGGCTGTACTGATATTCAACTCGATTTTATACTTTAATGGTTTACCAAGTAGAGGGAAACTTCCAATATCACTTGGTTTTTTGACTTATGGATTTCAATATTTTCAAAAGTTTACTGTTATTAGTCACATCTAATCAAAATCACAACTAATATTCTTACTATATCAGTTGTGATTTATCAGATAATAAAAAAGCGCCTAATGGCGCTTTTTTTGATACAAATAGCAAGTGAACTAATTTTAACCTATGAAGGCGCGAGCATTACGGAATATTCTTACCCATGGCGAATCCTCTTGCCATTCGTCTGGATGCCAAGAGTTAGCCACTGTTCTAAAAACACGTTCAGGATGTGGCATCATAATAGTAACTCGGCCATCTGTTGTCGTTAGCGCAGTAATACCATCTGGAGACCCGTTCGGGTTTGCTGGATATGTTTCAGTAATTTGACCATAATTATCGACAAAACGCATCGATACTGCACCTGAGTCATTCGCTTCGCCAATAGCTTCTTCTGAGCTAAATTCTGCATGACCTTCGCCATGAGATACCGCAATTGGCATACGAGAACCCTCCATACCTTTAAACAGTACTGACGGGCTTTCTTGGATCTCAACTAGTGAAAAGCGAGCTTCAAAACGTTCAGATTTATTTTGGACAAAATGTGGCCAAACATCCGATCCAGGAATAATCTCTTTTAGGTTTGATAGCATTTGACAGCCGTTACAAACACCTAATGAGAAAGTATCTGGGCGTTCAAAGAAGGCTTTGAACATTGTTTTTGCGCCTTTGTTGAATAAAATAGATTTTGCCCAACCTTCCCCAGCCCCTAATACATCACCGTATGAGAAACCACCACAGGCAACTAAACCATTAAAGTGAGCCAAGTCTGTGCGGCCGGCTAAAATATCAGACATGTGCACGTCAATAGCAATAAAACCAGCACGGTCGAAGGCTGCCGCCATTTCTACATGAGAGTTAACGCCTTGCTCACGTAAAATTGCAATCTTAGGGTTTGTTTGATTTTGAGCATCTTTTGCAATTAACTGAGCAACGATGTCTTCATTGATATCATAAGTTAATTCAGCATGTAACCCAGGATCTTCAGTATCAAATTTAACGTCATGCTCTTGCTGTGCACAAATAGGGTTATCTCGCATTGATTGCATTTTCAATGTGGTTTGTGCCCAAGTCGTCCGATAATACGTACGAGAATTTTCCAGTACTACCTCACCATCACGGCTAAAACGAATGGTATCTTCGTTATTGATATGGCCAATGTCAGTGCAACAATCTAAAATATTATATTCAGCGAATACTGCAAAAATAGCCTCAACATCGTTTTCACGAATTTGAATCACGGCACCAAGTTCTTCGTTAAACAACACATCAACATCGTTGCCTGAGGTTGATGTAAACTTAGTTAGGTCAATATCAACACCGGTATGGCCAGCAAATGCCATTTCAACGACTGATGTGAATAATCCACCGTCAGAGATGTCATGATAAGCAATAAGTTTTTCATCACGAACAAGCGCTTGCATAGCATTAAAGAAGCCTTTTAACGTCTCCGGGCAATCAACATCAGGGGTTTCATTACCCAGTTGTTTATAGACTTGTGCTAAGCATGAACCACCTAAACGCATTTTACCTTTTGATAAGTCAATCGCTATTAGGCGGGTATCACCTAGATCAGTGCGAAGCTCAGGTGTTACAGTCTTACGAATATCTTCAACAACACCAAAAGCGGTGATAATTAATGACATTGGCGATGTTACCGACTTTTCAACTAAAGTATTGTCGCCATTTCCGGTGGTTTTTTCTTCTGTCCATTGAGTACGCATAGACATTGAGTCTTTACCTACAGGGATAGTTAACCCTAGTGCAGGACAAAGCTCTTCGCCAATGGCTTTAACGGCTTCATAAAGACCTGCATCTTCACCGGGGTGACCTGCTGGCGACATCCAATTAGCTGATAGTTTTATGCGGTTTAAATCGCCAATGTCAGTACCAGCAATGTTGGTTAAACTCTCCGCTACGGCTAAGCGAGCAGAAGCGCCAAAGTTTAATAAGGCAACGGGTGTCCGTTCACCTAATGACATGGCTTCACCATGATAAGAGTCAAGTGCGCTAGCGGTAACGCCACAATCAGCTACGGGTACTTGCCAAGGACCGACCATTTGATCGCGGTTAACCATACCGGTTACTGATCGATCACCAATGGTAATTAAAAAGGTTTTTTCTGCAACAGTTGGTAATGATAAAATACGTTCTACGGCATCAGCTAAATCAATATTTTTGACAACCAGTTCATCACCTTGTGCCGTTTTAGTAGTGACATCTTTATAAATTTTTGGTGTCTTACCTAATAAAACATCTAGCGGTAAGTCGATAGGAGTAGCTAATTCATCATTACCTGTAAAATGTTCGTCAGTAACGGTTAAATGTTCCTCTTCAGTCGCGCGACCTACAACGGCAAATGGTGCACGCTCACGTTGACATATTTTCTTAAAGGTTGCTAGATTTTCATCTGATACAGCAATGACATAGCGCTCTTGCGATTCGTTACACCAAATTTCATGAGGGGCCATGCCACGTTCGTCGTTGGGTACATTACGAAGTTCAAAAATACCGCCACGACCACCGTCTGAAACCAGTTCAGGGAAAGCATTTGATAAACCACCGGCACCAACATCGTGAATAAAGGCGATAGGATTTTGCTCACCTAATTGCCAACATTTATCGATAACCTCTTGGCAGCGACGCTCCATTTCTGGATTTTCACGTTGCACTGAAGCAAAGTCTAGGTTTTCAGCTGATTGGCCTGATGCCATTGAAGAAGCAGCCCCTCCGCCTAAACCAATGTTCATCGCAGGGCCACCAAGGGCAATTAAATGGGCGCCAACGATTATTTCACGTTTTTGGACATGCTCATCACGAATATTACCTAGGCCACCAGCAAGCATAATTGGTTTGTGGTAACCACGTACCTCAGAGCCATTAAATGAGTTCACTTGCTCTTCATAAGTGCGAAAATAACCTAGGATAGCAGGACGACCAAATTCATTATTAAATGCTGCGCCACCTAATGGGCCTTCCATCATAATATCTAAGGCTGAAACGATACGATTTGGTTTACCAAAGTCGGTTTCCCACGGTTGTACAAAATTTGGAATACGTAGGTTCGACACCGAAAAACCGACCAAGCCAGCTTTAGGTTTAGAACCAATACCTGTTGCGCCTTCATCACGAATTTCACCACCACTACCTGTTGCAGCACCCGGATAAGGAGAAATCGCAGTAGGGTGATTGTGAGTTTCAACCTTCATTAATATTTGAATATCTTCATGGTGGTAACCATAAACATTAGTTTCAGGGTTTGGGAAGAAACGACCACCTTTATTACCCACCATAACAGCGGCGTTATCTTTATAAGCACTTAACACATAATCAGGATTAACTTCATGAGTGTTACGGATCATTTTAAATAATGACTTAGCTTGCTTAACACCATCAATGGTCCAGTCTGCATTAAAAATTTTATGACGACAATGTTCTGAATTTGCTTGTGCAAACATGTAGAGTTCGATGTCGTGTGGATTTCTGCCTAATTTAGTGAAATTTTCGAATAAATAATTAACCTCATCTGTTGCGAGTGCTAATCCTAAATCGGTATTAGCTTGAACTAATGCGTTTTTACCACCCGTTTCAATATCAATAGCGGTTAATTGGCCGGGTTCAGCCGTCACAAAAAGAGAAGTGGCTTGGGCCATTTCGGTGAAGACGGTCTCCATCATGCGATCAGATAATAGGTTATTAAGTTGAGACTGCTGTGCTGTTGTTAATGCACTACTGCTTTCTGACAAAGAAACATAATAAGCCATTCCTCGCTCTAAGCGAGTAACTTTTTCTAATCCACAGTTATGGGCGATATCAGTAGACTTTGAAGACCAAGGTGAAATAGTTCCAGGGCGTGGGGTCACTATTAAAAGTTGGCCGACGGGGTCGTGTTCTTCAATAGTGGGCCCATACTTAAGTAGTTGTTGTAATACATGAGATTCTTCATCGCTAAGCTCTGAAGTAAGGTGAGCAAAATGGGTAAACTCAGCATAAATATCAGTAACAGCTAGCTTTAATTCAGCACATTGAGCTAATAATTTCTGGACTCTAAAGTCTGAAAGTGCCGGAGCGCCGCGAAGGGTTTTCATCAACATCGTCATAAACGGTATCACCACTGGTTGGTTAGGCTAACTACTTTAATTATTGGGTAAATATAAAGTAGCAAAAAATCGCGCGTATTATAATGGAAAACTGCCCATTTGATAAGTGATAAAAACAACCCATTCTAGCGAGATTATGAAATCAAAGAAAAAAAGGCTTTATGTGTAATCTAAATAGTAAGACAATGAGCACTATGAATCTATTTATCATTAAAAAACAGCTGTATTCCACTCTCCTCGTTAGCATAGTTTTGTTACTGCTAACTCTGTTGTCGGGCTGCGAGTCAAAATCTGACAAAGCGAGCTTACAACGAATAATTGACCGCGGTTATGTCAAAGTTGGTACGTTGTTTGGCCCTAACAGTTACTATATTGGTTCTCAAGGTCCGGCTGGCTTTGAATATGAACTAGCTAAGGATTATGCTGACACAATTGGTGTTGAGCTAAGAATCATTCCAAGTTATAACCTTGAAGAGTTGTTTCCAAAACTCGATAGTGGTGAAGTTGATTTTCTTGCTGCAGGTCTAGCGGTCACTAAAAATCGGCTGGATGATTTTAGTTTTTCTCCTAGTTATCAAGAGGTCAGTCATAAGGTTGTCTTTAAGCAGGGTAATGAATGGCCTCGAGAATTAAAAGACTTATCCGGTACCCTAATGGTAACCTCAAGTTCAAGTCACGCTGAGAACCTACAAAATATTAAACTTGTTCATCCCGAATTAACCTGGCAAGAAACATCGGAACTTGATAATGAAGAATTATTAATACAAGTACTTGAAGGAAAAATTGATTACACCATTATTGATAGCCATGTTTTAGCGATGAATCGTCGATATTACCCTGAAATTAGCATCGCATTTACTATTAAACCTGCTGAACCACTTGCTTGGTTAGTAAGTAAAAAAAATGACGCATCGATTCTCGCTAGTCTTATCGAGTTTTTTGGTAAAGTGCACCACGATGGTACCTTGTTGGTACTTGATGATAAATACTATGGCCATGTTGAAGAGTTTAACTATGTTGATACTCGTTTATTCATTAAAGCAGTGGATGATAAACTGCCAAAATATCAGGCGTTGTTTGAGAAGCATGGTCAAGACATTGATTGGCGATTATTAGCCGCTATTAGTTATCAAGAGTCGCATTGGGAACCGCATGCTCGCTCGTTTACAGGCGTTAGAGGTATGATGATGCTAACACTTGTTACCGCGAAACAAATGGGCATTAATAGTCGTTTAGATGCTGAGCAAAGTATTTTAGGTGGTGCTAAGTATTTAAAAAGAATGATTAATAAAATGCCAGAACGTATTCCTGAACCAGACCGAACATGGTTTGCTCTTGCTTCATATAATGTTGGTTTTGGTCATTTAAATGATGCTCGAATTATTACTCAGTATCAAGGGGGCGACCCTGATCGTTGGTTTGATGTTAAAACACGCTTACCACTGCTTAAACAAAAAAAATATTATAAACACACAAAGTATGGTTATGCCCGCGGTGATGAGCCTGTTGAGTATGTTCAAAGCATCCGACGTTATTATGAGAGTTTGTTATTTTTAGATGACAAAGCTAAAGAAGAACAATTGTTACTTGATAAGCTTGAACAAGAGAGAATTAACAATGAGACCTTAGTTAAAAATTAAATTTTTAACTTTTAACTTTGTCATTAAAACGTCACAAAGGTGGGTGATACTTAATTGAAATTAATTAAATTATAAAATAAGAAGAGACAACAAATGAGAAACAAAAGAATAACATCATCATTGCAACGAAAGCGTCAATTGGCTCGTCGGTATCACAAAGTAGCTACCCGTCGCCAAGAGTTTTTTATTCAGACCCTTAATGAAGAAAGATCAGCAGATTAACTCATTAACCTTTTTGCTGTTTTCTTTCGATTTTTTTCTCAGTTCGGCGCCTTTTAAAAAAAGCGGAAAGTAGGGTACTACACTCGTCCGCCAATATTCCCTCTCTTACTTCAATCTGATGATTTAATCCTTGGTGATTAACTAAATTAAACAGACTACCTGCAGCTCCTGTTTTTTGATCTTTTGTTGCATAAACTAAGCGTTTTATTCTGCCGTGCACTAATAATCCGGCACACATAGAACAAGGCTCTAAAGTGACGTATAAGGTACAGTCCAACAGTCTATAATTTTGTAAGACTTCCCCCGCTTGACGTATTGCTATCATTTCTGCATGAGCTGAGGGATCGTTTAACATAATTGATTGATTAAAGCCTTCACCAATCACTTCACCATTAGCAACTACAACCGCACCAACAGGAATTTCATTATGAGACTCTGCTTGCTGTGCCAATTGATAGGCGCACTTCATGAAGTGGGCGTCAACTCTATCTTGCTCTGTATTTATATGATCTTTTATCTCACTCATAAAAACATTTCCAATAGGTCATTTAAATAACGATGACCATGTTGGCTGACCTGCCAAGAGCCATTTCGTTGCTCCATAAACTGTTTCTTTTTCGCAAGTTCTAAGGTCGGTAAGACCGACTCGACTTCGAGCCCAGTAGCTTGTTGATAGTCATCTAAGGTAAAACTTGAGTACAACCTTAATCTATTCATCATATACTCAAAGGGTAATTCACTGTCTTTAACCGTTATTAGATGATCTAAATGTTCACGCTCTTTGTCTAAATAACCTTTAGGGTGTTTTACTTTCACTGTTCGAAATATTGAGTTGTTTTTAGCATCAGTGATCTTGCCATGAGCGCCACAGCCAATACCTATATAGTCACCAAACTGCCAATAATTAAGATTATGCTGGCACTGAAACTCAGGTTTACTAAAAGCCGAGATTTCATATTGTTGATAACCTGCTTGAGCTAATAGCTCGATCCCTTTGTCTTGAATTTTCCATAGAACATCATCTTGAGGAAGCTTTGGAGGCTTAGAATGAAATGGTGTATTAGGCTCTATGGTTAATTGATACCAAGAAATATGAGTAGGATTTAAGTTTATGGCGGTTGTTAAATCATCTAAAGCATTGTCAATATTTTGCTGAGGTAAACCATGCATTAAATCTAAGTTAAAACTTTTTACACCACAGGTTTGCGCCAGCACTACCGCATTTTTTGCTTGATTACTGTCGTGAATTCGACCGAGCTTAATAAGTTTATCAGATTCAAAACTTTGAATCCCGATAGATAATCGTGATACACCGCCATTGAAAAAGCCAATGAATTTGTCAGCTTCAACTGTTCCTGGATTAGCTTCTAGGGTTATTTCAATATCACTTTTATGTTCAAAACGCTGCAATACTTGTTGCAATAAGCTCTCAATTGCAGGCGGCGAGAATAAACTAGGTGTACCACCGCCAATAAAAATGCTGTACAGAGGGCGGTTTGATAAATTAAAACGCCGAATATCACTGTCTAAGTCAATAATTAGTTGCTCGATATATTCTTGCTCAGGGACATCATTTTTTAATGCATGGGAATTAAAATCGCAATAGGGACACTTTTGCACACACCAAGGAATGTGAATATATAAAGATAAGGGGGGATTAACTAACACGTCATTCCTTTAACTAGTATGTGAGGTTTTAGCTAACAGCAAAGGGACTAACTGGGCTAATGCTTTACCGCGATGACTCAATTGGTTTTTTAAATCACGGGGCAACTGTGCTGAAGTTAACTGATGTTTTTGTTGCCAAAATACTGGGTCGTAACCAAACCCTTGAACACCTTGTTTTTCTCGGCATATACTACCTTCCCATACGCCGTGGCAAATTATTGGTGTTGGATCTTCACTGTTTTGCATATAGACCAATACACAGTGAAACCGAGCACTTCGTCTGTCATCAGCTATGTTTAATAACGAGTTTAATAATTTTGAGGTGTTAGCTTCATCACTAGCATTATCTCCGGCGTAACGAGCTGAATAAACACCTGGCGCCCCATTTAAAGCGTCCACAGCTAAACCAGAGTCATCAGCAATAGCTGGTAGACCAGTGATTTTAGAAGCATGCCGTGCTTTTATAATGGCATTTTCAACAAAGGTAGAACCTGTTTCTGGAACATCAGGGACATTAAAATCACTTTGAGGAACAACATTAATTTTATGCTCACCAAGTAAACTGGCCAGTTCTTTAACTTTGCCCTTATTACCTGTGGCTAATACGATCGTTGACATGACTACTCTTTAATTACTCTATTGTTCGCGAGGTCTGCATAATACCTTAAAGTGTGAATCATTGAAAATAATGATAATGACGTTTGCTATTATTAACAAACAATTGAATTGGATTATTCATTGTTTTTATCTAGTCTATTAATTTTATTGTGATTACTTAGGACTGACACTTTTTATCTTAACAAAGCGAGTAAAGAGGGTAACGAGTTCATGATGAACGGGGGAGTTAAAGTTTGGTTTAACACTTCACATAACTAGGGGGTATTATTTTCAATATGAGGTGAATACAAAGCGAGGCTGAACAATTAAATGACTTACCTCATTATACCTCATTCTTCGCTATTGATAATCAGCATGTCAAATCAAAAGTAATCAATCGACATAAAATTTTTGCTTAAATTTCATTTTATGACTTTCTTTGCCATCAGTAATATCTAATTCAAAATAGTAAGTCTCTTCATTACTATAATTTACCTGTGCTAAGTAATAAATGGCTTCTCCTTCTTTTACTTCTTGAAATTCTAGTGATTTAATTTGGCCTATGTCATTTCGCGCGATGCCTGAAATAGATACAGTTTTTGCAGGCATCTCTTTCTGTGTATTATCAAGTACTGATATATTAATTAAGCCATTATAACGACTTCGCTCAATACCATAATTTTTAGCTACTTCTGGAGTTAAAAAGGTTGCACCAATAGCCATGTAATGCACATTCATAGAACCTAGTTTTTTCATGTTTTCAGCCATAACAGAGGTTGAAAAAAAACTAAAAAAAGAGATAAGAAATAAAGCATGTAGTGAAATTTTTTTAGTCAGGGTTTTCATAGCTTTCTCCAAAGAATGGTGATTTATTAAGTATAGACAATCGAGATTAAATTCGACAGTTTTACCATTAAAACTGTCGAAGCAAAAACTGTTTTCTTATAGTTGTGCCCAAAAAGGCAGTAAGTTAGAGAGGAATATATTTATAACATTTAACAATAAAAAAGCGATAAGCACAGATAAATCTAAGCCACCAATGCTAGGCACTATTCTTTGAATTGGACGTAAAAAAGGTTCGGTTAGTTGATTAAATACCATTTGAGTTGGATTATAACCTTGCACTACCCAGCTCATTAATGCCATAGCTAACATGATAATAAATATCAAAAAGCCTATTTGCTTAATCAAAATAATCAAACCAATATAAAGAGAGATAACAATCTCTAATTCGCCGCCACTAAGTAAAGTTATACTGACAAACTTAGCTGTTGCGACAATAAATGCTAACAGCACTGTTGCCAAGTCAATACCACCAAATCCAGGAATAACTTTTCTCAATGGAATAACTAAGGGGTTACTAGCTTTAACTATAAATTGGCTAAGTGGATTGTAAAAGTCTGCTTTGACGAGTTGCAGCCAAACGCGCATAATCAATATGGTCAATAATGCATCAAAAGCAAATCTTAATAAATAAATTATGGCTTCCATAAAGTCTCCGGTTATGAATTTTGTTTAGCAATTGCTTGAGCACGGTTCAATGCAGCTTTCATTGCACGACTGACTAATGCGGTCAAACCACCGTCTATAAATGTGGTTAATGCCGCTTGTGTCGTACCACCCTTAGAAGTAACATTGTTACGCAACTCGCTAATTTCAAGTTCCGGGTTGTAAACAACCATATTTGCAGCTCCTAATGCGGTTTGTTGCACCAGTTGCCTGCTAACAGCTTCAGAGAAGCCGGCTGCTTTTGCTTGTTGTTGCATTGCTTCCATAAATAAGAAAAAGTAAGCAGGTCCTGAGCCTGAAATACTGGCAATATCATCTATCTGCTCTTCTTTATCTAACCATACCGTTTCACCGGCAGCCGCCATTAAATAATCGGCATAATCATGTTGTTCTTGATTAACGGATGGAGAAGCAAACATGCCAGTCATACCCAAACCAAGCTGTGACGGTGTATTTGGCATCGTACGAATAATTGCTGTGCTCTCTCCCAAGGCCTTTTCCATTTGAGCGATAGTACATCCCACCGCAACGGAAAGAAAACACTTTGCTTTAATATCAACTGTTTGACTAATTTCTTGGCAAACGTCATTAATAAAATGAGGTTTTACCCCGAGCACAATAAGGTCGGCAAATCTGGCGGCGTCTACATTACTAGCTGTTTGTTTAATACCGAGTGAATTGGCTAAGGCAAGACGTTTTTCGGCCGAAGGATTAGAGACAATAATACTTTGTGCATCAACACCTTGTTTAATTAACCCGTTGATAATGCTGGCGTTCATATTCCCTGCACCAATAAATGCAACTTTTTTCATAATATACCTTTAACCTATTTAAATAATTTGTTGTTGTTTATAACTCTTATTAAAAATTTTACTTCTTAGCTATGTAGAGCTTCAAAAATAATAAACATCTGTTTTTTTTGATTAATTATTATTCCCGTTGTCCAAAAATAGCAGAGCCGACTCTAACCATAGTTGAGCCATTTGCAATTGCTGGAACTAAATCATTAGACATGCCCATAGATAAAGTATCGATAGTTTGAACTTCTTTTTTCAGTTGGTTGAATAGCTGAAACATTTTAATGTAGCTTGATTTTTTTGAATTTTTTTCTGGGATTGCCATTAGGCCTCTTAATGTTAAATTTTCACATTTGTTGATAAAATCAACTAATGCAGGTAATTCATCAATAGTGACACCTGATTTACTCTGTTCACCACTAATATTGACTTGTAAGCAAACATTCAGCGGGTTATCTTGAGCTGAACTATATTGATTCAGCCGTGCTGCAATTTTAATTCTGTCAACGGAATGAACCCAAGAAAAATGTGTTGCAATTAACTTAGCTTTATTTGATTGAATAGGACCAATAAAGTGCCATGTTAGTTTTGAAAGATGGGTTAAAGCATTAATTTTATCTATAGCTTCTTGGACATAACTTTCTCCAAATTCATATTGACCAGCTTGATAAGCCTGTTCAATTAGAGTAATGGGTTTTGTTTTACTAACAGCTAATAGGGCTACCTCATCAACAGAGCGATTGCTTTGTTTGCAGGCTTGAAAAATTTGCTGTTGAATAATGGCTACATTAGTTTTTATGTCTATCATTTAAGTTACTTCAATTCTCAATTTATTTAACGATTACTTTGTATAAGAGGTTTTATGAATATTTCCGAACTATTGGCATTTAGCGTAAAAAACAATGCATCAGATTTACATTTATCAACAGGTTCACCGCCATTAATTCGAGTTGATGGCGATGTTCGTAAACTTAACACACCCGCGTTTAATGCTAAAGATGTTAATGCATTAGTGTACGATATTATGAACGATCGTCAACGCAAAGAGTATGAAGAAAAATTAGAAATTGATTTTTCATTTGAAGTACCCAATTTAGCTCGTTTTAGGGTCAATGCTTTTAATCAAAATCGTGGGCCAGCAGCTGTATTTCGTACCATACCCAGTAAAATTTTTTCATTAGATGATTTGGGTTGCCCTGAAATTTTCAAAGCCATTTCTGATACCCCTCGTGGCTTAGTGCTTGTTACCGGCCCAACAGGTTCAGGAAAATCAACAACATTAGCAGCGATGGTTGATTATATTAATAAATCTAAAAATGATCATATTCTTACAATTGAAGACCCAATAGAGTTTGTGCACGACAATCATATGTGTTTGATTAATCAGCGGGAAGTTCACCGTGATACGTTAAGTTTTGAAGCGGCTTTGCGCTCAGCACTCCGTGAAGACCCCGATGTTATTCTAGTGGGTGAAATGCGTGATTTAGAGACAATTCGCTTAGCAATGACAGCGGCTGAAACAGGTCACTTAGTTTTTGGCACCTTACATACTAGTTCTGCGCCTAAAACCATTGACCGTATTATTGATGTTTTCCCAGGGGAAGAAAAGTCTATGGTACGCTCAATGTTATCTGAATCTTTGCGGGCAGTGATTTCTCAAACCTTAATTAAAAAAACCGGTGGCGGCCGAGTCGCCGCTCATGAAATCATGATTGGTGTTCCTGCCATACGTAACCTTATCCGTGAAGATAAAATTGCACAAATGTATTCTACCATTCAGACCGGGATGCAACACGGCATGCAGACGATGGATCAATGTTTACAAAATTTGGTAAATCGCGGCATAATTTCCAAACAAGCGGCAATGGAAAAAGCGGTAGATAAAAATCAATTTGTAGGCCTTTAGTTGGAGCAGTTAATGGAATTTAATGAGCTATTAAAAACAATGGTTAAAGCTGATGCTTCAGATATGTTTGTTACAGCAAAATTACCTGTTAGTGCCAAAATCAATGGTGAATTACGACCGATTGATGCTCAAGTATTAACACCTGAACAGTCGCTAGCACTCGTCCATTTTTCTATGAATAATAAGCAGAGACGGCAGTTTGATGAAGAAAAAGAGTGTAATTATGCGATTTTTATTGATGGTATTGGTCGCTTTCGGGTTTCAGCGTTTTGGCAACGTGATATGGCAGGGATGGTGTTGAGGCGAATTGTTACTGATATTCCAGACGTAGATAAATTAGGTTTACCACCAGTTTTGAAAGATATTATTATGTCAAAACGCGGTTTAGTCCTTTTTGTTGGCGGCACAGGGACGGGTAAATCAACCTCAATGGCTTCATTAATTAATCATCGTAACCATAACTCACATGGTCATATTTTAACTATTGAAGACCCTATTGAATTTGTTCATGAGCATGGTAAATCTATGATCACTCAACGAGAAGTTGGTCTCGATACAGAATCTTTTGACGCGGCCCTCAAAAGCTCATTGCGACAAGCACCTGACGTTATTCTTATTGGTGAAATTCGTAGCCAAGAAACTATGGAGCATGCATTGTCATTTGCTGAAACAGGGCACTTATGTATTGCTACATTACATGCTAACAATGCCAACCAAGCCATTGATCGTATAATGCATCTAGTACCAGCTGAACAGCATGGTAAATTATTATTTGATTTAGCCTTGAACTTACGTGGTATCGTTGCTCAACAATTAATTCCAACAAAAGATGGAAAAAGTCGTGTTGCCGCTATTGAAGTGTTACTGAACTCACCTTATATCGCTGAACTTATTAAAAAAGGTGAAATAGGTGGAATCAAAGAGGTGATGCAGAAATCAACAGAACTAGGGATGCAAACCTTTGATCAGGCACTATTTAAATTGTACGAACAAGGTTTGATTCTTTATGCCGATGCGCTTCATCATGCTGATTCAGCCAATGACTTACGTTTAATGATCAAACTCCATTCAAATGATCATAGTGATCTTGATGCTCTAAGTGGAATGACTATTGAAGGGTTAGAACCTGATGATAATGGCATGTAGAGCTTTCACATTATTTTAATTTTTACAAATAATAACATTAGCTTAAAAACCAAAGCCAAAACGGTAGCGTAAAAATACAAGCTAAAGTTGTCACCACAACAGTTCCTGCAACTGTTTCTTGGTGATAACCTTGGCCTTTTGCGATTAAGTAAGCGTTAACTCCTGTAGGAGAGGCACTCAATATCACCAGTACAGTTATTACTAAAGGCTCAAGAGCAAAGACATAACGAGAGCAGATAAAGACCAAGCTTGGCAACAACATTAACTTCAAGACAGTGGCAAACGTAATAAACTTTATTTCGCTTTTGACCTGATAAAAGGTCATTGAGGCACCAAGAATAAATAGTGCAAGTGGAATTGCCGGTTTGCCGATAAGCAGTAAGCTGTCACTTACCACTGGGGGCAGCTCTATAATTAATAAATTAAACACTAAACCAGATAAAATACTCAAGATAACGGGGTTATTAAAGGTTTGTTTGAGAAAGCTTTGAAAACCAAATCCTAGCCAATTAGATCCGCTTTGTTTAGAAGTAAGAGCACTGGTTACAGTAAATAACATAACGCTATGAAAAGTAACAATCATAAACACTATGGCAACGACTTGTTCGCCGAATGCCGTTAATAAAATAGGTAACCCAACAATAATAGTATTTGAATAACTCGCACTTAGGGCGAAAACCGCAGAGGCTGAAGATTGTTTTTTCAATTGAGTGTGAAAAAAATAATTTGCCAACCACGCAATGAAATAGCAGAGTAATACTGGCAGATAAAACGCTGCGTATAATGAGGGACTTAGGTACTGTGATAAGTTGGCATTGGCCATTTGGTAAAATAAAAATGCAGGGATGGATATATAAAAGGTAAATTTGGTGAGTGCATCGAGTTGGGTGCGTTTAAACCATTTGCTTTTAGTACAAATAAAACCCAACAAAGCAACTAAGATTAGAGGGCCCATAATAACTAAAGTTTGTTGAACCGGTATATTCATCAGTATTTATAATATTCTAGCGATAATTTGCTTCGAAAAAGCTCTCAATAATTAACGCTGCTGATTCAGCATCGATATTATCTTTTTTTAAATTACGGTAACCACCTCGAGCAAAAAGCCTTTCTTTAGCATCCGCAGTAGTTAAACGTTCATCTTGAAATTCCACTGTTAGCCCATAACGTCCTGATACACGGCTACCAAATTTTTTGGCATCAAGAGTCAGTTGTTGCTCACTACCGTCCATATTAAGCGGTAAGCCAACAACAATAATATCAGGTTGCCACTCTTTTATATAAGCTCCGAGAGCGTCCCAGTTAGGTATACCTTCTTTTGCTTTGATCGACCCTAAAGGTGAAGCGCTACCCGTGATTTCTTGACCTACGGCAACACCAATATATTTTTTCCCAAAATCAAACCCAATAACGGTACGTTGACCAATAATTTGTGACAAAGCAATTCCTACCTAATGTTTATTAAAAAGCTATAACTCTCAGTTACTGTTACGAATGCCCAACATCTGATGATAAATGAGCAATATCAATACCGAGTTTCTCCGTTGCTTTCTTCCATCGTTGCTCTATCGGAGTATTAAAGAGAATATCAGCATCCGCTGGTGTGGTTAACCAAGAGTTTGCTTTTAATTCTTCTTCAAGTTGACCGGGCCCCCAGCCAGCATAACCTAGGGTTACCATGTAGTTATCAGGCGCTTCTTTAGTACCTAATGAAAGGAGAATATCTTTTGAGGTGGTGATCATAATATCGTCACTTAGTGACAATGAACTACTCCAGCAACTTTGTGGAGTATGTAATACAAAGCCTCTTTCACTCGCTACTGGGCCTCCTGAGAGTACCATTTGCTTTAATCTTTCAGTATATATATTTTTGACATTTATGCTTTTACTGTCTTTTTCTTCTTCAAGTTGCGCTAGTAACTCACTGAGGCTGATGTTAACAGGTAAATTAATAATTAATCCCATAGCCCCTTCATCATTGTGTTCACAAATATAAGTCACTGTTTTGTTAAAATAGGGGTCACCTAAGGTTGGCATAGCAATAAGTAATTGGTTTTCTAAACTATCCATATTGATTCCTTTACGTTAGCTGAGTTAACTTGGGCAACCTTAATAAGCACAAAGTCACTTAACAATTATCGAATATTTGCTTCAATTGCATCCATTAATTTTCCACTGATATTAATTGGATAAGCGGCTTCTATTTCACGAATACATGTTGGACTAGTCACATTTATTTCAGTGACTTTATTACCAATAACATCTAAACCAACAAAAAATAAACCACGTTTTTTAAGCTCTGGGGCAATTTTTTCAGCAATCAATTTATCACTAACACTTAGTGGCCGAGCTTCTCCTCGACCACCAGCCGCTAAATTACCACGAGTTTCACCTTGGGCTGGAATACGGGCTAAACAGTAGGGCATAGGTTCGCCATTAACAATAAGAATACGCTTATCACCATCAACAATTTCTGGCATATATTCCTGTACCATAGCATATTGGCTACCATGTTCAGTTAAGGTCTCGATGATCACGCCAACATTAGCATCATCTGGCCCCATTCTGAAAATTGAAGCGCCACCCATACCATCAAGTGGTTTAATAATGACATCTCGTTCTTTTGCGTGAAAGTCTCTAATTCGCTTGCTGTTTCTAGTCACTAATGTTTTAGGCGTTAAATCAGCAAACCAAGCGGTAAATAATTTTTCATTACAGTCTCTTAGGCTTTGTGGTTTATTTACGATTAACGTGCCCTCAACTTCTGCGCGTTCAAGCATATAGGTTGCGTAGATAAACTCTGTATCAAACGGAGGATCTTTACGCATTAATACCACATCTAATTCACTAACATTAATTTCTTGGGCGTCGCCCAGTTCGTACCAGTGTTGAGTATCATCAAATACTTTTAATTTGTGTGTTGTTGCGCGGCAAACTCCTTGTTCAAGGTATAAATCACCCATTTCCATATAATAAAGTTCATAGCCACGTTTCTGGGCTTCAAATAACATCGCCATTGACGAATCTTTTTTAACATTAACGTCTTTAATGGGATCCATTACTATGCCAAGCTTTATCGTTTTAGCTGTCATTTTTCATCCTGTCATTTAAATTTTCACGTGTTGTTATTTGGAAAGTAATGAAGATTAAGTCAAATCACCAAATCTGCATTGCAATGCTGTAATTGCTGTTAATGCTGCTGTTTCTGTGCGTAATACTCTTGGACCTAACAATACATCAATACAACCTGCATTGTTGGCCTGTTTAATCTCTTCGTTAGATAAACCACCTTCAGGACCAATTAATAAACGAACCTTTATTTGTTGTTCATTATTATCTGTGGCAGGAAAATTCATAATTGAGTGTTCAGCTTTAGGATGTAGATTGATTTTTAATGCCTTGGTTGGCTGTGCTAACCAATCTTGCAAACTAGTCGGTGAGTTAACAATAGGGACGGTACATCGCCCACTTTGTTCACAAGCACTAATGACTATTTTTTGCCATTGTTCATGTTTTTTTATTAATCGGTCATTGCTAAGCTTAACCCCGCAACGTTCGGTGAAAATAGGCGTGATAGTATTCACACCTAATTCAACTGATTTTTGTAAGGTAAAGTCCATGCGATCGCCACGGGATATACCTTGTGCGAGATGAATATTGAGTGGCGACTCAATATTTTTTATTTGATAATGGTTAATTAAAATATCAGCACTTTTTTTATTTACATTAACCAATCTGCCTTGAAATTCACCATAGCTGCCATCGATTACTAAGCCATTAAATACAGTAATTGTATCACCTTCTTTAAGACGCAGAACTCTGACCGTATGTCCGAAGACGTCTTCATTTAAAGCATAAGTTTGCCCAATTAAAAAATTTGTATGCTGATAAACTCTAGGGTTGGACATTAACTTACCTGACGATGATTTTATATTTATAGGTTATGAGTACAAGATAAGGGCTGATGTCTGGGTTTTCAATGTAAAGGCGCTTTTATTTCAGTGAAAAAAAAACCTCCAACAGGAGGCTTTCAAAGTGATTTTAGTTACTAAAATCCTTATAAACCAGCAGCTCGACGTAAGCTTTCTGCTTTGTCCGTTTTCTCCCAACTGAAAGCAGTAAAAGTATCATCACCTACTGTCATTTCAAATGGTTCACGACCAAAATGACCATAAGCAGCGGTTTGTTGATACATAGGATGAAGTAAGTCTAACATTTTTGTAATACCGTAAGGGCGAAGGTCAAAATTTATCCGCACTAGCTCAACAAGTTTATCTTCAGAAATTTTTCCGGTACCAAAAGTATCAATAGAAATTGATGTAGGTTCTGCAACACCTATAGCATAAGATATTTGAATTTCACAACGGTCTGCAAGGCCGGCCGCAACAATGTTTTTTGCGACATAGCGACCGGCATAAGCTGCGCTGCGATCTACTTTGGATGGATCTTTACCCGAGAAAGCACCACCACCATGACGGGCCATGCCTCCATAGGTATCAACAATGATTTTACGGCCCGTTAAACCACAATCACCAACGGGACCACCAATAACGAAACGACCCGTAGGATTGATATGATACTTTGTTTCACTCGTTAATAATTCAGCAGGTAGTACATGCTTAATAATGTTTTCCATTACGGCATCAACTAAGTCTGCTTGCTTTATTTCAGGGTTGTGCTGAGTTGACAATACAACTGTATCAATCGCTATTGGTTTATTATCTTCATAAATAAATGTCACCTGTGATTTAGCATCAGGACGTAACCAAGGCAATATACCTGATTTACGGGCCTCAGCTTGACGCTCTACTAGGCGGTGAGAATAAAAAAGTGGTGCTGGCATTAACGTTTCAGTTTCATTGGTGGCATAACCAAACATTAAGCCTTGATCGCCAGCCCCTTGATCTTCAGGCTTAACTCTATCAACACCTTGTGCAATTTCAGGGGACTGTTGACCAATTAAATTCATGATGCCACAAGTCTCGCCGTCAAAACCTACGTCAGATGAAGTATAACCAATGTTACTAATAACATTACGGGTGATTTTTTCTAAATCAACCCATGCTGTTGTTGATACTTCACCAGAAATTATTGCAACACCGGTTTTTACCATAGTTTCACAAGCTACACGAGCATGTTTGTCTTTGGCGATGATCGCATCAAGGACCGCATCAGAGATTTGGTCGGCAATTTTATCTGGGTGACCTTCAGAAACAGATTCTGAAGTAAAGAAGTGTCTAGACATAAGATCTCAATTTTATTTAATAACAAAAGTTAGTTTTAATTAAGCGGTTTAATAAACATTTAATTAATAACTAAACTAAAAATATATGAGAATTCTACGCTGTTGAATCAGTTATTTCTAGTTTTATTTACGCCTAGATGTCTAAACGTCTTAAATTTTAATTCTTGAGTTGAATAATGAAAAATAGAGAACAATATTATTAATTCGTTCATAAAATTTAATATTAAAGATGATATGTTTTTTTAGTTAAATGATGAGATTAGCTAAGTTGGTTTTGGTTTTTCGATGTCTTGTTTATATTTCACATGACATTAAAACAGAGTATCAGGGACTTACTCAATTAAAACAGTACTCAGGAGTACTTAACCTAACAGACAATCTTGAGGAATTAAAAATGACTTTAGTTCTAGTGGCTGTTGCCACAGGTCAATGAAAAGTTGTTGTTGTTGCCGATTTACTTTTGAGCTTAAAAAACGATAGTTACCTTGCGTTTTACTTAAATTAAGGAGATTTTGTTCTGTAAGTTTTCGCCTTAGCTGCAAGGTCACCGGAATCGCTGTTTCGATAATATTTACAGCAGTTCCAACAATATCTCGTATTTTGTTAGTCAAAAAGGGGTAATGAGTACACCCTAAGACTAAAGTATCAACATTTTTACTCAGTAAAGAGGTCAAAAACTGGGTTAAAAGTAGTTCACATTCTTGAGTCTGCATTTTGTTTGTTTCAATTAACTCGACTAAACCTGGGCACGCCTGAATGTGTACCTGAGCATCATTCTTGTGCTGCTCAATAAGGTATTGGAATCGATAGTTTTCTGCCGTTGCTTGAGTTACTAAAATACCAACGTTTTTTGTGATACTTTGTTTAGCAGCAGGCTTAATAGCAGGCTCTACACCAATAATAGGAATATTAATATTCGCTCTTATTTGATCTATTGCGTTAACAGTTGCGGTATTACAAGCAATCACTAAGGCTTTTGCTGATTGAGAAAATAAAAACTTGCTGATGTCATTGGTTCTAGTCTGAATGAAATCTAGCGACTTATTACCATAAGGATTATGAAGAGTATCAGCAATATAAATAAGGTTTTCATTAGGAAGTCTTTCAGCGATAGCTTTAGCAATAGATAAACCACCAACACCTGAGTCCAATATACCGATAGGTCGGCTATCACCTTTTTGATTTATGTTTTTCATTTTATTTTATTTATTATAACGGTTAGTTAATTCATTCTACTGTTAAGGGGATTTAGGACCTTATTTAATAAACTAACGTTATCATTTACTTGTTAAGTATCATATCAATTAGTTAGTTTTTGATTAGATAAGCTTACAAAACGCTATGTTTTTGTGATTAAAGTCATTGACATTAATAATGTTTATTTACTTATTAGTGTCTTTATTTCTGAGAGTAGCTATTAGCCCTTATTACTAATTGAGTTAAGTGACTGTTAATAACAATTGTTCGCTTGCTATTATTTTAAGGGGATTATATCGACATTGCCTGCTCTACTATTAATAAGCGGTTGATTACTTTGAAGTACAGACAAATTAATGACATTAAGTGACAAAATAAAGCAATGAAAAGTGAATGATTATGCGATTTTAATTAAGTTATATTCATAACGGGTGTTTGGTAAGGTCTGTATACATTGGTTTTACCAGACCAAAATATTGTGTTTTGTAGTTTTTATATGGAATAAGCCACTTTAAATTGGTTGATAAAGGATCTGTATCTGGCTATTTATTGCTTTGAACCATTATTATAAAAAAAAAAATAATTTTTTTTGAACTTTTTTCACTTTACATATTTTTACCCTTTTAATTTCTTATTACGAATTTATTCGGACTTTGATTTTTTAAATATCAACCTCAACCTACAGCATATATAGCCTTGTGTTTTTTAGGACGGTATCAATTTTTATTATCAAGTTTATACAGTTTCTATATTTTAACGTAATAAATAGACATGAGGATAAAAAATCACTTTTTTACCTCTTGTAATGAATAAATAGTTGATCTATAAAGTGAGTAGATGTTTTTTGTTACATGAAAGAAAACATCTACTAAACAAATAATAAAGCATTGCATAAAATGTTGAATAAAAAACATTTAATAAAACATCTAATTAAAACATTGGGAAAAAAAATATGTCTAATACATTCCGTACAGGAACTTTAGCTCTTGCTGTAAGTATTGCTCTTGGTACCGTACCTGCAATTGCTGCTGAAGGCGATAACGCTAAAGCAGAAAAAAGTATCGAAAAAATTGTTGTTGTTGGCTCTCGTGGTGCTCCACGCTCTGTAAACGACTCACCAGTACCTATCGATTTAATTGGTGGTGAAGAGTTGTCACGCGGCGGCAATACCGACATGCTTGAATTATTAAAAGGTAGTGTACCATCGTTAAACGTTCACACTAACCCTATCTCTGATGCCGCAAGTTTAGTTAAACCTGCTAACTTGCGTGGTTTATCATCAGACAGTACTTTGATTTTAGTTAACGGCAAACGTCGTCATCGCGCCTCGGTTATTGCCTTACTAGGTGGTGGTATTAATGATGGTGCTCAAGGACCTGATATTTCAGTTATCCCAGCCGCTGCATTAAAGCAAGTAGAAGTTCTTCGTGATGGTGCTGCTGCACAATACGGTTCTGATGCAATTGCGGGTGTAATGAACTTTGTTTTAAAAGACGATGCTGACGGTGGTTCTTTAACGGCTCGTTACGGTTCTTATTATGAAGGTGATGGCGATACCATGGAAGTTTCTGGTAACGTTGGTATGCCGTTAACTAAAGACGGTTTCGTTAACCTTAGTTTCCAATATAAAAATGCTGATGCAACAAGCAGAAGTGTTCAACGTCCAGATGCTGCTGGCTTAATTGCTGCCGGTAACACCGCTGTTTCAGACTTGGCTCAAATCTGGGGTTCTCCAGAAGTTAATGATGACATCACTATTTTTGTTAACTCAGGTTTAGACCTAGGTAACGATAGCGAAGCTTATATGTTTGGTAACTTCTCTGAGCGTGATGTTCGTGGTGGTTTTTACTTCCGTAACCCTCATACCCGTGGTGGTGTATATTCAGGCGATGGTGGTGAATCAATACTAATCGCTGATAAAGCGCAATCTGAAGGTGCTGATAGAACTTGTTTAGCTGTTCCTATTACTACTGGTAACGTATTAACACAACCTGATTACATCGCTAATGTTGCTAATAACGATAACTGTTTCTCGTTCAACGAAATGATACCAGGCGGTTTTACCCCTAACTTTGGTGGTAATATCGTTGATACTTCACTTACTGTTGGTACAAAAGGTGAAATGGATAACGGCGTTATGTATGACTTCAGTGGTTCTATTGGTCGTAATACTTCTAGCTATGTAATCTATAACACATTAAATGCTTCATTAGGTGCTGAAACTCCTCGTGACTTTGAACCAGGTAAGCACACACAACTAGAAAAAACGTTTAACATGGATTTCAATAAAGATATTGAAGTTGCTATGTTTGACTCATTAATGGTTGCTGGTGGTTATGAATGGCATACTGAGTCTTTTGAAGTAATTGCTGGTGATGTTGCTTCGTTTACTGCAGGTCCATATACTGACCAAGGTTTTGGTATCGGTTCAAATGGTTTCCCTGGTTTTAAACCGCTAGCAGCTGGCGTTTTCTCTCGTCAAAACTCGGCGATTTATGTTGACGTAGAAGCTCAGGTAAATGAAGATTTATTAATCGGTACGGCTATTCGTTTTGAAGACTATAGTACTTTTGGTAGTGATACTAACTACAAAATTACTGGCCAATATAAAGTCACTGATGATTTCTCATTACGTGGTTCAATTAGCACAGGCTTCCGCGCACCAACAGTTGGTCAAGCGAACTATGCTAACGTACAGACGTCATTATCAAGCGGTGTATTAGTTGACTCAGCATTATTGCCACCAACTAACCCTATCGCTGTTCAACTTGGCGCTACAGCATTATCACCAGAAAGCTCACAAAGTTATACTTTAGGTGCTGTTTGGAATGTTGGTCAGGTATTTGTAACAGTTGATGCTTACAGCATTGAAGTGACAGACCGTATCTCTCAATCAGAGAAGAAAACCTTAACAGATGCTGACAAAACTGCGTTAAAAGCTGCAGGTGTTCCAAATGTTGACTCAATCTCACAAGCCAGCTTCTTTACTAACGATTTTGATACCACAACAACTGGTGTTGATATTATCGGTAATTACTCAACTGACTTATTTGATGGCGATGCAGCATTTAGCATAGCTTACAACTACAATAAAACTGAAGTTGATAGCTTTTCATCTATCACAGGCGATTTTAAAGTATCTCGTTTAGAAAACGATTTACCGAATCACCGTGCTACGATGACTTGGTCACAAAGTTACGATAACATGAGCTTCTTGCTTCGTGGTAACTACTATGGCGAATACCAAGGTGTTCACGTTGATTATGATGCAACTGTTAATACTGGCGAATCAGCTTTAACACTTGATGCTGAAGTAAGCTACTTCATCAATGATTCATTCACTGTATCACTTGGTGCACAAAATTTACTTGACCAACAAGCAACAAAAATTAACATTCCTGCTTCACAAGGTATCCCGAATAACAACTGGGGTGGTCAATATTATGAAACCTCTCCATTTGGCTTTAATGGTGGTTTCTACTACTTAAAAGCATCTTATAACTTCTAATATCGTTTAATCTAGAAGAAATTTGATACACTAAAAAACCTCAGCTTTGCTGGGGTTTTTTTATTACCCCATTATTTAAATCAACAGTATTTCAATAAAGAGTAAATTTATTAATCATGACTCTTATACTTCAAGCTAATGAAATGTATCAACAAGGTAACTTTAAAAAAGCAGAAGCCTTATATCGACAGTTGTTACGCGTTAACCCTCAAGATATAAATGCACTGTGGGGACTGGGAAAGGTTGCTTTAGCCCTTGATAGTTATCAAGTCGCTTATGAAGTCTTTAAAAAATGCATTAAGTTGTATACTCAAGAGCCTGCGCTTTGGCTTTCTTTAGCTCAAGCATGCCAAAAATTAACGCGCTTTGAAGAAGCAGAGCAAGCATTGATTAATGCATACCAGCTTAATATGAAACACCTGCCAAGTTTACTGGCATTAGCTATTTTTTATTGTGAAGCAGGAGAGATAGATAAAGCTGAGATTCATCTTGCAGATATTTTGGCTATTAATTCAACACATGTTCAAGCCTTTTGTTTATTGACTAGGCTTAACCGACTCACCCTTGCTAGTGAGCAGTCTCAGTTAATGCTCAGAAAATTAAGCTCACTCAAAGCACCATTATCTTTACATGAAGAAATCGCTTTGCATTATGCTTTTTTTACGCTTTATCATCAAATCAAAGACTATGTTCAAGCCTTCGATCATTTAAAAAAAGCCAATGATCTTCAAACTTCAGCCATCAATTTTAATGTTGATGATATGAAGCCCTTCTTCTTGAGTTTAATAACCACCTTCAATGAACCGCTAATGTCTCGTGTTGACGTACCAATAAACAACGAGAGTTTAGTCCCTATATTTATCGTTGGCCAACCTCGCTCGGGCTCTACTTTGTTAGAACAAATGCTCATCGGGCATCAAGACATCAACAGTGGGGGGGAATTACCTTTTTTAGCGGGTGATATCGCTCAAGGTATATGGCAGATAACAGGAAAGCATTTTCCCGAGGGTGTTGGTTTATTATCTCAAGATCATTGCAAAAAATTAGGGGAACATTATTTAAAAAGCGTGCAAAGTATTGCGCCTAATGCCAAATATATCATTGATAAAATGCCGGCTAATTATCAATCTATCGGCTTAATAAAAATGTTATTGCCACAGGCTAAAATCATTCACATTAAGCGAGATGTGATGGACGTAAGTTGGTCTATTTATCAAAATAATTTTGAAGCGCCGGAGCCTTATTTTTGCTCTTTAACTGAGATTTCTGAATATAACGACTGTTATCAAGGTGTCATGGCCCATTGGTATGGCTTAATTCCTGACTTTATTCATACCATTGAATATTCGAATTTAGTCGTCAACCCTGAGACTGAAATAACTAAGGTCTTGGCCTTTTGTGGTCTGGCGTATCAAAGCGAATGTTTAGCGTTTTCGAATAAAAAACGTCATATAAGTACACTCAGTGATATTCAATTAAGATCGGGTATTAAACAAAATCAAACTGAGGCATGGCGACCTTATCAAGCTTATTTAAAGGCCATAAAGTAAGGACTCAAAAATATATCAAGGCAGTTAATTGTGTCATTCGTACTGATTTTTAACGCCTTGTATGGCATTAAGCCGAGCTGCTGCTAACGCTTCTTTTATCTCTATCCCTTTTAAACCTTGATCAACAAACATTTTTGCGCTGACATTACTGGCAGCCGCCATAGCAGATTTTAAATACTGTTCTTGGGGGTAAGGTTTATTTTCAAAACCTAGTCGACCAAGAAAGTCAGCTTTACATGCGATAATAAATGCCTCAAAGTCTTCGGGTTTTCTCCAAATATCTAATTGATTAAAGATAGTTAATAAAGTGCTCGCGGTTAATTGAAATGCTTTATGACAATGTAAATGATGTTCACAGACTTTTAGGGCCAGCTGTTTATAGTGGTTAGGAATTTTGAGTTCAGTTGCTATCTTCTCTACTAGGGGGAGCCCTGCTTTTTCATGACCACGATGGCTTGGCCACTTTTCAGACTGAGTAAGCCCTTTACCTAAATCATGACAAAGAGCGGCAAAACGAATCGCCGTTCTGGTCGTCACTGGCTCATCACTATTATTAGTTAGCCGCACCGCTTGCTTTAATACCATCATAGTGTGGATACCACTACAAATTTCAGGATGCCACTCGGCGGGGTTTGGTACGCCCCAAAGGACCTCTAATTCTGGCCATAGAACGTTAAGGGCTTGGCAACTGCGCAGTACTTCAAAAAAAACCTCAGGATGGTCTTCTGACAAACTGAGCTGTATTTCTTGCCATATTCGTTCGCCACTTAATGACAAAAGCTCACCACTTACGCTGATGCTTGTCATTAAGGCGAGTGTATTATCAGCAATACTAAAGCCATAACTATGGTAGCGGGCAGCAAAGCGAGCAACCCTTAATACCCTTAGTGGGTCCTCAATAAAGGCATTGCTGACATGGCGAAGAACACGATTGTTGAGATCTTGCTGACCATTGTAAGGGTCGATAATGTTGCCGTCATTATCCATTGCCATCGCATTAATGGTAAGGTCTCGGCGTAATAAATCTTCTTCAATAGTCACGTCAGGTTCAGCGTAACAAACAAAGCCGGTATAGCCCTGACCTTGTTTTCGCTCTGTTCGTGCTAAGGCATATTCTTCTTTGGTGATGGGGTGAAGAAATACGGGGAAGTCTTTGCCAACTTGAGTAAAACCCAGTAATAACATCTGTTTAACGGATGTACCAACAACTAAATAATCACGATCTTTGACCGCTCTGTTTAATAGTTTATCGCGCACAGCACCACCGACAAGAAAACTATTGAGTGTAGTTAAACTATTTTGACTCTTGTTATAATTGTTACTCGGTGTTGTCAAAAGAAAGCCATCGCTAAAATGTAATGATGCATTAAGTTTATCATAATAATTAGCTAAGCTCTTTGACATAGTGTCAACAAATAGGTAATTTCAATAAGTTGTTTTAATTACTTAAATATTTGTTGTTAAATTCTATGTATACAGCTTTTTTTGGTCTTAATGAGGTGCCATTTTCTATCGCACCTAACCCACGTTATTTGTTTATGAGTGATCGTCACCGCGAAGCATTATCGCACCTAACTTATGGCTTAGGTGATACTGGTGGTTTTGTCTTATTAACAGGGGAAGTAGGAACAGGGAAAACAACCATTAGTCGCTGCTTAATGGAGCAGCTTCCTGATAATATTCAAAGCGCATTTATTTTAAACCCGACACTGTCAAGCCAAGAATTATTGGCAACAATTTGCGACGAACTCAACATCAGATACCGCAAAACTGGGGCAACATTAAAAACACTTACTGATAAGATTCAAGAGAAATTATTAAAAAATCATCAAAATGATATCAATACTCTGCTTATTATCGATGAAGCCCAACATTTGCAACCTGAAGTGTTAGAGCAACTTCGTTTGTTAACCAATTTAGAAACCAATACAAAAAAATTACTACAGGTTATTCTTATTGGACAACCTGAACTGCAGCAGTTATTAAGGCGAAGAGACTTGCGCCAATTAGCTCAGCGTATTACTGCTAGGTATCATTTACTGCCATTGAACAAATCAGAAGTTACTCTGTATATTAAGCATCGCTTGTCTGTTGCTGAGTGCCATCGCCCGATATTTAATCAAGGAGCAATGAATACTATTCATAAACTTTCACAAGGTATACCTAGGTTAATCAATTTATTGTGTCACCGCGCTTTGATGAATGCCTACAATACTAACGATGCCGTGGTGAATAAAAAATGTGTGCTAAAGGCATCAATTGAAGCGTTGGGGGATGAATATAAACAAGAGTTTTGGTGGCAAAACAAAGGGGTACAATTTAGTGGTATTACTGTTGGCGTAGTAAGCGTTTTAGTGTTTGGTTTATGGTTAGGAAAGTATGTAATAACGCCTCTGGGATTCATTAATAATCAAACAGAAAACATTTTATCAATAGCTAACCTAGAGGCTCAAAATAAAAAGCTACCAGTAGAAATAAAAGCTGAACAACCTATTAAAGTCGATACTCAGCCTGACAATCCACGTTTGGTGATAAAGGAAAAACTAGCATCAGCTAAAAAGGTAGAAAAGATTAATGATACTGCTGAGCAGACCGTACTCACCAAAAATAAAGCAGATGAAGCGACTAACATCAATTTTCAAGTGAATTCTATTGATGGCGTTTCAAATGAATTTCTTTCTCGTTTTCAATCCGCTATTGATGAAACTTCATCAGAGAAAAATAACCAAGAGTTACTTGACGCGCAAAGAATCACTAATACCGATTCGGTACGCTCATTAACTGATATGCCAGATTGGGTTCAAAAAGCGGTACCTAGTCTTGAATTTGACATGCATATTTATTCCAGTGATGGTGAAGGTTGGGTAAGGATAAATGGCAGGGACCGTTATGAAGGTGATAAAATTGCTGAAAATTTATTTTTAAATAAAATATTGCCACAAAAGGTAATTTTAACTTACCAAGACAAACAGTTTAGTTTACCTGCGCTCTCTAATTGGTAATTAGCTTAAATGCACTGTCATAAAATTTTAGTGATTTAAGCTCAATAACGAGCAAAGCAAGGTAATCAATTGGTCGTGAATTTTTGATGTTGTCAGACAGTCTTATCCGATGCTATGCCTAGTGCTATTCCCACTCATCTTCTAGTTCATTTTCCATATGTTGTAAATGGCGATCAAGTTTATTCAATAAATGGTGCATGGTAGATAACTCCTCATGAGTAAAACAATCATCAATCATTTTGCCTGTTTCGATACGTTTAGGTGTGATCTTGTCATATAAAGCCGCACCTGTTTCCGTTAGGTAGATCAATACCTTACGGCGATCTCTTTTCGAGTTTAAGGTATCAACTAAGTTTAAGGTTTTTAACACCTTTACGGCACGAGATACTGTGGCAGCATCGCTTTTTAAAGCGTTTGCGACATGGCCATTCGTTAACCCACCATAAGCGCCTAAAATAGAAATAACGCGCCATTCTCGCTCACCAATATTAATAGCCAATTCATTTAATAACTCAGGTAAATCATTACCTGCTTTTGCCATTTGAGCCGCTAAGCAATACATTCGATAAGGGAGAAAGGTTTGTAAATCCAAACTGCAGTGCACTTTACCTGCGGGCTGTTTTTTCGAGGGTAGAGGCGAGATTGTCTTGGCTGAATTGTTTGTCATGGGCAAACTAGTATCAAAAGAGTTAATAAATAAAGTTTACAGGTAAACCTTAATTGATTCCAGTTGTTAACCGCTATTACTGATAGCCTCATTCTACTTACTTTTAAACAAGATAATTGCTCCCCGTGATCAGTAATATTGAAAGGTAAGGCTGATTATTCTGATCATTCAAGGGTAAGTGTTAGTTCGTTTTTTATGAACTTATTTTATCTTATACCATGATAATCTAAAATTTTTGTCCTTTTAATCGAAATAATTAATATACTATTTATCAATGTGTTGGTACCGCGGGAAACTAATCTACGGTCTCAGTACATTGAAGCAAACGGTCAGTTTTAAACTGTATTTAAACTTTAGTACAACAAATAACAAAATTCTGTTTACTCAAGTCATCTGAAATGAGCCTACTAAAGCCTACTATCGTAGCAAGGTATAATGGCTGGTTAACTGATTTTTAATCAGCTGATAAAATGTGTTCCATATTAAACGTTTAACAATAGATCTATAAATTTAAGGGATAAATTAATGAATAATGACCTAGCAATAGAAGAAATTAGGCACCCATTGCCAAATTTTACCAGAGAAACGGCTATTCAAAAGATACGTAAAGCAGAGGATGCGTGGAATACTCAAAATCCGGAGGTGGTAGCTACAGCTTATAGCCTTGACAGTAGATGGCGTAATAGGGATATATTTATCCAGGGTAGAGAAGACATTATCAACTTACTGAACGCCAAATGGCAAAAAGAGCGTCATTACAAATTAATTAAAGAGCTTTGGTCAGTCGATAATAACAGGATCGCGGTAAGGTTTGCTTATGAATGGCAAGATGAATTTAATCAATGGGTTAGATCATACGGCAATGAAAACTGGCAATTTAACGACAAAGGGTTAATGGAGCAACGACATGCCAGTATCAATGATATATTAATTGATGAAAATGAACGTAAATTTCTTTGGGCTGGTGATAAAAGGCCTCTGAATTATCCTGGACTCACCGAGCTTGGCTTATAATAGCTGCTACCAATAATAATAATTTAAAAGTCTGCTTGTTAATAAATAGCAGACTTTTTGATTTAATGATTGATGCTATTAATCAATGGCAATATTAAGCGCGCTCAATAATCATCGCAATACCCTGACCAACACCAATGCACATGGTACATAGCGCATATTGTCCGCCTGTCCGTTGTAATTGATAGCTAGCGGTAGTCACTAAACGAGCACCACTCATTCCCAATGGATGCCCCATAGCAATAGCGCCGCCATTTGGGTTGACTCGAACATCATCGTCACTAATGCCTAGTTCACGAAGTACGGCTAAGCCTTGTGCGGCAAAGGCCTCATTAAGCTCAATAACATCCATTTGTGCTAACGTTAAGCCAGTGTTCGCTAAAACCTTTTTAGTGGCATTTATCGGTCCAACCCCCATAATGCGAGGTTCTAATCCTACTGTTGCCATGCCTACCACCCGGGATATTGGGGTTAAACCATTAGCTTTAGCCGCCTCTTTCGAAGCCATTAATAACGCACAAGCGCCGTCATTAATCCCCGAGGCATTACCTGCTGTTATTGTCCCACCTTCTCTAAACGGCGTTTTTAATGCGGCCAAGCCTTCAAGAGTCGTATTTGCTCTTCCGTGTTCATCCTTTGTAAAAACTTTGGTCTCTTTTCGGTTTATTTGGACGCTAACTGGTATGATTTCTTGTTCAAATATCCCCTCATCCTGAGCTTTAGCTAATTTTTGTTGTGAGCGATAAGCAAATAGGTCTTGGTCTTCTCGGCTAATATTAAATTGCTCCGCAACGTTTTCCCCAGTTTCTGGCATAGAATCTACACCATGTTCTGCTTTGAGTTTTTTGTTAACAAAGCGCCAACCCATCGTAGTATCAAACAGTTGAGTTTGACGAGAAAATGCTGACTCCGCTTTAGCCATAACCATAGGTGCACGGGTCATTGCTTCGACTCCACCAGCTATTGCCATTGATTGCGCGCCACAGGCGATAGCGCGAGCAGCTGTGCCAATAGCGTCCATACCTGAGCCGCATAGTCGGTTAATGGTTACTGCGGGGATTACTTGAGGCAAGCCAGCGAGTAATACACTCATGCGAGCAACGTTACGATTATCTTCACCTGATTGGTTAGCGCAGCCATAATAAACTTCATCTATCTGGCTCCAATCTACTTGTGGGTTGCGCTCCATCAATGCAGCCATCGGCAGTGCACCTAAATCATCAGCGCGAACCGTTGCTAGTGAGCCGCCATAACGACCTATGGGGGTGCGCACGGCATCGCAAATATAGACATCTTTCATGGTAATCCTTAGTTAATCTTGGTTAACGATTCTTCTCTATTATTTACCAACAAACTTAGCTGGGCGCTTTTCGATAAAAGCAGCCACACCTTCTTTATAGTCGTCGCTTTTACCCAAGTGTTGCATGGTTTGACGTTCATACTCTAGTTGATCGTGTAAGTTGTGATCAAATGAGGTATTTAATAAACGTTTAATATTAGCTAATGCTTCAGTTGGCTGGCTGGCTAAGTTACTTGCTAAGGTCATCGACTCTGCAGCCAACAATTCATTATCAACAACTTGGTAAATTAATCCCCATTGTTCCGCTTTTTCTGCACTCAGTTTGTTACCTAACAGCGCTAAAGCTTTTGCGCGGGGTAAACCTAAAGCACGGGTTAAATGCCAAGAGCTACCTGAGTCAGGTACTAAACCCACTTTACAAAAGGATAAAATAAATGAAGCTGAGCGAGCGGCAATAACAATATCGCAAGCCATCGCAATACTAGCACCAGCACCAGCTGCCACTCCATTAAGTGCACAAATTACCGGCATTTTCAAGCCAGTTAATCGACTGATTAGTGGGTTGTAATATTTTTCTACCGACAGGCCTAGATTTGGTCTTACATCATCGGCGGCCACGGCTCGATCACTTAGGTCTTGGCCGGCACAGAAACCTCGACCATTACCCGTTAATAATAAACAGCGAGAGAAGCCATCACTGGCAATATTGTCTAATGCGTCTCGAATCTCTTCATGCATCTGTACGTTGAAGCTATTCATTTTATCAGGGCGGTTAAGGGTGAGTTTTGCAACGCCATCGATTTTTTCTAAGGTGATAGTTTTAAAAGTAAGTTGTTTGTTATTGTCTTGGTTCATCGGTTAACCTCATTTATAATCTTTCTTACAATTATTTTTGTATTATTTAATACTTATTAGCTTTGGAGCTTTTATGCCTATTTACGCCCTTGATGACTTTATTCCCGTTATTGACCCTAGCAGTTTCATTCATCCGAGTGCTGAAATCATTGGTGATGTTATCATCGAAGCAAATTGCTATATAGGACCAGGTGCTGTGTTACGTGGTGATTTTGGTCGTATTCATGTTTGTGCCAATTCAAACGTTCAAGACGCTTGTGTTTTACACAGCTTTCCAAAGAAAGACTGTTACCTTGAACCCTATAGTCATATTGGCCACTGTGCGGTTTTACATGGTTGTCACATTGGCGAGCATGCTTTGATTGGCATGAACTCAGTGGTGATGGACGATGCAAAAATTGGTGCTGAGTCTATTGTTGCCGCCTCATCTTTTGTTAAAGCCGGTTTTAGCTGTAAACCACGCTCGATGGTTGTTGGTACTCCAGCTAAAGTTATTAGAGACTTAAGTGAGCAAGAAGTTAATTGGAAAAAAGCCGGTACACAAGAATACATTACCTTAGTGACTCGATGTAAAGAAAGCCTTCGCCTGGTTGAACCCCTTGAGTCTATACAAGCGGGTCGTCCTCGTTTTGAGCAGACGTCACACCAAACAAAATAACAGCAAGACAAGTGTAGTAAGGGACAATTTTCAACTTGCTACTATTGACCCTACTTACCTTTGGCTTTCGATACTGGCTTACTATTCGTCACTCATTTTTCGTTCAACTAATGTTAAAATATCATAAATTGCTACCGCTTCATCCCTTTGATTAGTCACTTCTATATCCCAAACCACAATACCGGTATGGTATTTATCATCAGGACGTTTTACTTTGTTAATTTTCCGTTTAGCGGTTAACTTAACTTGAATAGTATCGCCGATAGCCACTGGCTCAACAAAACGTAAATTATCAATACCATAGTTAGCAATGACAGGCCCTTGACCGGGATCAACAAACAAACCTGCGGCGGCGGAAATTACAAAATAACCGTGGGCAACACGTTGACCAAAAAATGAATCTTTTGCTGCTATTTCATCAAAGTGTGCATAAAAGTGGTCACCAGATAAACAACCAAAATTAACAATATCGGCTTCAGTTACCGTACGTCGATGCGTGGTTAACGACTCACCAATTTGTAATTCTTCAAAGTACTTTCTAAACGGGTGGATACGATCTTCTGTAGTAGTAGCTCCTTTGACATATTCATTAGTAATGGCCATTAATGAAGATGGCGATCCCTGAATTGCGCTACGTTGCATATAATGCTTAATGGCTCTGACACCACCGAGCTCTTCACCACCACCGGCACGGCCGGGACCACCGTGAACTAAGTTAGCAAGTGGTGAGCCGTGACCAGTTGACTCTTTTGCACAATCTCTATCGATAACCAACATACGGCCATGGTGAGAAGCCGAGCCTAAAATCAAGTCACGTGCGTAGTTTTTGTTATAAGTAAATACTGAGCCTACCAAACTTCCTTTACCTAACTTTGCTAACTCAATCGCTTGTTCAATGTCAGTGTAAGGCATTAAGGTACTTACTGGACCAAAGGCTTCAACATCATGGACTGTATTGTTGGTGAGAGGGTTTGGACAATGTATTAAGGTCGGCGCTAAAAAGGCGCCTTTGGTGTTATCAATGCCAATGGTTTTAAAGTGGTCCATACCGGAAAGGAGGATGCTATTGCCTTGACTCAGTTGGTCGATAACTGAGATAACATCATCACGTTGTGACTTACCAACTAATGCGCCCATCCGCACACCTTCTTGGTTGGGATCACCAATCGTTGTTTTTAACAGTTTGGCTTTAAGTGCATCTCCTACTGCTTCTGTCATGTTGGTTGGTGCAAAAATACGACGAATAGCGGTACATTTTTGGCCAGCTTTTGTGGTCATCTCGCGGGCTATTTCTTTGATGTACAAATCAAATTCAGGGTCTTCAACTTTAACATCAGGCGCTAAGATACAACAGTTAAGCGAGTCAGCTTCCATAGTAAAAGGAATCGACTTAGCTATAATGTTTTTATGGGCTTTTAACATCTGCCCTGTTGATGCAGAACCAGTAAAAGTGACGACATCTTGTTCATTCAAGTGATCAAATAAATCACCAACACTGCCACAAATTAATTGAATTGAGCCTTCAGGAAATATTTTGGATTCCACTATAGCTTTAACTACGGCTTCAGTTAGGTAACAGGTGACACTGCCCGGTTTAACGACCACAGGCACCCCTGCAATTAAGCTTGGCGTAATCTTTTCTAACATACCCCAAATAGGGAAGTTAAAGGCATTAATATGGACAGATACACCTTCTTTAGACGTTAATATGTGACGACCAACGAAAGTACCATTCTTTGATAACGGCTCAACAGGGCCTTCAACAATAAAGGTATCGTTATTTAACTCACGACGGGCAATGCCACTATAACTGAACATAGTACCGATACCGCCTTCGATATCTACCCAAGAGTCGCTTTTTGTTGCGCCTGATAAATAGGAAATTCGATAAAAGTCCTCTTTACGTTCAAGTAAATAACTTGCGAGTGCTTTAATCATTTGAGCACGTTGATGAATGGTTAATTTACGGAGCGCTGGGCCTGCCTTGGTGCGGCCATAATCAAGTAGGCTGTCAAAACCAGAGGTTAACGAGTTTATTTCACCGATAATTTCATCGTTGACCGCATTAAAACATTTGGTGGAATGACCATCACCACTAACCCATTGACCATTGACATAACTTTGAATTTTCATTGTTTTATTCTTCCTATTTACTATTCTTTATTATTTAATTTTTAGTGGTAAAGCTTACTCACCCCAAGTTTCAATAACGTCAACAAATTTAGCTAAAAACAGGTTAGTTTGGTATGCGTCTAAAGCACGATGATCTATGCTTAAAGATACATAACACTTAGGTTTAATTACCATAGTATCTATACCGTTAATGTCCTCAACTACCACGCGTTTTTCTAATTTACCAACACCTAAAATAGCCACTTCAGGTTGATTAATAATAATAGGGGTTGCCACTAAACTGCCACTAACACCATGATTTGAAATAGTGAACGTGCCATTTTTCATGTCACTTGGCTTAAGCTCTCCATTGCGGGCTTTTATTGTTTGTCCCGTTAAGGCTTTGGCAATACCAAAAAGGTTAAGTGATTGTACTTGTTGCACGACAGGAACAACTAAACCAGCATCACCAAGAGCGGTACCAACACCAATATTAATATCACTAAATAATTCAAGTGCATGGTCATGAAAACGAGCATTAACTTGAGGCACAACTTGAGCCGCTTTCACCATTGATGCCAAAAAATATGCAGTAAAAGTTAAGTTAACATCACTCTCAGCATATTCTTTTTTATGCCATTTTCTATGCTCGATGATGTTGCTCATGTCCATTTCAAAAATACTGGTGACATGAGGAGATGTTTCTAATAGGCTTTTAACCATATGTTTGGCAATAGCTTTTCGCATATTGGTGTGTGGCACCATCTTACCCTTAAGTGGTCTGGCGACAGTTGTTCGTGCAGAAGTAGGAGAGGAGGTTGGGTTTAACGTACTTAATGGCGGGATATTTTCGATATAGGCACTTACGTCATTGCGGGTCACTCTGCCTCTGCGACCTGAGCCTGTGATGAGGTTAAGATCGACATGGTGATTTTTTAATAAACGGCGAGCGGCAGGGCCAATCAGATCATGTGCGCTATTAGAGTCCTCATCTTCATTGCTATGGTTTGCCGTATTATTTAAGGCGTTATTTAATGCATTATTTAGGGTCTCGCCAAGTGCTTTATTATCTTTGCTCTCATCAACAACTACACCAGCGTCTTTACTGTTTAGGTGAGCCGTATCGATATGGCCTAATACCGTATCAACGACAATTTCTTCGCCCTCATTAGCAATAATGTCAGATAAACAGCCTGTTTCTGGTGCACATATTTCCATTGAGACTTTATCGGTTTCCAATTCGATTAACGGGTCACCCGCTTTTACTTGCTGACCAATAGCCACTAGCCACCTTGATAACGTCGCTGACGTACCTTCTAACTGTGCAGCGGGTAGGGTGATATCAATAGTACTCATTTTTATTACTCACTTATAACTCAAGGTTACTTAGTTCAATCGGTATTGGTTAAAACTCTACGTTATCAATAATGGTCTGTATTATTCGCTCAACGGTAGGCACAGCCGCATTTAATAAATGAATATTATGTGGATTGGGAATATCCGGCATAGTTAAACGTTGGATAGGTGCGTCTAAATCAAAAAATCCCTCTTTAGCGACCACTGCAGCGATTTCTGCGCCAAAGCCGGCGGTCATATTGTCTTCATGGACAATTAAGCACCGGCCAGTTTTCTTCACGCTAGTTAATACGGCGTCTTTATCCCATGGGGCTATGGTGCGGAGATCAATTAGCTCAATACTGTCAGGGGTATGTTCTTTTTTAAGCTCTTCTATTGCTATTTGGCAACGTTCGACCATAGCGCCCCAAGTGACCAGTGTTAGTTTGTCACCGACAGCTAAAATATTAGCCTTACCAAAGGGAATAACAAAATCATCACCAGGATAAGGACGACGTGCCCAACGGTTATCAAGTAATGATCTGTGCTCGAAAAAAATGGTCGGATTATTATCACGTAAGGCGAAACGTAATAAACCTACGGCATCTTCGGCATTTGATGGCATAACGACTTGCCAACCAGTTTTATGTGCCCACTCAACCTCATCACACATTGAGTGCCATGGATCGCCACGGCCAGCAAAACCGCCGGGAATACGAATGACCATAGGGGCAGCAAATTGATTATTGGTACGCCAACGCATAATGCCAGTATCAGTAATTTGTTCAGCAGCGGGCTCTGCATATTTTCTAAATTGAATTTCAGGTACTGGCATTAACCCCGCAAGTGCCATACCGACAGCACGGCCAATGATACCTTCTTCAGAGAGGCTAGTATCAAAGACGCGGTGATCACCAAACTTTTCATTTAAGCCTAAAGTTGCGCCATGAACCCCTCCTTTTGGACCAACATCCTCACCAAAAACTAACACTTTAGGATTAGTTTCTAGCTCGTGAGCTAAGACCTTCCGAATCGCGGTTTGCATATTTAAACGTTGGCCTTCAGGCTTAGCTATTTCATTTACTGCTGGAAATTGGTAACCATCGGCATGCAAGCCACCACGCAACTGAACTTCTGCTTGGCCATTTTTATCTGTCTCGGCATAAACATAGCGGGTTAAGTTATCAATATTGGGTTCAGGCCTCTTTTTTGCGCGTTCAACACTTGCTAGAATATCTTGTAATGTTTCTTCTTCGAGTATTTGCCATTGTTTCTCAGAAATAATATTTTGTTGTGCTAAGTAATCTTTTAATTTAGGTAATGGATCGTTAGCTTGTTCACTAGCGATCATTATTGCTGGTTTATATGTTTGAGTATCTTGAAAAGTATGACCACACAAACGTGGTACTTTTAAACGCAGTAAACAGGTGCCCTGACCACTTCGGACATAATCAACCGCTTCTTGGACAAGTTGGGGTGTTAATATTGGATCTGTGCCGTCACCATCGATAATTTTCAGGTTTTTATAAGCGGCTAAGTTTGCGACTTGATCGCCGCCGGGTGTCTGCAAAGCTTGTGGTACTGAAATACCATAGCCGTTATCTTCGATATAAAATAAATGGGGTAAATTATTGGTAGTAGATATATTCAATGATGCCCAAAAACCACTGGTAGACATTGATGAATCCCCGCCCATAGACAAACCTAACGCGCCTTTATAAGACTCATCCTTAAGTTCATCACGGTGATAAATAATAGACTGAGCCCAACCGGCAATCGGTGAATATTGTGCACCAACCCCACCACACATCGGAAATAACATTGCGCCAGTGCGCTCAATATTTGGGTAATTACACACCACACCAATATCACGACCATCACTGTAACCACCTGATTTTGCCATTGGCGAAGCAACGGCTTCATCAATATCTAAGCCAAGTGATAAAACAAATGGGCGAGAGCGGTAATAGCCTGTTGCACCATCATGAGGGTGAGTTAATTGTAGGCCTAAAAGAATTTGAGCAAAGTCATGGCCACGAGCTGAAAATTGATTAAAAACCAATTTAGCCGGCACTAATTTTTGTTCTTCTACATCATCCATTGCCCGAGATAATAATAATAAATAGCTAAGTCTATGCCAATCTACTTTAGCCACTTGCTGGTGGCTATTTTCTTGATCAATGTGAGACGTCAACTGAGGTGAAACGTTAGTCATTTTGCTATTCCTCAAGGTAATACTATTAATATTACGGTAATCATCCTACGAGTTATATTCATTGATAATACAAGTGAATAGTTGTATCTGCAACAATATGTCTTTTTTTTAAGGGGTATTATCTTTAATAAAAAGGTAAAACTGTAAAATGATAATGACAGTTATAGCTGATAACTATGTGTTATCTCTTTATCAAGTAGACTTATCATATATAATAGAATAAGAGATTTTTTAGGAGTTTTTTTATGCGGTTACTTAATCATAAGTTAATACTTGTTAGTTGGTCTTTTGTTTTACTTTTAGTCGGATGTACTGAAAAGAAAGAGGCCTTTAAAGAAGTTATTCGTCCTATTGCTTGGCTTGAGGTGCAACAGTCTTCTTTTAATCAAGTGAGACGTTTATCTGGAAGTGTTTATCCGGTTGAGGCGACAAACTTAAGTTTTGAACTCGGTGGTAAAGTTGAGTGGGTCAAGGTCAAGTTAGGGGCAGCAGTAAAACGTGGTGATGAATTAGCACGTTTAGATCAGCGAAACTTTAATTTAAGCATGCAAACATCTCAAGCAAACCGCCAAAAAGCTAACGCGTCACTTTCTGAAGCGGATAATGAATTTAAGCGCTATACCGAGCTATCTGACAAAGGGTTGGTCTCAAAATCGGGTTACGATAATGCTAAAGCCGCTTATGAATCTGCGATCAGCGCAGTCAATTTAGCGAAAGCACAAGTTGCAATTTCAAGTAAAGATTTAAGTGACTCAGTATTAACAGCACCTTATGATGGAAAGATAACCAAGCGCTTAATTGAACCCTCCATGCTAGTTTCGCCTGGGCAATCAACCTTTGAAATTGAAGGTGAAGATGGCCTTGAAGTACAACTGACAGTGCCTGAAACCCTTATCCAAGAATTGGTTATGGGCAGCGAGGTTGATATTCACTATTCAGCTTTTCCACAATTAAAGAGTAAAGGAAAAATTACCGAAATTAGCTCTCGCGCGGGTATAGCAAATGCTTTTCCGGTGACAATTGTGATTACTTCTTCTCTTGAAGGGTTGCGCGCAGGTATGACGGCAGAAGTTGACTTTATTTTTGCTGGAGTTGGCCTTACCGGCTATTCAGGTGAGAGCTTTCATTTACCTATTTCTGCTTTGGGCGCTGATGACGGGCAAAAAGCGTATGTCTATGTGTACGATATTAATAAACAAGTGGTTAATAAAAGACAGGTGCAAATTGAAAGTATTATTAACAATCGAGTGATCGTGTCTTCGGGATTAGTCAATGGTGAGATAATTGCTACCGCGGGCATTTCTTTTTTACTTGATGGCCAAACAGTAGACTTATTAGACAAACACGTACAACGTTTTAATTAACCATCATCATTATTATTACTGACGAGATTTAAAATGAATTTAACTCAAGTTGCATTTACTTACCGAAAGTCAATTTTAATGATATTAGCCTTATTATTAATTAATGGTGTTTTTGCTTATCTGACATTACCCGCACAAGAAGACCCTACTATTACCATTCGTACTGCAGTGGTAACAACATCATATCCAGGTATGGCACCAGAGCGTGTAGAACAGCTGATTACTCGGGCACTAGAAAAAGAAATTAGGAAAATTCCTGAAGTTGAAAAATTAACATCGACATCAACAACAGGTCAATCTGTTATCCATGTTGAGATTTATGACCGTTATTTTAACTTAGATACTATTTGGCAAGACTTACGCAACAAAGTTAAACAAGCAGAGGGAAATCTCCCACAGGGTACCAGAACCCCCTTTGTAAATGACGAGTTTGGTGATGTGTCTGTTGTGACATTAGCACTAACAGCAGATGGTTTTAGCTTAGGTGAAATGTATGATATTGCTAAACATATTAGGGATAACCTTTATGCGGTAGCCGGTACCAAAAAAGTCGATATTTTAGGTGCTCAGGCCGAGCGTATCTTTTTAGAAGCAGGCACGGCAAAGTTAACTCAGTTAGGCATCTCACCACAAACCATTATTGATGAGTTACAAACTCAAAATATTATTAGCCCCGGTGGGCAAGTAGATACCGGAACGCGTTTTATTGTTGTTGAGCCAACCGGTAATTTTTCGTCGCTCGCTGATATCAGTAATACCCATATTACTCTTCCCGGCACAGATGATACTATCGCGTTAAAAGATATTGTCAGTGTGCGAAGAGGTTATATCGATCCCCCTCATCAACCAGCCTATTTTAATGGTCAACCCGCCATAATTTTTGCTATTGCCATGTTGCCTAATTATAACTTACTTGAATATGCACCGCGGGTTAAAACCAAGGTGACCACAATAGAAAATAGCCTACCGATTGGTTACCAATTAAATATTGCGACCTATCAGGCCGACCAGGTAAAAAAAGCCGTACAGGGGGTCTCCATTAGTGTGTTACAAACACTGGCTATTGTTCTTGTTGTGGTTATTTTTTTCTTAGGGATGAGAACCGGATTAATTGTCGGTTCAATTGTGCCATTTGTGATGTTGACGACACTAGCCATTATGCAATTCTCTGGCATGGCACTAGAGAAAATGAGTTTAGCAACACTCATTATTGCCCTAGGTTTATTAGTCGATAATGGTATTGTTATCGCTGAAGACTTTAAAAGTCGTCTTGAAAAAGGAGAAGAGCGTTTTTCTGCTATGATTGATGGCGGTAAAGCGCTCGCTATGCCTCTACTAAGTTCCTCTGTAACAACTATTTTATTCTTTTTGCCGTTAATGTTGGCAGAACATGTCGCCGGTGAATTTACTCGATCAATTTCTTTAGTTATTTTAATTACCTTAATGACCAGCTGGGTAATGGCTTTGTGTGTGACTCCTACCTTATGTTATTTATTTATTCGAGTTGATAAATTACCAACCACTAGTGATTTAACTCAGCACGCTAATAACAAGGGGGGGTTGTATAAAGTCTATGAAAGGTTTTTACATTGGCTATTAAATCATAAAGCTTTATTTATGCTATCAATGGTCACCTTACTCGTTATCTCAATTAGTGGTTTTAAGTATGTCGAGCAACAGTTTTTCCCTAGCTCAGACCGCACACAGATTATGATGTACATTGATTTACCCAATGGTACCTCAGCGCGAGAAACTAATCGTCAAATGCTTGAAGTATTTGATTGGCTTGATAATAAAAAGCGCTTTCCTGAAATCACCAGTTATTCAGGTTACTCAGGCTTCAATGGGCCTCGTTTTGTATTGACACTGAACCCTGAAGACCCGGCCAACAATAAAGGTTTTGTTGTGTTAAATGTTAAAGAGGGTACCGAGCTTGATAGCTTGGTCAACAGCCTACACAACGGAATCATTAAAACCTTTCCAAATGTTTCAGGGCGAGTAAAACGGATGTTTGCTGGGCCTTCTGACTCAAGTACCATTAATATTCAAGTGAAAGGCCCTGATAAGAACGTTATCTACGCCAAAGCTAATGAGGTCATGGCAGTATTGCAAAAAGTGCCCCATACCAAAAATATTCGCACTGATTGGGCAAATCGTATTGTTAAAGTGAAAGTGAAAGTTGACCAGCATAGAGCGAGGCGAGCAGGAGTCACTTCAGAAGATATTGCGACGGCACTTCAAAGTTATTTCAGTGGTGCAATGGTGACTGAATTTAGAGAAGGTGATGACATCATCCCAGTAATATTAAGGGGAAATGACGAAGAGCGCTCTAATCTTGATAGGTTACGCACCGTTTCGGTCTATTCTAATGCGACTGGTGTAGCGATTCCATTATTCCAAGTCGCTGATTTTATACCTATTAATCAATATGCTAAATTAAAAAGAGAAGATATGTTTAGCACGATAACTATTGAAGCTAATAATACTGAAATGACGGCTGAAGATCTTAAACTTATTATTGATGCGGATATTGAGGCATTAAAATCAGATTTACCTGTTAATCATCATATTGAATATGATGGTGTTATTGTCGTATCTAAAGAAGCACAACAAGCCCTTGGTGCTAGTATGCCTATGGTTATTGGTCTGGTTTTAGTTTTATTGGTCATACAATTTAACTCATACCGCCGAGCGATTATTATTGTCTTAACGATTCCACTATTGCTCATAGGGAGTATTATTGGTCTATTGGTAATGAACGCCCCTTTTGGCTTTATGGTGACATTAGGCATCTATAGTCTGGCGGGTATCATTATTAATAATGGAATTGTCTTAATAGATCGTATTGATATTGAACGGAAAAAAGGAGTTAGTGATTACCAAGCGATTATCAACGCATGTTTAACACGTATTCGCCCTATTACTATGACGACGGTAACGACTATTATGGGTTTGTTACCTTTAATTATGAATTCAGAGTCAATGTTTTTTGGTATGGCCACTGTATTAGCCTTTGGCTTAGGTGTTGGTACCCTATTAACCTTAGGTGTCGTGCCTGTTTTATATGCGTCGTTCTTTAAGGTTAATCGCTAAGTTTCTTTTTGAAATTAATACTGAAAGACTCATTGGATGGGTATGGGGTTTATGAAAGTGTGTTGATGATTGCGATATTGCTGGTTTACTGTGAATTGAGCCATAACAAAGTCATTATTGCGACAACACGATGGGTTATAAAAAAACCGCTAAATATCTTTAGCGGTTTTTTTGTCGTCGACTTAAGCTATATTAATTAAGCGTTAACGAGAAAGTGCACCCAAATACTCGCGGCGTAACCTAACGCGATAACGGGTGTCCATTTTAAATGGCTGAAGAACGTATAATAACCACGGGCTTGCCCCATTAAGGCAACACCTGCAGCTGAGCCAACAGATAGTAAGCTACCACCCACACCAGCAGTTAATGTCACTAATAACCACTGAAAATGAGACATGTCAGGGTTCATTGTTAATACGGCAAACATGACGGGGATGTTATCAACAATAGCCGATAAAATACCAACAAGGATGTTTGCATAGGTCGCCCCTAATTGAACGTACATAAACTCAGACGTCATACCTAAGTAACCAATAAAACCTAAACCACCAACGGCTAAGATAACACCATAGAAGAAGAACAAAGTGTCCCACTCAGCTTTTGCAATTTTGTCAAAAATATCAAAACCTTCATCTTTAATTTTATGATCTGTTGGACTATCTGAGTGGTCGATCTCAGGTTGACCTGATTTGCGAATGTAATAACCAAAGAATTTAAGATAAGCCAAACCTAACATCATGCCGTATACCGGTGGTAAATGGAGGAAGTTATGGAAAGAAACCGCGGTAATGATGGTGAGAATAAATAAACCAACAATCACTAGCCCACCTTTTTTAATCGGTGTTATTTCAGCACTAACAGACTTAGGGCTGCCTTCAGGGACGGCAAACTGCATGATTAACGCTGGAATAAGATAATTAACGACAGAGGGAAGGAATAAGACAAAAAACTCACTAAAATTAACGATACCTTTTTGCCAGACCATCAGCGTTGTAATATCACCGAATGGACTAAAGGCACCACCCGCATTTGCGCCAACAACAATCCCAATACAACTGATGGCAATAAATTTAGGTTCGTCTTTACCCACGGCGAGAACAACGGCACACATAATTAATGCGGTAGTTAAATTATCAGCAATAGGTGAGATAAAGAAAGCAAGGATACCGGTTAACCAAAACAACTGTTTATAGCTAAAACCTTTAGTAACTAACCAATCACGTAAAGAATCAAAAACATTACGTTCTAACATCGCATTGATGTAGGTCATGGCAACAAGTAAAAAGAAGAAAAGCTCGGTATATTCGAGGAAGTTATGACGAATAGCAACTTCGGCAGTATGTGGCATACCATTAGCAGCGTAATAAGCCGCAATTAATATCCAAATTAAACCAGCGGCGAGAAGAACGGGTTTAGACTTTCTTAAATGTAGCTTTTCTTCTAAAATGACTAGGGTATAGGCAGCTACAAAAATAGCGATGGCAGTGTAACCAACCCAGTGGCTAGTTAAGTCAATAGTCTCGTGCAAAGCATCGGACGCAAAAGCAATGCTTGGAACACACATTGCCAGTAAAACGAATAAAAGTTTTTTCATGTTATTCTCAAATATGATTAGGTTTAATTATTATGAATAATTACTATGATTAATTATTGTTTTTATTTATAGAGTCAAAAACAGTTAAATTATAACAAGGGTGGTACAAAATGATACCACAAGGTTTTTGACTTTATCAATCATAGTGTGTGATAAAGTCTTGTGCAATACTGTAAATAAACTAACAGTTAACTTTGATTGAATAACGAACACTCGTTTGATGGTTTGTATGTAAAATTGAAATAGCTTTAACGGAGTAGCGGATGTCCCAAGAAACGATTAAATTTGAATACGAGAAGTCAACAAAAAATAGTGTTCGTTACCAAGAGGTATCAGAAGATGGTAAGGCACCTATCCTAGGGACCTTATATGTACAGAAATGGTTTGCAGGCAATACTAAAACCTTAGAAATTACCATAGAGAAAAAAGACTAGTATAGCCGTTACTTATTCGTCGAGTAAAATTTTAGCTATTACTGGGTTAGCATACATAGTTAATAACCAATGTTGCTGAAGTGTATCAAGATTTTTCATCCGTTTTTTAAGCTTCTTAAGGACAGTATTATCGGTAAATTTGTTGTTTAAATGCGCAAATGCGGCAAGGTTGCTATCGAATAACTGATAATGACCAATAATTTGTTCATCAATGGCTAATGAAATATCTTTGCTGTTTTCAAAATTCCCTTTAAGAGGAGAGCAAAACTCTAAATGAATTCGCCCCTTTTGTCCAAGTAGACCTCGAGTGATACTGTTTAAGTCTTCATTATCGGTTTTGTTATATTCTCCGGTACTTTCCTTCGTCGCCAGTTCTATCGCTTTTTGTTGGTCACAGGGGTCAAATTCATAAGAAATAGCAACAGGAATAATATTAATCTGTGCTAAATAATCGCTAATTGACGTGGTTTTCTCTTTGTTGAGCAACAGCATGGAAATAAGTGCGGGGTTAGTTTTATCCAAACCATCCTTAGCTCGCCCCTCACGTTGAGCAATCCAAATACTTTGCTGGTTATCGGTTATCGTATGGTGAATATAGGCTGATAAATCTTTAGATGCTTTAAATATAGACCGTTTAGTCGTTTCACTCCGTTTAACAATAAAGCTTTTATTCAATCGCATTAAATCTGATACCCAGGGGGTCGTCAGTAAGTTATCACCCACAGCAGACTCTGTGGTATTTAAACCTTTTTCATGAAGTGCTAAATTAACGAGTGCGGCGTCAAGAACAATATCTCGATGATTGCTAATAAATAACGCGGGTTTACTGGTATCAAAATTTTCTAAACCATGGTGTGAGAAACCTTTAGTACTTTTATTAATGATTCTTTTAAGATATTTGGCAACTTCAAGGTGAATTTGATCGACAGAGGTAAAAAACTGAGTACGAAATATCAATGAAATCTTGATGACTCTTTTAGCAAACCAAGGGGATAATTTATAGATGAGGGGAATCGCTAATTGGGCGACCGAGGCTTGAAACTCATTTTCATTAATTAACCTATTAATAACGATACGGACTTCGTTATCGCGAAACGGGCGGATATCATCAAACATTTAAATTCTCAAATGGAAAAACTGCGACCATATTGAATTTATCATTATGGATTGTCTAAAAATGTAGTATCTAGAATAATTGGTATTATAAAAGAGCTTAAATTATATGACAATATTTCGCTTTGACTTAGTACTTTTTATTTTCATTAAACTTTTTTATAGAAATTATTAAGCCTTATCTGTATCAAGGTCCAAAAATTCAATCTTATTTACCACGCTATCCCACTCTTTTGCATCTATGGGCGGTGCTTTAACCTCGGTAATACGTGGCCATACTTTAGCTAGTTCGGCGTTTAATTCAATAAACTCTTTTTGGTCTTCTGGCACGTCATCTTCTTGATAAATGGCACCAACGGGACACTCAACTGGACATAAATCGCAATCAATACAGTCATCAGGGCTAATAACTAAAAAATTAGGTCCCTCAAAAAAAGCATCTACAGGACAAACTGCAACACAATCTGTGTATTTACATTTTATACAACTATCAGTTACTACAAAGGCCATAAGATGAATTTAACAAACTATTAAGATGGGTTGATTTAAGGTGCCGATCATACCTTGGATTAATCCTAATACCAAACAGATTGCGTATTTAAACCATCTGACTATGTTCAATAAATTAATCTGTTGCTTATAAATCAAATAAGTTTCTTAAATAGGCCGTGATACGTTAAAATGATCCCTGTTATTTTTCCTGACCAAAACTGTACTACTGGACTTACTATGTTGCGCTTAACCGATATAAAACTAGATCTTAATCATCAACCAGAAGAGTTACGCCAAGCTGTGCTTGATAAACTTAATATTAGTGATGAGCAACTTATTGATTTCACGGTTTTTAAACGTGGTTATGATGCCCGCAAAAATAATGTTATCACCCTTATATACACATTAGACATTGAAACTCCGTTAGAGGAGCGTTTATTAGTTAGCTTTGTAAAAGACCATAATGTTAAAGCTACTCCAGATATGCGTTATAAGTATGTCGCTCAAGCTAATGATGATAATAACCAACGTCCTGTGGTTATTGGTTTTGGACCCTGTGGTTTATTTATTGGTTTGGTTTTAGCGCAAATGGGTTTTAAACCAATTATTTTAGAACGAGGTAAAGAGGTAAGGGAACGAACGAAAGATACTTTTGGTTTTTGGCGTAAAAAAATTCTTAATACAGAATCAAACGTGCAGTTTGGTGAAGGTGGCGCGGGTACATTTTCTGATGGCAAGCTTTGGAGCCAAGTTAAAGATCCTCAGCATTATAGCCGCAAGGTGTTAAATGAGTTTGTTGACGCGGGTGCGCCTGATGAAATTCTATATGTCAGCAAACCTCATATAGGTACGTTTAAACTGGTGACTATGGTTGAAAAAATGCGTGCCAAAATTATTGAGCTTGGTGGTGAGGTTCGTTTTGGCCAACGTGTTGATCAAATTCATATTGAAGGCGAGGGTGAGGCTCGACAAGTCACAGGTTTAACATTATCAACGGGTGAAATAATTAAAACTAACTATATTGCCCTTGCGATTGGTCATAGTGCTCGTGATACGTTTGAAATGCTTTATAAAAGCGATGTTTTTATTAAAGCGAAACCTTTCTCTATTGGTTTTCGTATTGAGCATGAGCAATCAGCCATAGATAAAGCACGTTTTGGCAAAAATGCCGGTCATGAAATTTTAGGTGCTGCAGACTATAAATTAGTTCATCACTGTAAAAATGGTCGCTCTGTGTATAGTTTTTGTATGTGTCCAGGAGGGACAGTAGTAGCCGCAGCATCTGAAGAAGGTCGCCTAGTGACTAATGGTATGAGCCAATATTCTCGTCATGAGCGCAATGCTAATAGCGCGATCGTTGTTGGTATCTCACCGGAGGATTATCCCTTAAAAGACGGGAAAGTTGATGTACTTGCGGGTATTGAATTACAACGTCGATTAGAAGAGAAAGCTTTTAAATTAGGTGGTGGCAACTATGATGCGCCTATACAGCTGGTGGGTGACTTTATCGCTGGCCGCGCTAGTGGTGAACATGGCGAAGTAGTTCCTTCATATAAACCTGGTGTCACTTATTGTGATTTAAGTGAAATATTACCCAGCTATGCGAATGAAGCGATACGAGAGGCTCTTCCTGCCTTTGAACGAAAGGTTAGGGGGTTTGCCAATAAGGACGCTACCTTAACCGCTGTTGAAACACGAACCTCGTCACCTATTCAAATTAGTAGAGATAAAGTGTCATTAGAGAGTATTAATACCAAGGGACTTTATCCTGCCGGTGAAGGTGCTGGATATGCTGGCGGTATTTTATCAGCCGGTATAGATGGTATTAAAATCGCTGAAGCTATGGCGTTGTCAATGATGAGTGTAAGCAAGTAGTGAACTTACCTATAATTAATCCCCGCTATTTTAGGGCGTTAATAAGAGTCATTGAATTTTAATTTTTTGTTGTTTTATAACTTTATCTAAAGTGACTTATTATCGAATATAAATTACTGTTCAATCTGATTTTCCAAGGGTGATTTTTTAATTAAAGTGAAAAAGCTTTCCAAAACATTTCAAATATCGCTTCACGATGGACTTGGTCATTAACTAATTTAGGATGATTGATTAAATACAGAGTGCTACTCATATATTGGCTGTGAGCATGGTCAACCATCATTGCTAACGGGTAGTCAGCAATGATTTTATGTTGTTGACCAAACTGAATCAGTAGCGCTAAAGAACCAAACTCTTCAGCAAGTACTTCTGCTCTTACTTCGCTAGGTAGCTTTGGGTATTGACTAACTTGCCGACAAAATTGTTGTTTATCTGCATTGACTATTCCCCAATCAATTGCCTGATCCCATACAAGTTTTGCCTGTTGTTTAAGCTTATTTTTATCAAGTTGAAAGGGAGCTATTTGTAAGGAAAATTCTTGTTTTGTTTTTTTATATAAAGCTAATACCAAAGCCTCTTTCGTGGCAAAATGATGGAACAAAGTACCAGTGGCTACACCAGCATGCTTGGCGATAGATGCGGTAGAAGTTGCGTCTATGCCTCTGTTAACAAAAAGTGTTAACGCACTATTAAGTAGTTGCTGCTTTTTGTTTGTTTTATCGGATATTGTAATGGCCAAAATTTATCTCATAAACAATTTTAACATCATTTTTTGGATAAAACCGCCATAAGGAGGATGTACTAGTTTTCCCGTGTTTAATTTACCACGTGACAAAACTGTTTTTGCTTTTGAGAAAGTCAAAAATCCTTCTTTACCATGATAATGCCCCATTCCTGAGTCACCTACACCGCCAAAGGGTGCATCATCGGCTGCAACATGGAAAATAGTCTCGTTAATGCAAACACCACCTGAGTGGGTTTTATTAAGTAGGTCTTGTTGAGTTTTTTCATCAAAACTCATGATGTAGAGGGCGAGTGGACGAGGTCGCTCATTAATATAATTGATAGCCTCGCCTAGTTCTTTATAACCAATAATGGGTAGGATAGGGCCAAAAATTTCACCTTGCATTAATAACATTTCATCGGTTGTGCCAGTGACTAATTGGGTAGGCATCTGACGTGACGCCGTATTAATTTCTTGGTTATTGGCGGATATAACGGTAGCACCTTTTTCTACTGCATCATCAAGCCAAGAAAGTAAACGGCTATATTGGGCATTATTAATGATATTGCCGTAGTCATTACTGATTGATTGCTTACCATACATTTTTTGAAATTGTCTTTGATAAGCGCTAATAAATTCAGTGACTTTATTTTCAGGACAAAAGATATAATCAGGTGCTACACAAATTTGTCCCGCGTTTAAACACTTGCCATAAATCAGACGTTCAACGGCAGTTTTTATCGGCATGTCATCAGCAATAATAACAGGGGACTTACCACCAAGTTCTAACGTTACTGGGGTTAAATTATCGGCAGCTGCACGCATAACATGGCGACCAACCGTTGTTGAACCTGTAAAAATTAAATGATTAAAAGCTAACGCGGAAAAGGCAGCAGCAACATCGGCTTCACCTTCAATAACTGCGACTGTGTCATTATCAAAAAGACTAGCGAGCATATGAGTTATGACAGTATTTGTTGCCGGTGTGAACTCTGATAATTTGATCATTGCCCTATTCCCTGCGGCAAGTGCAGTAATCAATGGGCCTATCGACAACATCACTGGAAAATTCCAAGGAGCGATTATGCCAATAACACCTAGTGGTTGATAGTAAACAGTGACTTTGGCTGGAGATAATAATAAACCTGCATGACGGCGCTGTGGCTTCATCCACTTTTTTAAATTCTTAATGGTGTAATTGATACTCATTACACAGGGTAAAATATCTGAAAGTAAAGTATCTTGTGTTGAACGTTGACCATAATCTTGCTCAAGGGCAGTAACCAATTGATCTTGATAAGTTAACAAAGCGGTTTTTAATTGAATTAGTTGGCTAACCCTTTGTTGAACCAATGGGGATGGTGCTAGTTGGTAAGCTTTTTTTTGTGCATTTAATAATGCTTGTAATGACTCACTATTCTTTTTTTTGTCAACAGACATGTTTATAGTTACTCCACAGTGATGACCAATATAACTTATTAAGCAGGCCGACTGATTAGTCGGTTTAGATGATTAAACACTAAGCAATAGGTGTTAACAAGGATAATTTATAAAAGTGTATGTTTATTTTTTAATGCGGATAAACATAATATTAAATGTATTTATTCATCGCTAACTTTTTAATACGGTGGTTATCGTTAACTGAAATTGTTTATATGACCTTAATGGAAAATAATAAATCAAAAATAGAAGAGGCTTGTTGACCTAAAGTATTAATTGGGTAAATAGTGCTGACAGATAAAATCTATATACGCTTGCTCATCTATCAACTTTAACCCTTTTTTTTCAAATTTCACTAAATCATCTAGTTTAGGAAATGTAAAATAGCTATCACTTTTAGGTTGTGGATAGGTTACTATTTTCTCATTTCTAGAGAAACGTAAAGTGGCATCAATAATATCTTTAGTTCCCTGCCGATAGAGTTCGAGGGTATGCTGAAGATATGATTTATCCCTTTGAATAACAAGAGTTGATATTTTAATTATTTCGCCAGTATCAATAGTACCATCATTAATTTTATGAAGGGTAGTGCCAATAGTCGCATCACCATTTTGCATCGCCCAAAAGGTAGCCATTACCCCTCGATACTTAGGTAGTATTCCTGAGTGAAGATTTATAACACCATGCTTAGGTATTTTTATACACTTATCTTTTAATATGCAGCCATAACGAATTGAAATGATTAAGTCAGGAGCAAGCCTTTGCAGCCGTTCAGTACTTTCAGAGGAGTTAATGGTGTTTTCTTCTCTTATTCTTGAAAATAGATAAGGTTCAAAGCCCTCAAACCTTTTAAATTTAGGGGGTTGGCTATTGATAAGTAAGGGGCTTAATAATTGGTTAAGTAAGTCTTGTTCAAAAAACTTAAGCTGTCTTAATTGTTGGGGTTTATGATGACTTTCGCCTACTTTTGCCGATAACCACAAATGCAGTTGGTGATCGTCTTTTAGCTTTGGAATTAATAAGTTTAAGGCAAAGTTGCTTGCGATATCCTTATTACAAAGAATAAGTATTTTCATAGGCTACTGACTAACTAATGGTATCGATTTATACACTTGAGCATAACGAGACTCTTTGGTTATATCAAGTTTGTGATACTTTAGGGTTATTATGAGATGAAGTGTCTTAGGTTTAATTGGGGGAACGGCATTTAAATACTTCCCCTGAAAACTGCATCTATTCCAAGGTAGCATAAAATAAGCAGTCATTAGTGGCAATATCTAATGATTGTGTTGCCATAAATATTTGGAGATTTTGTTTGGTGTATATCCCACCCTCATGTAATTGAAATATTACGGATAGCTTGTTATTACCTTCTTCATCTTTGACAATTAACGGCAGCGGGTTATTTTTTTTGTACCAACCAATATGTTGACCCGCAACTGTAATTTGATTATTTAATTGCTCGGTATCGATTCTTAGCGTGATGTCGGCCTTTATTAATGGGTAATCACTAAAGCCTAATACAGTCCCTTTTTTTAATTCTATACGAAACGGATGAAGGTGGATATCTACCAGTCCTGCATGATGATCAAAAATGTTTTTTTTATTAGTCAGTTTTTTTAAACCGGCAATAGCTAATTGATGTGATTGTATTTGACGGGCACCACCACATTCAATAGTGACAATGGGCGCTGAAAATTGTTGTTCCATAATAGCACCAACATGCAAGCCCGTTAAAATGACTTTATTGGTAAAAAGTGATATCAAGTCAAGCGCTTGTTCACTATCAGAAATTGATACGCCAAAAGCAGGACTGATGCCAGAGGTATTATGTAAATCTACTATTGCCTCAGGATTCACTTCATTTACCGCTGCTATTATTTGCTTAGCTCTATGCCTAATAGCATAATTACTTTGAGTTGACTGAATATTATTAAGCGTGAAAAATCTATTCAGATCTTGTGTGGCTTCCAAATAACGATGAGAAAATTCAGGTGGTAAAATGGCGGCTTCCGGATTGCATAAAATAAACCTAATATTAATCTCTGGTCTTTTTTTTTCAATTAACCAGTGGTGTAGGGCGATAAAACCAGAAGGTTCATTTCCATGAATTAGCGTGGTGATCACACGGGTTCGACTGGTATCTTTTCCTATAACATCAAAAATGGTTAATCCTTTAAGTTGGCGTAAAAATCCGAGGGGCGTTGGTGCGATTTTTAACTTAAAGGCATCTTGATAATAGGTTGCCTTTGCTAGGAAACAAGCCATGATTAAAAACGATTCCATTCACTAATAGGATGACCCGCTAACTGGTTTTGATAATAAATTTCTAACATTGTTGTACATGCCTGCTCATTGCTTAATGATTTACGCAAATGTCTTAATGTGTTCTTAGCCCAACGGCCACCAGTTAAACCTGTTGATAATCGTCGACGTATTATTTCTAGGTATTTATCACACTCGTCTGGTTCTACACCTAATAAATTTAAGCCATCATTTGCGACTATTAGCATCTCATCAATAACCTTTTTTATTGGTACCTCAACCAATTTGTTGTGATTCTTTTGTGGCCATAAAATAATCGCATCCAGACCACTTTTTGCGGCACGATAAAAGTTGTATTCAGCAAACTGAAAAGGCATACGAGATAAGTATTCTTCTATATTAGGGGCTAATCCTGCGGCCATTCCAATAGTAAAAGCTGCATTTGCCGTCATATCTAAAACGGTTGGACCTGCGGGTAATGCTCTAAATTCGATTCTTAAGTGGCCATTGCCATTGGGTGAATATATTGGCCGATTCCAAGGCCAAGTGGTACCCATATGAAAGTTAAGCTCAGCTAATTCTGGGTTATTTAATTCTATACCTTCGTCGAAAGACTCGGGTAAAATAACTGGATATATATTGACTGTTTCTGAGAATAACTCCCAAGCACCTTTTCTTAACCAACCATGGCCAAAAGTTACTCTAGAGGGGACACGCCAATGATTAGAGTCAGGAATTCGACTGTCAGTTGATTGTTTAAATAATGGAATACGTGTCTCATCCCATGAACAATTACCTAAAAAAACGCCTGAATTAGCGGCAATGGCCAATGACATCGGTAAGCTTAATTGTGCCGCATTAAAGGTATTAGAAAAGTTATTTTTTTTTGTCATTAAATGTACTTGAAAAGAGGTGTTTGCACCTTCGGTACAAACTTCTGAACTACAAAAGTCTATCGGTTCATCACCATCAATTTTTATATGAAAGGGCTTTGAACGTTGTTTACTTAATTCTCTAGAGAGCAGTTTATAACGACCTAGTGAGGTCATATATTGTTTAGACAAATGTTGTTCTTTAAGTGTTGGTAATATACCAATAGCAACAGGCCTTGCGCCTAAGGATTGAGCGGTTTTATTTAACTGAAAAAATTTAGTTAAAATCTCTTGGGTTAGTCGACTAAAAGGCTTGCCCGCCGCTTTAACTGGGAGTAGATTTAACTCAATAGTGTATTTGTTTAATTCGGACTGAAACTGCTTATTGTTAAGCTTGTCCAAAAGTTCGAGGTTAACTGGGCTAACTTGATATTTCTTATCTATCAAATAAAGTTCTAATTCGGCGCCAATAAAAATTTCACCGAGGCCAAAGTTTGGCTGGGCTATTAATTGTTTTAAGCGACTGAGTTGATCTTGGATTTTATGATTAAAGTTAACATAATCATCAGTACTGTAATTTTTTTCTGTAATATTACGACCCATAGGTTTACTCGCTTTACTCTTTGTGAATTGCATAACAAGACTCAGGTAATAAAGATAAGAAAATTATTAAGGTGAATTTATCAACAAGTCAGCCAATATTTGCATGATAAAAGACAACTATTAGTATAGTACCCACATATTTTTCAATACCTCATTTAGTTATAAACCATATTTTTAAAAGTTGAAATGTTAGACAAATATTCTTTGGTAACTAGTGTTATATCAATGTTGACATTATGGCTTGATTTTCTTGGTCAAAATGAATGTGGAACTGTAAATTAAAACTTTTATTTTAATTTACAGTTGGGACGTTTAACATCAATGTGGGTTAGGTTTGTCATTCGATCAGTAGTTGTTAATCGCTGCTGATAATTTCCGACTAAATAAATAGCAATTTTTATTCAATGGATAATTTTTTATTTGCTGTAAAACAGATTTTCATTAACAATAGGGCATTAGGGATTAGCCCGTCTAAAAACATATTAGCGTTATTTGAGACTTTAAAATGATCATTGATGGAAAAAAAGCTGCTGCGGATTTACGAGCCAAATTAGCAATCGAAGTAAAAACACTTCAACAAGAAAAAAATATCACCCCTAGTTTAACTGTGGTCTTAGTAGGAGAAGACCCTGCGAGTGAAATTTATGTTCGGAATAAAGTTAAACAAACTCGTGAAGTTGGTATAATTTCTAGTGCAGTTAAACTACCGGCAGAAACATCCGAACAAGACCTTTTAGCCATTATTGATACACTTAATAATGATAAAAGCGTGCACGGTATTTTGGTACAATTACCACTACCAAAACATATTAATGAAAGCATAATTATTGCAGCTATAGTACCTGAAAAAGATGTTGATGGTTTTCATGCAATGAATTCGGGCCGTTTGGTCAACGGTGAAAAAGGCGCATTAATTCCATGTACACCTCAAGGCTGTATTATTCTTGCTAAAGGACACCTTGGTGATGATTTATCTGGCCAACATGCAGTCGTTATTGGCCGTTCAAACATTGTTGGTAAACCGGTCGCTTTATTACTTTTACAAGAAAACTGTACGGTAACTATTGCTCACTCCCGAACTAAAAACTTACCAGAGATATGTCAACAAGCTGATATTTTAGTAGTTGCGGTTGGTCATCCTGAGTTTGTTCAAGCTAATTGGGTCAAAGCAGGTGCAACAGTAATAGATGTTGGAATTAATCGTGTTGAGCGTAATGGTAAAGCTAAATTGGTTGGCGACGTCGAATATGCCGGTGTTGCTCAGATTTGTGGTGGCATCACGCCTGTACCTGGTGGTGTTGGACCAATGACGATTGCGTGTTTATTAAAAAACACGGTGGAAGCAGCAAAACGCTTTGGCTAATGAGTCTTATCCCAAGCTATTATTAATTTAAAATAGAAGGTTAAATTAATCAAATTTCAGTGATCTTCCACTATTTTGCTACACTAAAAGAGTGGTCACTTATCATGTGAAATGGTCAGCACTACTAATGTTTATCTTAAATTGATAAAGCTTTGCTAAAGCGATGAGTTAAAGAGATGCATTGGCTTAGTCCTTAAGATATTTGGAGTCACTATGGAATATGAGTTTATCAATGATCCGATCACAGGGTCAGTAAAAGCAAAATTTTCTCTCGAGCATGAGATTATGGGGCCTTGGCTCGAAGTCGAGGTTGGCGGTAATACCGACAAGCTAACTGAATTATTAAATGCCATCAATGACGTGGATAAAGGTTCACATCATGAAGTGATGATCACTGGGCATGAATATAGTATTGAAATTTCTCGTGATGATGTTGTCGTGAAAAATAATGCAGCTATGAACGTTAACGCATCTGATGTGCCGATAGAACTTTCGGAAGAATTTGATAATTATGATCAAAACAGTGAAGCTTCGTGCGGAACCGAAGACTTTAAAGCCTTATTAATGTCTTGGGCGCGTTTTATTACTAATTAAAAGCACTCACGTTTTTAAAGTAAGATCAAAATAACTTGTGAGGGTTTCTTTTAGCGTTAGTTTTATCTTCTATTTACAAATTATATAACTTAGACTCTCACTTAGTAAATACTAATAACTTTATAATTATGAGAGTATTATGGCCACATCATCAGAAAAATCTAGTAATAAAACTAATCGAAAAATGGTTCAGCTTCGCTATGTTTTAATGCCTTTTGCTATTATTTTTATTGCGATACTTTTGTTAGGTCTGGTCAAAGTTATGGCGCCAAAGCCCGCTAAAAAACCAGTTGTGATAAAAGCACCTTTAGTCGAAGTTCTGGCGATAGCGCGTGAAAATATTACCTTTAAAGTGCGAAGCCAGGGCAGTGTTTTTCCGCGAACCGAAACATCAATCATCTCTGAAGTGTCAGGTATGGTAGTTGACGTTTCAGCTAAATTTAAAGTAGGTGGCTATTTTAAAAAGGGTGAGCAGCTATTAGCGATTGATGACATTACTTATCAAGTGGCATTGATACAAGCTCAATCAAGACTGGACTCAGCCCAAGCAAATGTCATTGAAGAAAATGCTCGTACGCAACAAGCAGAAGAAGAATGGCGTTTAACAGGAAAACCATTAGCTCAAGCCCCGGTGTTAGCTATTAGAAAACCTCAGCAGAAAAAAGCAAAAGCAGAATTATTATCAGCACAAGCTAATTTAAAAGCCGCTAAATTTAAACTTAACCGCACTAAGATTGTTGCGCCTTATGACGCGCTAATAAAGTCTAAAATGGTCGATATTGGTCAATATGTCTCCACGGGCACTCAACTAGCGATATCCTTTGCAGTAGACTACGCCGAAATTCGTTTACCAATTAAGCAACGAGACGTTGCTTTTTTAAATTTACCGCGTATTAATAAAAAATCAGAATTAGTCTCTTCTGTTGATATATCTTATCAAATAGCCGGTGTTGATCACCTTTGGAATTCTCGATTAACCCGCTATGAAGGTGTCGTAGACAGTAGATCTAGAGTGCACTATGTTATCGCACAAATTGATGATCCTTATGCGTTAGACGCTGCTTCGAACCATGAGGAACTTCATATTGGAACTTTTGTTAATGCCGTAATCTCAGGGAAAGTACTGAATAATTTAGTGGTTATACCACGAGGTGCCATTTACGGTGCTAATTCATTATATTTGGTAGATAAAGATAATAAACTACAAATCACAACGATTAATATTTTGCGTACTGATAGTAAAAATGCTTATACCTTAGACGATTTCCCAGACGATAACCGTATTGTGGTTACTAAGCTTCTATCACCATTGCAAGGCATGAAATTGCGTATCAATGGTGAAAATCAAAATATAAAAAATAAAATGAGTAAAAAAACTCAAGGTAATAGCTAATGAGTCAGCCAGATAATGATCCTAAAGATGAAAAGCAAACCGGCATTATCTCATGGTTTGTCAATAACGCTGTAGCTGCTAATTTATTGATGGTCTCTATTTTGGTGGCAGGGATATTTTCATATCAAAATTTAAACAAGAAAATGTTTCCTGAATTTAATCCTAATACTATTCAAGTATCAGTGGCACATTTAGGTGCAGCACCCGAGGAAGTTGAGCAGGGCGTTATACTTAAAATTGAAGAAGCGTTAGAGGATATTAGTGGAATAAAGAGAATAACGTCATCAGCAAGAGAGGGCTTTGGTTCCGTTACTATTGAAGTATTGTCAGGTTATTCATTACCGGAGAAACTTGATGAAGTAAAAATGCAGGTTGATAGCATCACTACCTTTCCAGAACAGATAGAAAAACCATTAATTATTAAGCAAGAGTTTAAAGGCCAGGTTTTATGGCTATCGGTTAGTGGCGATATGGACAGACGCTCTCGTCAGATAATGGCGCAAAATATCCGTGATGAAATCATGGCGTTACCCGGGGTTAATCATGCACAAATCATGGGAAGTCGCCCTTATGAAATCAGCATTGAAGTTACTGAGCATAAATTACAAAAGTATCAATTAACCTTTGATCAAATTACGCAGGCGATAAGAAGGTCTTCTGTAGATATGCCCGGTGGAACAATTAAAAGCCAAGCAGGCGATATTTTAATTCGTACCCAAGGACAGGCTTATACAGGTAAAGAATACGGCGATATTGTTTTAAGAACGGCTACCGATGGCACACGATTATTACTATCAGACATTGCGGTAATAGTTGATGGCTTTGTTGAACAAGAAGACTTTGCCACCTTTGACGGTCAAAACACGATCAGTATTATGGTGCAATCAACAGGGAATCAAAACGATTTAGAAATTGCTAAAGAAGTTAAAAAATATGTTGAGATTAAAAGTAGTCAATTACCACAAGGAGCCAAACTTACTGTTTGGGGAGATACATCGGTTTATTTATCTGCTCGTTTAGATATGATGATCAATAATTTACTCTTGGGTTCGGTACTAGTCTTTTTGGTCCTAGCGCTATTTTTAAGAATTCGTATCGCTTTTTGGGTGATGATAGGTATTCCAATAAGTTTTTTTGGTGCTTTTGCTTTAATGCCCTTATTTGGCGAATGGTCTGTTTCAATAAACCTATTAAGTCTATTTGCCTTTATTATGGTGCTCGGTATTGTTGTCGATGATGCCATCGTTATTGGTGAAAGTGCTTATTCAGAAATTCAGCGTTATGGTCATTCACCAGAAAATATTATTCGCGGTACTATGCGTGTTGCGATGCCAGCAACGTTTGGGGTATTAACAACCATTGCTGCATTTTTGCCATTATTAGCGATTGATGCGAGTTTTGCGGCATTCTTTAGATCAATTGCTTTAGTGGTTTCCTTTTGTTTATTCTTTTCACTTGTTGAGTCTAAATGGATTTTGCCTGCGCATTTAGCGCATATGAAATACACCCCATTAACAGCAGAAAATAGTAATTGGTTTGAAAAAATACAAATGCGGTTTAAAGACAAGCTTGATTATTTCATTCACCACAATTATAAAAACACCTTAGAAAAAGCATTAATTGCGCGTTATAACACCATGGCATATTTTATTGCTCTTTTGATTTTAGCTATTAGCCTTCTTGTTGGCTCTTTAGTAAAAGTTGAAGTGTTTCCTAATATTCCAAGTGATTTTATTCAAGGTAGTATTACCTTAGTTGATGGTAGTGCCGCTGAGCAGCGCAACAGCGCCATTGAACAAGTGGTTCAAGCGGCAGATGACGTTGCACAAGAAAATTTATTTAATGGCGTCAGTTTTATAAAGCACTCTATGGTCTTTACGGGTGGAAATACTCGAGCGACATTTGTATTAGAGTTAACCAAGTCGGAAAGTCGTGAACTTAATGCTTATGATATCGAGAAATTATGGCGTAATAAAATCGGTGAAATTCCAGGTACGAAAGAATTACGGTTTTTTGCGGGTACCAATGCCGGTGGTGGTGCAGCCATTGAATTTCAATTAACGGGTGAAAATGATCTTGAGCTTGAAGCAGCAGCTGAACAATTGCAAAAAAAGCTAGAAGCTTATGAAGGGGTTTACGATATTCGTAATTCATTTAGCCGTGGTTCTCAGGAAATTAAACTCAGTATTCGCCCCGAAGCTGAAGTGCTAGGTTTAACCTTAACTGATTTGGCTAAACAAGTACGCCAGGCATTTTATGGTGATCAAGCCCAGCGGATTCAGCGCGGCAGCGACGAGCTCAAAGTAATGGTTCGTTATCCGCTAGAACATCGTTTATCGATCTCCGATTTAGAAGATATGTGGATAAGAACCCCAAGTGGCGAACAAGTGCCTTTTTACCAAGTGGCTGATATAAGTATTGGTCAAGGCTTCTCCGCGATCACTCGTATTAACCGTAAGCGTTCAATTAATATTTATGCCGATATCGATAGTGACAAAGTAGAATCTAGAGTGGTGGTTAATGAAATGAATGAGGATATTATTCCTAACATTTTAGCTGACTATCCTAGTGTTAACTACGGTACTGAAGGGGCAAGCAAGGATCAAGCTGATTTTTTAAGGCAGTTAGGTTTAGCGTCCATTGGTGCTTTATTTCTCATTTATGGCTTGATTGCTATACCGACTAAATCTTATGTCCAACCCCTTGTTATTATGTCAGTGATCCCCTTTGGCATTATAGGGGCAATTGTCGGTCATTGGCTCTTAGGTAAAACAATTAATATGATGTCAATGTTCGGTTTTATTGCATTAACTGGCGTTGTTGTTAATGACAGTTTGATTATGGTGGATTTTATAAACAAAGCTAAAGGCTCAGGTATGAAAATAATAGATATTGTTATGCAGGCTGGAACTCAGCGCTTTAGAGCCATACTGTTAACTTCGCTAACGACCTTCTTTGGTATATTGCCCTTGTATTTTGAAACAAGTTTACAAGCTCAGTTCATTATTCCCATGGCGATATCATTAGGCTTTGGCATTATATTTGCCACTGTTATTACCCTATTTTTGATCCCCGCTCTTTACTTGATTAAAGATGATATTCATAACTTATTTACAAAGGAAAATCAGTATTAAGCACAAACGAAGTGATGAAGTTATAATTTCATCTCGCGGATTTTTAATTCATTTATATTAGTTTTTTGGGATAAGCATTTATTCTGAGTCGTTGATGGAGCATTTAAATGGGGTTTGGGTTTTGCTAGTGATAAGGTAAAGATCTTCCTAACCTTTATTAAAACTTAAATTTATTACTGGTATTATTAGTAATTATTGGCTGTTGGATTAAATCATATACACTTTGTAATCAATAGAAGTCAGTCTAAACAAGACATAGCTAAGAAAGCCTGCTAGCATCGACTAAAAATTTCATGCCCATAAAAATTATAACTAAGGATATTCATGAGCGACAATAGAGAACATTTCAGTTCCCGTTTGGGATTTATATTAGCTGCGGCAGGTTCTGCTGTTGGTATTGGTAATTTAGTCGGTTTTCCCGTAAATGCGGCTAAAAATGGCGGTGGCGCATTTTTGTTAATGTACGCTATTTTTATTTTTATGATCTGTTTACCTGTGATGATGGCTGAAATGGCAATTGGTCGTAAAACATCTAAAAACCCAGTAGGCGCCTATGGTGCCTTAAGTGATAATAATTCACTGTGGAGAAAAGCTGGATTGTTAAGCGTTATCACTCCCTTTATGATCGCTGTTTTTTATACGGTGTTAACCATTTGGATTTTTATCTATTTAGCAGTTGTTGTTAGTGGCAACTTAGAGTACTTGGCAAGTCCAGCTGCTTTTAATGAAATAATTAATAGCCCTTACCTGTTTTTATCTATGGCCGTTGTTGGCAGTTTGGTCTACTTTATTTTAGGATCGGGCGTTAAAGAGGGTATTGAAAAAGCCGCGAAAATAATGATGCCGGCCTTGTTTGTTATGCTCCTTTTATTGGTGGCCTTTGTACTCACGTTAGATAATGCCATGGCAGGAATAAAATTTTACTTAATTCCAGATCTTGATAAAATCAGTCCATCTGTCATCAGTGGTGCTTTATCACAAGCTTTCTTCTCTTTGTCTTTAGGTATGGGTATTCTGGTTACTTATGGCTCTTATATTTCTAAACAAACTAATATTGAAACGTCAGCAACATTAGTTGCAATAACGGATACAGCTGTCGCTTTTATTGCCGGTTTGATGGTAATGCCAGCAATATTTTCATTTAACCCTGATATTAATCCAAGTGAACTAAGTGATAGTTCAGTGTCTTTAATTTTTGTATTTTTACCTAAATTATTTTTAGCATTACAAGCTACCGTCGGTTACTTCTTTGCAAGTACCTTAGCTTCGGTATTTTTCCTCTTAGTCTTTTTTGCTGCATTAACGTCTTTAGTTTCTATTATAGAAGTATCCGTTGCTTATTTAATGGATGAAAAAGCCAAAACGCGTAAAAAAGCATTATCAACAGTCTTTATCTGGGGTGGATTATTTGCTGTGTTGTCAGCGTTATCCTTCGGTATGGTTGATTGGTTAACATCATTGACAAGTTACGGTGGTAAGTCAAAGTCATTGTTCGATGTCATTTACGATATGTTTTACGACACTATTTTACCGCTAAATGGTTTGCTTATTTGTTTGTTTGTGAGTTTTCGTTGGAAAAAACATAATTTGAACAAAGAATTAAGTGAAGGGAATGAAAATTTTGGTAAATCAATGTTAGCCAAGTATGTTGATTTTTCGTTAGGTACTTTTATCCCTGTCATTATTTTTATCATCTTTATTAATACGGTTGCTAAAATTTATTTTGGTTATGATATGTTTGGCTAAACCATTAGCTGTCAAATTAACAAAAAGGCCGTGATTACGGCCTTTTTCTTTATAAGAAATTTTATATGTTAACAACTTTCATTAAGGCTACAGACTTTACGGAGTGCCAACGATTATTTCATGGTCGAGGCCACGCCTACCCTGATTTATCGCATGTTAATGTTGACTGGTTTTCTCCTGTTATATTAATCACACTTTATCAAGAGGTTTCACCAGACTGGTTAATGGCGCAAGCTGAAGAGCTAATGACAATCACTACTCAATGTAGCTCCGTCCAAGTGCAATACCGTTGCCGAAAACTTGCGCCCACTGAAGTCTTAATAGGTGAAAATGTTTTGCATACCGTCGTTAAAGAATTAGCGCTGAGCTATAACATTAACTTTGGTAAAACACAGAACAGCGGTCTTTTTTTGGATATGAGTAACGGTCGTCGATGGGTTATGGCGCACGCTAGAAATAAAAATATCCTTAACCTTTTTGCCTATACCTGTCCTTTCTCTCTTGTCGCCGTTGCTGGCGGTGCTAAGCAAGTCGTTAATATTGATATTAGTAAAGCTTCCCTGGCAAAAGGGCGAGATAATCATCGACTAAATGATCATTTAATGGATAAGGTGAAATTTGAAGGTGTTGATATTTTTAAGTCTAATAGTCGAATTAAAAAATATGGTCCTTATGATTTAATTATTTCAGATCCACCGACAATGCAATTTGGTAGTGTTGATATTGAAAGAGATTATAAAAAAATAGTCCGAAAAATTCCTCAATGGTTAAAGCCAGGCGGTGAGGTTATTTTGTGTTTAAATTCTCCCGATCTTTCTGAGCAATTTTTGTTAGATTTAATTGAAGAATATTGCCCACAATGTCACTTAATAGAGCGTGTTAAGCCACCAGCGGTTTTTAAAGAGGCTTTTCAAGGCAAGGGGCTTAAATTTATGGTTTTTAGCTATCAACCATAAATTATTTACACTAGTTAAATACGACTCGAGCCGCTAGAAAAATTAAAAAGCTGCCTGCAATTCTGTCAACAATATGGCTATGAGTTTTTAGCTGATTAATAATATTACCGCGTGAAATACCAAAGGCGACTAAGCAGTACCATCCAGTATCAATAAAGCCTACGGTAGAGGTCATTATCAGGTTTTGTTGCCAACTGGCATTTTCCTCAACAAATTGGCTAAATAATGCTAGAAAAAACATAGCGAGTTTAGGATTCAAAAATGCGATTAGAAAACCATCGCGCCAACCATTAATCTTAGGCCCAATATATTGATTATCGTCTATTAAAGAGATATTTTTTTTCTGAGTAAATAGTGATTTCATTCCTAAATAAACTAAAAAAGCGGCACCTAAATATTGAATTACCGCATAGATAATTGGCGATTTTGTGATAATAATGCCAATGCCGGTAGCAATAATTACCGCATATAACGCAACACCCAGGCCATGACTAATAGCGGTTGAATAACCTTGTTTTTCACCACCGGATAACGTGTTTTTAATGACTAATGCTAAACTAGGCCCAGGAGATAATGCACCTAAAACGCAAATAACCACTAATGATAGCCATAAATGTAACTCCAACGTGTATTCCTTTCTTATTTTTGTTAATGATTAGTTGATTAGTTTTGGAATACCTTATTCGCATAAAGCTAGCAAATTTTGGTACGCCTTTTGGGCTTTTACCCAAATATTTAAGGTGATAATACACCCTACTGGGGGCGGAGTCATGCGTTGTTGAACATTAGCAACTTGGGTGTGCAGTTATTAGTTTTTAGCCTCATCTAATGTTTTTGTTTATGGCTTTATTAAGTTAACTTAAGTTTTATTTTGAAAACTAGAAGTGGCGGTAAAGATCACATGCGTAACCGTCAATAAATTGCTAACTTGCTTTTAAGAAAGGTACTACTGACAACGTTATTGAAAAACCTATATATGATGGAAAAACTTATTTCGTGATCAACCGTTATCAAAAGCTTTGCATTTTATTTGGCCAATTATTTGATGAAGAGGCAGGTGATTAGAATAGGGTTATGTACCTTTTTTATATTGAACTTTTATTACTGACTTCGCTTAGCTAAGTTAGTAATGGTGATAACTAAATTTTACTATTATTTAGGGGGGTAATGAGCAGTAGGTTTTACACAACTAATTGTTAATTAGATGCGCTGAAAAAAGTAACTTATTCTTGGTTAAATTGATTTATTCAGCAACAGTTTAGCAATTTTTATGGTGTATCTACACGTCGTCAATAGCGGTCATTAATCGCAAGTATTAGTAACCCTGAATTTGCCATATCTAAGATATTACTCTCAGGACCTGCGGTAATACTTATCCCACTAGCTTTATTGAGTTTATAATATTTTGGTCTAAAGCTTACCTGAGAACAGTAAGTATTGGTTTAGAAAAAGTGCTATAAAATCTGATCAAGCAATGGTGTAGTTAAAAAGAGGTTTAACTAAATCATAGCTAGTAATTTAACGAGTTAAGAATATGGTAAAGCACCGTGCCCGTCATTGATCTAGTTTAAGCTAAATAGTCTGCTTTAAAAGAATTATAACGATTTGAAAGTTCAGCCATGGCTTCTGGACAATACGCTTTTAGACCACTTAGTAGCATGTGTTTTTTGCCTTGTCCGATGACCTTACCTTTTGCTAATAAATCAAACTCTAAACAAGCGCTGCCCCGTTTTCCATTCAACGTTAAGTTGGTTTGAGAAAGGGTTAAGCTGATATCATTAATATCTAAATACTCGAGCTCTAATGACATACTTTCATACATGACCATAGGGCGAGCAGGGTTGATCATCACATTATTACTCGCCATTAACTGACCTAATACATGTGGAAAGGTGTGCCCAGAAAAACCAACGTAAGCATCAATTAAAGAGTCTATTAGTACTTTGTTATCGGTTTGTTCACCAGCAACACTAATATCTAAGTATTCTTTTTCGTTATCATCTTTAATGCTAAAAGTCTTATTAATGACTTCTGGAAAATTTAAGGCAATGTCATTTGATACCATAGCTGAAAAGGTAAAAGACATTTTTTGATGTAACCCTGCTTTTGATAAGGCAACAGCAAAAAGCAAATCGCCTGGCACGCAAAACCTCTTCGCAGTAATATCATGCAAAGGATTAAAATCATCAGCAATCTTTTTAGCAAAATCACTCGCTTGTTGGCGAGAAAAACTTACTTTATTACCGGACATATTACAAAAATTTTTGATAATCATTTTTTACTACTATTAGTCACATTAACTTAAATCGCGCGCATTCTAGCAGTAGCACGGGCATAAATCGAACTATTATTATACTAAGCAGACCAGTACGGTAAACGGTTGTGGTATTTATTTTTATAATAAAAAAGCGTTATATTGGAATAATATAGTTATCAACTAACTGCTCTTTAGTTGTTTTAGAAAGTTTTTTTAGTTGGCATTCTCTTTGAGTTGCTGCACTGCGAGAGTTTACTTGTTCTGAATAGACTAAATGGACCGGCCGGCGGACACGTGTATATTTTGCCGCCAGTTTTTTTGAAAAATTATGTTCGTCTAATCGTCTAGATAGGTCTGTCGTGATACCCGCGTATAAGCTATTATCGGCACAACGAAGGAAATAAACATACCAAAGTGATGACATTATTTTTATTTTTTTTGAGTAAAAGGTTTTTGATAATATCAAAGCCTTTTACGAAAGAACAAACTATATGCTAGAAATGTTATAAAATAGGTAATGACTGAGTTTGTTATCGCCGTTAATCAATTAAAGTTCTATTATGCTTGAAATATCAAATGCTGTATCGCTAGGTGATTGGGAAATAGAGCTCAGTGCTATTCGTTCACAAGGGAATGGGGGGCAGCGAGTAAATAAGGTGGCGACTGCAATACACCTTCGATTTGATATTAACAGTTCTTCATTACCGGCTTCTTATAAAGAAAGACTACTAAAATTAAAGGATAGTCGTATCACCGCTGATGGTATCATTATTATTAAAGCTCAATCTTTTAGAACACAAGAGCAAAATAAAGATAATGCTCTTAAGCGGTTGAAAGAAATAATTGTTGCTGCGATGGTAATACAGCGAGTGAGACGAGTGACTAAACCGACAAGAAGTTCGCAACGTAAACGTATTGAGAATAAGAAACAGCGTTCAAATACCAAGGCGCTCAGAGGTAAAGTGACCTAATTCAACGCCCTAGTAGCAAAGAAGATGTCATTAAAGATTATTATTTTGCTAGTTCAGTGTGAGGTATTATGGTTAACCTAATAATGTGTAAGTAAAAATTATAGAAAAAATGAGGTTCTAATGGTGTTGCCAGCTATTTTTACCTATGATGGATAAAAATAATATTCAGAGTAAAGTGATGCAACAAAGTGATATCGGCCCATTACAAAAATTAACCGCACAGTTATCAAGCGACGGACAAATTCAATATCAATTACCTATAGGGGAGCAACGAATTGAGTTGAATCCACTTATTGGTAAAACACTTTCGTTACATTTTCAGGGAAATATTGCTTGCAAGCATTGTGGTAGAAAATCTAAAAAAAGTTATTCACAAGGTTTTTGTTTTCCTTGCATGCAAAAGCTTGCTCAGTGTGACCTGTGTATAATGAAACCAGAAATGTGTCATCATCACTTAGGAACATGCCGCGAACCTGAATGGGGCGAGAAAAATTGCATGATCCCTCATTATGTTTATTTAGCGAATACCTCAGGATTAAAAGTGGGTATTACCCGTCAGATACCGACTCGTTGGATCGATCAAGGCGCAACTCAAGCCTTACCGATCTTTAAAGTTAGCACACGTTTACAATCGGGTTTAGTTGAAATTGCATTAGCTGAATTTATTGCCGATAAAACCAATTGGCGTGCCATGCTTAAAGGTAGTGCTGAGCCAATAGATTTAATTACTAAAGCTGAAGAGTTAAAACCCCTTATTGTTGATAAATTGGCTGGTATTCGTCTTAAATTTGGCAGTGACGCCGTTGAAGAACTAAATGAAAAAATTGTTAATTTACATTTCCCAGTAACAGAGTATCTTACAAAAATTAGTTCATTTAATTTTGATAAAACCCCCTCGGTATCAGGGACTTTATTAGGCATTAAAGGCCAATATTTGATTTTCGATACCGGTGTGATTAATATCAGAAAATTCAGTTCTTATCATATAAACGCAGAGTTTTAATCACTTTACTGAATAATCGACCCTAGTCGTTTTTAATATGATAATAACGACTAGTTTTTCTTTAGCCAAACGAGTCAGGGTAAAAATAAACCTCTTGTGCAATAGCCTTACTAACCCAATTTTTAACTATTGAGCAGTTTGCTGATTGTACTATTGCTTAATACGGCAGCAAAAGTAATACACTCTGGTGATAGAGAGGCTTAGGTACATCAGTGATGTCTACGGTGGTGATTTTTTACCAAGTATACTCTCACCTTACCATTTGTTATTCACCCCCCTTATCTTAAGTCACTGTTTTTTATTTTGGTTTCCTCAGTCGGCTTTTATTATAGTTTACCCCTGCGTTATTGATGTCTTCACTAAACTAACTAGGTACTTCATTAGTGCTTTACAGCTCAGACTTTATCTATTCTCTTAAATCTACACCTTAAGGTCGACTGGGAATGTGAAAATCACTTTTATAAAACAAGTTTCTATCCCTTAATCCTTTTTTATTGCCCTTAATTTGACCACTCCTGATTTATTACGCACCTTTTTAGTGCGCCATTATCTTTTTTTTTATCTGTTATTATTTAGCTTGTTGATATTTAAGGATAAAAAATAATGGCATGACACTTGTAACGTCAGTAATAGAATAATCAAATAGGAATAATAATGAAAATAGTCAACGCAATTATAAAACCATTTAAATTAGATGATGTTCGTGAGGCCATCTCTGAAATTGGTGTAGAAGGTTTAACTGTAAGTGAAGTTAAAGGGTTTGGTCGTCAAAAAGGTCATACTGAATTATACCGTGGTGCTGAATATCAAGTAGATTTTTTACCTAAAGTAAAACTTGAAATAGCTGTAAACGATGATGTTGTTGAGCGTTTAGTTGAAGTTATCGCCAAGTCAGCTTACACCGGTAAAATTGGTGACGGTAAGATTTTTGTATATAACCTAGAGCAAGCCGTACGTATTCGTACTGGTGAGCAAAATGTTGAAGCTATATAGGAAATGATGATGGAACAAAATATTTTTGAATTACAGTATGCTATGGACACCTTTTATTTTCTAATATGTGGTGCTCTTGTTATGTGGATGGCTGCTGGCTTCTCAATGTTAGAAGCTGGTTTAGTCCGCGCTAAAAACACCACAGAGATTTTAACTAAAAACGTCGCGCTATATGCAATTTCATGCATTATGTACATGCTTGTTGGTTATTCAGTTATGTATGGTGGTCCAGACGGTCTTCATGCCGCTGTTCCTTTCTTAGATGGTATTATTGGTGATGGCGTTGCTGAACATAAAGACACCTACGCACCTTCTGCTGACTTTTTCTTCCAAGTTGTTTTTGTTGCAACCGCGATGTCAATTGTCTCAGGTGCTGTAGCTGAACGTATGAAGTTATGGGCATTTTTAGCTTTTTCTGTGGTACTAACTGCAGTTATTTATCCATTAGAAGGTAGCTGGACATGGGGCGGTCAATCAGTATTTGGTCTTTACACTTTAGGGGATCTTGGATTTTCTGACTTTGCTGGTTCAGGTATTGTTCATATGGCAGGTGCTTCTGCAGCTTTAGCGGGTGTACTTTTACTAGGTGCTCGTAAAGGTAAATACACTAGTGACGGTCGCGTTAACGCTATTCCTGGTGCTAACTTGCCTATGGCAACCTTAGGTACTTTTGTTTTATGGATGGGTTGGTTTGGTTTCAACGGTGGTTCAGTGTTAAAACTAGCAGATGTGTCTAGTGCCAACTCTGTAGCCCTTGTCTTCTTAAATACCAATGCTGCTGCTGCGGGTGGAGCGATTGCTGCACTAGTTTTCGCCAAAATCTTATTTAAGAAAGCTGATTTAACTATGACCCTTAACGGCGCGTTAGCAGGTCTTGTGGCAATTACTGCAGAGCCGTCTACTCCTACACCATTACAAGCAACACTCTTTGGTGCTATCGGTGGTATTATTGTCGTGTTATCAATTATTGGTTTAGACAAATTAAAAATTGATGATCCAGTAGGTGCTATCTCAGTTCACGGTGTGGTCGGTTTATTTGGTTTATTGTTAGTACCAGTAACTAATTCAGCTTCTAGTTTCAGTGGCCAGTTGATTGGTGCGGCTACCATATTTGTTTGGGTATTTAGTGCAAGCTTTGTTGTCTGGTATGTACTTAAACTTGTCATGGGTATTCGTGTTACCGAAGATGAAGAATATGAAGGTCTTGATAAGGTTGATTGTGGTATGGAAGCTTACCCTGAGTTTACTCGCAACTAACTTTTACTTTGTAACTATTTTATCCCAAGTTTATATTGAGATGTTATAGAGATATAAGTATGACAAATAATTAAAGCAGCCTTTAGGCTGCTTTTTTTGTAAACTCTTACTGTTAATTATTCAATATTGTGTAAAATCAATGAATAAATAGAATCCAAATGAAAATTTTTCAAGGTAATTTTATGGCAAGAGAACAATTTGGTATTTGTGCAGAACCTAATCTGCATGGCACCTATCTATTATTTAATGTATTAGATGATCAAACACCTTATATTCGAGAGGCATTGTCACGCTTACCTGCATTATTTGAAATGTATGCTGATAGATTCTCAGAGGCTAACTTAATTGGTGTTGTGGCTATTGGCGCAAATTATTGGGATGAATTTAATCCTGATGCCAGACCTAAGCTACTTGAGTCTTTTCCAGAGATGGTCTGTGATGACCGTATAGCTCCATCAAATAATATCGATCTTTATATAGAAATCCGTAGTGATCGCCAAGATACTAATCATATTGTAAGTACCAAGGTCTGTGATTTACTTGGGAGTAGTGTTGAATTAGCTGAGCAAGTCCAAAGCTTTCGGTTTTTAGATGGAAGAGATCTAACCGGTTTTGTTGATGGCTCGGAGAACCCTCAAGGCCATCATCGCCGTAAAGTCGCATTATTAAATGATGAACTTGATAAAAGCTTTTCAGGAGGCAGCTATCTTCATATTCAACGTTACCGTCATAATTTAGTTTTATGGAATACCATTAAGCAAAAAAAACAAGAAGATATTTATGGTCGGTCTAAAATTGATAATGTTGAATATAGTAATGAAGAAAAACTACAAACCGCCCATACGAAACGTAGTAATTTAAAAAATGAACAGGGTAAGAGTATTGAAATTCTAAGGCAAAGTATGCCTTATGGCGACATGAAGGTGCAGGGACTGTTTTTTGTTTCTTACTGTAATACGCCAGAGTCTTTTAAGGTATTACTCAACAGTATGATTTTTGGTGACGATCAAGGTAACTTTGATCATCTACTTAAATATACCCAAGCTGAAACCGGCGCTGCTTTTTTTGCACCAAGTTTGAATTTTTTAGCATCATTGTCAGATAGCAATAATGCCTTAGAGCTTGGTATCGAAGATGTTACGTTAGATTTTTAGAAAAAAGAACCTCTAACTTATTGATGGTATCAGTAATTTTATTAACATCTGAAGGTGCAATAAATATCGTGTCATCACCAGCTATCGTTCCTAAAACGCCATCACTCTTACTTAAACTATCAAGTAGCCTTGCTATTAGCTGGGCTGCTCCAGGACTGGTTCTGATAATAATCATGACATCATTGTGCTCAATATCAATCACCAGTTGCCTCAAAGGACTTTTAGCTGTCGGTACACCTAACTCAGCAGGTAAACAATAAACCATATCTTGGCGAGCATTACGGGTACGTACCGCGCCAAATTTACTTAACAAACGTGATACCTTGGATTGACTAATATTATCGAAACCTTGAGATTTTAATGCCTCAACAATGTCACTTTGAGAGCCAAACTGCTCTTGATTCAATAAATTTTTGAAAGCCTGTATTAATGCTTCTTGTTTTTGTGGTCCGGTCATAATGAGTCGCTATTTTTTAGGAAAATGCTATATGTTTATTGTTATTTTTTACGAAGAATTAATTCGTTAGTATTACTTCTCATAAATTTGGAACAGGCTATCATATCCTTACTAAGTTTACTTACAATACTTAATTCATAATATTTATTATAAGCTAATATAGGTTAATAATTATTGTATTTTGGCCCCTTATATTATATCTTCTGGCCATTATTTTTTTACGTATTTACTCAAAACTTTTATACTCCGGAGAAATCACATGAAAATTACCGTTTTAGGCGCAGCTGGCGGAATTGGCCAAGCGTTATCTTTATTGTTAAAAATTCAGTTACCTGCTGGTTCTGAGTTATCTTTATATGATGTCGCACCTGTAGTTCCCGGTGTTGCTGTTGACTTATCACACATCCCAACTGATGTGACAGTTGAAGGTTTTGGTGCAGATGCCCTAGCGAGTGCCTTATTAGGTGCTGATATTGTTTTAATTCCTGCTGGCATGCCTCGTAAGCCTGGGATGGACCGCGCTGATTTATTTGCTGTCAATGCCGGTATCATTAAAACATTGGCGGAAGGTATTGTAGCTAACTGTCCAAAAGCTTTAGTCGGCATTATTACTAATCCAGTCAATGGTACGGTACCAATTGTTGCTGAAGTCTTCAAAAAAGCAGGCACTTACGATGCTGCTCGCGTATTTGGTATTACGACATTAGATGTTATCCGCTCTGAAGCTTTTATTGCTGAATTAAAAGGCTTAAATGTAGCAGAAGTTAAAATACCTGTGATTGGTGGTCATTCAGGAACCACAATTTTACCTCTTCTTTCTCAAGTTAAAGGTGTCACTTTTACTGATGAAGAAGTTGCAGCACTAACGCCTCGCATCCAAAATGCCGGAACTGAAGTGGTCAATGCTAAAGCTGGCGGCGGTAGTGCTACATTATCAATGGGCGCAGCTGCAGCTCGTTTTTGTATGTCACTGGTGAAAGGTTTACAAGGTGAAGATGTCATCGACTATGCTTATGTCGAAGGTACGGGTGAAGATGCACAATTTTTCGCTCAACCGGTACGTCTGGGTGTTAATGGTGTAAAAGAAATTTTGTCTTATGGTTCGTTAAGCACTTTTGAAGAGAAAGCTAAAGCAGATATGTTAGCTACGCTAAAGGCTGATATTCAAGAAGGTATAGACTTTATCAAAGGTTAATTACAGATTAAGTTGATTAATCAATAAAAACCGCTCATTGAGCGGTTTTTTTATACATTTAGCTTTATTCAGAGCGAGTATTTACCTCATTTAGTCTTTGATTAGTTTGTTTTGTAAAACAGCACGCTGACTAAGTTGTGTGCCAAGTAATGACAGAAGACAATAAGCAGTAAAAAAATAAAACCCATTCCCAACAGCAGAGAGTGTTTCACTAGTGAAAATCAAATCGAGTTTAAAGCCAAAAATAGCGAGAGTTTGACGACTTTCCGTTTCAGCATGATCTGTTGAAAGGATAGCTAAAAAAATGGCAACAACAAAAACATCGGCCATCGACCATTTTCCAATTTTATTAACAAAGTTAATAATAGCCTTTTCTATTTTAATATCTTTGGTTAAATATGCCCACAAAACTAACAATGATTTTGTCACAGGAATCCCAATAGAAAAAACAAAAATTAACCCGGCAACAAATAAACGTTTGTCTTGCCACAATTCTTTAATGGTGCCAAGTAAAGATAACTCTTTATTGATTAATTCTGTGGAAAGTATTGGTCCAGCTATCTGAGCAGTCACATCCATATTTAAGGAAAACATAGGAAGAAAAATACCAGGGAAAAAGAGGCAAAGTGCAATAACATTAAACAAAAAGCCTAGATGTCTTAGCATCGTCTATATATCTCTATTAGCCGCAATATGCGCTAACACCACAAGCGCTTGTTTGTATTCAGACTCAGGTATAGAAGATAATGCATTAATAGCTTTATCGGCCTCTTGTTCGGCTTTTTTCTGTGTATAAGCTAATGAACCCGTTTGTTGCATTATACTAATGATCTCATCAAGGTGGTCCATACCATTACCGTGCTCAATAGCATTACTGATCAGTTGGCTTTGTGCTTTGTTGCCATATTTCATGGCATAAATAAGGGGGAGGGTAGGTTTACCTTCAGCGAGGTCGTCACCAACATTTTTACCCATTTCTTTTGCATCAGCTGTATAGTCCATAATATCATCTACTAATTGAAATGCTGTGCCCAGGTGTTTTCCATAATCAGCCATTGCATTTTCCACGGCAGTCCCTTTGTTTGAAACAACAGCGGCTAATCGAGTTGCTGCTTCAAATAACTTAGCGGTTTTACAATAGATAACTTCCATGTAATTTTCTTCAGTAGTGTCAGGATTATTACAATTCATTAATTGTAATACTTCACCCTCTGCAACAATATTGGTTGCATCCGAGAGAATATCCATTATAGACATGTTGCCTAGCTTGGCCATCATTTGAAATGAACGGGTATAAAGAAAGTCACCGACCAAAACACTCGCACTATTACCAAATAATGCATTTGCGGTTTCACGACCTCTGCGCATGTTAGATTCATCGACCACGTCATCATGTAAAAGAGTCGCTGTATGAATAAACTCGATAATAGCGGCAATTGAACAATGATCTTCGCCCGAGTAATCTAAGGCTCGTGCAGCGAGTACCGTTAGCATCGGTCTCATTCGTTTACCACCAGCATTGACAATATAAATGCCTAACTGATTTATTAAGGTAACATCTGAATGTAATTGACTATAAACAAGGTCATTGACCTTAGTCATATCATTTTGCGCCAATGATTGAATGCTTTTGATATTCATAAAACTTCTATTTGTTATTTTATTTGTTATAACATGCGTGTAAAATGCAATGCTTAGTAATTGAAGTTTACACGATTTATTCATTGAGTGGAGTTTTCGCAACGCTTATTAGCCTAAAATCACGCTTAATTTTGCCTCTAAAGTTCGTTAGTATAAATAAAAGATAAAACTTAATACTTATACTTGCGGTTATTAAATTCTTAGCGTAGAATTCGCGCCCTATATTTTAAAATTAAAGCGTCATAATAAAACCTCATTGAGGGAGTTGGCGCAGTACGGAGTAGCTATGTACGCGGTATTCCAAAGCGGTGGTAAACAGCATCGTGTAACCGAAGGTCAGACCGTTCGTCTTGAAAAGCTTGAGCTTGAAGTCGGCGCAAAAGTAGAATTTGAACATGTTTTAATGATCGCTAATGGCGACAACATTAATGTAGGTGCACCTTACGTTGATGGTGGCAAGGTAGTGGCTGAAGTGGTAACACAAGGTCGTGCTGATAAAGTTAAAATTGTTAAATTTAAACGTCGTAAGCATTCACGTAAACAAGCGGGCCATCGTCAATGGTTCACTGAAGTGAAAATTACTGGTATTAACGGCTAATTAGGAGCATCTAACATGGCACATAAGAAAGCTGCGGGTAGTACACGTAACGGTCGTGATTCAGAAGCTAAACGCTTAGGCGTAAAACGTTTCGGTGGCGAGTCAATTTTGGCTGGTAACATCATAGTTCGTCAACGTGGTACTAAATTCCACGCAGGGTCTAACATGGGTATGGGTAAAGACCATACTTTATTTGCTTTAACTGATGGTAAAGTTCAGTTTGAAGTTAAAGGTCCTAAAAACCGTAAATTTATCAGTATTATTGCTGATTAATTTTTGAGACTATTTTTAAAAAGCCTCGCAGTAGCGAGGCTTTTTTTTATATGATTTTTGTAAATTTATTTGTAGATCAATAAAATCAGTTATACTAGTGATATTGTTGTATATCCTGATTCCAGAGTTAGTTAAATACCATGAAATTTGTTGATGAAGTTGAGATAAGAGTTGAAGCTGGGGACGGAGGCAACGGTTGCGTTAGTTTTCGTAAAGAGAAGTTCATCGAGTATGGTGGACCTAATGGCGGAGATGGTGGCGATGGAGGAGATGTTTTTCTTGTTGCTGACGAAAACTTAAATACTCTGATTGACTACCGCTTTGAACGTTTTCATCGTGCTAAGCGCGGTCAAAATGGTCAAAGTCGTGATTGTACTGGCAGAAGCTCTGATGCGCTTATTTTAAAAGTGCCCGTGGGTACTCGTTGCGTAGACACTGACACTGGCGAGCAGATCGGTGATCTTACCCATCATGAACAAAAGTTACTGGTAGCGAAAGGTGGCTGGCATGGTTTAGGTAATACGCGTTTTAAAAGTAGTACTAACAGAGCACCAAGACAAAGATCTGATGGTACACCTGGTGAAGTTCGTCATCTTCAACTTGAGCTACTATTGTTAGCTGACGTTGGTTTACTGGGCTTACCTAATGCAGGTAAGTCAACATTAATACGCAGTGTTTCAGCAGCTAAACCTAAAGTTGCTGATTACCCCTTTACGACGTTGACCCCTAATTTAGGTGTTGTTCGCATAGACACACAACGTAGTTTTGTTATTGCTGATATCCCTGGTCTCATTGAAGGTGCAGCTGAAGGTGCCGGTTTAGGAACACAGTTTCTTAAACATTTAGAGCGTTGTCGAATCCTTCTCCATATCATAGACATTATGCCTGCTGATGGTTCTTGTCCTATTGAAAATGCTAAAACTATTGTTGGTGAGCTAGAAAAGCATTCTGAAAAGCTATTTAACAAGCCACGTTGGATTGTCTTTAATAAGCTTGATTTAGTCCTTGAAGAAGAGGCTGAAGAGATCACAAATGAAATATTAACTGCACTAGACTGGCAGGGTGAACACTGTAGTATTTCAGCCTTTAATAAAATGGGAACATCAAAGCTCACTGGCCGCGTTATGACCTTTATTGAAGCATTACCACCTGAAGAAGATGATGTACCGTTAGAAGGTAAAGATGTTGACTTTAAATGGCAGAATTACCATGAAGAAGCCATCAACGATGTTACTGATGACTTAGACGATGAAGATTGGGATGAAGACGATTACGACGTTGAAGTTGAATACCGTCAATAGTTGACTCTATTTTATGTTTATCATTTAAGATTAAGGCACTATTTATAGTGCCTTTTTATATTCAGAATGAATCATGTGTCGCGGTGCTTGGCTGGCAAAGGCAAACAATAAATTAATAAGGGTACTTATGACTGAACTTTCACTTATCGTTGCAACAGCAAATAATAATATTATCGGCAAAGATAATACCATGCCATGGCATTTACCAGCAGACTTAGCTTACTTTAAAAAAACAACGCTTGGTAAGCCTATTATTATGGGCCGTAAAACATTTGAGTCGATAGGCCGACCTCTCCCTGGAAGACGTAACATTGTTATTTCTAGAGATATAAACTATCAAGCAGCTGGAGTTGAAGCAGTAACCTCTGTTGACCATGCACTGGCGCTAGTTGCTGATATTGAAGAAGTGATGGTTATCGGTGGTGGTGCTATTTATGCTCATTGTTTACCTGCGGCAACACGACTTTACGTCACTCATATAAAAGCAGATATTGAAGGAGATACACAGTTCCCCTTATTTGATGTTGAAAACGATTGGCAAAAAGTAGGCAGTGAATATTTTAAAGCAGATGAACACAATGCGTATGATTTAGATTTTGCTATTTATCAACGAATAAAAAGCTAAAGACTCTCGCTATCAGTTAAATGAAAAAGCACTTTTAACACACATCACCCTTATTATAGCTTAAGATTTTGAATAGGTTTTGAATAGATTTTTGTGGTTCTTCAGTTAGAACGAGCAACTTTGAGACTGCCATTTTCTGTGAACCTGACGCTGTTTTTTTACTGTTGAAAGTTGAGCTAAATGGTTAACAATACGCTGAATAAAATGAAGTAAACTCTCCATCCTCTCAGTTAAATCAAATTATATAGGCTCTTTAGCATTTTATTAACGCCACTGAAGTGGTCGAGTCACACTCATTAATATGACGTATGTCATATGCTGTGCCGGCAGCTAAAAAAAATAGAGATAACCCTTTTTATTTTTTGTCATATTTTAAGTCATGTGACTTTTCTATAAAGAGTTTTTTATCGTGCCACCGCAGCATAGTTAAATGATTATGCCAAACACACCCAGTATCTAGAGCATAAATATTTTTGGTTGGGCAACTACCCATCAAACTTGCCCAATGGCCGAATACCCAACGTTGATTGTCTGTTAAATTAACCATTTCAAACCAAGGGGTTAAATTTTCTTGAGTCAGTTCTGGCTTATCTTTACTTTGAAATTCAAGTGTTGAATCATTATAACAATAACGCATTCTAGTTAACGCATTAATAGTATATCGAAATTTATCAAGCTCACTATCAGCCTTTTGCCAGTCACTTGCTTGATCACCATACATCTCTTTTAGCCAGTAGCTTCTATCTTTAGAGGCGATATGTTGATGAGCTATACTTGCTTGTTTAAGGGCTTCGTCAATAGTCCATTGAGGTGAGATACCTGCATGGCTCATATAAGTTTCTTCGTTGGGTAGCTTTCTGATCAGCGGCTGTTGAGCTAACCAGTTCATCAATTCATTAACATCATCAGCGGCTAATAAATCATCTAGCCTGTCTTTCGTGTTTACCTTTTGATGTCCGGCATGTGTTGCTAGCAAATGTAGATCATGATTACCTAATACAACTTTTACGCTACTACCGAGAGACATTACAAAGCGTAATGTCTCTAACGAATGAGGACCGCGAGCGACTAAATCGCCTACCAACCAAAGCTGATCATTAGAAGAGTGAAAGTTGACTTGGCTTAACAAAGATTTTAGCTCAGACAGGCATCCTTGCAGATCGCCAACAAAATATATCGCCATAATATTTTATTTAATTGAGTATGTTGGGGATAGCAAGTCTAAATACGGGAACCTCTACTTGGAGTAATTCGCCATTCTTACTGCGCATTTGATAGTGACCCTCCATAGTACCAACCGGTGTTTTAAACATTGAACCGCTTGTATAAGTAAAGCTAGCCGCAGGGGCAATATTAGGTGTTTGACCAATAACCCCTGGGCCTTCTACCGTACTGACATCACCATTAGCATCTGTTATTTGCCAGCTACGAGCTAATAGCTTAATAGACTCATCACTGTTATTGGAAATTGTGATGGTGTAACTGAAGATAAAACGCTCCTCCTCTGGAATTGATTGGCCTGGCAGATATGCGGTTGTTACTTTGATATCAACATGATGAGCTAATGATGAGATTGAGTTTGTCATTAATACTTTTTAACCTTCTTCTACGGGATTGTCATGCACAAAGTTAGCTAGCATGATGAAGTCATCAACGCTTAAATTTTCAGCACGTAAGCCCGGATTTACCCCTAAGCTTTCGAGTTGGTCACCGCTCAGTAGCTTTTTAAAACTATTACGTATTGTTTTTCTACGTTGATTAAATGCTGCCAAACAGACTTGATTAAGTGATTTAATATTTTTCACTGGGTTTTTTATTATTTTATGCGGCACTAACCTGACAATGGCAGAGTCAACCTTGGGGGCAGGCTTAAAGGCTTCAGGGCCAATTTCCATGACAGGGATAACTTGACACTGGTATTGAGTCATAATAGAAAGGCGACCATAAGTTTTACTATTTGGACTAGCAGCCATACGTTCAACCACTTCCTTTTGTAACATAAAGTGCATATCTTGCACTTTGTCATTAAAGGTCAGTAAATGAAATATCAGTGGTGTGGATATATTATAAGGAAGATTTCCAAATATCCTCAATGGTTTATCATCTTTGATTAATTCAGAAAAATCAAATTTCAATGCATCAGTTTCATAAATAGTCAGCTGCGAAGCTATAAATGGATGATGGCGCAATCGATGGGCTAAATCCCTATCTAATTCGACGACACTCAATTGTCCTGCGCGCTCGATCACAGGCTCAGTTAATGCACCTAAACCAGGGCCTATTTCAACTAGGTTTTCACCAGGTTCAGGATTTATAGCATCAACTATATCGCTAATAACAGCGTCATTGTGGAGGAAATTTTGTCCGAAGCGTTTTTTTGCTTGATGACCTAAATGGGTTTTGTTACTCATGTGGGCTGTTTATTCACTTTATGGTGGAGGTTAATATGTGCTGGTTTTGTTTATTCACTTAACCTGATTATCGGCCAAGTCTATTGCTGTCAGAATAGCTTCAATAAAACTGCCTTGATCGGCGGTATTGCTTCCGGCAAGGTCTAAGGCTGTACCATGGTCTACAGACGTTCTAATAAAAGGTAAGCCCAAGGTAATATTAACTGAAGAGCCAAAACCTTTATATTTTAATACCGGTAATCCTTGATCGTGAAACATGCTAAGAATAGCATCAGCTTTTATTAAATATTTTTCTTGGAAAATAGTATCGGCAGGCAGTGGACCAATAATATTGATACCCTCACTGCGAAGTTCTTCAAAAGCGGGCGTCATCACTTCAATTTCTTCCCTGCCTAATAGACCTTCCTCACCTGCATGAGGATTAATGCCACAGGCATAAATAACAGGCTGTTGTATACCAAACTTATTGATCAAGTCTTGATGTAAAATACGAGTAACTTTTTGTAATCGCTCCACTGTAATCGCTTTAGAAACGTAAGCGAGAGGAATGTGTGTTGTCACAAGTGCAACTCGTAAGCCTGGTGTCGCTAGCATCATGACCACATCAGAACAGTTGGCTTGATGAGCAAAATATTCTGTATGACCGCTAAATGGGATACCCGCTTTATTTATTAAGCCTTTGTGAACAGGGCCAGTAACTACTGCATCAAATTCACCCGACATATTTTTTTCACAGGCAACTCTTAACGTTTCAACCACATAAGCGCCATTATTTGCATTTAACTCACCAGCAATACAGGGCTCTGCTAATTCTATCGGTAAAAGCGTTATAGTTCCTGCTTGATGGGCTATAGCTGGTTTATTTTCATCATAATCAATAATAGTTAATGATTGGCCCAATAACTTTGCTCGTTCTAGCAGTAAACTTTTAGAAGCAATAATAACTAATTGAACAGGCCAATTTTGCTGAGCTATAGCTACAACAAGATCAGGCCCAATACCGGCCGGCTCACCTGGTGTTATTACTATGCGCTTAACTTTTACCAATAATGTCATTATTTATTTACCGTTCCTAGAACTTCAATATAAGCTTCGTTACGGGTCTCTTTTATCCATCGAGCTTGTTCTACATCATATTGTCTATTATAAAGCATTTGATAGGCTCTATTTTCATTCATTTGATTTGTCGCATCGACTGTGCGGCGACCTGTTAATTGAACAATGTGCCAGCCAAATGATGAGCGAAAAGGTTTATGGTACTCATCAACATTCATACTTGCCAAGGCATCTTTGAACGCAGGATCATATATTTGAGCTTCAGCCCAGCCTAAATCGCCACCTCGAATTGATGTTGGACCTTCAGAGTGTTCTTTTGCCAGTACTTCAAAGGTTGCAGAACCTGCATTAATTTGATCCAAAAGATCTTGCAGCATCGCCTCTGCTTTTGCTTCACTTAATATCACTGACGGCTTGATTAGAATATGGCTAGCCTTTACTTCCTCTATTTCAACCACCTGACGACCTCGTATATCAAGAATCTTAACAATACTAAAGCCTAAGCCTGTACGTATTGGACCAAAGACATCGCCTTTACTTTTTCCTTCAACAAGCTCTGAAAATAAGGTTGGCATTTCATTTATGTTTTTCCAGCCTAAGTCACCACCGGTTAAAGCATTAGATGCGCCAGAAGAAGACATTGCAATTTTGGTAAAATCAGAGCCACTGTTTAATAAAGTGATTACCTTATCGGCTTTATCTTTTTGAGTAGCCATTTCTTGAGCATTCGCATCAGACGGAAATTCAATTAGAATATGTCCTAATTGGTAGTCAACGTCATTAATGGTTTGTTCTTTCATTGATGAAAGTAAGTTATTGACTTCTTGTGGAGAGATATAAATTCGACGGCGAACACTTCCTCGGCTAACTTGCCCTGAAATTAATTCTGTACGAACACTTTCACGATATTTTTCATAACTTGAACCTTCTTCAACAACACTTTGACGGAGTTGCTCCAAGGTCATCTTATTGTCGTTTGCCATATTGCCCATCGTTTGATCTAATTCAGCATCACTAACTTGTATACCCATACGCTCACCAATCTGAATGATTAACGTATCGTTTATCAGTTTTTCAGTGACTTGAATACGCAAGGCGTTATCAGAAGGTAAACTTTGACTTTGTTGTTCCGCTTGGTATTTGATTTTTTTCATCAAATTGACAATTTCAGACTCTAATACCACGCCGTCATTGACTATAACCGCGACTCTGTCGAGTAGTTTTTCTTCCGCATGGCTTACTGACATGGTGCCAAAAATAAATAGGGTGCTTAGTGATATTACTTTTAATAAATTTTTCATGTAATGTTTCTTGTAATGCTTCGTTAATTATTAAGAAAATAAGGACGTTTAAAACCAAATATACTTGAATTAAACATATCTTCAGTACCGACGTTTGTTTGTTGGCCATTTAGCCCTTTGATAACAAACTGTAACATAAAACCACTATCAAATTCATCGCGGTTTTCATTTAAAAAATCTTGGGTGTCAAAGTTAGAAATAATATGGCGATGATGAACCATTCTAATGGCCCAACAGCAGCTTTCATATTGTAAACCAACATAAGTTTCGAAACTTCTATTTTGGATTAAATCGTGCGTTGCACGCCCAACAAACTTCCAATCTTTAGATAGAGGAAAGTTGGTTACTAATGACGCCTGTTCTAATCTATTACCTGAGACATCGCGAGTGAACCTATGGTTCAATTGAATATTGGTATTTTTATTAAAACGATAATCGACATTAATTTGACTTTTGTTAACTAAACTCGATTGTGTATTGTATTGTAAGTCACTACTGATTTGCCATTGATAGTTAAGTCTGAAAAACAGATCAGCAGCAAGGGCAGACTCTCTCAACGTACTGTCATCTCTACTAAGACTATTAAAGTTATCAACATAAGTGATACGACCGAGGCTAAACCGTAATAACTCTGTGTTTTCAGCGTTTAAAATACGGCTGGTTAACCCCCATGAATATTGATTTGCAGCGGCGATTCTATCTAGGCCACTATTTCTTCTGTTTCTAAATAAACCGTCATAGTTATCTTGTAATGTTGTACTGTCGTAAATACCAATATTACTTTGATCAACATCACCAACATACAAGTATTGAATTTGAGGTTCCAGTGTTTGCGTGTACTGTGAATCAAACAAAGTCATCGTGCGATCTAGATTAAACCCCCCGTGAAATCGAACTTTAGGTAATGTACGACTGACTTCTTCTTCCAGTAAACTGCCAAGTGCAATTTTTTCTTGCTCATAATAAGTATGTAATATTTTTAATTCTGAATTTAAAAACCAGGCAGGGGATGACAGAGGAAAAGAAACACCGGCTTCAACATGATAACGGTTAGCATTCACCCGTTCTTCATTTGAACTTTCAAAGCGAGTTAATTCCGAATAAAGTTCAAATTGACTATTGGCATAGTTCAACGGTTGGTAAAGTTGTAATTCAATTTGCGGTAAGGTCTTAAAGCTGGCCTGATTATTACCTAAAACTTCAAAATCTTGCACTTTCATCGTTGTTTGCCAATTTTCACCAAAATAGGATAATTCAGCAACTTGATATAAATAATTATCATTATCGTTATATTGTTTGCTGCCAATATCCACTAAATAATTATCATCACTGACCGTGGTGAAATCGATATAGGCTCTGAAATTATTTGAAAAGGTCCCTATGTGCTGAAATCTGGCCAAATACCTAGGATCATTGTTGTCCTTAATCTCATCATCTTTGTTTAAATATTCAATATCAAACATGCCTGACTGCTGACCAGATAAATAACGAAACTCGGTAAGTAATTGTGTGCCCCGTTTAGACATATAATGAGGGGTTAAAGTAGCATCAAAGTCTTCTGTGATATTCCAATAGAACGGTGTGGTTATTTCTAAACCTGATTGGCTAGATGTTTTAATACTTGGGTATAAAAAACCAGACTTTCTTTCGTTAGTAACCGGAAATGAAAAGTAAGGTAAATAGAGAACAGGGATATCAAAAACACTAATGCGCGCATGATAAATCTGACCAATATTTTCTTTGACAGAGATGTTTATTTCACTTGCAGTTATTTGCCAATCAGGTCTTTCTCCAACACAAGTTGTATAAGTCGAGTCAATTAAGGCTAAAGTGCCATCGGTGCTAATAGAGAGTTCACGTGCACTGCCATGCCCGGGATTATCATTTAATTGGTAAGAGGTATTACTTAAAGTGGTTTGTTGCGATGACTGACTAACATCAATATTATCTGCAAAAATGTTTATGCCATCATTTTGATATTGAATATTTCCTTCAGCAAGTAACGAGTACGTTTCTCTGTTAAAGGCAAGTTCATCAGCAAGGATAGTATGGTCTTTATTGACTAAAACTACATTGCCATTAAATTTTGCTAATTGATTTCTTTTAATAGATGAAAATTTCGCTTCAACACGAATACTATTATCAGTAATTTTAGCGAAATTATGAGTTATTTTATCATAGGCGGTTATTAAGCATTGCTGCTCTCCAATACCTGGAATAGTTGTTTCTTGACTGTATGATTCAGATAACTTAGTTTTTTTATAAGTTTGATCAGCAGAATAGCTCGCCACTGAAGATAATAGACAAAAAGTTAAAAAAAATAATTTACAACGAAAGAGCATTTATTGTCCGAAAAATTGATAACCAACACTTATTTTTTGAAAAAAAATAAAACACTAAAAGGCAATGAAAAACATATTTTTGTGCCAAACACCGCTATGATATAGCAATTTTGATTATCTCGCTAATGCCTTTATTCATTTTTAGGTAAGCTACTTCTTAAAAGGTGGGTTTCTTTGTCACAAGAATCACGATGTATGTTATTAAAAAACTGGTTGTCTTCTGTTTTAGCGAATGAGCAAGGGTTAGCTGCTATTGAATTAGAACCGATGACAGGCGATGCAGGCTTTCGTCAGTATTACCGTTTTAAGTTAAAAGGACAAAGCTTAATTGCTGTTGACGCACCGCCTCAATACTCTAACAATCAGGCTTTTGTTGCGATTGGGCAAGCATTAACAAATGAAAACCTCAATGTTCCTAAAATAATTGCCTTAGATTTACAGCAGGGTTTCTTCTGTCTAACTGACTTTGGCAACCAATTACTTGCCGATACCCTGCAAAAAAATAACGAAGATGTTGATATACATAAGGTTTACTCTCAAGTAATAAGGTTGTTACCAGCCATTTCCAAAGCCAATATCGTCAAAAACCCAGACAACGTCCTGAAAGAGGTCAACAATCAATATCAGCTACCAATTTATGATCAAGGATTCATTGAGCTTGAACTTGAAATTTTCACTCAGTGGCTACTTGAAAAACATTTAAATATTCAATTGTCACCGGATGATCAACAACAGCTTATGCAGTGTTTTTCATGTTTAACTGTTAGCGCATTATCTCAACCTAAAGTCACCATGCATCGTGACTTTCATAGCCGAAACATCATGGTACTTAATGACAACTCATTAGGTATTATTGATTTTCAGGATGCGGTAATAGGTCCAATAACTTACGATATAGTCTCTTTATTAAGGGATTGTTATAGCCGTTGGCCTGACAGTCTCATTCAGCCCTTATTTAACGACTTCTGTCAGTTGATGACTCAGCAGTATTCACTTGAGGATGTCACCGAGCAACAATGGCAACAGTGGTTTGATTTAATGGGTATACAACGGCATCTGAAAGCCAGTGGTATTTTTTGTCGATTATATTATCGTGATAACAAAGGCAGTTACTTAAACGATATTCCCTTAACACTCTCTTATATAGAAGAGATCAGTGCTAAATATCCGCAGTTAAGTTTCTTGCATCACTTGATAAAATCACAAGTATTACCTGCCATGAAGTTATTGAATGATAAGGAAAGTGATAACTTATGAAAGCAATGATTTTAGCCGCCGGGCGCGGTGAGCGGATGAAACCCTTGACGGATAACTGTCCTAAGCCGTTATTAAAAGTGAACGGGGTGGCATTAATTGAACATCATATTAAAAAACTTGCGCAGCTAGGTATTAAAGACGTCATTATTAACCACGCTTGGCTTGGCGGCATGATTGAAGACTACTTAAAAGATGGAAACGAGTGGCAGGTAAATATCACTTACAGTGCTGAAAATCCGGCATTAGAAACCGCGGGCGGTATTATTAACGCCTTACCTTTACTTGGCGACAAGCCTTTTTTATTAATTAACAGTGATGTTTTTACGACCTTTGATTTTACTCATCTCCCTGTTTTGCCCGTGGATAAACTCGCTCATTTATGGTTAGTTAAAAACCCAGAGCATAATGTATCAGGTGACTTTTGTATTGATGAGGGTTTACTACAAAATAAACCCTCCAAGACAGAGGTTGGACAAAAGCAACAAAGTTACACTTACAGCGGTATGGCTATATTCAAACCCGAATTTTTTCAACAAGGCTCTATTCAACAAGCGATAACAGCTTCCCTTGAAAACACCTCAGTATTGCCACTAGCCCCTATGTTAAGAGCAGCAGCTCAGCATGGGAAAATTACGGCAAGTGTTTTACCGTATGCTTGGACAGATGTTGGTACACCCAAGCGTTTAGCGCAGCTAAACTCAACACATAAAATCTAGTTAATTTTTTTAGGAAAACAGTATGTCTATTTGGGGTAAAGTTTTAGGTTTTTTATTTGGCTTAATGTTGAGCAAAAACCTGTTTGGTGCCTTGGTCGGTGCTTGGATCGGACATATGTTTGATAAAGGTCGTCGTATTGAACTCGATGGTTCTTCTCCTAACAAAGCCGATGATATTTCCCGTCAAGCGGTATTTTTCCATTCAACTTTTTCTGTTATGGGCTATATCGCTAAAGCTAATGGCCAGGTAAATAAACACGAAATTGCTTTTGCTAATGCCTACATGGATAAAATGGGTTTAACGGGTAACGTAAGACAACAAGCGCAAGATGCTTTTCGTGAAGGAAAAACAACGGGCTTTGCTATCAATGAAAAGCTCAATAAATTCAGACGCTCCTGTGGTCGTCGCCATGACTTACTCTTGATGTTTATCGAAATACAAATTCAAGTTGCATTTTCAGATGGTGAGTTAGACGCTGCCGAACGATCGGTATTACATAATATTGCTAGACAATTAGGTTTCTCAACCCGAGAACTAGATAAGTTACTAGAAATGATTATTGCTGGCGCGGCATTTCATCAAGACGGCTCATATCAACAGAGAGGGCAACAAGGGCAGCAAAATTATCGTCAACCTGCAGGGCCTCAGCAGTTAACTAATGCTTACAAAGTGTTAGGAATGGATAAAAACTCAGAATTTAGAGAGATTAAAAAAGCCTATAAGAAACTTATGTCTCAACATCACCCTGATAAACTAATTGCTAAGGGGCTTCCACCTGAGATGATGGAAGTGGCTAAGCAAAAAACTCAAGACATCCAAGCCGCTTATGATTTGATATCCAAAAATAAGTAGCTTTCTTTCTTACATTTTACCTATTGATTACCGGTAACGATTTCAACTAGTAAAGCTATAAGGACTAAAAAACTATACCCTAAGACGATTATTAATTAAAAGGACACGGCGTAATAAAAATCAGGGGTTTATTACTGACAGGGTGTGTTATCTCTAACATTTGTGCATGAAGTTGCAGGCGTCGACTAACGTTCAATGCTTTGTCATGGGCATATAATCGGTCACCTAAAATAGGATGACCTAAAGCTAGCATATGGACACGCAGTTGATGTGAACGACCGGTAACAGGCGTCAACTCCACTAAGGTGCTCAATTCGCCTTGACGTTCATCAATACGAATAACTCGCCAGTAGGTCAGTGCTTTTTTACCCTGTTCATGATCCACCTTTTGCTTTGGACGATTCGGCCAGTCACAAATAAGAGGCAGTTCAATGCGGCCATTACTTTCTTTTACCTCACCATATACCCTAGCGATATAACTTTTTTTAGTAAGTCGTTTTTCAAACTGTTGGCTAATAGCCACATGAGCGGGTTTATTGAGTGCCATTAAAATAATGCCAGAGGTCGCCATATCAAGACGATGCACTATAGTTGCGTTCGGTAAAACACGGCTGACACGGTTTTGTAAACAATCTTGATGCTCAGGGAGTCTTCCTGGAACAGACAGTAAACCACTGCCCTTATTGAGCACCACTAAATCATCATCTTGATAAATAATATCAAGATAAGGCGACATCGGTGGTCGATAAATAAAGTCAGGGTTGGCTGCCATGGGTTATTCTCTTTTTTTATTAACGCTATTGGTTACTAACCACTATCATGCGAACCGCTTCAAATTTCAGTTGCGCTTTATTAATATAGTTACTGAGTTCATCTTGTTGCATGTTAATAAAGTCTAACTCTTCTTGACGAACATTAGGGTTTATTGCTGCTAGGGCGGTTAAACGCTCAAACTCTTCATCTAAAGTTTTGTGCATGTTTGCTAAGGCCTTAGTTTGAATATTCACTACTTGTTTTTCTGCATGGCTCTCTGCTTTAGCGACCATTGTCGGGACTTGCGCTTTTAACGCTTTAACCAATTGCAGTGCCACTTGCTTTTTCACTGGTGTTAATTGGCTATCAAGGACTTTCTCACTCACTTTGTCAGCTAAGTTCAGTCCTGACTTATCAACTAATACTCGCACAGGTGTCGTCGGTAAATAACGGCCTAATTGAAGATGAGCAGGGGCAGTAGCTTCTAAAGTAAATAGACATTCTAAGAAAAAGGTACCAACAGGTAACGCGGGATTTTTCAAAATGCCGATACTGGCATTACCAATATCGTCACTGAGTAATAAATCGATTACGCCCCGCACCATCGGATGATCCCAAGTGATCAACTGATAATTCTCATTTTGTAGCGCAGTTTCTCGATCAAAGGTAATGGTGGTGCCATCTTCAGGCAAACAAGGAAAGTTAGAATTGAGCATATGTTCAGTTTGATTTAAAGCGATGGCGTTATCTGCTTTGTCATCTTGCTGGACACCAAAGACATCAAAGACTTGGAACATAAACTGTGGCAAAGTAAATTGGCGGTCTTGTCGAGCAATTTTATCCACTAATTCATGAGCTCGGCCTTGGCCGGAAGAGTTAAGTTCAAGTAACTTATCACGTCCCGACGCTAACTCCGCTTTAAGAATTAAGTGTTTATCATGACTATCGTCAATAAGGGCTGCAGCAGCATCAGACTGCCATTGGCCGGATAAGGCTAATTTTACTATTGCATCGCCAAAGTTTTCAAAAATAGCGCGACCGGTAATACAGGTCTGCTCAAAAGCATTAAGCCCTTGCTGATACCAATTAAATAACAATTGTTGGGCAGAGTCTTCAAAATAAGGCACATGTAACTGGATAATATCTGTTTGGCCGATACGGTCTAAGCGGCCAATACGCTGCTCAAGTAAGTCTGGATTACTGGGTAAATCAAATAAAACTAAGTGATGAGCAAACTGAAAGTTACGACCCTCACTTCCAATTTCTGAACACAACAATAATTGCGCACTGTCTTCATCTTGGGCAAAATAAGCCGCCGCTTTATCACGATCAAAAATTGATAAGCCTTCATGAAAGACTGCTGCACGAATACCTTCTTTGACGCGTAAAACCTTTTCTAAATCAATAGCTGTTTGTGCATGTGCACAAATAACTAACACTTTTTCTCTCTTTAAGTTCTTGAGTAAGGTAATTAAGTAATCGACACGGGGATCAAAGTCTGTCCATGTTTGCTCTTGGCTATCTAACCCGTAAAGCATCTCAGGGCAGAAAATAAACTTACTTTGTGCCTGCTCCGCAAGATTTTCAGCGGTATCACTGAGTAAATAGTCACTTATTTGTTCTTGATATTGCTCGGGCATTGCTAACGGTACGGGCAACAATTGTCGTTCAGGAAAACCTTTAATGGTGTTACGGCTGTTTCTGAATAAAATACGACCGGTGCCGTGGCGATCCAGTAATTGTTTTAACAGTTGTTGGCGGGCATCACTTTCAGCTTTTTCAGAAGCATCGATACTATTAATACAGCTGAGTAATTCACTTATATCAGTTTCTTTTAACAAAGCCGTTAATGTAGCGTTTTGCTCTTTACTAAGCAGTTGACCTTCAACTAAGGCGTTAGCGGCATCGGCCACTTCGACATAGTGCGCTTCTTCTTCTGTAAATTTTTGATAATCAAAAAATCTATCAGGGTCAAGCAGGCGTAAACGAGCAAAGTGAGACTCATGACCTAATTGATCCGGTGTCGCCGTCAGCAATAACACCCCTGGAATGGTTTGAGACAATTGCTCAATACATTGATATTCGATACTGGCATTGTCTTGTTGCCAATTTAAATGGTGGGCTTCATCGACAACCATTAAATCCCAATCTTCATCAATAAGCGCTTCATACCACTTTGGATTATCGGTAATGAAACCTAAAGTGACTAACACTAATTGTTCAGAGCTGAAGGGATTAATATTATCACCTTCACTGGCACTTTCAACGCAGCGATCATTATCAAAAATGCTAAATTTAAGATTAAAGCGGCGAAGCATTTCAACGAGCCATTGATGCATTAAGGACTCAGGCACAATAATTAAAATACGTTGTGCACGGCCACTCACTAACTGTTGATGAATAATTAACCCGGCTTCAATGGTTTTTCCTAAACCAACTTCATCAGCTAAAAGTACCCGAGGAGCAAAACGACTGCCCACTTCATCCGCAATATATAATTGATGAGGAATTAAACTTACCCGAGCACCGGACAAACCCATCAATTGAGATTGTTGCTGATCAAACTGATGTTGTAAGCAGTCTTTTCTTAAGCTGAACCAATCAAGGCGATCTACTTGGCCATTGAGTAATCGATCATGAGGTTTATTAAATTTGATAAAGTGATCAATCATCACTTCTTTTAAACTGGCCTTCTCATTGGTATCTTTTCTAATGCCATGATAGGTAATAAGGTTATTTATCTCTTCCATTGACTCGACAACAAGCTGCCAGCCTTCATGACTTGGAATGCTATCACCACTATTAAAAATAACACGAGTTAAAGGCGCATTTGCAATAGCGTATTGGCGAGCTTCTCCGGTAGCGGTATAGACAATAGTAACGAATCGGTGTTCAACAGCGGTTACCGTGCCTAGACCTTGGTCAGATTCACTGTCACTAATGCAACGTTGTCCCGGGTGAAATAGCATAAAAAAAGTCTCCAGAATAAATAAAAAGGTACTAATAAAAGCTTAGTAATGGCCCTTGAAAAACGGCGGCTATGATACACCAAAAACTGTCACTAAGCTATAGCAGTAGAGTGTTTCAAAGCAGTTTGTTTGTTATTTTTTGGGCAACTAATATATAATAGTGAGTCGAAAATTAGAGAGAGAAACACAGTTTTTATTCTTTTCGATACTTCATTGCGAACCTATCGACATACCACTAATCTTAATTCAGTGTTAATAACAATGATAAATTGTTTAGCTGAAATACCTTTACATTTTTGATAATATTGCTATATTCAAACAGTTGTTTTAATTGTTTGTTTGGTTTTGTATTTACCTTATTTATGACCACCTCAAGTTTGGAGAAAAAAATTGGCTGATTATCAAGTCCCTTTAAAAGATATGAGTTTTTTATTATATGACGTTTTTAAAAATGATGTTATGTGGCAAAATTTACCAAAATTAGCTGACCATGTTGATAAAGAGACAGTAGATGCCGTTTTACAAGAATGCTCAAAAATAGCGGAGCAAAAAATAGCGCCACTGTCACGCCAAGGTGATGAAATAGGTGTTAGTTTTGACCATGGTAAAGTCACCACAGCGCCAGGTTATAAAGAAGCCTTTAATACTTATGCTGAAGGCGGTTGGAGTGCGCTAGGTGGTGATGTTGATTATGGTGGTATGGGAATGCCCAAAGTGGTGACTGCATTTCATGAAGAAATGTTGTGCTCATCTGACATTGCCTTTTCACTCTATCCTTGCTTGTCAGCGGGTGCTGGTTTAACACTGGCTAAACATGGTAGTGAGTCTTTAAAACAACGTTATTTAACTCGAATGTATACCGGTGAGTGGGCTGCTTCAATGTGTTTGACAGAAGCACATGCGGGGACAGATTTAGGTATGATTCGTACCAAAGCCATTCCACAAAAAGACGGTAGTTATACAGTCACGGGTAGTAAAATGTTCATCACTGCGGGTGAACACGACTTAACCGACAATATTATTCACTTAGTTTTGGCAAAACTGCCAGATGCACCAGCAGGCCCTCGTGGTATTTCATTATTTTTAGTGCCTAAGATTAAAGTCAATGATGATGAATCACTCGGTGAAACCAATTATGTAAGCTGTGGTTCTATTGAACATAAAATGGGTATTCATGCTTCTGCTACTTGTGTGATGAATTTTGATGAGTCACAAGGATTTCTTATTGGTGAGCTAAACAAAGGTTTAGCTTGTATGTTCACTATGATGAACTTTGAACGTATTGGTGTGGGTATTCAAGGTATTGGTGCGGCGGTCAAGTCATATCAAAATGCTTTAGAATACGCAAAGGATAGATTGCAAGGCCGTTCAGCAACAGGAAAAAAGAGCCCAGAAAAATCAGCAGACTCAATTATGGTGCACGGTGATGTTCGCCGTATGCTATTAAATATGAAATCGATGAATGAAGGCTCTCGTGCGTTATCTACCTATATTGCCATGCAACTTGATTTAGCCACTTATGGTGAAGGTGAACAACAAATAAAAGGTGAAACCTTAGCGGCATTAATGACACCACTAGCGAAAGCATTTTTTACCGATGTGGGTTTTGAAAGTACTGTAACGGGGCAACAGGTTTTTGGTGGTCATGGCTATGTGCGCGAATGGGGCCAGGAGCAATTGGTTCGTGATACTCGTATTTCTCAGATTTATGAAGGCACTAATGGTGTCCAAGCCATGGATTTGTTAGCCCGCAAAGTTGCTGGTAGTAAAGGTGCTATGATGCAAGTTTTTATTGATGAAGTGAATGCTTACATTGATGAAACCTCAGCTGAAAATATGCAGGAATTTATTTTGCCATTAAAACACGCGATTGTTGATATATCTGAGCTTACTCAAGAGGTATTAAGTAAGTCTTCAGCTAATCCGAACGAATTGGGTTCTGCCGCTAATGATTATTTACATGTTTTTGGTTACACAGCTATGGCGTTTGTTTGGGCTAAAATGGCTGAAGTATCACTTGAAAAACAACAGTCTGGTGATAGTTTTTATCTCAGTAAGATACAGACAGCTCGTTATTACTTTGCGCGAATGTTACCAAGAACACAGTCGTTAATTTTGGCTATTAAAGCAGGTAGCCAATCACTGTTTGATATTGATGATGATTTATTTTAACGACGCTATTAATTAACAATTAACAATTAACAATTAACAATTAATAAATGCCTTGTAACTTTTGTGACAAGGCATTTTTTTCGATCTAGTCACGTTTATTTTAAGCCAGTAGATAATTAGCTAACAAGATAACGGTTAATAGCAGTGATGAAATCACTAGAGCCTCTATAAGTTAGGTGACTTCAACACAGCTTATTAAAGGCAAACTATTGAAAAATCTAAAATGATATTCAGTACTCTGATTATCAGACTGTGATCTGAGTGATAAAGCAATACGGTGTTCATCATTGGGATAAAATAACCAGCTACGCCATAAGGTTGGCTCATCGACTCTATGCTCAGCAAACGCTAGGCTTATATTGCTATTGATTTTCATTTTTTTGCAAGGAACCTTGCTACTCAACAAGCTATCACTATGTTCAGCCTTAAGTGGCGCTATACTAAAAGTAAAGTCTTTTAATGGAATGGCTAAGCCCAATCCCCAAGCTTTGATATAGGACTCTTTTAAGGTCCAATAATCAAAAAAACGCTGGCGTTGTTGCTCTAAAGGCTGTGAAAATAACTCTTGAGTTTCGCTTGGTGAAAAATAACGATCAGCAACAGCTAATACATCATTAGACCTTGTGGTATTTTCAACATCACATCCAATATCATCAATTAAGGTAACCGCACAAATAATGAGGTTTTTAGTATGGCTAAGGTTAAATCTAAGTGGTAGTGGTGGATTAACAATCTCAGGTTTATCCTTTTCACCTTTATCAAAACGCCAGTCACTTGGCGCGATGTCAGCATAATAAGAAAGTAGGTCCCGAATAAACGCTCGGGTAATTAATGCATCATGTCTATCTTTTTCAAACTTATACCTTTGCTGTTTTACCGTTTCATCATCAGTAAGCAAACTTTGGTATTTTTGCTTTAATAAGTCACTTTCTAGCCCTTGTAATAAATCTTGAGGCTTGACTGTCCACAAATGAATTTCATTTTTTGATAATACTAGCTTTTCTGTAATGATATTTTTTTGTTCCGTCATGTTCGCATCAATCAACTAAGTCATATAAGTAATATAAGTAATAAGTATCGCTCAGTTTGATGCAATATTTTACCGCGTTTTATTAAAAAATCTTATCATATAAAACAGTTAAATTTAGCATTTTATTATCAGTAGCAAAAATAACGAAACTTTAAATAACTTAGTCACTGTTTTTATACTAAAAAACTTTATTTTCGCCTGCTTATTGACCAGTGGCGTTACTTGCGTGAACAAATTTATACAATCTCAGTATCGGGTGATTGTATTGGGTTTGAAACCTGTGTATATTAGCCGTACATGGAGTGTGCCCTTGGTAATACTTTTAAATTATGCTTAATAAAACTAGAGTGTTAATGAGGGTTATCAATGTCTAAACAACATGCAAACGCAACAACAACACCTGAAATGCGTGCCTTTATCCATGAGTCAGACTTACCAACTGCACTACTAGCTCGGTTATTAAAAATATCTGAATCTACGGTTAGAAAATGGCGTCAAAGAGAGTCGCTAATTGATGCATCACATATTCCCAAACAATTAAACACCACATTAAGCGAAGCGCAAGAGTATGTTGTTGTTGAGCTTCGCACCAGACTTTTGCTTTCTCTTGATGAGCTACTTGCTGTTTGTAAACAGTTTATTAACCCTCATGTCTCACGTGCTGGGTTACAGCGCTGTTTAAAACGCCATGGTGTGTCACGTTTAGCTAATATGGAAAACTCTGGCGAGGTTATTAATGCTGATAATCCATTAAATTCTAGCCACAATACGCCGGTACAAGTTACTTTAGAGGACATGCTAGAGCATCAAGTTTTATTGTCAGAAATTTCCCCTCAAGCGATGCGAGAAGTCTTAAATCGCACTAATAAGTTGTCAGAATATGAGGTTGTTCAAGTTAAAGTGACCCAACTGCCTGATTTTTTCAATCGGAAGTCAACTAACGGGACTAAAACCAGCTCAGATTCAGAGCAACAACAAAAACGTAGGCTACTGGTGGCCAACGATCCTTCCTCTGGTTGGGTTTATGTTGATATATATGACGGTAATGAAGCCGATGCCGCTAGTCGTTACATGAGCTATGTACTCACCAAAGCACCATTCCATATTCGCCGAATTTTGGCAGGTAATTACACCGAATTTTTAAGTCGTTTTCGTCTACTCAACAATGCGGTTAATAGCGCAGCCGATGATGCTAATCATCCGACTAATATTGACCAATGTGACAACGAAGATGCAACAAAATCTTAAACTGGAGATAAGTTAATGGTTGAAAAATCCATGGCTAAAAAGAATACGTTACCTAAAGCTGACGTTGAAAAAAACTCAGCCGATGAACAGCAATTTAATTCGCGACTACAAGAGTGTCCTATCGCGATTGTTGGTATGGCATCAATTTTTGCCGATGCGAAAAATTTAGAAGACTATTGGGACAATATTTTTGACTCGGTAGATTCAATTGAAGATGTACCCAGTGATCGTTGGGCTATTGATGATTATTATAATAGTGATCCTAAAGTTGCGGATAAAACTTACTGTAAACGGGGTGGCTTTCTACCTGAAATTGATTTTGATCCGATGGAATTTGGTTTACCACCCAATATTTTAGAATTAACAGATATTGCCCAGTTGTTATCTCTAGTTGTTGCACGTGATGTACTAAACGACGCGGGTATTGGTGATGGCTCGGGTTATGATCGTAATAAAGTGGGTATCACTTTAGGGGTTGGCGGTGGTCAAAAACAAATTTCGCCACTAACGGCTCGTCTTCAAGGTCCGGTTCTAGAAAAAGTACTAAAAGCCTCAGGTGTTGATAGCGACGATCGGGCAATGATCATTGAGAAATTTAAAAAGGCGTATATTGATTGGGAAGAAAATTCATTTCCAGGTATGTTAGGCAATGTTATCGCTGGTCGAATTGCTAATCGGTTTGATTTTGGTGGGACTAACTGTGTCGTTGATGCCGCTTGTGCAAGCTCACTAGCAGCGATTAAGTTAGCCATTTCAGACCTACTTGAACATAGATCAGAAGTGATGATCTCTGGTGGTGTCTGTTGTGATAACTCGCCCTTTATGTACATGTCATTTTCTAAAACGCCAGCTTTTACGACCAATGAAGATATTCGCCCATTTGATAATGACTCAAAAGGCATGATGATAGGTGAAGGTATCGGTATGATGGCCTTCAAACGTCTTGAAGATGCTGAACGTGATGGTGACAAGGTTTATGCTGTCCTCAAAGGCATCGGTACTTCTTCAGATGGTCGTTTTAAATCAATTTATGCGCCTCGGCCAGACGGGCAAGCGAAAGCCTTAAAACGTGCTTATGATGACGCTGGTTTCGAACCAAAAAGTTGTGGGTTAATTGAAGCCCACGGGACGGGCACTAAAGCCGGTGATGCTGCAGAATTTAGTGGCTTATTGAAGCATTTTTCTCTTAATAACGATCAAAAGCAACATATTGCTCTGGGTTCAGTTAAATCTCAAATTGGTCACACCAAAGCGGCCGCTGGTGCAGCTGGTATGATTAAAGCGGTACTCGCTTTGCACCACAAAGTATTGCCGGCCACAATTCATATTGATCAACCTAATAGCGCGCTTGATATTGAAAATAGCCCAATGTATTTGAACAATGAGACTCGTCCGTGGATGGCACGTGAAGACAGCCAACCTCGCCGTGCAGGTATTAGTTCTTTTGGCTTTGGTGGCACTAATTACCACATGGTTTTAGAAGAGTATCGCCCAACCGCGGTAGGACAATATCGTTTAAATACCGTACCACAAGCTATTTTGATTACAGCGAGTAATGAACAAGATTTAATTAAGGCATTAGCTGACTGGCAAACTAAACTCAGTGTTGAATTAGATTCACAACCCTATGTTTTTAATGCGTTGGTTACAGAAAATACCTTACAAACGCCAGTAGAAAAATTAGCTCGCTGTGGCTTTGTTGCTAAGAGTGCCAGTGAAGCGATCAAGATGATTGACGCGGCATTGAAACAATTTAGAGCGAACACAGGCACTAATTTGACCAGTGAAGGTTGGTCATTACCTACCGGTATTTATTATCGTAAGACAGGTTTAGCTGTTGTCGGTAAAGTAGTTGCTTTATTTTCTGGTCAAGGCTCACAATACGTCAATATGGGCCGAGAGCTTGCTTGTAACTTTCCAAGTGTGATGCAAGCAGCTCAAGCGATGGATAGTGAGTTTACACATGCTGGCTTAGGTCAGTTAACACCGACTACTTACCCCATTCCTGTTTTCAGCGATGCTGCACGTAAAGCGCAAGACGAAGCTTTGCGTTTAACCCAACACGCTCAACCGGCCATCGGGACATTAAGTGTTGGTCTTTATAAAACCTTTACTAACGCCGGATTTAAAGCTGACTTTACTGCCGGACATAGCTTTGGTGAGTTAACGGCTCTCTGGGCTGCTGGCGTATTTAATGATAGTGATTATATCATGTTAGCTCGTAGTCGCGGGCAAGCAATGGCTGCCCCCATAGGCTCTTCTGAAACTTCGCCTGTTGATACTGGCACTATGATCGCCGTTGTCGGTTCGCCGACAAACGTTGCTGATGATATCAAAAATATTACCGATATTTCTATTGCGAATTACAACTCGAATAATCAAGTCGTGGTTGCAGGTGTTACAAGTCAAATCGCTATTGCTATCGATAGGCTAAAAGCAAAAGGTTATAAGGTTGTTCCCCTACCGGTATCTGCAGCATTTCACACGCCATTAGTCGGTCATGCACAAAAACCTTTTGCCGCGGCTATTGATAACGCTAAATTTAATAAACCCCTTGTTCCTGTCTATTCAAATGGCAGTGCAAAAGTGCATTCAAATAAACCCGCTGATATTAAAAAAGCATTAAAAAGTCATATCTTAGAACCGGTTCATTTTAATGAAGAAATCGATAATATTTATGCAGACGGTGGTCGAGTATTTATTGAGTTTGGTCCTAAAAATGTACTCACTAAACTTGTAGAGAATATCCTAAAGGATAAAGGTGATGTGGTGACAATGGCTGTTAACGCTAATCCAAAAAAATCGGCTGATAGGCAAATGCGCGAAGCTGCTGTTCAAATGGCAGTATTAGGGCTAGAACTGAATGATATTGACCCTTATTCTGCTGTGAAACGTCCACTAGCTCCAGTTGAAATGTCTCTTTTGTCAATGAAATTAACGGGGGCTTCCTATGTTAGTCCTAAAACTAAAAAAGCTTTTGATGATGGCTTAAACGATGGCTGGACAATCAAACAAGCCAATAAAACACCAATAACGGTAGCCGAGCCACAAGTAAAGGTGGTTGAAAAAATTGTTGAGGTAGAGCGTATTGTCGAAGTAGAAAAAATTATTTATTTAAATACCGATGGGAGTGTTGCTGATGTCAATGCTCTAGCAAGCCAATCATCTTCAAGTCGACCACCTTTAACCTTGTCACCTTCCGGTAATAGTGAGATAGCGGCCAGTATTGAACGAAGTGTTAGTCAGTTTGTTGAACATCAACAGCAATTATTACATGTGCATGAGCAATACATGCAAGGGCCAAAAGATTACGCTGCTACGTTCGATAAAGTATTAACTGGGCAAAAAGAAGGTGAATTATCTGAGAGTGTAGACCGAACCTTAAGTATGTACCATGACTTCCAATCAGCAACATTACGTGTTCATGAACAATACTTAAATAATCAGACGGAGAATATGGCCGCTATGCTGTCACCGTTGCAAATGGATGTTGAAACAGCTCCTGTTGTGTTTGATAAAGTAGCCGCTGAAATGCCTCTGGCTAAACCCGTAGTCGATGTGCCGACAACAATGACTGCACATACTGCTGTGAATAACACCCCTGCAGCAATTCAAACAATGTCAACTAGTGCACCTGTTATCGACTTGGTTGTTGACGCACCATGTTCATCTTTTGACTTACAACAAATTCAAACCGTGATGATGGCGGTCGTTGCTGAGAAAACGGGTTACCCAACTGAAATGCTTGAGCTTGAAATGGACATGGAAGCCGATTTGGGTATCGACTCAATTAAACGCGTTGAAATCCTCGGTGCAGTGCAAGAAACTATTTCAGACCTGCCAGAGCTGAACCCGGAAGATTTAGCCGAGCTGCGCACCTTAGGTGAAATCGTTAGCTACATGCAATCTAAAGTTTCAGTAACAGCGCCTAAAGCTGAGGCAATAACTGCAAATGCTTCAATAGAAGAAGTTGCAGTGGCAAGTGTTT